>JAJZSY010000033.1:19709-26880 GCA_021849425.1 Pseudomonadota bacterium
GCGCGACAAACACGGCGCGCATCCGCACGACAAACACGGCGCGCATCCGCACGACAAACACGGCGCGCTGCCGCGCGACAAACACGGCGCGCATCCGCACGACAAACACGGCGCGCATCCGCACGACGGCGGATTCGCGACCGGGGTGGCGGCGGTGCTGTTCGCCGCGCTGGTCTGGGGCACGACGGGCACGGCGGCGACGTTCGCGCCCGCGGTCGGGCCGCTGGCGATCGGCGCCTGCGCGATGGGGATCGGCGGGCTGTTGCAGGCGCTGCTCGCCGCACCGCGCATCCTGCGCGACCTGCCGGCGCTGGCGCGGCACGGGCGGTTGCTGGCGGCGGGGGGCGTCGCGGTCGCGCTGTATCCCCTCGCCTTTTACAGCTCGATGCGGCTCTCCGGCGTTGCGGTGGGAACGGTGGTGACGCTCGGCTCGGCGCCGATCTTCTCCGCACTGATCGAGCGCGCGCTCGCCGGCACGCGGCTCTCCGCCCGCTGGGTTGCCGGCGCGCTGCCGGGGATTGCCGGCATGGCGCTGCTTGCCCTTTCCGAACCCGGGGCGACGGCGGGCGATGGGAGCAGCCTCGGCATCGCGCTCGGCCTCGTCGGCGGGCTGACTTATGCGCTCTATGCCTGGACGGCGCGGGGGATGATGCTGCGCGGCGTCCGCTCGATGGTGGCGATGGGGGCGACGTTCGGGATCGGCGGCGCGCTGCTGATGCCGGTGCTGCTGGCGACCGGCGGCGCCTTTCTCGACTCCTGGGGCAATGCGGCGGTGGGCATCTACATGGCGGCGGTGCCGATGTTTCTCGGCTATCTCTGCTTCGGCCTCGGGCTGGCGCGGATTCCGGTGAGTGTGGCGACGACGATCACGTTGGTCGAGCCGGTGGTGGCGGCGGTGCTGGCGGTACTCGTCGTCGGCGAGCGGCTGCCGGCGGCGGGCTGGGCGGGGGCGGCGCTGGTGCTCGCCGGGCTGGTGGTGACGGCGGCGCCGGGACGGCGCGGCGGCGGAGCGAAGGGAGCGTGACGATGCGGATCGGCGTGCGGTTCGGCGGCGCGGCGGGAGCGGATGAGGCGGCGCTGGTGCAGGAGGGTTTTGATCCGCCCGCCGACGTGGCGGCGGTGGCGCGGTTCGGCGTGGCGCCGGCGCGGCTGGGGCACGGGATCGGCTGCGCCTGCTGCGTGCCGCGCGGGCCCGCGGCGCTGGCGCTGACGGAGCTGTTTCTCGGCCGGGCGCGGGGGACGCTGCCGGATTTCGCCGCCGTCGTGGTTGTCGCGGATACTAACGGAGAAGCCGCCGTCCGCACCGCGCTGGAGACCGATATTCTGCTCCGCGCCCGGTTTTTCGCGCTGGACTGAAATTTTTCCGGCTTGGCGCCTTCGCCTATTTTCATCGATTTATCAATATATTGTTGTTCGGACTGATGCGCCTGGCGGTGTGCCGGGGGCTCGGTTCCGTCGCTCCATTATGTTAGTATTATTGACGCACGTTAGCGTATATACTAACACTACGTTCATCCACGAAGGAGATGAGCGATGCCCGAACGCCGCATCTGGACCGACGCCGCCGACCAGACGATCCGCCGCATGCGGGGGGACGGGGCGACCTGGGCGGCGATTGCCGCCGTGCTCGGCCTGTCGCGCAACACGATCATCGAGCGCGGGCGGCGGCTCTGCGCCGCCGGCGGGCCGAGCCAGGCGGCGCGGCCGAAGCCGCCGCCGGAAGACGATCCGAACCGCCCGCCGCTGCCGGCCGGGCATCCGCGCTCCTGGGGGCTGCTGACGCGCGGGACGATTCTGGAGGGCGCGGTGTTCGTTCCCCTCGCCGCCCCCGGGCGGGAGGATGAGCGATGAGCGCGGCGCGGGCACATCGCGCGGCCGAAATTCGGGTGCGGCGTGCGGGCGAGGTGCTCGGCTCGGGGATCGGCGCCGCCGGCGCGGCGCGGCGGGTGGAGATCGACCCCTGCCCGGCGGTGAGCGGGGCGGCGGACCCGATCGGCGCGATCGCGCAGCGGCTGGAGGCGGCAGGGGCGTGCCTGCTGGCGCTGCCGGAGCGGGGCTATTCGCCGCATCTGCGGATCAACCGCTACGAGGTGGTGCGCAGCGCGCTCGACGCCTATGGCTGGGAGGCCTCGCGCATCCGCCCGCCGCACCCCTCGGGGGCGGAGATCGACCGGATGGACGAGGCGCTCGGCTGGCTCGCCGCGATTCCGGAGGAGCGGTTCGTGCTGCGGCGGATTCTCGGCGCGCGGGCGCTGACCCATCCGCTGACCGGGCGGCACCTGTTTCCCTGGCGCAGGCTCGGCGGCGTGCTGGGGGCGGACCACAAATCGGTCCAGCGCTGGCATCGCGAGGGGCTCGGGATCATCCACGCGGCGCTGGTCGCGGCGGAGCGAAAACTTGCCCAAAGCGGCGCGGCGGGCTAAGCCGCCCCATCCTTATCCAAGATCGGGTGTCATTTCATGAAGCAGCAGGCGAATCTGATCCGCGCCGGCCAGGTGATCGAGCATGATGGTCGCCGCTGGACGGTGCTCAAGCAGCAGATCATCACTCCGGGCAAGGGCGGCGCGTTCATCCAGGTGGAGATGCGCGACCTCAAGACCGGGAACAAGACCAACGAACGCTGGCGCACCGCCGACACGGTCGAGCGGCTGATGACGGACAACCGCGACTACACCTATTCCTATACCGACGGCGACAATCTCGTGCTGATGGACGGCGAAACCTTCGAGCAGTTTCTGGTGCCGGCAGCCCTGCTGGGTGACCAGGCGCCGTTCCTGCAGGACAACATGGCGGTGATCGTCGATCTCGTGGAGGGCGACCCGGTCGGCATCCACCTGCCGGCGACGGTGACGCTGGATATCGTCGAGGCCGATCCGGTGGTGAAGGGGCAGACCGCGTCCTCCTCCTACAAGCCGGCGAAGCTGTCGAACGGGGTGAAGGTGATGGTTCCGCCCTTCATCGAGGCGGGGGAGCGCATCGTCGTCCGCACCGAGGATTCGACCTACGTCGAGCGGGCCAAGGGCTGAGGCCGCGCGCGGCGGAGCCGCCGCGCCCGACCGTTTTCCGGAGTAACGAGCCATGACACCCCGCCGTTCCGCGCACATGACCATCATGGTCGCCGCGGCCCAGAAGGCCGCGCGCCGGCTGATCCGCGATTTCAACGAGGTCGAGCATCTCCAGGTCTCGGTAAAGGGGCCGTCCGACTTCGTCAGCCAGGCGGACATGCGCGCCGAGCAGACGATCCGCGAGGAGCTGGAGCGCGCCCGGCCCGGCTACGCCTTCCTGATGGAGGAAAGCGGCGCGCATGGCTCGGAGAACTGGGCGTGGCGGTGGATCGTCGATCCGCTCGACGGGACGACCAATTTCCTGCACGCGATTCCGAACTGGGCGATCTCGATCGCGCTGGAAAAGCGGCTGGCGGATGGCGGCAGCGAGATCGCCGCGGCGATGGTGATGGCGCCGGCGCTGGACGAGCTGTTCTGGGCCGAAAAGGGCGCCGGCGCTTATCTGAACGACCGCCGGCTGCGCGTGTCCTCGCGCAGGGAGTGGTCGAGCGCGCTGTTCGCCACCGGGATTCCCTTCGCCCGCACCGCGCCGCGCAACCGCCTCGCCTTCGCCCGCGTGCTCGGCGCGCTGATGCCCGAGACGGCGGGCGTGCGGCGGATGGGGGCGGCGGCGCTCGATCTCGCCTGGACCGCCGCCGGGCGGTTCGATGGCTATTTCGAATATGGCACCCATCCGTGGGACATCGCCGCCGGCGCCTTGCTGGTGCGCGAGGCCGGCGGCTACGCCACGGCACCCGATGGCAGCGATGCGGTGACCGGCGATATCGTCGCCGGCAATCCGCATATTCATGCGCGGCTGCGCGAGCTGGCGGCCTCGGCGCTGGAGAGTGCCAGGGCCTGAAACGAACCGGCCCGAGCTGGCCGGCCCGAGCTGGTCGGCATTGAGCGGCATGGGAGACATGCGCTAATGTCGGGCGGAATGCGACAGGGTTTTTTCCTTGCGGCGTGCGCGGCGGCCGCGGTCATGCTCACGGGTCCGGCGGGGGCACAGGTTGTCGTCAATCCGCAGGCGCTGCGCCAGCTCGGCGGCCCCGCGCCGGCCCGGAACCCGGCGGTGACGCGGCACGCGATGCCGGATCGCCGGGAGGACCACCGGATTGCAGAGCATCGCAAACCGGCGCATCGCGCGGTGAGACATGCGGTGAAACATCCTGTGGCGGCGCATGTGGCGGCGGCGCGGCTGCCGATGCCGCCGCCGCCGCCGCCCGTCATCGCGACCAGGCGCCCTGCCCCGCCGCCCAAACCGCCGGCAAAACCAGTGGCGCCGGCGCCGCTCGTGATCGTGTTTCCGGGCGACGAGGCGACGCCCGGCCCGGCGGCGGCGGCTTCGGTCAGGCGGTTTCTCGCCGCCTCCCGGCCGCGCGGGCTGCGGTTTCTGGTGCGGGCGACCGCGCCGGGCCGCTCGGATGACCCCTCGGAGGCGCGGCGGCTGGCGCTGCGGCGGGGGCTCGCGGTGCGCGGCATGCTGGTCGCCGCCGGCATTCCGGCGCAGCGTATCATCGTGCAGGCACTCGGCGATGCGCCAGATGCGCCGGACGACCGCGTGACGCTGAGCACCCTTCCCTGAACTGGAGCGAACATGACCCGCCCGAACAGCTACCTGATCCGCATGCTGGTGTTTCTGGTGGTGGTCTATGGCCTGGCCGCTTTCCTCGCGCCGGTGCTGAAATCGTTCTTCCTCGCCAATCCGGTGGTCAATTCGGTGATCGCGGTGGTCGAGGTGTTCGGGATTTTCTGGAATTTGCGGCAGGTGATGCGGCTGAGCCCGGAAGTGGACTGGGTGGAGCGGTTCCAGCGCTCGCGCGCCTCGATCGAACATGGGCCGAAGCCGCGGCTGCTGCTGCCGATGGCGAGGATGTTCGGCGGCCGGCAGGATGACGGGCGGCGGGTGACGCTCTCGGTCGCCAGCATGCGCACCATGCTCGATGGCATCGCCAGCCGGCTCGACGAAAGCCGCGAGACCTCGCGCTATGTCACCGGGGTGATGATCTTTCTCGGCCTGCTCGGGACGTTCTGGGGCCTGCTGAAGACGGTGCATGCGGTGGCCGCGGTGATCGCGGCGATGAACCTCGCGGGCGGGGATGTGAACGGGATGTTCGCCCAGCTCAAGGCCGGGCTCGCCGGGCCGCTGGCGGGGATGGGCACAGCGTTCTCATCCTCGATGTTCGGGCTGTCGGGCGCGCTGATCCTGGGGTTCCTCGACCTTACCGCGGGCCAGGCGATGAACCGCTTCTTCAACGATCTGGAGGAATGGCTCGCCGGGCTGACGCGGGTTTCGAGCGGCGCGATCGCCGCCGAGGCGGAGGGTGGGCTGCCGGCCTATGTGCAGGCGGTGCTGGAGCAGAGCGCCGAGACTGTCGAATCGCTGCAGCGCCTGCTGATGCGCAGCGAGGAGGGGCGCGGCGAGACGGCGCAGACGATCCAGGTGCTGAGCGAGCGGATGACGGTGCTGGCGGAATCGATCCAGGCCTCGCAGCGGGTGATGCTGCGGGTGGGCGAAGGGGTGGCGGCGCTTTCACGCATCGTCGAGCGCGGCGAGGAGCGCAAGGACAACGAGGTCGCGCGGGCGCATCTGCGCAATATCGAGCTGCTGATGGCGCGGCTGATCGCCGAGGCGGAACAGGGGCGCGTGCAGGGCCTGGCCGATCTGCGCCACGACCTGAAGATCCTGACCAGAACCGTGGCGGCGCGGTTCGACGAGGCGAAGGGCTGAGCCATGGCGCGCACCATTCGCGGCCGCAACAACGGGCTGGAGATCTGGCCGGGCTATGTCGACGCGCTGTCGACCCTGCTGATGGTGACGATTTTCGTGCTGCTCGTGTTTGTCCTGGCGGAAGCGTTTCTCTCGGTGGCGCTGTCGAGCCGGAACAAGACGATCGGCGCGCTGCGCAGCGAGATCGCGCAGCTTTCGCAGGTTCTGGCCTTGCAGAAGGCGAAGACCGCCTCGTTGCAGGACGAGCTGTCCAGCATGGCGGCGCTGATGAAGGCGACGAAGACGCGGGAAGCGGCGCTGATGGCGGCGAATTCAACGCTGAGCTCGGCCAATGCGGCGCTGAACGCGAAGACCGCGACGCTCGGCGCCGCCGTGGCGGCGGCGGGCGGAAAGCTCGCCGGGCAGGTGAAGCTGAACGCTCAGGAGATCGCGACCGTCAGCCTGCTCAACCAGCAGATCGCGGCGCTGCGGTTGCAGCTCGCGACCATCGCCGCCGCACTCGATGCGGCGCAGAAGAAGGACCAGGAAGAGCATGTGCAGATCGCCGATCTCGGCAAGCAGCTGAACGAGGCGCTGGCGCGCAAGGTGCAGTCACTCGAACAGTATCGCAGCGAGTTCTTCGGCGTGCTGCGCCAGGCGCTGGCGGGGCAGAAGGACATCAAGGTGGTGGGCGACCGCTTCGTGTTCGAGAGCGCGGTGCTGTTCCCCTCCGACTCGGCGCAGCTTTCGGCCACGGGCAAGGCGGAGATCGCCAAGGTGGCGCAGGCGATCGAAACGATCGCGCCGAAGATCCCCGCCAAGATCAACTGGGTGCTGAGCGTCACCGGCTATGCCGACAAGGAGGCGATCACCGGCGGGCCGTACAAGGACAATTTCGACCTCTCGGCGGCGCGCGCGCTTTCCGTGCTGCATCTGCTGATCGCGGATGGGGTGCCGAAGAGCCGGGTGGTGGCGGCCGGGTTCGGCGCGGATCACCCGATCGCCAGCGGCGACACGCCGAAGGACCTGGCGCAGAACCGGCGGATCGAGTTCCGGCTCACCTCGGCGGATTGAGCGGCCGCGCCCTGCCTTCGGCTCAGGCGACCAGCGGGGCGCGGAGGGCGGCGGCGCGGGCCCAGCTTTCGGCGGCGTCCTGGTCGAACAGTTCGGCGAGTTTCTTCATCATCGTGCCGCCGAGTTCCTCGGCGTCGACCAGGGTGACGGCGCGGCGGTAGTAGCGCGTGACGTCGTGGCCGATGCCGATGGCGACGAGTTCGACGAAGTCGCGGCTTTCGATGTCGCGGATCACGTCGCGCAGATGGCGTTCGAGATAGCTGCCCTGGTTGACCGAGAGGGTGGAATCGTCGACCGGCGCGCCATCGGAGATGACCATCAGGATGCGGCGGTGCTCGGG
>JAJZSY010000007.1 GCA_021849425.1 Pseudomonadota bacterium
TTTTCCAGCGTTGCCGGGCCGAGGCCCTCCACCTCGTCGAGGAAGCGGTGGTCGAGCGCCTCGCGGATCGCGGCGAGGTGCTGGCCGAGCCTGCCGAAATCCATCAGCATGCCGCTCGCATCCGGCGTGCCGCGCAGCGTGACGGTGGCGCGGTAGGAATGGCCGTGGATGCGGCGGCTCGCCTCGGTGGCGATCTGCCGGTGCAGCGTGTGGGCCGCCTCGAAGCGGAATTCCTTGGTGATTTCGTGCATGGTCAGGGAATGCCGAGATATTTGTGGGTCTGCATCGACAGGCGCCATTGCGGATGGGCGAGGCAGTATTCGATGGCGGCGCGCGTGTTGGCCGCGCGATCCGGCCCGTCCATCGGCTGGAGCAGGAAATGCGCGAAGTCGAGCCCGGCGAAGCGCTCGGGCGCGGCCTCCGGCTGCGGATAGACCAGCTTCAGCTCCGAACCCTGACGCACCACGAGGCTGGCCCCCGCCTTGGGGCTGACGCAGAGCCAGTCGATACCCGCGGGCGGTTCGATCGTGCCGTTGGTCTCGACCGCGATCTCGAAGCCCGCTTCATGCACCGCTTCGATCAGCGGCGCATCGAGCTGGAGCAGGGGTTCGCCGCCGGTGAAGACGACGAGGGCATCGCGGGTGCAGGCGGCGGGCCAGGCGGCCTGGATGGCGCGGGCGAGACCGGCGGCATCGGCGAAGCGGCCGCCGCCCGGACCGTCGGTGCCGATGAAATCGGTGTCGCAGAAGCGGCAGGTCGCCGTTGCGCGGTCTTCTTCCCGGCCGGACCACAGGTTGCAGCCGGCGAAGCGGCAGAACACCGCCGCGCGGCCGGCGTTGCGCCCCTCGCCCTGCAGGGTGGGAAAGATTTCCTTTACACTATAGGCCATGATGGCGTGACCTACCGCAAAACGGCGCCGCTGGCGACGGGGGCGGCTTCATTGCCGCCATCCCGCGGCGGCGCGGCTTGATCGGACGGCGCAGTCCCGGCACGATCATGTGCATGAGCGAAACGAACCCGCCGAAACATCATCTGCTGATCGCCGGCACCGGGCGGAGCGGCACGTCCTTTCTCGTGCGTTGGCTGGCGGAGCTGGGGATGGAGACGCATTTCTCCCGCTTCGGCGAACACGCCGCGTGGAACGAGGAGGCCAATGCCGGGGCCGAGAACCTGCCGCTGCCGGCGCTGGACGCGGACATGCCCTATGTCGTCAAATCGCCGTGGGTGACGGAATTCATCGACCAGGTGCTGGCCGATCCGGGGATCGTGCTCGATGGCGTGATCGTGCCGATGCGCAACCTTGCCGACGCCGCCGCGAGCCGGACGATCAACGAGCTGCGGCAGGTGGCGGCCGAGCCCGACTGGCCGCTGGCGATGGAAAAGCCCTGGGCGCATCGGGGGGTGACGCCGGGCGGGGTGGTGTATTCGCTGCATCCGCTCGACCAGGCGCGGGTGCTGGCGCTCGGCTTTCATCATCTGCTGGAGCGGCTGGTGGCGGCGGAGGTGAAGGTGGTGATGGTGTCGTTCCCGCGGCTGATCGAGGATGCGGCCTATCTCTACCGGACGCTGGCGCCGCTGCTGCCGCCGGAGCTGGACGAGGCGGCGGCGGCGGCGGCGCATGCGCGCATCGCCGATCCGGCGAAGGTGCGGGTGGGCGCGGGCGGGCATGACGCGACGCTGGAACGGCTCGACCGGGTGGCGCTGAACCGCGAGATCGGCCGGTTGCGGCGCGAGATGGCGGCGCTGGAGGACCGGGCGGCGGCGGCGGACGAGACGGCGGCGGCGGCGCGGCGCCATGCCGAGACGATCGAGCGCAGCCGGATGTGGCGCGCGCTCGGGCCGCTGCGGCGGGCGCTGCACGGGCTGCGCGGCGGCGGGCGATGACAGCGCTTTCTTTTTCGCGAGAACTGCCCCATATTGTAAAGAGAATGTTACACAACGCGTCCGCCGCACGGAACGGCGGGGGCAGAACAGGGGTTTCGCGCAGATGCGGGGCAGGCTTGTGCCGGACGATCGGGAGGCCTGCGTCCTTCATCCCGGACCTATTTACGGAACATTGATCTTTTCGGCGCCAGAGTGGCGTGACGAGAAAGGCGGTTTGCGCCCATGATGTATGATATCTACCAGACCCAGGACGATTTCCTGGCCCCGTTCAGGATGGCGGCGCGCACGATGCTGCCGCTGTTCGAGCTGATGGAGCCGCCCTTCGGCGTTCCCACCCTGCCGGTGGCCGCCCGCGCGGCGCTGGAGATTTTCGGCAATAGCGGCATTTCCCACAAGCGGCCGGAATTCGGCATCGGCCGCGTGCGCTCGGGCGGGCGGGATGTCGCCGTCAGCGAGACGGTGGTGACCGGCACGCCGTTCGGCGACCTGCTGCATTTCCGCAAGGACATGGCCGAACCCGGCCCGCGCGTGCTGGTCGCCGCCCCGCTCTCGGGCCATTTCGCGACATTGCTGCGCAACACCGTCGAGGTGATGCTCCAGGACCACGACGTGTACATCACCGACTGGAAGAACGCACGCGACGTGCCGGTGAGCGCCGGGCGCTTCGGCTTCGATGACTATGTGGCGCATATCATGGATTTCCTGCGCGAGCTGGGGCCGGGCGCGCATGTGGTCGCGGTGTGCCAGCCGGCGGTGGCGGTGTTCGCCGCGACCGCGCTGATGGCCGAGGCCGGCGATCCGGCGGCGCCGCGCAGCATGACGCTGATGGGCGGGCCGATCGACACCAGGCGCAACCCCTCGAAGGTCAACGACCTCGCCAAGACGCGCGACATCGCCTGGTTCCGCAAGAACCTGATCACCACCGTGCCGGGCCGCTTCGCCGGGGCGGGCCGCGCCGTCTATCCCGGGTTCGTGCAGCTCGCCTCGTTCGTGTCGATGAATCTCGACCGGCATATCGGCGCGCATCTGCGCCAGTTCCGCGCCATCGTCACCGAGGATGACGCGAGCGAGGCGGCGCACCGCAAGTTCTACGACGAATACCAGTCGGTGATGGATCTGACGGCGGAATTCTATCTCGAAACCGTCGAGCGCGTGTTCCAGCGGCACGACCTGCCGCGCGGCCAGCTGAGCTGGCGCGGCCAGATGGTGCGGCCGGCGGCGATCGGCCAGACATCGGTCTTCACCGTCGAGGGCGAGCGGGACGATATCTGCCCGCCCGGCCAGTCGGTCGCGGCGCTCGATCTGTGCACCGGGCTGAAACCGGCGCAGAAGCGCAACCATCTTCAGCTCGGCGTCGGCCATTACGGCGTGTTCTCCGGCTCGCGCTGGGCGAACGAGATCTATCCGCGGCTGCGCGAGGTGATCGCCGCCGCCGGCTGACCGGCGACGGGCGCAAGGCGGGCGGCTGGCGGAAACACATGCGCCGCCATCAGCCGCCGCACCGCGCGCAGCGTGTGATGGCGCGACAGGCCGGTGGCGATCACCGCATCGGCGCGGCGGCGTTTTTCGGTATCCGGCATCTGCAGGGCGATGATCCGCTCGATCTCGGCGCGGGGCAGGCCGCGGCGCAGCACCCGCGCGATTTGCACCGCGCGCGGGGCGGAGACGGTGAGCGCGAGATCGACCCGCGCCTCGCCGCCGGTTTCGAACAGCAGCGGAATGTCGAGCAGCACGGCGCGGGCGCCGCGCCTGCGGGCGGCGGCGAGGAATTTTGTCTCCGCCGCCCGCACCATGCGGTGCATGATCGCTTCCAGACGGCGCCGCGCGACGGGATCGGCGAGAACTTGTGCGCGCAGGGCGGCGCGGTCGAGCACGCCGGCGCGCACCACGCCGGGAAACGAGGCGGCGATGGGCGCAAGCGCCGCCCCGCCCGGCGCCTGCAGCGCGCGCACCGTGGCATCGGCATCGAACACCGGCACGTGGCGGCGGCGGAAGATCCCGGCGACGGTGGATTTTCCCATGCCGATCCCGCCGGTGAGGCCGATGATCTTCATCCCATGAGGTCGGCCGCGACGGCGCGGTAGAGCGCATCGTCCACCGCCGGGGTGACGCCGAACCACGCGGCGAAGCCCGGCACCGCCTGGTGCAGCAGCATCCCCAGCCCCTCGACCGCGACGAGGCCGCGCGCCCGGGCCTCGGCCAGCAGCCCGGTTTCCAGCGGGACATAGACGATGTCCGCCACCGCCATGCCGGGGGCGGCGCGGGCGAGATCGAGTTCGAGCGACTGATGCCCGGCCATGCCGAGCGAGGTGGTGTTGACCACCAGCGCGTGATCCGCCAGCGCGTCCGCCCGCGCCTCCCACGGGATGTGGGCGAGGCCGAAATCCCGCGCCAGCGCCGCCGCGCGCGCGGGCGAGCGGTTGCAGAGGGTGACCTGAGCGCCGGCATCCTGCAACGCGGTGGCGATGGCCCGCGCGGCCCCTCCGGCGCCGAGCACCAGCGCGGGGCCGGCTGCGGGATCGACGCCATGGGCGCGCAGATTGGCGAGAAAGCCCGATCCGTCGGTGTTCGCGCCCTCGATCCCCGTCGGCGTGAAGACGAGCGTGTTCACCGCGCCGGCGCGCCGCGCGCTGTCGGCCACGCGGTCGCACACGGCGAAGGCGGCCTCCTTGTGCGGGATCGTCACGTTGGCGCCGGCGAAGCCCATTTTCGCCAGCGCTGCGACGCAGGCGGCGAAATCGTCCGGGGCGATGGCGAGCGGGAGATAGGCGCCGTCGATCCCGTGGCGTTCCAGCCAGGTGCCGTGCAGGCGGGGCGAGCGGGAATGGGCGACCGGATAGCCGATCACCCCGGCGAGGCGTGCGTGGCCGGAAAGGATCATGACCTGTTTCGATCATGAAGCGGCGCCGGCGGCAAGGGGCGGTTTCGCGCCGGCGGTTCCGCGCCATATCCACGACAGGGCGGAGGGATGTCATGGACGGAACGGGACGGGATGACGTGGCGGTGGTGATCGGCGCGGGCGGCGGCATCGGCGGCGCGCTGGTGGCAGCACTTGCGGGCGATCCGCGCTTCGCCGCGGTGATCGGGCTCGGGCGGGGCAGCGCGCCGCGCTTCGACCTGCTCGATGAGGCCAGCATTGCCGACGCGGTGCGGGCGGTGGCGGCGCGGGGCGCCATTCGCCTTGCGATCGATGCGACCGGCTTTCTGCACGATGCGGCACAGATGCCGGAGAAGAGCCTGCGCGAGCTGGATGCGGGCCGCCTCGCCCGCAGTTTCGCGCTGAACGCGATCGGCCCGGCGCTGCTGATGAAGCATCTGCTGCCGGCCTTGCCGCGCGAGGGGCGGGCGGTGTTCGCCACCCTGTCGGCGCGGGTCGGCAGTATCGGCGATAACCGGCTCGGCGGGTGGTATGGCTATCGCGCGTCGAAGGCGGCGCTGAACCAGCTCGTGCGGACGGCCGCGGTGGAGCTGGCGCGGCGGTCGCAGGCGGCGATCTGCGTCGCGCTGCATCCGGGCACGGTGGCGACGGGGCTTTCGTCCCCTTTCGCCGCCACCGGGCTCGACGTGCAGGCGCCGGAGGTGGCGGCGGCGCGGCTGCTCGCGGTGATCGACCGGCTTACCCCAGCCGAGAGCGGCGGGTTTTTCGACCATCGCGGCGAGGCGGTGCCGTGGTAGATGACGGCACCGGCATTTCAGGCGGTGCCGTGGTAGATCAGGCCGTATAGGCCGCGCGGCCGGTGGCCAGCGCGTCGTCCAGCAGGTCGAGCCGGTCCTGGCCCCAGAACAGCTCGCCGTTCAGGATGTAGGAGGGCGCGCCGAACACGCCGGCGGCCTCGGCCATCTCGCGGTTGCGCTGATAGGCGGCTTCGATCTCGGGCGCGGCGGCGCGGGCCTGGAGGTCGGGCGCGATGCCGGATGCGGCGGCGAGATCGGCGATGGTCGCGGGATCGGCGAGGTTGCGCTCCTCGGTCCAGACCGCGGCGAAGACGCGGCGGAGGAACGGGTCGGGGTCGCCGCCGGCGTCCACGATGGCGATCGCCAGACGATCCGCCAGCGCCGGGTCCACCGGGAAGAATCGCGGATGCAAATTGAGCGCGAGGCCGCGGCGGGCGCGCCAGCGTTGCAGCTCGACCAGACGGTAGTGCTGGCGGACCGGGTGGCGTTTGGCCAGCGGCTGGCCGCCGGTTTCGGCGAAGATCGCGCCGAGCGGCACCGGGCGGTACTCGACCGCGGCGCCGTGGCGGCGGGCGATGTCGAGAAAGGCGGCGTGGCCGAGATAGGTCCAGGGCGAGTGGCTGGTGAAGACATAGGTGATGGTGGCGGCCATGGGCGATTTCCTCCGCGCTGCTTGCGTGCTGCGCCCATGTTGATAGGGAAGGAGCGTGCCGGCGCCAAGGGCGGCCCGGCGGCGACCACCGCACTCCGGAGAGACCGAACCGCATGAGTTCCATCCTGACCCTTTCCTGCCGCAACCGGCCCGGCATTGTCGGCGCCGTCGGCCATTTCCTGCACGCGCACGGGCAGGACATCCGCGAGGCGCAGCAATTCGACGACCGGGCGAGCGGGCGCTTCTTCATGCGCGTGGTTTTCGCGCCGGTGGGCGACGCGCCTTCCTCCGGGCTGGAGGCGGAGTTCGCCGCGGTCGGGCGCGAATTCGGGATGGAGTGGGAAATCACCCCAAGCGGGCACCGGATGCGGACGATGATCCTGGTTTCGCGCTTCGATCACTGCCTGGTCGACCTGGTCTATCGCCAGCGGATCGGCGAGCTGCCGATGGACATTGTCGGCGTGATCGCCAACCATCCGCGCGAGAGCTACGCCCATCTCGATCTCGACGGGATTCCCTTCCACCATCTGCCGATCGCGCCGGACACCAAGATGGAGCAGGAGGCCGAGGTGTGGCGGCTGATGCGCGAGAGCGGCACCGAACTCGCCATCCTCGCGCGCTACATGCAGGTGCTGTCGGACGGGCTGGTGGCGAAGCTGGCCGGGCGCTGCATCAACATCCACCATTCCTTCCTGCCTGGCTTCAAGGGGGCGAAGCCCTATCACCAGGCCTATGCGCGCGGGGTGAAGCTGATCGGCGCGACGGCGCATTACGTCACCACCGCGCTCGACGAGGGGCCGATCATCGAGCAGGATGTCGAGCGCATCTCGCATGGCGACACGCCGGAGGCGCTGGTGCGCAAGGGGCGCGACATCGAGCGCCGGGTGCTGGCGCGCGCCGTGCTCGGGCATCTGGAGCGGCGGGTGTTCATCAGCGGCAGCAAGACGGTGGTGTTCGCCGGCTAGAGCACGTTCCGATCCTTTCGGATCGGATGTCGTGCTTCATCTTGTTGATGCTCTGGAGCCAAAAAGGGGGCGGCGATGTCGCGCGCGGTGCTGTTCGATACGGAAACGACGGGGCTGGAGCCGCTGGGCGGCGACCGGGTGATCGAGGTCGCGGCGATCGAGCTGTGGAACGACCTGCCGACGGGCAGGGTGTTTCACACGCTGATCGACCCCGAGCGCGACATTCCCGCCGAGGCGAGCCGGGTGCATGGCATGACCGGCGCGGATGTCGCCGGCAAGCCGAAATTCGCCGAGATCGCCGCCGAGTTGCTGGAGTTCTTCGCTGGAGATCCGCTGGTCGCGCATAACGCGCCGTTCGATTTCGGCTTTCTCGACGCCGAGTTCGCCCGCATCGGCCAGGCGGCGCTGGACCGGGCGCGGATGATCGACACGCTGGCGCTGGCCAAGCAGCGGTTTCCGGGCATGCCCAACTCGCTCGACGCGCTGTGCCGGCGCTTCGGCATCGACCTGTCCGCCCGCACCACGCATAACGCGCTGCTCGACTGCAAGCTGCTCGCGGAGGTTTACGTCGAGCTGACCGGCGGGCGGCAGCGCGGGCTCGACCTCGCCGCCGAGAGCGCGATCCGGCTCGTGGAATATCGCAGCGAGGGGCCGCGCACGCCGCGCCCGATCGCGGTGAGTGCTGAGGAGATGGCGGCGCACGAGGCGTTCATCGACAAGCTGAAGGAGCCGGTCTGGCGGCTGGAGCGGTAGCCGATCCTTTCGGATCGGATGATGCTCTGAATCAGGCGGCGCCGATCGTCCCCGCGCGGCTCACGCCGCGACCGACCAGAGCGCGAAGGCGTAGTTCAGCGCGGTCTGTTTCAGCGCGTCGAACCGGCCGGCGGCGCCGGCATGGCCGGCTTCCATGTCGATTTTCAGCAGCGCCGGCGCGGGGCCGGTGGCAAGCGCGCGCAGCCGGGCGACGAATTTCGCCGGCTCCCAGTAGGTCACCCGCGGGTCGGACAGGCCGCCGGTGCACAGGATCGGCGGATAGGCGCGCGCCGCCAGATTGTCGTAGGGCGAGTAGGCGGCGATGGTGTCGTAGGCGGCGGGGTCGGTGATCGGGTTGCCCCATTCCGGCCATTCCGGCGGGGTGAGGGGCAGGGTGTCGTCGGAGATGGTGTTCAGCACGTCGACGAAGGGCACCTCGGCGATCACCCCGGCCCAGAGATCCGGCCGCAGGGTGAAGGCGGCGCCGACCAGCAGCCCGCCGGCCGAGCCGCCCTGGGCGACGATGTTGCCGGCGCGCGCGTAGCCGCCGCCGATCAGCGCCTCGGCGGCGGCGATGAAATCGGTGAAGCTGTTCATCTTGTGCGCGGCGCGGCCGCCGAGGAACCAGTTCCAGCCCTTCTCGGTGCCGCCGCGGACATGGGCGATGGCGAAGATCCAGCCGCGATCGACCAGCGAGAGGATCGAGGTGCGGAACCACGGCTCCATCGGGATGCCATAGGCGCCGTAGCCATAGAGCAGCAGCGGAGCCGCGCCGTCCAGCGCCTGGAAGCGGCGCATCAGCACCGTCACCGGGATCGACGCGCCATCGGCCGCCATGGCGTCGATGCGCCGTGTTTCGTAGCGCGCGGGGTCGTGGCCGGAGGGGATGTCCTGGGTCTTGCGCAGGATCGCCGTGCGGGTGGCCAGATCGTAGTCGAAGGTCTGGCGCGGGGTGGTGGGCGAGGAATAGACGTAGCGGATCGTCCCGCTGTCGTATTCGAGGCCGGGCTCGGCGCGCAGCACATAGGCCGGCTCGTCCTGCGCGATCTCCCATGCGGCGCCGCCATCGCGCGGGGCGACGATGATGCGGGTGTTCGCCTCGATGCGTTCGAGCCGGACGATGTGGTGTTTCAGCGCGAAGGCGCCGACGAGGTAGCGGCCCGGCCGGTGCGGCACGAGGTCGCGCCAGTAGGCGCGGCCCGGGGCATCGAGCGGCGCCTCGACCAGCTTGAAATCCACCGCGCCGTCGGCATTGGTGCGGATGACCAGACGGTCGCCGGCGTCCTCGACATCGTAGCGCAGGCCCGGCTCGCGCGGGGCGATGAGCGCGGGCGGCGCGGTCGGGTCGTTGCCGGGGATGCGCCAGACCTCGCTGGTGTCCTGGTTGCCGGCGGAGACGAAAATGGAGCCGCCGGACAGGCTGGTCTCGACGCCGAGGAAGAAGCCGGGATCGGGCTCGGCATAGACCAGCGTGTCGCTGCCATCGGCGAGGGCGCGGCGGAACACCTTGGTCGGCCGGCCGTGATCGTCGCGGAACACCCAGAAGATGAAGCGCGCGCAGGGCGAGAAGGTGAAATCGCCGCTGCAGGATTCGATCGGCGGGGTCGTCTCGGCGCCGGTTTCGATCTCGCGGACATGGATGCGATAGACTTCCGACCCTTGCGTGTCTTCCGCCCAGGCGAGCAGGCGGTGATCGGCGCTATGCGCGACTGCCGGGGCGGAGAAGAAGGCGTGGCCCTTCGCGCGCGCCGGCAGGTCGAGCAGGATTTGTTCGGCACCGCCGGCACGCGGCGTGCGGGCAATGACCGGGTGCTCGGCGCCGGGATCGTAGCGGCGGTAATAGGCGTACGCGCCGTGCGGTGCGGGCACGGTGGAGTCGTCGTCGCGGATGCGGCCCTTCATTTCGGCGAGCAGCGTCGCCTGCAGGTCCCTGGTGCCGGCGAGCACGGCGTCGGTATAGGCGTTCTCGGCGAGGAGATGGGCGCGGATCTCGGGATCGAGGGCGGCGGGGTCGCGCAGCACCGCCTGCCAGTTGGCATCGCGCAGCCAGGCGTAGTCATCGGTCCGCACCCGGCCGAGCTGCTCGATGCGGACCGGCTTGCGCGTGGCGGCTGGCGGGGTGGGGTGGGGCGCGTTCTGCTCGTTCATGGGGGCGCTATGCTCTGGTTATCAACAAGATGGAGCACGACATCCGATCCTGATGGATCGGAACGTGCTCTAGAAAAGCCCGTGGATCGCGCCATCGGCGTCGAGGCCGATCGCCTCGGCGGCGGGGATGCGCGGCAGGCCGGGCATGGTCATGATGTCGCCGGCGAGCGCGACCACGAAGCCGGCGCCGGCCGAGAGCCGGGCGTCGCGCACCGGCAGGGTGAAGCCGGTGGGCGCGCCGCGACGGTCGGGGTCGGCGGTGAAGCTGTATTGCGTCTTGGCGACGCAGACCGGCAGGTGGCCGTATCCCTGCGCCTCGAACCGGGCCAGGCGCTTGGCCGCCAGCGGCGACAGTTCGATGTCGTCGGCGCCGTAGATGCGCTGGGCGATGGTGCGCAGCTTGTGCGGCAGCTTCATGTCGTCCGGGTAGAGCGGCGCGAAGCGGGCGGATTTCGCCGCGATTGCCTCCATCACCGCCTGGGCGAGATCGGCCGCGCCGGCGCTGCCATCGGCCCAATGGGTGCAGAAGCAGACCCGCGCGCCGCCATCCTCGTCGAGGGCGGTGCGCAGGGTCTCGCGCTCGGCCTCGGTATCGGTGACGAAGCCGTTGATCGCGACGATCACCGGCAGGCCGAAGGCGCGCATGGCGGCGACGTGGCGGCGCAGATTGGCCGCACCGCGCGCGACCGCGCCGGGATTCTCTGCGCCGAGATCGGCCTTGGCCACGCCGGCATGCATTTTCAGCGCCCGGATCGTCGCGACGACGACGGCGCAGGAGGGGGCGAGCCCGGCCTGCCGGCACTTGATGTCGAGGAATTTCTCGCCGCCGAGATCGGCGCCGAACCCGGCCTCGGTCACCACGATGTCCGCCAGCTTGAGCGCGGTGCGGGTGGCGATGACCGAGTTGCAGCCATGGGCGATGTTGGCGAAGGGCCCGCCATGGACCAGCGCGGGCGTGCCTTCCAGCGTTTGTACCAGGTTGGGTTGCAGCGCGTCGCGCAGCAGGGCGGCCATCGCGCCCACCGCCTTGAGATCGGCCGGGGTGACGGCCGAGCCGTCCCGCCGCTCGGCGACGACGATGCGGGCGAGGCGGCGTTGCAGGTCGTCGAGATCGCGGGCGAGGCAGAAGATCGCCATCACCTCGGAGGCGACGGTGATGTCGAATTTCTGCTCGCGGGCGGCGCCGTTCGCGCCGTCGCCGAGGCCGAGAACGGTCTGGCGCAGCGCGCGGTCGTTCATGTCGATGGCGCGGCGGAAGGCGATCCGGCGGGGGTCGATGCCCAGCTCGTTGCCCCAGTAGACATGGTTGTCGAGCAGGGCGGCGAGCAGGTTGTTGGCGCTGGTGATGGCGTGGAAATCGCCGGTGAAATGCAGGTTGATCTCCTCCATCGGCCCGATCTGGGCGCGGCCGCCGCCGGTCGCCCCGCCCTTCTGGCCGAAGCATGGGCCGAGCGAGGGTTCGCGCAGCGCGATCATCGTGCGCGCGCCCGCGGCGCGCAGCGCGTCGCCGAGGCCGATCGAGGTCGTCGTCTTGCCCTCGCCCGCCGGTGTCGGGCTGATGCCGGCGACGAGGACCAGCGCGCCGTCCGGCCGGTCTTCGAGCGAGCGGATGAAGCCGGCATCCACCTTGCCCTTGTGGCGGCCATAGGGGATGAGCGCCTCCGCCGGAATGCCGGCGGCGGCGGCGATGTCGCCGATCGGGCGCAGGCTTGCAGCGCGCGCGATGTCCAGATCCGAGGCCATGAACCCTCCCGTTTTGTAATCTTCAGTTATGTCCGCGCGGCGGGGGGCAGGCAAGGCTCCCGCCGCGCGCCGCGGCAAGGCTTTCACCCCGCGGCACGCGGCAAGGCTTGCGAGCAGGGGGCAGGCGCCGGTAAATAGCGGCCATGACATTGCCGTTCTCCCTGCCGGCCTGGATGCCGTCCTGGCTCGGGCTCGTGCTGCTGCTGGTCGGCCTGCTCTATGCGCTGGCGATGCTGGCCATGCCGTTCTCGGTGTTCGGCGTGAAATCGCGGCTGGAGGCGATCGAGGAGCAGCTTGAGCAGGTGCAGGAGGAGCTGCGCATCCTGACCATGCGCCTGCCCGAGCCGCTGCGCGGCGTCACGGTGGACGAGGGGCTCTACGATCCGCTGCCGCGCGCCGCCGCCGGCCAGGAGCGCGTGGCGCGCCGCCCGACCGCCGCCGCGCCGCCGCCCGAGACGGTGCGGCCGGCGCCGCGCGCGCCGATCGGGCGTGAGATTCCGCCGCCGCCGCGCGCCGCCGCGCCGCGCGGCACCCCGCCACGGCGGATCGAACCGCGGCTCGACTAGGCCGCGAGCCGGCTGCTAGCCTCCGCCCATGAGCCAGTTTCAGGGCGGCGACGCGCCGACATTCGCGACTTTTCCCACCTTTCTCGGAACCGGGCGCCGCGCGCCTGACGCGGCCCATGTGGTGGCGGGGATTCCGCTCGATCTCGGCGTGACCAACCGGGCCGGCGCGCGGTCCGGCCCGGCGGCCATCCGTGTCGCCTCGCGCATGCTGGCGGGGAACCATCATCCGCACTACCGCGTCATGTTCGATGAGATGGACCTTGCCGATGCCGGGGATTTCGCCATCGCCCTCGGCGACCTGAAGGAAAGCCTCGCGCTGATCGAGGCGCAGGCGGCGGGGATCGGCCATCTGATCGCGCTCGGCGGCGAGCACGGCATCACCCTGCCGCTGCTGCGCGCGCTGGCGACGGCGCGCGGCGGACCCGTCGGGCTCGTGCATTTCGACGCCCATGCCGATACCTGGGCGGAGAATTTCGGCCAGGCCTACAGCCACGGCTCGGTGTTCTACCACGCGCTGAGGGAGGGGCTGGTCGATCCGCGGCGGATGATCCAGATCGGCATCCGCTCGCCGCTGCTCAACGAGGCGCAGGACTGGACGCTGGCGCAGGGGGTGACGGTCCTTTCGGCGCAGGACGTGCACGAGCAGGGGGTGGAGCGCGTCGCCGAACGCATCCGCACGGTGGCGGGGACGGGGGCGACCTATCTCAGCTTCGATATCGACTGCCTCGATCCCGCTTTCGCGCCGGGCACCGGCACGCCGGAAATCGGCGGGCTGGCGTCGTGGCAGGCGCAGGCGCTGCTGCGCCGGCTCGGCGGGATCGATTTCGTCGGCATGGATCTCGTCGAGGTCGCGCCGGCCCATGACGTCAGCGAGATCACCGCGCTCGCCGGGGCGACCATGGTGTGGGAGTATCTCGCGCTGCTCGCCTCCCAGGGGCGCTGAGGCGAAAGGCCCGGCATCGGGCGATGCCGGGCCTGGAAGGTCGGGCGTTCAGACGCGCGGGACTACCAGTTGTTGTCGGGGTCGAAATCGCCGCCGCCGGCATCGCCGCCGTCCCAGCCGGGATTGCCGAGCAGGCCGTCGTCACGATCCGGCGGCATGCCGCCCGGATCGCCGCCATTGGGGTCGATCATCGGCGCGCCGCCATGGCCGCCGGCCAGACCGTCGATGATGCGTTCGCCGGCGGCGAAGCCGGCGCCGGCGGCAAGGCCGGTCATCAGCGAGCTGCCGAGTCCGCCGCCGCCGAAGCCGCCGCCCATGCCGCCACCGGGTGCGCCATAGGGCGGGGCACCGTTCGGCGGCATGCCGCCGGGTCCATAGCCGGGCGCGCCGGGCCACGGGGCCTGCATCGCGCGGCGGCGGCTGTTGCCGAGCCAGCGGACCAGCAGGAACAGCACCACCAGCCCGCCGATCACCAGCACCGCCGGATGGATATGCGCGCCGCCGCGCACGGCGGCGGGCGCGGCCGGGGCGGCGGCGAGATGCGCCTTCAGCGCGGCGACGCGGCCGGGATCGGCGAAGGGCAGGCCGGGCGCGTAGGTTTCGGCGCGGGCGAGCGAGGCGCGCGCGGCGGCGATGCGGCCGGTCGCGTCCTCCGCCTCGGCCTTCAGATACCAGGCGACGCCGCTTTGCGGGTGGGCGCGCAGCGCGCCGCGCAGGTCGGCCAGCGCCGTGTCGGCATGGCCGCCGGCGATCAGCGCCTGGATTTGCTGCGGCGTGGGCGATGCGGCATGCGCCGGGGCGAGGGACAGGCCAGCGCCCGCGAACAGGAGCGCGGCGAGCAGGATGGTGCGAACGATCTTCAACCCCTTCATAGGGACCTCCGCGGGCCGGTGGTGATGGAGGAGATGCGCCAGCCCGTATGGCCGATATAGGCAAAGGCGGCGGCGAATCACAGATCCGTGCGCCGGCTCTCGACAGCGCCGCGGCGGGCGGCGAGACTGGCGCCGACCCGCAGAGGAGAGCCGACCCCGATGACCGACCACGCGCCAGCCCCGCCCACGCTCGAAACGCTCGCCCGCGACCTCGCGGCGGGGCGCACCACCGCCGCCGCCCTGGTCGAGGACTGCCTCGCCGCGATCGCCGATCCGGCGGGGGACGGGGCGCTGGCGTTCATTTCGGTCGATGCGGCGGGGGCGCGGGCGGCGGCTTCGGCGTTCGACGCGATGCGCGGCACCGGCATGGCGCCCTCGCCCTGGGCCGGCATCCCGATCGCGGTGAAGGACCTGTTCGACGTCGAAGGCCAGGAGACCCGCGCCGGCTCGAAGGTGCTGGCCGGAAGCGGGCCGGCGGCGCGGGATGCGCCGGCCATCGCCCGGCTGCGGCGGATGGGGTTCGTGCCGATCGGCCGCACCAACATGACCGAGTTCGCCTATTCCGGCATCGGCACCAACCCGCATCACGGCACGCCGTCGGCGCGCTGGCGGCGCGAGGGGAAGCGGATTCCGGGCGGCTCGTCCTCGGGCTCGGCGGTCGCGGTGGCGGCGGGGATGGCGCATGCCGGCATCGGCACCGATACTGGCGGGTCGTGCCGGATTCCGGCCGTGTTCAACGATCTCGTCGGGTTCAAGCCGACGGCGCGGCGGATTCCGCGCGAGGGGGTGGTGCCGCTGTCCTCCTCGCTCGATTCGGTGGGGCCGCTGGCGCGCTCGGTGGGCTGCTGCGCGCTGCTCGATTCGATCATGGCGGGCGCGCCGGAGGCCCCGCCGGCGCCGGCGTCGTTGGCCGGGCTGCGGCTCGCTGTGCCGGGCGATGTCGCGCTCGATGCGCTGGACGATGTGGTCGCCGCCGGGTTCGACGCGGCGCTGCGCCGGCTTTCGGCGGCCGGGGCGCGGATCGAGACCATCGCGATGCCGGAATTCGCCGAGGTCGCGACGCTGAATGCGCGCGGCGGGCTGACGGCGGCCGAAAGCCATGCCTGGCACCGCGCGCTGCTGGAGCGCGGGGCGGATGCGTATGACCCGAGGGTGCTGGCGCGGCTGCGCCGGGGGGCGGAGCTTTCGGCGGCGGATTACATCGACCTGCTTTCCGGCCGCGCCGATCTGGTGGCGCGGGCGCGGGCGCGGCTCGCCCCGCATGACGCGCTGCTGATGCCGACCGTCGCCATCCTGCCGCCGACGATCGCGGAGATGGACGACGATGCGGCCTTCACCGCCGCCAATCTGCGGGTGTTGCGCAACCCGACGCTGATCAACATGATCGATGGCTGCGCGATCTCGCTGCCGCTCAACGCGCCGGGTGAGGCGCCGGTGGGGCTGATGGTCTGCGGCGCGGCGGAGACCGACCGGCGGATTTTCGCCATCGCCGCCGCGATCGAGGCGCTCGGCCTGAACCAGCAATAAGACGGGAACCATGGGGGAGATGACGAGGATGACCGACGCGATCCGTGTGGATGACGTGCTGCCCGAGGATGCCGGGCGGGCGACCCTTGCCGGCCGCGCCTTTCTGCCCGGCGCGGGGCCGGTGGTGGTGGTGGTGCGCGGCGCCGAGCTGGTCGACATCACCAGCCGCGCGGTGCCGACCGCCTCGGCGCTGTTCGCGCTCGACGATCCCGCCGGGCACGCAAGCGCCGCGGCGGGGCGGACGATCGGGCGGGTGGATGAAATTCTCGCCAACAGCGACGAGGCGCGGCGCGATCCGTCACGCCCCTGGTTGCTCGCGCCGGTTGATTTGCAGGCGGTCAAGGCGGCGGGGGTGACGTTCGTGGTCAGCCTGCTGGAGCGGGTGATCGAGGAACAGGCGCGCGGCGCGCCGGAGAAGGCGCGGGAGATCCGCGCCGATCTCGACCGGCTGATCGGCGCCGACCTGCGCGCGCTGCGCCCCGGCTCGGCGCAGGCGATGGCGGTGAAGGCGGCGCTGATCGAGCGCGGCCTGTGGTCGCAATATCTGGAGGTCGGCATCGGGCCGGACGCCGAGATCTTTACCAAGGGCCAGCCGATGAGCGCGGTGGGGTTCGGCGCGCATGTCGGCGTCCATCCGCGTTCCACGTGGAACAATCCGGAGCCGGAGGTCGTCGTCGCGGTGTCGCCAGCGGGGCGGATCGTGGGGGCGGCGCTCGGCAACGACGTCAATCTGCGCGATTTCGAGGGCCGCTCGGCGCTGCTGCTCGGCAAGGCGAAGGACAACAACGCGAGCTGCGGCCTCGGCCCGTTCGTGCGGCTGTTCGATGACGGGTTCACGATCGAGGATGTCCGCCGCGCCCGGCTCGACCTGACGGTGGAGGGGGCGGACGGGTTCCGGCTCGAGGGGATGAGCTCGATGACCGAGATCAGCCGCGACCCGGTCGAGCTGGTCGAGGCCGCCGCCGGGCCGCATCACCAGTATCCGGACGGGTTCGTGCTGATGCTGGGGACGATGTTCGCGCCGATCCAGGACCGCGACCGGCCGGGCGAGGGCTTCACCCACAAGGATGGCGATCTCGTCACCATCGCCTCTTCCCGGCTGGGGCGGCTGCGCAACCGGGTGCGGCCGTGCCCGGACTGCGCCCCCTGGAGCTTCGGCGCGCTTGACCTGATGCGCAGCCTCGCCGCCCGCGGGCTGCTCTGATCGGCGCCAGGCGGCCGGTTCAGCGCGGCCGGTTCAGCGGCCGAAGCGGCGGTCGCGGCGCTGGAAGGCGCGGATCGCCCGCAGGTAGTCGATCCGGCGGAAGGCGGGCCAGGTGGCGTCGCAGAAATGCAGCTCGCTGTGAACGCTCTGCCAGAGCATGAAGCCGGAGAGGCGGATCTCGCCGCTGGTGCGGATGATGAGGTCGGGGTCGGGCATGCCGGCGAGGTAGAGATGGCGGCGGATCGCCTCCGGGCTCACGGCGGCGGCGGCCTCGGCGCAGCCCATCCCGGCGGCGGCGCATTCGGCGAGCAGGGCGCGCACCGCGTCGGCGATTTCCTCCCGCCCGCCATAGCCGATGGCGAGGGTGACCGTCATGCCGTCATTGCCGCTGGTCGCATCCTCGGCGGCGTCGATCGCTTCGAGCAGGGCGGGGGGCAGGATGTCGCGCCGGCCGATCGCGGCGAGGCGGACGCCGCGGCGGCTGATGTGCGGATCGGCGACGAGGGCGCGCATCTTGGCCTCGACGGCGCCGAGAATGCCGCCCACCTCGGCCTCCGGCCGGCCGAGATTGGCCGGGGAGAACACCCAGAGCGTGATCATCGGAATGCCCAGCTCGGCGCTCCAGGCGAGGATTTCGTCGAGCTTGGCCGCACCCCGGCGATAGATCTCGCCGGGATCGTTCAGCCCGGCGCGGCGGGCGTGGCGGCGGTTGCCATCGAGGATGATGCCGACATGGCGCGGCAGCGCGCCGGCGGCGACCTCGCGGGTGAGCCGCGCCTCGTACAGCCGGTAGACAAGGCCCCAGCCGAGCCGCCGCATCGCCCCGGTCAGCCTGGCGCGGCGGCGGGCGGATGGCCCCGGCGCTCCGGCCCGATCGTCTGACATGCGGGGTTTGTGGGCCGGGCGGGGGCGGAATGCAAGCGCTCGGGACGGCACCGCAACGAAACGCCCGGCCCGGCGGTTGACATTTCCGGCGGGAGCGGGAAGCTGCCGCGACCTTCACGCACGGGATCGACCATGACCGGGATGCAGACCAGGCCGCGCCACCAGGGCGTCTTTCCCGTGGTGCCGACGATTTTCGACGCGGCCGGCCGGCTCGATCTCGAAGGCCAGTGCCGCGCGGTGGATTTCATGATCGACGCCGGCGCGGACGGGTTGTGCCTGCTCGCCAATTTCTCCGAGCAGTTCGTCCTCGCCGACGAGGAGCGCGAGATCCTGATGCGGCGGATGCTCGAACATGTCGCCGGACGGGTGCCGGTGATCGTGACGACGAGCCATTTCAGCACCGATCTCTGCATCGAGCGCAGCCGCCGCGCCGAGGCGATGGGGGCGGCGATGGTGATGGTGATGCCGCCCTATCATGGCGCGACCATCCGCGTCGGCGCCGCCGGGCTGTGGGAATTCTTCCAGCGCCTGTCGGATGCGATCCGGATTCCGGTGATGATCCAGGACGCGCCGGTGGCCGGCACGCCGCTGCCGGCCGAGCTGCTCGCCGAGATGGCGCGCGAGATCGCGCAGATCGCCTATTTCAAGATCGAGACGCCGCAGGCGGCGGCGAAGCTGCGCCGGCTGATCGAGCTGGGTGGCGCCGCGATCGAGGGGCCGTGGGACGGTGAGGAGGCGATCACCCTGCTCGCCGATCTCGACGCGGGGGCCACCGGGGCGATGACCGGGGGCGGCTATCCCGACCTGATCGGCCCGATCGTGCATGCCTATCTGGCCGGGCGGCGCGGCGAGGCGGTGGCCGGCTACGAGCGCATCCTGCCGCTGATCAATTACGAGAACCGCCAGTGCGGGCTGATCGCGGCGAAGGCGCTGATGCGCGAGGGCGGGGTGATCCGCAGCGAGGCGGTGCGCCATCCGCTGGCGCCGCTGCACCCGGCGACGCGCGAGGGGCTGCTGGAGGTCGCCCGCCGGCTCGATCCGCTGGTGTTGCGTTGGGGGTGAAGGCCGGGGCGGCTTCGCGCCCGGCTGGCGGTTGTGCGGGTGGCGGGCGGTGGCGCGGGCTTGCCGGGGCGGCGCTGCTGCTCGCGCTGGCGGGCTGCGCGCCCTATCGTCCGGCGCCGATCGACCCGGCGGTGACGGCGACGGCGCTGACCGCGCGGCGGCTGGACCAGACGGGGCTGCTGCGCTTTCTCCGCGCCATGGGCGCGCGGCCGGAGCGCGGGTTCGGGCTGCGGGCGCTGACGCTGGTCGCGGTTTATGAACGCCCGGCGCTGAAGCTCGCCACCGCCGAGGCCGGCGCGGCCGCGGCGGGCGTGGTGCGGGCGCGGCAGGTGCCGAACCCGACCCTGTCGCTGTCGCCGACTCTCAACGCGACGCAGGCCAGCCCCTCGCCGATCCGGATCGGGCCCGCAATCAGCTTTCTGGTGGCGAATTTCGGCGCCCGGCAGGCCGGCATCGCCGCCGCCGAGGCGCGGGTGGCCGCCGCGCGCGACATGATCGCCGCCACCGCCTGGCAGGAGCGCGGCGCGGTGCGCGCGGCGCTGCTCGCCCTGTTCATCGATCGCCGCGCCCTGCGGCTCAGCCGGCGGCTGGCCGGTGCGGCGGGGGAGATCGAGACGGTGATCGCCGGGCGGGCGGCGCGCGGGATGTTGGCGGCGAGCGCTCTCGCCGGCGCCGCGCAGGCGGCGGACCAGGCGCGGCTCGCGGTGGCGCGGGACGAGGCGCGTCTTGACGCCGACCGCGCCCGGCTCGCCGCCGCGATCGGCATGCCGGCGGCGGCGCTGCGCCATGCGCGCCTGTCCTTCGCCGCCTTCGCCCATCCGGTCGCGCCGCGCGATCTGCCGGCGCTGGTCCGTCGCGCGCTGATCGCGCGGCCCGAGATCGAAGCCGCGCTGGCCCGCTATCGCGCCGCCGACGCCGCGCTGCGCCAGGCGGTGGACAGCCGCTTCCCCGGGCTGCGGATCGGGCCGGGGTATGAATACGACCAGGGGGACAACAAGTTCGCGCTCTCGCTGTCGCTGCCGCTGCCGGTGTTCAACCAGCACCAGGGGCAGATCGCGGTGGCGCGGGCGCGGCGCCGCGTGGCCGCCGCCGCGTTCGAGCGGGCGCAGGCGCGGGCGCTGGGGCGGATCGACGCCGCCGCCGCCGTGTGGCGGGGCAGCCGCGCGGTGCTGCGGGCGGCGCGGCGGCTGGAGGCGGTGGCCGAGCGGCGGGCGGCGCAGGCGGCGGCGGCCTATCGGCTCGGCGCCACCGGGCGGCTGCGGCTGGTCGAGGCGCGGCGCGCGGCGCTGCTCGCCCGCAGCCAGCGCCTTGCCGCCGAGGCGGCGGCGCTGCGCGCCCTCGCCGGGCTTGGCGATGCGCTGGAGATGCCGGTTTTCAGGGAGACGCCCGCATGAGGCAGGGACGATATCGCGCGGCGGTGGCGTTGGCGGCGGCGTTGGCGGCGGCGCTGCTGCCGCCGCTGGCCGGCGGCGCCGCGCGCGCGGCGGGTGTGACGGTCGGCAAGGCGACGCTGGCGAGCGGGCTGATCGGCACGATGACGCCGAAGCTGCGCACCGAGGCGCCGCAGCTTCATGCCGAGGGGCGGGTGCTCGACCCGGCCCCGGCGATCGCCCTGCGCGGCCGGATCGTGGCGGCGCAGGTGGCGGCGACGCTGGATGCCGCCACGCTCGCGCGCACCCGCAGCCTCTATCATGCGGCGGGCAATGTGTCGCGGGCCAGTCTCGAACAGGCCGAGGCGGCGGCGCGCGGCAGCGCCGCGCGGCTCGCGACCTTGCGGGCGGAGGCGATCGCGCGGTTTGGCGTGAAGCTCGGCCGCGCCATCGCGCAGGATGGGCCCGCGTTCCGCGCCATCGCCGCCGGCGGCGCGCTGGTGCTGGCGGTGCGGGCGGGGCCCGCGCTGAAGCCGGCGCCCGCCCGCGCCACGGCGCGGCTGCCCGACGGGACGGCGGCGGCGCTGCGGGCCATCGGGCCGGCGGGGGGTCTGCCGCCGGGGCTGGTGGGCCAGGCGCTGCTGTTCACCGGCCCGTCGCTGCCGGTGGGCACGCCGCTCGACGTGTCGCTGCCGGCGGGGCGGAAGATCGCGGGATATGACGTGCCGGCGGCCGCGCTGGTCTGGCATCGCGGCCGGGCCTTCGTGTTCGTGCGGACGGCGCCGGGGCGGTTCGCCGCGATCGCGGTCGGCGGCGGCCGGCGGTGCTGCCACGCGGTTCGTGCCGGCGCAGGCGCTGCCGCCCGCGCCGGCGATCGTCGTTCGCGGCGCCGGGCTGCTGAATTCGATGCTGGCCGGCGGTGGCGATGCCGCCGATCAGGATTGAGACAGCCCGCATGCTCCCCGCCATCGTCCGCATCGCGCTGCGCTATCGTCTCGTCGTCGTGCTCGTGGTCGCGGGGCTCGCCGCGATCCAGATCGCGCGGCTGCCGGGGGCGCGGTATGACGTGTTTCCCGAATTCACCGCGCCGACCGTTCTGATCGAGTCGGCGACGCCGGGGTTCAGCGCGGTGCAGACCGAGCAGCTGGTGACCGACCGGCTGGAGCGGCGGCTGACCGGCCTGCCGGGCCTCGCGCGGATGCGCTCGACCTCGGAGGCCGGGCTGTCGGTGGTGCATCTGGTGTTTCACGGCGGCACCGACCCCTATGCCGACCGCCAGCGCGTCGCCGGGCGGCTCGCCGAGCTGGGCGCGATCCTGCCCGCCGGGGTCGTGCCGCGTCTCGCGCCGATGCAGTCCTCGACCGGGACGGCGCTGGAGATCGGGCTGTATCCGCGGGCCGGCATGTCGCTCGAACGGCTGACGGCGATCGCCGAGACCGAGCTGCGCCCGGCGCTGCTGGCGGTGCCGGGGGTGGCGAAGATCGTGATATTCGGCGCCCGGCCGCCGCAATTCGACATCGCGCTGCGGCCGGGGCGGCTGCTGGCGACCGGATTCACCGCCGCCGACGTGGCGCGGGCGGCGCATGCGGCGAGTGCGGTGATCGGCGCCGGGTTCATCGATACCGGCGCGCAGCGCCTGGTGCTGGCGCCGGAAGGCCAGGCGCGCGACGCGGCGGCGCTGGCGCAGAGCTGGCTCGGGACGCGGGGCGGCCTGCCGGTGAGCATCGGCGATGTCGCCCGGGTGCGGGTCGGCGCGCCGCCGGGCTTCGGGGCGGCGCTGATTCATGACCGGCCGGGGCTGCTGCTGCTGGTCTCATCGCTCTACGGCGCCAACACGCTGAAGGTCGCCGACCAGGCGGGGCGGGTGGTGGCCCGGCTCACGCCGGGGCTGCTGGCGCAGGGCGTCGGCGTCGATCCGCGCGCCTTCACCCCGGCGGCGTTCATCCGCATCGCGCTGCTCGATCTCGGCCATGTGCTGCTGATCGGCGCGGGGCTGATCCTGCTGGTGCTGCTCGCCGCCCTGCGCGACTGGCGGGCGGCGCTGATCTCGTTCATCGCCATTCCGGTTTCGCTGCTGGCGGCGGTGGGGGTGATCACGGGGCTCGGCGTCACGCTCAACACCATGGCGCTGGCGGGGCTGGCGATCGCGCTCGGCGAGCTGGTGGACGACGCGGTGGTCGATGTCGAGAACATCACCCGGCGGCTGCGGGAGAACCGGGCGCGGGCGGCGCCGGAGCCGACGCTGCCCGTCATCCTGCGCGCCTCGCTGGAGGTGCGCAGCGCGATCGTCTTCGCCAGCGCCGCGGTGATCGCCGCCTTCACCCCGGTGATCATGCTCGGCGGCGTGGCCGGGCGGCTCTTCGCGCCGCTCGGCATCGCCTATATTGCGGCGATCGCCGCCTCGCTCGCGGTGGCGCTGGTGGTGACGCCGGCGCTGGCGGCGCTGCTGCTCGGGCGCGGCGGCGGGCGGGCGCGGACCCCGCCGATCGTGCTGCTGCAACCGGCCTATCAGCGGCTGCTGGCCGGGCTGGAGCGCGCGGGCGGGATGGCGGCGGCGCTGGCGCTGGTGGCCGTGCTGGCGGCCGCGGCGAGCGTGCCGCTGCTCCAGGCGCGCTTCCTGCCGCGGTTTCGCGAGAACGACGTGATCGTTCACTATCTCGCCGCCCCCGGCATGTCGGTCGATGCGATGCTGGCGATCGGCCGGCAGGTGGTTGGCACGATCGACCGCCTGCCCGAGGTGGCCAACGCGGTGATGCATATCGGCCGCGCCTCGATGAGCAACGGCCATGCCGGGGTGAACAAGGCCGAGATCGACATCACGCTGAGCCGGCGCGGCAACCGGCACGCTGCGCGCTCGGCGCGGCGAATCCTCGATGCGGTGCGCGGCATCGAGGGCCTGTCGTGGTGGAGCCGGACATTCCTCTCCGAGCGAATTGATGAAAGCGTGTCCGGCGATACCGCGCCGGTGACGGTGGCGGTGTTCGGGCCGGATCTCGCGCGGATCGACGCGGCGGCGCGGCGCATCGCCGCCGTGGCGCGGCGCCTGCCCGGCGTGAGCGCCGCAGCACCGGTGGCGAGCGCCGCCGAGCCGACCCTCGCCATCACGCTCGACCGCGCGGCGATGCTGCGCTTCGGCGTCAGCGCGCGGGCGGCGCTCGACGCGCTGCGGCTGGCCTATGCGGGGCAGATTGTCGGGCATGTCTATCTCGGCACGCTGGTTCAGCCGGTGGTGGTGACGCTGCCGCGCGCGCTGCGCCGGGCGCCGGACGGGGTGGGCGACCTGCCGGTGGCGGCGGCGGGCGGCCGGGTGGTGACGCTAGGGATGATCGCGGCGATCCGGCAGACGCGCTCGCCGGCGCAGATCCTGCACGAGGAGGGACGGCGGGTGCAGGTCGTCGCGGTGCAGACCCGGCACGGCGGGGCGGCCGCGGCGATCGCGGCGCTGCGCCGGCGGCTCGGGCGGATGCGGCTGGGGGCGGGCGTTTACGTGGAGTATGGCGGCACGGCGGTGGCCGGCGGGGCGGCGCGGCGCGCGCTCATCGCCGATGCGGGGATCGCGCTCGCGGTCATTCTCGCGCTGATCGCGCTGGCGCTGCGCGACGCGCGGGCGGTGGCGCTGGTGGTGGGCATCCTGCCGGTCGCCTTCGCCGGCGGGGTGGCGACGGTGTGGATTTTTCTCGCCGGCCATCTCGGCCTCGGCGCGATGGTGGGGCTGGCGACGCTGTTCGGCCTGACGCTGCGCAACGGGCTGCTGTTGCTGATCCACATGCGCCGGCTGGCGACCGAGGAGGGGCTGGCGTGGTCGGCGGCGACGGCGCGGATGGCGGCGGCGGACCGGCTGCCGGCGATCGTGATCACCGCCATCGTCACCGCGCTGGGGCTGCTGCCGCTCGCCATCGCCTCCGGCTCGCCGGGCGATGCGATCGAGGGGCCGATGGCGATCGTGATCCTGGGCGGGCTGCTGACGGCGACGCTGCTGTCGTTGTTCGTGCTGCCGGTGCTCGCGCCGCGCCTCGCCCGGTTTCGCCCGCGCCGGGACGACGGGCTGGGCTGACGCCCCGATATGCGGCGGCTTCCCGCGGGCAAGAAAAATCCCGGCGCATGGGGATGCGCCGGGATGTCTGGCCCCTGGCGCATATGGATGCGCCGGGATTGCTGGCCTTGGCGTGATCAGGGCGTCGGGTTGGTGCTCGGCAGCGGGTTGAAGTCGGCCGGGATCGTGGTGGCGATGCCCTTGGCGACGTCGGTCGGCACGATGTGGTCGGCCCGGCAGCCATTGCCGCCATAGTGCGGCAGCGACATGATCACCTTGTTGGGGATCATCGCGTAGCTGGCCGGCAGCGGCGCCGCCCGGCCGGTGAGGCGGGCCGGATCGAAAGCGCCCATCAGGTCGCCGACATAGGGGGTCAGCGCGTCGGACGGGCCGATATTCGCCTCGCCGAACTCGCTCTCGCCATCGGCGCGGCCCTTCAGCTCATCCGGCAGCAGGGCGAGCGGCGTCAGGCCGAACACCTCGTCGACGAACTTCACCACCGAGGACTGGCTGCCGTCCTGGTGATCGACCTGATGCGTCTTCGCATAGGGCGAGATCAGGATCATCGGCACGCGCGGGCCGAACTTGAAGACCTCCTTGTCCGGGCCGTTGACGATGACCGGCGGCGGCACATGGTCGTAATCGCCCTCGGAATCGTCCCAGGTGATGATGATCGCGGCGTGCTTCCAGTATTTGCTGCTGGCGATCGCGTTCACCGCCTTGGCCACCATCGCCTCGCTGATCTGCGCATCCGAGTAGGCGGGGTGGTCGTCATCGCCGAGGAAGTTGGTCTGCGCCTTGGCGACCGGGTTGACCGGCTTCAGGCCGAAGATGTTCTGAAATCCGCCCTTGACGTAGAACACGCCGCCGGCGGCCGGCAGGGTGCCGCCCTTGAGCGCCGTGAACAGGTCGCCGAGCCCGTGCAGGTTGGCGCGCTCGTCGGGGTTGTTGGCGACATAGCCGAAATATTGCGGGCCGTTATGGTGGGTGATGTAGGAGGCGTGGGTGCCGTTGGCATCGACCGGGTTGGCCGGGTCGGTCGGCTCGTGGTCGTAGCCTTCCTCGTACCAGCCCCAGTTGACCTGCTTGTGGCCGGACTGGGTGAGGTAGGCGATGTCGTCGTTGATGTCGGCGAGGTCGCCGGCGGCGTCGCTGTCGTGCTGCGTGATCGCGGCGGCGTTGCGGCCCATCGTGTTGATCGCGATGGAGGCGTAGGTCTGGTTGAGCTGCACGCCGTAGGTGAAGGCGGAGCCGCCGAAATCGCCCGGATTGACCGGCACGTTGGCGTTCTTGCTGGGGTCGAGCGGCGAGCCCCAGAAGGGATCGTTGTCGTCCATCACCGGCTCGCCGGCGCCGGATTCGCTCACCTTGAGGCCGTACGGGTTGGTCGCGGTCGGCCCGGTCGTCGGGTCGAAGGTGTTGAACGCCTCGTTCGGGTGCAGTGCCCACTGGGTCAGGCCGGTCTGGGCGGCGAAGATCGACAGGTTGCCCGGCGTCGAGGGGCCGGTGATGTTCTGGAAGACATGGTCGAACAACACGAAGCGGCTGGCGTAGCGCCACAGGAAGGGCACCGTGTCGCAATCCTCGTAGGCCATCGCGAGTTCGCCGAACTGCTTCGCCTTGAGCGAGGGATTGCCGGACGGCGAGTATTTCAGCTCCTCGGTGACGGCGAACTTGTCCATCAGCGGCTTGCCGGCGACGACATCCATCTTGGCGGCGATGCGGGCGTGGGAATGGTCGATGTCGTCGGTATCCCAGGCATATTGCTTCGGCCCGATGCGGAAGGGCGAGATCGTCGTCGTGCTGCCATCGGTGTTGACCAGCTCCTGCACGAAGCCGGGGGTCTTGGCGGCCGGCTGCGAATAGAGCCCGTCCGCGCCGGGGAAGGTGCCGAAATAGGAGTCGAACGAGCGGTTCTCCTGATACAGCACGAAGACGTATTTGATCTTCTGGCGCACGAGCTGGACGAGCTGCGCGTGGGTGAGATGGAAGCGGTGGTGCCGGTGTTCGCCGTGTTCGCCCTGCTCCCAGCCGCCATTGTGCCAGGCCTCGCGGTCCATCAGCCCGGCGACGAAGGCATGGGCGTCGTCCGGACGGTTGAAGGCAAGGCGCCCATCCTGCTCGGCCAGCGCCGGTTGAATGGTCATGCTCAGCGCGCAGAGCGCTGAACAAGCCATTGCCAAAGCTCGTCTCATGATTGTCTCCAAAATTAATTATTAACCTAGGTTAAAAATATACAGATCAAATTTCCTTGTGCTGTGATGTTTCCGTTGCAAAACTGTGAAATTATTTGACACGAAACATCCGGCTGGCCATGGCCAGGGCGCGCGCGCGATAGGCGGCGTTGAGCGCCGGGGTGGCCGAATGATAGTCGCCGATGCCGCGCATCAGCGTGCCGGCGCGGTCGATATCGGCGCGCAGGATGAAGGCGGCGGCGGCGATGCTGAAACACGGATCGTCGATCAGGCGGCGCCGCGTCTCGCCCCGGCCGAGGCGGGCGCGGCGGGCGATGGCGTCGAGCCAGACGCTGTTGACCTGCATCAGCCCGTAATCGGCGGTGCCGTTGGAATCCGGCCGGACCAGCCCGGGATGCCCGCCCTCCAGCCGGGCGATGACCGGCAGCACCCGCGGCGGCAGGTGATAGACCGCGGCGGCGAGGAGCATGCAGCGCAGCAAGCCGGTCATCGTGACGTCTCCGTGAAATCGCGCGCGGGGGGAAAGCCGGCGCTGGCGCCGCGGCCGGCGGGTCGGATATCCAGTAAGGCATGTGTGAAACCAAAGCTCAGGCGCGGCGCGACGCGGGCTATACGCTGCTCGAATTGCTGGTCGTCATCGTCATTCTCGGCCTGCTGATCGCCCTGGTCGGGCCGGCGCTGCTCAGCCAGCTCGGGCGGGCCAAGGCGAGCATCGCCGAGCAGTCGATCGAGCGGATCGGCTCGGTGCTCGACCTGTTCAAGCTCGATGTCGGCAGCTACCCGACGACGGATGAAGGCTTGCAGGCGCTCATCAGCAAGCCCGCCGGGGTGAGCGGCTGGCACGGGCCGTATCTCAAGCAGACCACGCTGCCGCGCGACCCGTGGGGGCATGGGTTCGTCTATCAGGCGCCCTCGGCGCGGCCGGGGCTTGCCTATGATCTGTGCTCCAAAGGGCCGAAGGACGTGACCGCGGCGCCGGGAGCGCCGGGGATGATCTGCAACCGCTGAGGGTGGCGGGTTACTCGCAGCGCGCATCCGACCAGTCCAGCACGATATAGGGCGCATCGACATTGGCCGGTGTCAGGCGGATGGTCGCGCAGCGCGCCGCGCGGGCCACGCCCGGCCCGGTGGCGATGGCCTCGATCCGCATCACCGGCGGGCCGCCGACATGCCCGCCCGGCAGGTCTATCCGCCCGGCCAGCCCCACCGCCGCGCGCACCGCCGCATCCGCCGCCGCGAGGTTGGGCAAGGCGGGGGCGTAGAGCGAGAGATGCGGGCGCAGCCAGGCGAGCAGGCCGGGAATCATGCCCGGCAGGCTGGCGAGGTCGGCCAGGCTGCGGAACGGCGCCTGCGGCGGGCCATAGGCGCTGCCGGCGGCGCGGTAGCGGGCGCGGAGAGCGGCGAGGCGGGCTGGCGCAAGCGCCGGGTCGCGCGCCTCGGTCAGGGTTTCGGCAAGGCTTTGCGCGGGTGCTGCGGCCATGCCGCCGACGCGGAACAGCGCGGCCAGCAGGGGGGCGGGGGCGGTGTCGGGGTTGATCCGCCCGGCGACGAAGCTGGTGGTGAGCCGGACATGCGAGGCACCGATCCGCACCTCCGCCGGCGCCACGCCGCCGGCATCGAGCCGGGCGACGGCGAGCCACACGCCGCCCTCGGCCGCCGCCGCCGCCACCGCGGCGTCGCGCAGGTTGCCGGCGATCGCCATCTGCTGGCGGGCGGCGACCAGCAGCCGGGTGACGAGGAAGCCGAACAGCACCAGCACCGCCAGCACGATCAGCAGCGCGAAGCCCCGCTCGTCGCGCCGGCGGGGCCGCGCCATGCTCAGTGCAGCCCGAGATGCCGGCGCAGCGCCGCTTGCGGATCGGCCGATCCATTCATCGGCAGGCCGTTCAGCTCGGCCGGCACGTTGGCCGCGTTGGGCAGCGCCTGTTCGAGGTCGCTTGTCAGCGCCGCGGCGTCGGTCGCGTCGTGGACGACATGCGGGGTGATCAGCACCAGCAGCTCCTGGCGCGCGCGGTTGTTGTCCTGCGTGCCGAAGAGCGGGCCGAGCAGCGGCACGTCCTTGAGGAAGGGCAGGCCGGAATTGCCGCGCTGGACATTGTCGGTGATCAGCCCGGCGAGGCCGATCGTCTGCCCGTCATGCACGACGACGCTGGAGGAGACGGCGCGCTCGGAGAAGGTGGGCGAGTTGAGCCCCTGGGTGGTGACCGAGGGGGCGACGTTGCTCACCTGCTGCGAGACCGTGAGCGCCACCAGACCGTCGCTGGAGATATGCGGGGTGATTTGCAGGATCACGCCGGTTTCCTGGTAGTTCACCGAGTTGATGACCGGCGCGCCGGTGGTCAGCGTGCTCTGCGAGGTCTGCGAGAGATAGGGCACGAGGTTGCCGACCAGCAGGTTCGCGGTGCGGCCGTTCTGCACGAGGAGCTGCGGCGAGGAGAGCACCTGCACCTGGGTCACCGATTGCAGCGCCGAGATCGCGAGCGGCGCGCCGTCGCTGCCATGGCCGGCGAGGACGAAGCCGGGGAAGCTCTGGTTCAGCGCGGCACTGGTGCCGGTGCTCAGCACCGCGTTGATGCCGCCGGACTTGAAGAAGAACTGGGTGCCGTATTTGAGCGCGCCGTTGAGATCGACCTCGGCGATCGTCGCGTCGATCTCGACTTCCAGCGGCTCGATGTCGAGCTTGCGGAGCATCGCCTCGACCGAGGCGTTTTCCGAGGCGTCCGCCCGCACCAGGATCGCGTTCTGCCGGGAATCGGCGAGGATGCGCAGGCCGCTGGAATCGCCGCCGCCGCCCGCGCCGCCGCCGAGCGGGCCGAGCAGCGGATTGCTCGCCGCCGCGTGGTCCGATGCGGGGGCTGCGGCCGGTGCCGCGGCGGGAGTGGCGAGGCCGGCGCCGAGCCCGGAGGCGGTGCCGGTGCCGGTGCCCGTGCCGCTGCCGGGGGGGGCGCCGAGCCCGGCGGTGGCGCCGCCGGCCGCGTTGCCCACCAGCCCGCCCGAGCCCATCAGCGTCTGCGCCGAGACGCCGGGGGCGGTGTTGCCGGTGGTGTCGGGCCCGGAGGGCTGGGCCGTCACGTCGTTGGGGGTGAAGGCTTCCTGCAACACCTGGGCGACGTCCTCGGCGCGGCTGTTGCGCAGGTAATAGACGTGCCAGGCGCGGCGCGTCGCCGCTTCCTGCCGCGCGAGGGTGCGGTAGACCCGGTCCGCCGCGCGCACGGCCGCGCCGGAGGGGGCGATCACCAGCACCGCGCCGATGCGCACCAGCGGCACCACCTTGACCACGCCGCCCGCCTTGCCGGCGTGCAGCGCCTGGGTGAGGGCGGCGGCGAAATCGCGGGCGTTGGGGCCGGTCGCGGGGTAGAGCGCGTAGGACTGGCCGGCGAGGGCATCGACGTCGAAGGCGCGGATCAGCGCGAGCAGGGTGGCGCGGACCTGCGGGTTGCCCTCGACGATGAGGGCGTTGCGGTCGGGCTCGGCGATCACTCTTCCGCCCTTGCCGACATAGGGTTGCAGCACGGCGGCGAGATGCGCCGCGCTGACATGGGTGAGGGCGACGACGCTCGACCCGTCGAGCCCCGGCGCGGTGGCGAGGGCGGCGGCCGCCTTGTCGGCCGGGACCACCTGGTAGAGCCCGTTGCTGCGGATGAGGGCGGCGTGGTTCTGCGCGAGCAGGGTTTGCAGCGTCGGGATCAGGGCGGAGGCGGGGATGTCGTGCGCGGTGCGCAGCGTCGCCTTGCCCTGCACCGCCGGGTCGATCGTGTAGGTGACGTGCAGCATGTTGCCGAGGATTTGCGCGACGACGGCGCGGATGTCGGTGTCGGCGAAGTCGAGCGAGACATCGCCGCTGCCGGCGGGCAGCGGGGCGCCGGGGACGCTGGCGGGCGGCGCGTGGCCGGGGCTCGCGGTGATCGCGCCGGTGACGGGCGGGGTGGCGATCACGGCGTCGGCGCGGGCTGGTGGCGCGGCGGTCGATGATGCGGCGGGTGCGGGGGCGAGCAGGCGGGTGGCGTTGGGCGGCTGCGGCCGCGGGGTGCACCCGGCGAGCAGGGCGGCGGCGGCGAGAACGCCGGCATGGACACGGGCGCGCATGGTTTCGCTCGATCTCCTGAGACTTATCGGGGGCCGGGATGGACAAGGATGCCGGCCTCGGCGGCCGGCTTCGGCGGGGTGGCGTGCGGTGCGGCGCCGGCCGCGTGGGCGAAGCGCGGCACGAGGCGGAGGCGGCCGCGCGGGCCGTCGAGCAGCACCGCGCGGCGGCCGATCCGCACGATGCGATAGCCGCCGAGCTGCGCGCCCTCGCCGAGCAGGACCGGCTTGCCGGAGGGGCGGGCGAAGATCGCCAGCCGCACCGCATCGCCGCGCAGGATGCCGGACAGGCGGGGCATCAAGGCGGCGTCCGCGCTGGCGGCGGCGGCGACCGGCCGGCGGTCGGGGCGGAACAGCGGACGGGCGAGAATCCGTGCCGTGGCGGCGGCGGATGAAGCGGGCTGGGGGGACGCCGTCGGGGTCGGGCGCGCCGCCACGGGGGGGAGTGGCGGTGCCGGCATCGGCGCGAGCGCCAGCAGGGCGACGGTGGCGGCCAGCGCCAGAACGAGAGCGCCGAGGCCGAGCCGCGCGCCGATCATCGCGCCGCCTTCGCGATGCGGAAGCCAGAGACGGTGAAGCTCGCATGCAGCGGCAGGGCGGCGCCGGCGGCGGGCACGCCGGTTGCGTGCAGGTCGAGCCGGTTGACCAGCATCCTCGGCGATGCCGCGCCGAGCGCGTCGAGAAAGCCGATCAGCGCGGGGTAGGAGGCCGTCATCGAGATTCGCAGGCGAACCCGCTCGACGCCGCCGAGGCTGACCGGCGGGAGCAGTTCGGCGCTGTCGAGCCCGATCCGGTGGGTCGCGGCGAGGGATTGCACCGCGCCCTGCAAACGGGCGCCGGCGATGGAAGCCGAGCCGCCGGGAAGATAGGTGTCGCGCCCGGCGCCGGGTCGGCCCTGTGTGGCCAGGCGCCGCAGCGATGGCAGGTTGGCGACCAGCATCCGCTCATGCGCGAGCAGCGTGCGGGAGGCGGTGACGCGGGCGCGCAGGTCGCGATACCAGGCGAGGCCGGGGCGGATGATGCCGAAGCCGACAAGGGCGAGCAGCGCCGCCGAGATCGCGAGCGCGAGCGCCTGCCCGGCGCGGCCCTCCGGCAGGTCGCGCGGGAGGCGTGTCATCGCGTCAGCCCGCTTCATCGTCGCGCAGCCGCACGCGGATCGAGAACACGTCGCCATTGCCGTTGAGCGAGCGGGTGACCGGGGCGGCGAAGGCCGGATCGGCGAAATGCGGATCGGCGGCGAGCCGGGCGATCAGCCCGGCGGCGTTGGGCGACTCGCCATCGAGCGTCGCCACCCGGTCGCGCAGGGAGAGATCGGTCAGGTAGCTGCGGTCCGGCAGGGCGCTTGTGAGGGCGGCGAGCATGCGCAGCATGTCACCCTCGCGCGCTGCCTCGGCACCGAGTGCCGCGCGGAAGCGGTCTTCGGCGGCAAGCCTCGCGCGCAGCGCCTCGGCCAGCCGGACCTGCGGGGCGATCGCGTCCCGCGCCGTGGCGAGCCGGTGCAGGGCGAGCGCCTGGCGCGCCGGCGGAATGGCGAGGCAGAGCCCGGCGAGGGCTGCCGCGAGCAGCGCCAGCGCCGGGGGGACGCGGCTTTGCCGCCGGGCGCCGGGCAGCGCGAAGACGGCCTCTCCCTCCGTGCCCGCGGCCTCGATCCGCACGGCGGCGAACCCGGCCTCGCCCAGTGCGGCGAGGAGGCCGGCGATCCAGGCACGGGGGAGCACGGCGAGGCGAACGTGGAGCAGGCCCTGCGCGGGGTCGCGCGCGACGATCTCGTGGGCGACGAGCACCTCCTCGGCGGTGAAGGGGGTCAGCCGGTCGATCTCGAAGGCGAGGGCTGCCGCAAGGTCGCGCCGCGCGGCGGCGGGAAGGGTGACGCGGCGGATCAGCGCGCCGGCGCCGCGCAGCCGCAGCACCACCGGCCGGATGACGGCGCTGCGCCGCATCTGTCCCAGCCGGCCGAGCGCGCTCCCGCCGCCGCGGCCTTCCTGCGTGACCTCGGCCGCCGCGGGGGGCGCGCCGGCGGCGGCGGTGACAGTCACCGCCGCATCCCGCCCGCCCGGCCGCCGCAGGGCGCCGGGCACCAGCGACCGCAGGGTCGCGATGTACCAATGAATGAAATCCATTAATATTCTGGTTACGCGACTAAAGAAAAATTGAAAATTAAGGTTTTGTGTCACTCGATCGCGGCGCAGCGGCGCAGCGGCGCGGGCGCGTGGCTATCCGCCGGCGGCGAAGGGGGCGCGCCAGGGGGCGGCGATCAGGTCGGGCCAGGGGCGCTGTCCGGCGGCGGGGACGATGCGCAGCCGGATCAGGCGCGGCAGCGCGCCGGCCGGGCCGGCCGCGTGCCAGGCGGGTGCCGCGTCCGGCCGGTCGGCCCACCAGTAGCGCAGCTCGATCGCCCGGATATGGCGGGCGAGGATTTCGACATGGGCCTCGCCGGCCGGCGCCGGCCGTGGGCCGAGCGGCGGGCCGGGCGGCGCCGGCCGCCAGGCGAGCACCAGATCGCCGCCGCCGGTGACGCCGATCTCGGCGAAGACGAGGCGGCTCGACAGCGCCGCGGCGCGTGGCAGGGTGGTGACGAGGGCGAGGTTGTGCGCGGCGCCGGCGGGCTGGCCGGGCCGGGCCTGCGCGATCAGCCGGCGCAGGGCGCGGAAGGTGGCGAGCCGGTCGGCCTCGGCGCCGATCGTCCCGGTGGTGCGGCGATAGGTGGCGATGCCGAAATGGCTGGCCTGGGCGAGCCCGGCGAGCAGCAGGCCGAGCACCACCAGCGCGACCAGCATTTCCAGCAAAGTGAAGCCGCTATCCCGCCTCATGGTGGTGCGACGCGGATGGTCACCAGCGTCACCGCCCGGCCGGCGCCGCCCCAGCGCTCGCTTACCGACAGGCGCAGCGCCCGCAGCGGCGCGCCCTTCGCGACCGGCAGCGGCGTGGCCTCCTCGCGGAAGCGGAAGCCGCCGCCATCGCGCCCGGTGCGGACGTAGTGGCCGCGCGGCGCGAAGGCGGCGAGGGCGGCGAGGCGGGACTGGGCGCGTTCCACCGCCGCCGCCTCGCGCCCGCCGATGGCGACGCCCGCCGCGCCATCGAAGGCGGCGCGGTACAGCACCGCGACCGCCAGCGCCGCGATGACGAAGGCGACCAGGGTTTCCAGCAGGATGAACCCGCTATCGCGGCGGGGCATCGGTGCTGATCCGCCCGGTCAGCCAGTCCACCGTCACAAGCGCTCGCGCGGCGCCGCGCGAGAGCAGGATCCGCCCGCCGGTCGCGCTGCCATCGGGGGAGAAGACGATCCGCCCCCAGCCGCGCGCGGCCGGGCCGTGAAACGCGATGGCGATTCCGCGCGGCAGGCTGCCCCGCTCGCCCGGGCCGACCCAGTTTCCATCCGCCGGCGCGATCGCGAAGGTGCTGCGCCGGCCGGTCGTGATCGCCACGGCGCGCGCGGTGCGCAGCGCCCCGACGAGGGTGGCGGCGGCGGTCGCGGGGTCGTGGCCGATGCGCCGCCAGGGCGCCGCGGTGGCGGCGAGCGTCAGCGCGAGGCCGAGAATGACGACGACGACGAGCAGTTCGAGCAGCGTGTAGCCGCGATCGTCCGGCGCGAGCTCAGTGGGCGCGGGCTCAGTGGGCGAGGGCATCGAGACCGAGCATGGCCAGCAGCAGCGAGGCGACGATGAAGCCGATCGCGCCGCCCATCACGATGGTGATGGCGGGGACCAGCAGCGAGACGAGTTTCTGCACGCCGAGCCGCGCGCGCTCCTCGTGGATTGCGGCGGCCCGCAGCGCCATGCGGCCGAGCTGGCCGGTTTCCTCGCCGAGGCGGAGGAGCTGCACCGTCCGCTCCGGCAGCAATCGCGCGGCGGCGAGCCCGGCGGCGAGCCCCTTGCCGCGCCGCGCCGCGTCCGCCGCGGCGGCGATGGCGAGGGCGGCGGCGCGATTGCCGATCACGTTCTGCACGATCGCCATGGCCGGCACGAGGGCGACGCCGTTGCCGAGCAGCGTGCCGAGTGTGCGGGTGAAGCGCGCCGCCAGCGCCTCGCGCAGCAGGAAGCCGACCAGCGGCAGGCGCAGGACCAGCCGGTCGAACCGCAGGCGCGGGGCGGGGCGGGCGAGCAGCAGGCGGGTGCCGGGGATGGCGAGGGCGAGCAGCGCCAGCGCATAGGGCCAGAGCGTGGCGCAGGTTTGCCCGATCGCGAGCAGCAGGCGGGTGGTGGCGGGCAGGGGGACGCCGTTTTCGGCGAAGATCGGCACGAATTCCGGCAGCACGTTGGTCAGCAGAAACACGATCGCGCCGGTCGCGGCGAAAGCGAGCAGGGCGGGATAGGTGAGGCCGGCGATCATCGCCGCGCGCAGCGAGCGGTTGCGCTCCAGCAGTTCGGCGAGGTCTTCGAGCGTCGCGGCGAGGGCGCCGGAGTCCTCGCCGGCGCGCACCAGCCCGACATAGAAGGGCGGGAAGCTGCGGGGCTCCTGGCCGAGCGCGCGCCAGAGCGCGGCGCCGTCGCGCACCTTGTCGCAGATCGCGAGGATGATGGCGCGGGCGCGCGGGGTGGCGGCGGCGCCGGCGGTGAAGCGCAGGGCGCGTTCGAGGTCGAGCCCGGCGCCGAGCATCGAGGCCAGTTCGCGGGTGAAATCGGCCAGCGCGTCGGCGCCGAGGCGGGGGGCGCCGCCGATGTCGCGGTTGAGCAGGGCGAGCAGGCCGGCGCCGTGGCGCGGGGCGGCGCCGAGCAGGATCAGGCCGCGGCGCTTGACCGCCTCGATCGCCTCGGCCTCGTTCGCCGCCTCGATGGCGAGGCGGGCGGGCGCGCCGGCGCGGTCGATCACCCGGAAGACGAAATCAGGCATCGCGCCGCTTCGTCATGCGAGCAGGCTTTCGGCGAGCGAGGTTTCGCCGGCCAGCACCGCATCGCGCGCGGCGCTGGCGAGGCTGCGCAGGCCGGCGGCGCGGGACAGCTCGTCCTCGCCGGCGCCGGCGGCGAGGCGGGCGGCGAGTTCGGCGGTGGGGGTGAGGAACTCGGCGACCGCCATGCGGCCGCGAAAGCCGGTGTCGCGGCATTCGGGGCAGCCGCGCGGGTGGTTGAGCGGCGTGCCCGCGGCGATTCCGAGCTGCGCCGCCTCGGCCGGGGTCGCCGGCGCCGCCTGCCGGCAGGCGGGGCAGAGCCGGCGGATCAGCCGCTGGGCGAGCACGCCGCGCAGCACCGAGGCGACGAGATAGGGTTCGAGCCCCATGTCGCGCAGGCGGGTCATGGTGGCGACCGCCGAGTTGGTGTGCAGCGTCGAGAGCACGAGATGGCCGGTGAGCGCGGCGCGGGCGGCGATTTCGGCGGTTTCGAGGTCGCGGATCTCGCCGACCATGATCACGTTCGGGTCCTGCCGGAGGATGGCGCGGAGGAGCTGGGCGAAATCCAGCCCGATCTGCGGCTTGACCTGGCTCTGGCTGATGCCGGCGAGGCGGTATTCGATCGGGTCCTCGATGGTGACGATCTTGCGGCGCGCGCGGTCGAGGCCGAGCAGGGCGGTGTAGAGCGTCGTCGTCTTGCCGCTGCCGGTCGGGCCGGTGACGAGGACGATGCCGTTGGGTGCTGCGAGGGCGGCGCGGAAGGCGGCGACGATCGCCGGGTCGAGGCCGAGGGCGCCGAATTCGAAGGTCATCGCGCTGCGGTCGAGCACGCGGATGGCGATGGTCTCGCCGTGCATCGTCGGGATCGAGGAGACGCGGAAATCGACCTCGTGGCCGCGCACCGGCAGGCGGATGCGGCCATCCTGCGGCAGGCGGCGCTCGCCGATATCGAGCCGCGCCATGATCTTCACGCGCGAGACGATGGCCGGGGTCATCGCCGCCGGGTGGACCTCCGCCTCGACCAGCGCGCCGTCATGGCGGTAGCGGATGCGCAGCCGGTCTTCCTCGGGCTCGATATGGATGTCCGACGCGCGGGTTTCGACCGCGCGGGCGATGATCTGGTTGACCAGGCGGATCACCGGCGCCTCGCTGGCGAGATCGCGCAGGCGCTCGGCATCCGCCTCGCTCGGCCCGGACTCTTCGGCCGCCTCCGCCGCGGCCCCGGCATCGCCGGTTTCGGGGTAGAGACGGTCGAGCGCGGCGTCGAGGTCGATCGGCACGGCGACGGCGCGGCGCACCGCGCAGCCGGTGGCCGCGGCCACCGCGCCGGCGGCGAAGCCATCGAACGGATCGACCATCGCGAGGTCGAGCAGCCCATCGGCCATCGCCAGCGGCAGCACCCGGGCATCGCGCAGGAAGCGCGGGCGGAGCCGCGCGGGCAGGACTGGTTCCGCCGGATAGGCTTCCGGCGCGAGCAGGGCGAGGCCGAGAGCGGCGGCGGCGGCCTCGGCCAGGCTGCGCTCGCCGATCAGCCCGAGGCGGACCAGCGCCGCGGCGAGGCCGAGCCCGGTTTCCGCCGCCAGCGCCCGCGCCCGCGCGATGCCGAGGGAATCGACCAGCCCGGCCTCCAGCAGGAGTGTGCCGATGGCTGAACTGTCCTCATCCGGGCGCAAGGCGGCGTGATCGAGCATCGGATATGTCTCGCGGAAACGATTTTTTTACCTTATGCCCCGAGGACGCTGCCGCCGGAGCCGAAACCATATGACAGTTCAGGGAAATATTCTGGTTGCGGGCACGATCCTGGCCGCGCCCTTCATCGGCTCGTTCATCGGCACGCTGGTGGAGGACCTGCCGCGCGGCCGGCTGTTCGCGCGGGGCCGCTCGCGCTGCGATGCCTGCGCCGCCACGCTCGGCCCGGGCGACCTCGTGCCGCTGGCCAGTTTCCTGCTGCGGCGGGGCCGCTGCGCGCATTGTGGCGCCGCGATCCCGCGCCGGCTGCTGCTGATCGAGCTGGCGGCGCTGCTGCTGGCGATCGGCATTGCCGCGCTGGACCCGGCGGGGCCGCGCGTGCCGCTCGATTTCGCCTTCGCGGCGACGCTGCTGGCGGTGGCGCTGATCGATCTCGACTGTCTGCGGCTGCCGGACGCGCTGACCCTGCCGCTGCTGCTGGCCGGGCTGCTCGCGACCGCGCTGCGCCAGCCGGCGGCGCTGGGGGCGCACGCGGCGGGCGCGGCGCTGGGCTATCTCGGCTTTACCGGGCTGCGCCTGCTTTGGCGGCTGCTGCGCGGGATCGACGCGTTGGGGGCGGGGGATGCGAAACTGCTTGCCGCCGGCGGGGCCTGGCTGCCGCCGGCCGCCCTGCCCTGGGCGGTGGTGATCGCCGGGCTTGCGGGGCTTGCCGGGGTCGCGCTCTGGGCGGTGCTGCGCGCCGAGGCTGGCGGCGGGAGGCTGATGCGGCAAAGACTGCCGTTCGGCCCGGCGCTGGCGGTCGGCCTGCTGGCGATGAGACTTGCGACATGAACTGTCATCAAAACAACATTAATTAATAACACACAAAGATTTTATTACACGTAAAGTTGAATGTGTCGGACGGTAACCACGTTGTCCGCCGTTCGCGCTGACGTTCATTCTCAAAAATGGAGACGACCGATGCACGCCAGAAGGGCGGCCACGGCTTTGCGTACTCTTTTGCTTGCGGGTTCGGCGATCATCGCCGTCGCGGCGACCACGGGGGCGGGGCAAGCCGCCCCGGCAACCATCACCTCCAGCGGCCAGTATCTCACGCCGACGGCCACCCCTGGCGCGGTGTTCACCCGGCTCAATCCCGGCCTCGCCGACAACCCTTCCTATGTCGCCGGGCAGGCGATCAGCACCGCCGTCAGCCCGGATGGCAAGACGCTGCTGGTGCTGACGAGCGGCTACAACCTGGTGAACGACGCGAACGGCAAGGTCATTCCGGGCGATTCGGAAGAGTATGTGTTTGTCTATGACATCTCGAACGACACGCCGGTGCAGAAGCAGGTCATCAAGGTGCCGAACACCTGGGCCGGCATTTCGTTCAGCCCGGACGGGCAGCATTTCTATGTCTCGGGCGGCGTCGACGACGACGTTCACACCTATGCGCAGGGCGCCAGCGGCTGGGCCGAAATCGGCACGCCGTTCGCGCTCGGCCATGCGGCGGTCGCGGGCAATCCGCTGAGCAGCGGCGGCGTCGGCTTTCTCGTGAAGCCGCAGGCGGCTGGCCTTGCCACCACGGCGGATGGCTCGTCGCTGCTGGTCGCCAATTTCTATAACGACAGCCTGTCGATCGTGAAGCTGTCGGGCGGCGTTCCGAGCGGGAGCGCGACCGAGGTGCAGCTGCGCCCCGGCGTGATCAACGCCGCGCAGGATGGCGTTGCGGGCGGCGAATATCCGTTCTGGGTCGTCGCCAATGGCAACTCGACCGCCTATGTCTCAAGCGAGCGGGATCGCGAGATCGATGTCGTCTCGCTGACCGGCACGCCGCAGGTGACCGCGCGCATCAAGGTCGCGGGCAATCCGAACCGGATGGTGCTGAGCGCCGATGGCAAGTATCTCTATGTCGCGTGCGACAACGAGGCGGATGTCGAGGTGATTTCCACCGCGTCGAACACGGTGGTGGACACGATCCACACCACCGCGCCGGCCTCCTTTGTCGGCATGCCGAAATATTTCCACGGCACCGCGCCCAATTCGCTCGCGCTGTCGCAGGACGGCACCCGGCTCTATGTGACCAATGGCGGCACCAACTCGGTCGCGGTGATCGCGCTGAACACGGCGAAGCCGGAGGTGATCGGCCTGCTGCCGACCGGGTATTATCCGAACAGCGTCAGCGTCAGCCCGGATGGCAAGATGCTGTATGTGGTGAACGGCAAGAGCATGCCGGGGCCGAACCCGTGCAACGAGAAGCTGGCGGCCGACGTGCCGGCGAGCTGCACCGCGCTCCAGCACAACAACCAGTATATTCTCCAGCTCTCGAAGGCCGGCTTCCTGACGATGCCGGTGCCAGCGACCAACGAGCTGGACGCGCTGACGCATCTCGTTGCGCACAACAACCATTTCTCGTTCCACGAGAGCGCGCGCGACCGCTCGATGATGGCGTTCCTGCACCGCCACATCAAGCACATCATCTACATCATCCGCGAGAACCGCACCTATGACCAGATCCTCGGCGATCTCGGCGAGGGCAACGGCGATCCGGCGCTGGCCGAGTTCGGCAAGACCTATACGCCGAATGTTCACCGCCTCGCCTGGAACTTCGTCGATCTCGACAATTTCTACGATACCGCCGAGGTGAGCGGCAATGGCTGGCCCTGGAGCACCTCGGCCCGCGAGTCCGACTATGGCACCAAGGCGCTGCCGGTGAACTATGCCGGGCGCGGCCTGTCCTATGACTGGGAAGGCACCAACCGCAACGTCAATGTCGGCATCGGCTCGCTCGCCGGCCGCAAGGCCGCCAACCCGCTCTATCCGGCCGACTCGAACCTGCTGCCCGGCACCGGCAACGTCGCAGCACCGGACGGACCGCACGGCCAGGTGCAGCGGGGCTATCTGTGGGACGCGGCGCTGCGCGCGGGGCTGAGCATCCGCAATTACGGCTTCTTCATCGATCTCGGCCGCTACAACCTCTCGGGCGCGCTGGCGAAATACGGCATTCCCGAAATCACCGACGCCTACGCCCAGAAGATCAAGGTCGCCTACGCGACCAACCCCGATCTCGCGCCCTATACCGATCCGTATTTCCGCGGGTTCGACAACACGATCGCCGATTACTACCGCGAGCAGGAATGGAGCCGCGAGTTCACCAACTATGTGCGCCACCACGACCTGCCCTCGCTCGAACTGGTGCGGCTGATGCACGACCACACCGGCAATTTCACCACCGCGCAGAACGGCGTGAACACGCCGGGCCTGCAGATCGCCGACAACGACTATGCGGTGGGCAAGCTGATCCAGACCGTCGCGCATTCCCCCTATGCCTCATCGACCCTGATCTTCATCGTCGAGGACGACGCGCAGGACGGGCCGGATCATGTCGACGGGCATCGCAGCGAGGCCTTCGTGGTCGGGCCCTATGTGCGCCATCATGCCGTGGTTTCGGCGCGCTACAGCACGGTGAACATGATCCGCACGATGGAGGACATTCTCGGCATCGGGCCGATGACGCTGAACGACGCCTACGAACGGCCGATGACGGCGGTCTTCAGCCGCGACGACCGGAAGTGGACCTTCAACGCCGCCGTGCCGCAGCCGCTGAGCGCGACGACGCTGCCGATCAAGGCGCAGACGCAGGACGAGCCGGAGTGGCAACCGCTCCACAACGCCGCCTGGTGGGCGAAGAAGACCAAGGGGTATGACTGGCGCAAGGAAGACGCCATCCCTGCCGTCGCCTACGACCACATCCTCTGGGAGGGCATGATGCCCGGCAAGCCCTATCCGACCGAGCGCAACGGCCGCGATTACGCGCGGTAACGCCTGATGGATACCGGGGCGGCGGCACCGCCGCCCCGGCCCCGCGACAAGGGAAACCGGCCGGAGCGGCGTGCTCCGGCCGGTTTTTTCATGGCAGTCGCGCGGGGCGTTGCGAGGCTGCGCGCCGGATCAGAATGTCATCCTGACGCCGCCATAGCCGGCGATTGGGCGGCCGGGATTGGCGGTGCGCGGATCGGTCACGCCGCCGGGGACGAAATTCCACGGCACGTCGGCGACCGGGCCGAACCCGCCATAGGTCTGATACGACCGGTTGGTCACGTTATCGACCATCGCGAAGACGGTGAGCCGCGGGGTGAGCTTGTAGGAGGCATAGACGTTGAACACCGCGTAGCCGCCGACGGGCTTGGTCAGGTTCGCCTCGTCGCCGAAGCGGTACTGGCTCGATTGCAGGATGGCGGTGGTGCCGAGCAGCAGCCGCTCGGTGAGCTTGTATGAAAGGTCGATCGTGCCGCGATTGGCGGGGATGCCGGGGATGCGGTCGCCGGGGACGACGTGGATCTGGCCGTTGGCATCGGCGGCGGGGTTGGAGGGGCTGTTGAGCGTCAGCGCGTTCTGGAACGTCGCGTCGATATGCGCGAAGCCGAGGCGCAGGCCGAGCCGGGGGCCGGCATAGGCGAGGTCCGCCTCGATCCCCTGGCGGCGGGTGGTGCCGCTGTTGGTGTAGAATTGCAGGTTCGGGTTGTAGAGGGTGGACTGGTAGATGATGTCGTCGTGCACATCGGTGCGGAACAGGTCGACATTCCAGCGCAGCGTGCCGCCGGCGAAGCGGGGGAGATGGCCGCGCGCGCCGAATTCGAAGGTGCGGGCGACGACCTGTTTCAGGTTCGGATCGCCGACGAAGAAGTTCAGCAGCGAGCACGGGTTGGCCGCGCTGGCGCAGGAAAGTTCGGTCGGCGTCGGGTTGCGGTTGGTTTCGTCGACGCTGCCATAAAGGTCGAGCGTCTTCAGCGCGTGCCAGGTCAGGCCGAGCTGCGGGTTGAACCGGTCATAGGCGTGATGGCCGGAAACCGGGCCGCCGAGCTTGTCCGCGAGGTCGATCTCGGCATTGTTGAACCGCCCGGCGAGGGTGAGGTCGAGCCGCGGGGCGAGGGTGAACACGTCGTTGAAGAACAGGCCGAAATAACGAGTCGTCGTCGCCACCTGCACCGGGTTGACGCCGTATGCCGGCTGGTCGACCGTTACACCCGGGCCGATGAAGAGATGCGTGACCGGCGTGATCCCGCCGATCTGGGTGAAGGCGTTGAACATGGTGTTGGAGCCGTCGAAGCTCGCGCCGATGGTCAGGTGGTTGGGGCGGCGCAGCAGCCGGCTGTCGTTGATGAGCTGGACCGAGGCGCCATAGGCCTGCTGGTCGATGCCCTCGTTGACGAGGCCGGAATAGATCCCGCCATTGAGGAAGTCGGGCACCGCGGCGCCGCCGCGCGTCGTCACCACCTCGCTGGTGCCGGCGTTGCAGAGAATGCCGGGCTGGCCGGGGCAGGCGGCGAGTTCCTGGGTCACGCCGTTCGGCAGGCGCTGCGAGAGGTCGGCGAAATAGGCCAGGGCGTCGAGCGCGGTATCGCCGTCGAGCGCGTAGCGCGCGGTGGCGCGGGTGGCGATGTATTTGTTGTAGACGGTGTTGGGGCCGGAGAAGATGCTGGCGATGTCGTAATTCAGCGCCTGCACCGGGGTGGCGCCGGGATTGCCGATCGCGTTGTCGGCGGCGATGACGCCGAGATGCAGCTCGGCGCGCGCGTTGCGCCAGCCGAGATCGGCATAGACCCGGGCGAGGCGGGAGGATTGGGTCTGGCGGAAACCCGCATCGTGGACGACGTCGGCGGCGAAATAGGCGGCGGTGCCGGCACGGTGCGCGCCATATTGCAGGCTGCCGCCGACGCGGCCGTAGGAGCCGCCATAGACCGAAACCTCGCCGCCAGGTGCTGTGAATCCGTTCTTGAGCGTGACATCGAGCGCGCCGCCGAGCGCGTTGAGCCCGAAGGCGGGGTTGGCCGGCTGGAGGCTCGCGCTGCGGATCGCCTCCGGCGGGATCAGGTCCCAGTTCACGGTGTCGCCGAACGGGTCATTGAAGCGCATTCCGTCGAGATAGACGGCGACGCCCTCGGCCGTGCCGGTGACCGGCGAGGCGGTGAAGCCGTGGAAGTTGATGTCCGGCTGGAACGAATTGCCGTCGACATCGCTGATCGAGGCGCTGGGCACCGCGGCGAGAATGGCGTCGGTCAGGCTTGGAATCCCGGTGCGGTCGATCTCGGCCGCGCCGAGGACGTGGGTGGCCTGGGGCAGCCTGTCGCGCCCGATCGCCGAGCCGGGCAGCGGGGTTGTGGCGATGACGTCGACCTGCGGCACCTGGACGATGGCGGCGGCCGGCACGAGCGACGCGGCCGGCACGGCCTGGGCGCGGGCGGTCGGCGCGAGGGCGCCCATCGAGAGGAGACAGGCGGTCAGGCGGCGGAACATGCGGTGACACTCCTGGGTCTGCGGCAATCCCTTCGGTCCGGAAGCCTTGGCGCCGGTCGGTCAGGATGGCGGTGGGACGATGACGCCGCGCATCGCCCTTGCTCCGGGCGGGTCGGCGCGCCGGTCAATTTTTAGTTATCGTTCGGCGACCCCGCCAGCGCCGCTCGCATCGCGCGCTACGGGTATAATCAATTCTTCATTTTAGTTGTCGATGTGATAATTTTTAACAAAATGAACGAACGATCCGTCGATTACGCACCGAAACGGCCTTCCCGCCGCTTCCGTCACCGACGGGGCAGTTTCGAAAAGCAACACTCCGGCCAGGGTGGCCAGGGTTGCGGCGTGGACGCAGACCGGCGTTTCGATCTAGCCTCCTCGCCAGCGGTGCGCGTTCGGGACGCCGCAAGTCAAGCCCGGCCGCAAGACGGGCGACAAAGGAGGAAAACAGTGCAGTACAGCCGCGAGTTTCTGCTCGACAGCTACCGGACGATGGCGACCATCCGGCGCTTCGAGGATCGGGTTCATGATGAGTTCGCGACGGGAAAAATCCCCGGCTTCGTGCATCTCTATGCCGGCGAGGAAGCCTCCGCCGTCGGCGTCTGCTCGCATCTCGACGAGCGCGACGTGATCGCCTCGACCCATCGCGGGCATGGCCACTGCATCGCCAAGGGGTGCGACGTCACCGGCATGATGAAGGAGATTTACGGCCGCCGGGGCGGGCTGTGCGCGGGCAAGGGCGGGTCGATGCACATCGCCGATCTCTCGAAGGGCATGCTGGGCGCCAACGGCATCGTCGGCGGCGGGCCGCCGCTGGTCTGCGGCGCGGCGCTGACCGCGAAGACGCTCAAGACCGGGGGCGTCGCGGTCGCTTTCGTCGGCGATGGCGGCTCCAACCAGGGCACCACGCTCGAATCCTACAACCTCGCCAAGGTGTGGAACCTGCCGGTGCTGTTCGTGGTGGAAGACAACGGCTACGCGGAATCGACGGCCAGCGGCTGGTCGGTCGGCGGCACCCAGGCGGGCCGCGCCGCCGGGTTCGGGATTCCCTGTGTCGAGGTGGACGGGTTCGATTTCTTCGCCGTCTACGAGGCGGCGCGCGACCTCATCGCCCGCGCGCGCAATGGCGGCGGGCCCGGCATGCTGCACGCGACGCTGACCCGCTTCTATGGCCATTTCGAGGGCGATGCGATGACCTATCGCGCCGCCGACGAGATTGCCCGGCTGCGCGCCGAGAAGGACAGTCTCAAGATTTTCCGCGCCAAGGTCGGGCCTGGCGGCACCGCCTCGCCGGGGGATTTCGACGCCGTCGACGCCGAGGTGACGGCCGCGATCGACGCCGCGGTGCTCGCCGCCGAGACCGACGCGCCGCCGACCGAGGCGGACCTGCTCACCGACGTCTATGTCAGCTACTGACCAAATCGACCGGGGAAACACACCATGGCCAAGAAAACCTATCGCCAGGCGATCAACGAGGCGATTGCCAGCGAGATGCGGCGCGACCCGCGCGTGATCGTGATGGGTGAGGACAATGCCGGCGGCGCCGGCGCGCCGGGCGAGCAGGATGCCTGGGGCGGCGTGCTCGGCGTCACCAAGGGGCTGATCGGCGAGTTCGGCGCCGAGCGCGTGCTCGACACGCCGATTACCGAGAGCGCCTTCATCGGTGCGGCCGCCGGGGCGGCCGCGACCGGGCTGCGGCCGGTGGCCGAGCTGATGTTCATCGATTTCATGGGCGTCTGCTTCGACCAGATCTTCAACCAGGCCGCCAAGTTCCGCTACATGTTCGGCGGCCGCGCCGTCACCCCGCTGGTGATCCGCACCATGTATGGCGCGGGGTTCCGCGCCGCCTCGCAGCACAGCCAGTCACTCTACCCGATCTTTACCCATATTCCGGGGCTCAAGGTGGTGCTGCCCTCTTCGCCCTATGACGCGAAGGGGCTGCTGATCCAGGCGATCCGCGACGACGACCCGGTGATCTTCTGCGAGCACAAGGTGCTCTACGACGAGACCGGCGAGGTGCCGGACGAGGCCTATACGATCCCGTTCGGCGAGGCGAACCTGACCCGCGAGGGCAAGGACCTGACCATCGTCGCCTTCGGGCGGATGGTGAATTTCGCCAACCAGGCGGCCGACCAGCTCCGCCGCGACGGGATTTCCGCCACCGTGATCGACCCGCGCACCACCTCGCCGCTCGATTCGGAGACCATTCTCGACTGCGTCGCCGAGACCGGCCGGCTGGTGGTGGTGGACGAGGCCAGCCCCCGCTGCTCGATGGCGGCGGATATCTCCCGCCTCGTCGCCGAGGAGGCGTTCTCCCACCTCAAGGCGCCGATCCGCACGATCACGCCGCCGCACACGCCGGTGCCCTTCTCGCCGCAGCTCGAGGATCTCTACGTGCCCGGCGTGCCGCGGATTCTCGAAGCGGCAAGAGCGGTGATGCAGCACTGAGGCGATTGGCGAAGGAGACCAGGCGATGAGCGAAACCAGCGGAGATATCCGGGCCGTCACCGTCCCCAAATGGGGGCTAGCCATGGAGGAGGGAACGCTCACCGCCTGGCTGGCCGGCGAGGGGGAGACGATCGCCAAGGGCCAGGAGCTGGCCGAGATCGAGAGCACCAAGATCGCCAACGTGCTGGAAAGCCCGGCCGCGGGCGTGCTGCGCCGGCAGGTGGCGCAGCCGGGGCAGGTGCTGCCGGTGGGCGCGCTGCTCGGCGTGATCGCGCCCGCCGGCGTGCCTGACGCCGACATCGATGCCTTCGTCGCCGGGTTCGTCGTCGATCCGCCGGATGAGGAGGGCGCCGAGGCCGGCCTCGCCGAGGGCGAGGCGGCGGGGGCGCGCGGGCCGATCGCCTACAAGGCGGCGAACCCGCGGGCGGAGGCGGTGCCGGCGATCCTGGTGCACGGGTTCGGCGGCGATTCCGACAATTTCATGTTCAATATCGAGGCGCTGGCGGCGGACCGGCCGGTCTATGCGATCGACCTGCCGGGGCATGGCCGCTCGGCGAAGACGCTCGGCAGCGGCGACATGGCGGAGCTTGCCGGCGCCATTCTCGCGCTGATGGACGCGGTGGAGGCGCCTCGTGCCCATCTCGTCGGCCATTCGCTTGGTGCCGCCGCCTGTTTCGAGGTGGCGAGCCAGGCGCCCGCGCGGGTGGCGAGCCTTGCCGGCGTGGCGCCGGCCGGCCTCGGCCCCACGGTGAACGATGCCTATATCAGCGGCTTCCTCGCCGCCGAGCGGCGCAAGGACGTGAAGGCGGCGTTGCAGATGCTGTTCGCCGATCCCGACCTCGTCTCGGCCGCGATGATCGAGGGGGTGCTGCGGGCGCTGCGGCTCGACGGCGCGCGCGAGGCGCTCTCGGCCATCGCCGCCGCGACGCTGCCGGGCGGCAGCCAGGCGCGGAGCTATCGTGCGATGCTCGACGCGACGCCGATCCGCACCCTGGTGCTGTGGGGCGAGCGCGATGCGATCCTGCCGCCGGAGCAGGGCGAGGGGCTGCCCGCCTCGGTGCGGCTGGTGCGGATTCCCGCGGTTGGCCACATGCCGCACATGGAGGCGGCGGCGCTGGTCAACGAGCAGCTCGCCGCGCATTTCGCCGCCGGCTGACCGGCTTAGAGCACTTTCCGATCCATCCGGATCGGATATCGTGCTCTACGATATTGATAAACAGAGCATCTTGGTCCGATCGGATGAGTCCATCTGATCGGACGCCGCCCTATGCCGCCGTCCCGGTCTCGATCATGCCGAGGAAGCGGCGCAGCACCGGGTTGTCGTTGTCCTGCCGCCAGGCGAGGACGTGGTCGACCGCCGGCGCGTCTTCCAGCGCGCGAAAGCAGACGCCGGCGGGGTTGAGCCTTCGCATCGAGGCCGGGACGATGCCGATGCCGAGTCCCTCGGCGGCGAGGCTGACGATGGTCATTTGCAGCTGCGTCTCGACGCGGATCGTGGGCGCGAAGCCGCCCTCGCGGCAATAGGTCTCGATCGCGCCGCGCAGCGCCGGCGCGGTTTCCGCCGGGGCGAGGATCAGCGGCTGGCCGGCGAGGTCGGCGCGGCGCACCACCGGATCGCGGGCGGGCGGTTGCGCGCTGTCCAGCGCGAGCGGATGGGCGTTGGACAGCACGATACAGAGATGCTCGCGGTAGACTTGGCGGAAGACGAGGCCGCGCACCGGCGGCGGTGGAAACATGATGCCGAGATCGAGCCGCCCGTCCGACAATTCATCGACCAACGCGTTCGGCATCACCTCGCGCAGGCGCAGGCTGGCGGCGGGAAACGCATCCATGAACCGGCGGGCGAGGCTCGGGACGATGGTTTGCGCCGCGTGCATCATGAAGCCGAGCGCGAGTTCGCCGATCTCGCCGGCGCCGGCGCGGCGGGCGTCGCGGCAGGCCCGCTCGAAGCGGGCGAGCACCTCGCGCGCATCGGCGAGGAAGCGCTGGCCGGCAGGGGTGAGGCTGACCTGGCGGGAATGCCGCTCCACCAGCCGCACGCCGAGCGCCGCCTCCAGCGCCATGATCTGCCGGCTCAGCGGCGGCTGCGAGAGGTGCAGCCGTGCGGCGGCGCGGCCGAAATGCAGCGTTTCGGCGAGGGTGACGAAGGCGCGAAGCTGGCGGAGATCCGGCATGATACCTTTTTTGCATCAATCGGGGTATCAAAAGGCATTAGACAGCATCGATCCGCCTGTCTACACGCGCGGCCATGCTGTCGATCCTCACCATCGTGACTCCGGTTTTCGCGCTGATCCTTGCCGGCTGGCTGGCGCGGCGCCTTGGCGTGCTCGGCCCGGGCGCGACCTCGGAGCTGAATCGCTTCGTGGTCTATCTCGCGCTGCCGGCGCTGCTGTTCGACATCATCGCTCATGCAAAATGGTCGCAGATCTGGCAGCCCGGCTTCATCGCCGTGTTCGCCATCGGCTGCATCGCGGTGTTCGGGCTGACCGTGCTGGTGCGGCTGCGCCGCGCGCCGCATCTCGCCGATGCGGCGATCGACGGGCTGAACGCCGGCTATGCGAATGTCGGCTTCATCGGGTTTCCGCTGGTGGTGGTCGCCATCGGGCGCGGGGCGCTGGGGCCCACACTGGTTGCGACGATCGTGACCGTGTGCGTGCTGTTCGGTGCCGCGATCGTGCTGATCGAGATCGGGTTGCAGACCGAGCGCGGGGCGGGGCGGGTGGCCCGGACCATCGCCCGGTCGCTGGCGCGCAACCCGCTGCTGGTCGCCCCGCTGCTCGGCGCGCTGGTGCCGCTGAGCGGGGTCGCGATTCCGGCGGCGATGGAGTCGTTCCTGAAGCTGCTGGGCGCGGCGGCCTCGCCCTGCGCGCTGGTCGCACTCGGCCTGTTCCTCGCCGAAACCCGCGAGGGGATGCTGGAGATCGGCCCCGCCTGCGCGCTGGTCGGCTGCAAGCTGGTGGTGCAGCCGGCGCTGACCTGGGCGCTGGCGAGCTTCGTGTTCGAGTTGCCGCTGCCGCTCGCGCATACCGCGACCTTGCTGGCGGCGCTGCCGACGGGCACCGGCCCGTTCATGCTGGCCGAGTATTACCGGCGCGAGGCGACGATGACCTCCAGCGTGATCCTCGCCTCGACCGTGCTCTCGCTGCTCAGCATCTCGGCATATCTCTACGTGACCGGCCCCGTGTAAGGCACCATGCGCGCCGAGGGGGCGGCTCAGCCGAAGCGGTCGCAGAACGCCGCGATATTCTCGTCGCGGAACGCCTCGATGCGGGCGAACAGCACCTCGTCCGGCCAGTTCCACCAGGCGATGGCGCGCAGCCGGGCGGCGATGTCGCGCGGGAAACGCTCGCGGATCGGCCGCGCCGGCACGCCGCCGACGACGACATAGGGCTCGACGTCGCGGCTGACCACAGCACCGGCGGCGATCACCGCGCCATCGCCGACATTCACCCCCGGCAGCACGATGGCGCCATGGCCGATCCAGACATCGTGGCCGATCGTCACGCGCGCGCCGCGCCGGGCGGCGAAGAAATCCGCATCCCGCCGTTGCCCCGGCTCGTAATATTCGGGGACATAGGTGAAGCGGTGCTGGCTCGGCCGGCCCATCGGGTGGTTCGGCGCGCCGATCCGCACCGCGTTGGCGATGGCGGCGAAGCGGCCGATCGTCGCGTCCGCCACCTCGCAATATTCGCCGAGATAGGAATAGTCGCCGATCGTCGCATATTCGACGCGCGCGCCGTGCAGCACCTCGCAGCGCCGCCCCACCGTCGCCTCGCGCAGGCGCGCCCCGGGGTCGATCACGGTTTCGGCGAGTTTCGGGCGCGATGGGTCCATGACGATGAGGCTTTCCGCGATGACGTGCATCACGATGCGCCGGAAAGACGCCGCCGCGCAAACCCCGCGGCGTGTCAGGCCGATGAATTTCGCGGCCTGCGCGGCGGCGGCGGCGGCGACAGGCGCGGGATTTTGCGGCATTGACGGGGCATGACAATCGAACGCAAGCCCGGCAAGGCGCTGTGGAGCCAGATCGCCGAGGCGCTGGCCGGCGAGATCGCGGCCGGCGCCTATCGGGACGATCCGCGCCTGCCCACCGAAACCCTGCTCGCCGCGCGCTTCGGGGTGAACCGCCACACCATCCGCCGCGCCCTGCTGGAACTGGCCAATGCCGGGCTGATCCGCACCGAGCACGGCCGCGGCTCCTTCGCCGCCGATGCGGTGCTGGACTACCGGATCGGCCAGCGGCCGCGCTTTTCCGAATGGGTGCGCGGCCATCGCCGCACGCCGCTCGGGCGTATCCTGCGGCTTGAGGATGTCGAGCTTGCGGCGCTGGAGGGCGAGGCCGCCGCCGTGGCCGCGGCGCTGGAGATCGAGGCCGGGGCGCGCGTGATCGTGTTCGAGCGCGTCGGCACCGCCGATGCGCTGGCGGTTTCGCTCTCGCGCCACATCTTCCCGGCGGACCGCGTCGCCGGGCTGCTGGCGGCGCTGCGGGCGCATGGGTCGGTCACCGCTTCGCTCGCCTCCATCGGCGTCGCCGACTATACGCGGACATGGACGCGGGTGAGCGCCCGCCTGCCCGATGCGCGGGAGGCGCGGCTGCTGCGGATGGCGCGGACCGCGCCGCTGCTGGCCACCGAATCGCTCAATATCGCAGCGGGGCGGCCGGTGGAATACGGGATCGCGCGCTATCCGGCCGCGCGCGTGCAACTCGTGTTCGACAGCTGAGCGACCGGCGTCAGGCGCCGCGGGACGCGCAGCGGCGCAGGATCGCGGCGAGGCGGGCGCCGGCGGCTTCGGGCGTGGTTTCGTTGACGATGGTTTCATCGGCGCCGGATGCGGCGGCGGCGCGGGCGAGGCGGGCGGCGATGGCGGCGGGCGCCTCGCGGCCGCGCCCGGCGAGGCGGGCCGCCAGCACCGGAGCCGATGCGGTGATCTCGACGACATGGCAACGGAAGCGCCGCCGCGCCTCGGCCACCACGGCGCGGGAGACGTTCGCCACCACCACGCCGCCTTCGCCGAGGGCCGGCACGATCGTGGCGGGAATGCCGTAGCTCAGCCCGTGCGCCTGCCAGCTGAGCGCGAAGGCGTGCGCGGCGAATTCGGCCGGTGTGGCCGGCAGGTGATCCTCGGTGGCGTCCGCCGGGCGGGTGATGATCCGACGGGGGAACAGGAAGCCGGGGCTGCCGGCCAGGGCGTCGCGCGCGGCGCGCATCACCGTGTCCTTGCCGGCGCCGGAGGGGCCGACGATCAGCACGAGGCAGCCGGGCATCGCGGTCATCCGCCGAAGGGCAGGCGGCGGAGCAGGCGCATCGGCGCGCCCGGCGCGGCCTCGGTGAACACCGCGATCGAGGCGACGCGCCGCGGGACGGCGAGGCTGCCGGCGAAATGCGCGCCCGCCGCCGCGGCGAGCGCGGCGGCGTGCGGCCGTTCGCTCAGCGTCATGTGGAAGCGGAACGCGCCGAACACCAGCGGGTAGCCCCAGCGGGCGATGTTCTCGCGCTCTTCCGCGCTGCGCCCGGCGGCGCGGCGGGCCTGCGCCTCGGCACTCTCGGGGCGGCGGTGATGGTCGAGCGCCGCGACGCAGCGATCGGCGAGGTCGTGCAGTGGCGGGCAGGGGGCGGCGAGGGTGAGGGCGAGAAACCCGTCGAGATCGGCGATGGCGAGCGGCGGCAGGTCGAAGCCGCGCAGCGATGCCGCGAGGGACGCGGCATCGGCGAGGAAGGCATCGAGCCCGGCGGCGAGCGCCATTGGCGGTTTCAGCGTCGCGTGGAAGCCGTAGCGCCGGGGCGCGCCGGTGACGGCGGCGAGGCGCGGCACCGCGGGCTGATCGAGCGCGGTCTCCCGCTCCGGGTCGCGGCCGAGCCAGGCGCAGCCGAGCGCCCAGAGCGGATCGTCCGCCGCCGGGGCGTAGTAGATCGCGGCGCGGTGCGGTTCAGCCAACGCGCACCCCGCCGCGCCAGACCGCGCGCACCACCGGCAGGCCCTCATGCAGCCGCACCTGCACGAGATCGGCCCTGAGGCCGGGGGCGATGCGGCCGCGATCGGCCAGACCCGCGATCGCCGCGGGGCCGGAGGTGATCAGGCCGATCGCCGCCGGCAGCGCGATCGCGCCCTCGGCGGCGGCGATGAAGGCGGCTTCCAGCATCGCGCCCGGCACATAGTCCGAGGCGAGCGCGTCGAGCAGGTTCTCGCGCACCAGGTCGATCACCGCGACATTGCCCGAATGCGACCCGCCGCGCACGAGGTTCGGCGCCCCGGCGATGCTGCGCATGCCCCGCGCCCGCGCCGCCCGTGCCGCTTGCAGCGAGACCGGGAATTCGGTGATGCCGATGCCTTCGGCCGCGTTGCGGGCGATTTCCGTCTCGGTCGCGTCGTCATGCGAGGCGAGGGGAATGAAGCGGGCCCGCGCCGCGGCGATCACCAGCGCGCGGTTGGCGGCGTGGAAGGCGTGGTGGTTGCCCTGCAACTCGGCGATCACGGTTTCGACCTCGGCCGGCGCCAGCCCCTCGGCGCGGCGCATCTCGCGGTAGCGGACGAGATCGCCATACTGGCCGCTGAGCCCGGGCGTGTGGTCCATCAGCGAGACCAGGCGGACATGGGTGTCCTCGATCGCGCGGGCGAGCATCTCGGGCATTTCCTCGGCCGGCAGCTCGCAGCGCAGGTGCAGGAAATGCTCGGCGCGCAGCGCGCCCTGCCGGCGCAGCGCCGCGATGTCGATCACCGCGTCCTCGAAGGTCTGGTTGCGCGCCTTGCCGAAGCCGATATCGCCGAGGCAGAGCGCGTCGAACACGGTGGTGATGCCGGCGGCGATGCATTGCGCGTCGTGCGCGACGAGGGCGGAGCGGGAGGGCCAGCGGGCATTGGCGCGCGGCTGGGTCTGGCGTTCGAGATTGTCGGTGTGCAGGTCGATGATGCCGGGGATCAGGTAATCGCCCTCCAGATCGAGGCCATCGCCACCCCGGCCCATTTCGCCGATTTCGCCGATCAGTCCGCCGGCGAAGACGACGCCGCCCGGGCGGATCTCGTTGTCGAGGACGAGGCGGGCATTGCCGAGGCGGGTCATGCTTGTTCCTTCAGCGGTTCGAGGCGCAGCTCGGCATCGGCGATCGCGTCGCGCACGAGCGGGTCGTGGAATATCCCGAGCAGCGCCGCGCCGCGAGACCGGGCCGCGCGCATCAGCGCGATCACGCGGTCACGATTGGCGGCATCGAGCGAGGCGGTCGGCTCGTCGAGCAGCAGGATCGGCCAGTCGCCGGCGAAGCCGCGGGCGAGATTGACCCGCTGCTGCTCGCCGCCGGAGAAGGTGACCGGCGGCAGGGTGTGCAGGGCCTTTGGAATGCCGAGGGCATCGAGCATCGCCTCGGCCCGCGCCCGCGCCGCCGCCTCGTCCATTCCGCGTTCGAGCAGGGGGGCGGCGACGATGTCGCGCGCGGGAACCCGGGGCATGGCGCGGAGGAACTGCGAGACATGGCCGATCGTCTCGCGGCGGATCTCGATCACGTGCGCGGCGGGGGCGCCGGCCAGCTCGACCATGGCGCCGCGATGGCGCACCCGGATCGAGCCGGCATCGGCCCGGTAATTGCCGTAGAGGGCGCGCAGCAGCGTCGATTTTCCCGCGCCGGAGGGGCCGGTGAGGGCGACGCATTCGCCGGCGCGCAGGGTGAGCCCGGCATCGCGCAGCACGCCGAGGCGGACGCCGCGCTGGAGGTGCAGCACGAAGCTCTTGGCGATGCCGCTGGCCTCGAGCGCGATCATGCCGGCAGCACCGAGGCGACGAGGAGCTGGGTGTATTCGTGCTGCGGATCGTCCAGCACCTGGTCGGCGAGGCCGGTTTCGACGATGCGGCCCTGGCGCATCACCACGATGCGGTCGGCCAGCAGCCGGGCGACGCCGATATCGTGGGTGACGAGCAGCACGGCGACGCCGAGCCGGCGCACCAGCCCGCGCACGAGATCGAGAATGCGGGCCTGCACCGAGACGTCGAGCCCGCCGGTCGGCTCGTCCATGAACACCAGCTCGGGTTCGGTGACGAGGGTGGCGGCGATCTGCAGGCGCTGGAGCATGCCGCCGGAGAAGCCGCGCGGCAGTTCGTCGATCCGGGCGGGATCGATCTCGACGGTTTCGAGCCAGCGCGCGGCGGCGGCGCGGATGGCGCCGTAGTTGCGCGCCCCGGCGACCATCAGCCGCTCGCCGATATTCCCGCCTGCCGAGACGTTCATGCGCAGGGCAAGGCGCGGCTCCTGCGCCACGAAGCCCCAGCGGCGGCGTTGCAGGTCGAGCAGCGCGGCCTCGCCGCCGGCGGCGATCGGCGCGAGGCCGGCGCCGCTGTCGTACATGACGCGGCCCGCATCCGGCGCGAGCCGCCCGCTCATGACGTTGAGCAGGGTGGACTTGCCCGAGCCGCTCTCGCCGACGATGGCGACGATCTCGCGCCGGCCGATCGCGAGGGAGACATCCTCCAGCGCCGCCACCGCGCCGAAGCGCCTTGTGACGCGCTCCGCCGCCATCAGCGTCATGCGCCGGTCTCCTCGCGGCGGGAGTCGCAGCTGTCGGTATCCGAGCAGATGAAGCGGCGCCGGCCGGTGTCATCGGCGATCAGCTCGTCGAGATAGGTGTCCGCCGCGCCGCAGAGAGCGCAGGCAGCATCGGCGCGATGCGGGTCGAACGGATGGTCCTCGAAATCGAGCGGGCGGACTTCGGTGTAGGGCGGCAGGGCGTAGAGCCGCTTCTCGCGCCCGGCGCCGAAGAGTTGCAGGGCGGGGTTCATGTGCAGTTTCGGATTGTCGTAGGCGGGGATCGGCGAGGGCGACATCAGGTAGCGGCCATTGACCATCACCGGATAGTCGTAGGCCAGCGCAACCCGGCCGTGCCGCGCGATATCCTCGTAGAGCCGCACATGCATGGCGCCGTAATCGGCCAGCGCGTGCATCCGCGCCGCGTCGGCGCGCGAGGGGGTGAGGCGGTAGAGCGGCTCGGGGATCGGCACCTGATAGACGATGATCTGCCCGGCGCGCAGCGCGGTTTCGGGAATCCGGTGGCGGGTCTGGATCACCGAGGCCTCCGGCGTGCGCGTGGTCGTGCGGATGGAGCTGGTGCGGGCGAAGAAGCGGCGGATCGAGACGGCGTTGGTGGTGTCGTCCGCCCCCTGGTCGATCACCTTCAGCACGTCGTCGGGGCCGAGGATCGCGGCGGTGACCTGGATGCCGCCGGTGCCCCAGCCATAGGGCAGCGGCATCTCGCGGCTGGCGAAGGGGATCTGGTGGCCCGGAATCGCCACCGCCTTGAGGATGGCGCGGCGGATCATCCGCTTGGTGTGTTCGTCGAGATAGGCGAAGTTATAGAGTTGCATCGTCGTCTCCCGCGGCGGCGCGCAGGGCGCGGATGGTTTCCAGCTCGCTCTGGAAATCGACGTGGTGCGGCAGCTTGAGATGCTCGACGAAGCCGGTCGCCTCGATATTGTCGCAATGCGACAGCACGAATTCGACCTGCTGCGCCGGGGCGGTGACGTCCTCGCCCAGCTCGCCGGCGCGCATCGCCCGGTCGACCAGCGCCATCGCGATCGCCTTGCGGTCGGCATGGCCGAAACAGAGCCCGTAGCCGCGGGTGAACTGCGCCGGCACGTTGCGGCTGCCGGCGAACTGGTTGACCATTTCGCATTCGGTGAGCGTGATCTCGCCGATCTCGATCGCGAAGCCGAGTTCGGGCGGGACGAGGCTGACCGCGACTTCGCCCACCCGCAGCTCGCCGACGAAGGGGTGGTTGTTGCCGTAGCCGCGCTGGGTGGAATAGCCGAGCGCGAGCAGGAAGCCTTCGTCGCCGCGCGCCAGCGCCTGGAGCCGCAAGGGGCGCGGGGCGGGAAAGCCGAGTGGCGCGGTGGTCAGATCGGCCGCCGCCGGCGCGGGATCGCCATCCGGCTCGATCAGCGCATCGGCGCCGAGCATCGCCATGACCCGTGGCAGGGCGGCGGGCGGGGGCGGTTCGGCTGGCGCGGGTTCGCCTGGCGGGGGTTCGGGTGGCGCGGGTTCGGGTGCTGCGGGGCCGGTGGCATCGGGGTCGAGCAGGCGGTGGGTGTAGTCCATTGTCGGGCCGAGCCGCTGGCCGCCGGGGAGATCCTTGAAGACCGCCGAAATCCGCCGCTTCGCCCGCATCGCCCCGGTATCGACCGGCTCGGAATCGACGAGGCGCGGCAGTGTCGCGCGGTAGGCCCGCAGCAGGAACGCGGCCTCGATCAGGTCGCCCTGGGCCTGGCGGATCGCCCGCGCGGCGAGCGCTCGGTCGTAGAGCGCGCCCTCCGCCATCACCCGGTCGACCGCGCGGCCGAGCTGTTCAGAAATTTGCGCCGGGGTGATTTCCGGCAGCGCCGGATCGCCGCGCCGCTCTTCCGCCATCCAGCGATGGGCGGCGTCGATCGCCTGTTCGCCGCCCTTGACCGCGACATACATCTCAGGCGGGCTCGATGGCGAGGCTGCGCGGCAGGGCGAGCAGCCGGCGCCCGGCGCAGAGCAGCACATCGACGCCGCGCGGCACCTGCCGGCGCTGTTCGGCCCAGTCGGCGAGGAAGGATGCGGGCAGCGGCAGGGTCGTCTCGCGCGGGGCGGCGAGTCCCGGGCCGCTGAGGCGGCAGCGCCGCCCGGAGACGAGATCCGGCAGGTCGAGAATGAGGGTCGCTCCGTGTTCCGGCGCGGTTTCGCTGCCCTGGCGGAGGCTGGAGAGCGGCGGCGCGCTGCCGGCGAGGCAGAATTCGGCCGTTTCCGGCGTGGTGAAGGGGGCGCCGGTGTGAAAGCCGAGCCAGTGCAGTGCGGGCGCCGGCAGGTCGGCGGCGAGCGGCGTGGTTGCGTCGGCCAGTGTCAGCAGCACCGCCGCCGCCGCGCTCGACAGGCCGGCGGGCGGGGCGAGGCCATCGGCCAGGGTGACGGCGCGGCCGGGATCGCCGAACGCGGTGAGCAGGGCGCGGAAACAGGCCTGGGCGTCGAGCGGCGAGGCGAAGCCGGGGGTGAGGGAGGTCATCGGGGCCTCATCGCATCGTCGCGAGGGTGAAGAAGCGGACTTCGGTGCCGGCGGCCCTGGCTTCGTCCGCCGCGCGGCGCGTCGCCTCGGCCGCGGCGAGCGGCGCGAGCACCGCCGCGTGCAGCGATGCGTGGCGCGCCGCATTTTGCAGCGCGGCGTCGAGCCGGGCGATCAGCTCGGCCAGCGCGCCGTCGCGCCCGGCGACGTAGCCGTGGCCGACGAACCCGTCCTCATCGCGGATCGAGCAGCGGGCGATCGTCATTTCGCCGAGATTGAAGGCGGCGCCACCGCCGCCGGCGCGGCCGCGCACCATCGACATGCCGATTTCCGGGCCACGCAGCCGGATGAAGCCGGGCAGGGCGGGAGCTTCGGCGAGCAGCGGCTCGATCGCGCCGCGCGGGGCGCGGGCGAGGAGGCCGAGCCAGGCGGGGCGAGCTGGCGAGGGCGCGTTCATGATATAGATGTCTATACGAATTTGAGGCTTTGGAAAAGGCGCGCCGGGGGATGTCCGGCGCGCCCCGATGGGTCAGGCGGTTTGCGGGTGGGCGACCGCGTCGAGATCGTCGTTGTTGATCTCTTCGAGGGAGACGCCGGCGGTTTCCGGCACCAGCAGCCGGGTGAGCACCGCGCCGAGGAGGGCGACGATCGCGAGCAGGGCGATCACGCCGACTTCGCCGAGGCGGGTGAACAGCAGCGGGAACAGGAAGGCGCTGATCGACGCGCCGGTGCGCCCGCCGATGACGGTGATCGCCTGGCCGAAGGTGCGCACCCTGGTGGGGCTGAGTTCGACGCCGAGAATGCCGGCGCCGCTCACCGTTGCCGGACCGTTGATCGCGACCGTGTAGAGCCCGTAGACGATCAGGCCGAGCAGTGGCAGCGAGGCGAGGTTCTGCTTGAGCACGGCGAAGAGCACCAGCATCGCCGCGGCGCCGACGAAGCCCCAGACCTGCAAGGGCTTGCGGCCCACCCGGTCGAGCACGCGGAAGGCGTAGAACAGCGCGCTCGGGATGCCGAAGGCCGCCTGCATCACCAGGCTGAACTCGATCGGTCCCATGCCGAGGCTCTTGGCGATCAGCGAGGGGCCGAACAGGATGCCGGAATAGATCACGATGTCGAACACCAGCCAGAGCAGGGCGGCGGAGAGGATTACCCGCGCATGGGCGGCGAAGACCTGGCCGAAGGGGCGGCTGTCGGCCGCGGGGGCGCGGACGGTCTGCCCGCTGATCTGGCGGATGACATCGACCGCAGCCCCGGGGTCGGCGGCGAGGCGGGCGAGGTAGCGGGCGGTTTCGGGCATCGCGCGGCGGAGATAGAGCACCGAGAAGGCGGGGATTGCGCCGGCGGCGAGAACGAGGCGCCATTGCAGGTCGTGCGAGACGCCGAGCCCGGCGAGCAGCAGGTTGAGCAGGCCGGCGACGAAGGCGCCGAGCGGCCACATCACCGCGAAGCCGACGCCGATGGAGCGGCCGCGATCGGCGCGGTTGGCGTGTTCGGCCATGATGGTGGGCGAGAGAACGTAGTCGGCGCCGATGCCGATGCCGAGCACGAAGCGGATGGCGATCAGCCAGGTGAGGTCGGGGGCGAAGGCCTGGGCCACGGCCATGACGCCCATCAGCAGCACGTCGAGCCCGTAGAAGCGTTTGCGGCCGTTCTGGCCGAGCAGGCCGAAGATCAGCGCGCCGACCGCGGCCCCCACCAGGGCGGAGGCGGCGAGCATGGCGGCTTCGAGGCCGCCCATTTTCGCGATGCCGAAGGAGCCGAGCACCAGCGGCAGGACGATGCCGATCGAGGAGAGGTCGTACCCGTCGCAGAAGACCCCGAGGCCCGTTGTCACGATCGCTCGCCAGTGGAACGACTTGAAGCGCTCCTCGTCGAGCGAGGAAAAACTGGTCGCCATGGTCATGTTCTCCCGTTGAAGTTCGGGACTCGTCTAGACGAAGTGCATGACAGCTTTGTGGACCTCGCGGGAAGGATTGATGAAAAGGCGCGTCGGGCCAGGCCCTTCGGGGTGTGCCGTCATGTGCGCGCGGCGTTGTTGCCCGGTGTCCGGGGGTTGCTTTCCGCGAACCGGGCATCGAGCGCGTTCACGAGTTCGTCCCTGTCGCCGATGAATGCATAGCCGATGCCGTTGAAGCATTTGATGTCGTTCCTGTAGACGCCGAGCCGCTTCAGCTTGGCGCGGATCCGGGACAGCAGGTTGTCGGCCGACCTGTCGCGTGACGTGCTGTTGTGGTTTGGGGCCCGGCCTCTGACCAGGAGCGAGAGATCCTCACGCGTGACGATTTCGCCGGGATTCTCGATGAGGGTTGTCAATGCCATAAATTCATGGGGTGTAAAGTAATTGCTCCATGCCTTTTCCGGAATTCCAGAATTATTTTGAATAATATCCGGCATTGAAAGCTGAGTCTTGCGCGGCGTTTTACTGGAATTTCTGAAAAATTTCTCGGTTCTTATCCGAAATATTTCCCTTGAATTGACCGAACTCCAATAGTCATCAGCGCCGAGTCTGAGGACTGAAATTTCAAGCGTACTATCGTGATGATTCGAAATGACAATCACAGGTGTGCTGTTAATTTTCTTGATTTCAACAATACGTGAAAGTAAATCTATATCTATATGTTCCATGTATAATATATACATATCCACGGCTTGCTTCATAAATTCGCCATTTTCAAAAAATGAATTTGAATATATTGTAAAAATTATGTTCAATCCGGAAAGGTTATTTTTAATAGATTCAATATCAATATTTTCAGAATATATGAATATGAATAATCGCTCTTCGGAACCGACAGGCTGTTTACTCATTGAATATTGTAAAGGCATCTTATTGTCCCATTATCAGAACGAAATAATCTATTTCATATCATTATTTATTTGTAACGTCATCGTGAATCAATATATATTTCTCTTATGAGATATAATATATTGTTTTTAACTATATTTAAATAAAATAATTCAAAAACAACTTCAAATAAATATTTTAAACATTAGCCTAGCGCCGTTGTTTTTGATTTCACAGATGGCGTTTGTTCAGTTGGACAAAATGAGTCGTCAAACAACATATTGTATTCAAACGTGAAGATCGGCCCACATGAAGCCTTGTCGGTTTCATTTGGGCGCGTCGGCGGAGGTAGCAGCCGCGGCCGCGCTGGGCAGGGGCGGATGGCGGCGAGGCGGGGCTGCATTCCTCCCGCCTTCATGACGCGCGCCAAGCGGCCGGGGATGTGGTGGATTTCCCACACGCCGATGGCGGCCCGGCGGTGTGGGCCGCGATGCCGCCGGAGGTTACCGGGGTTGGTGGTTGGCGTTAGAGCGTCATCCGATCAGATAGAGTCATCTGATCGGATAAAGATACTCTGAATATCAATATCATAGAGCACTACATCCGATCCGGATGGATCGGAAAGTGCTCTATCTCGCCACGGCGTAGGCCGGGTTGGGAACCGGACGGCTGGAGGCAAAGGGGGCTGCGAGACCGGTGGGCGTGGCGTGCGGCGCGGGGCCTGCCGTGCGGAAGTCGGCGACACGGCCGGCGAGGCGGCCGATTTCCTCGCGCAGGGAATGGGTGGCGGCGGAGGTTTGCTCGACCATCGCGGCGTTCTGCTGCACCGCCTGGTTCATCTGGCTGGTGGCGGTGTTGATTTCGGCGAGGCTGCCGGACTGTTCGGCGGCGGCGCTGGCCATTTCGCCGACCAAGCCGTGCAGGTCGGTGACATGGCTCAGGATGGTATCGAGCGCGGTGCCGGTTTCGCCGACGAGGTGGACACCGGCGTTGACCTGTTCGGAGGAGCGGGCGATGAGCTGCTTGATCGATTTCGCCGCATCCGCCGAACGGTGGGCAAGCGCGCGGACCTCGGTGGCGACGACGGCGAAGCCGCGCCCGGCCTCGCCGGCGCGCGCGGCCTCGACCCCGGCGTTCAGCGCCAGCAGGTTGGTCTGGAACGCCACTTCGTCGATCAGGCCGATGATCTGGTCGATCTCGCGCGAGGAGGCCTCGATCCGGTTCATCGCCGCCACCGCCTCGCCGACGACGGCGTGGGATTTGCGGGCGGCTTCGCTGGTGGCATCGACCGCCCTGGCGGCGCGGGAGGCGGTGTCCGCGGTGCGGCGGATGCCGGTGGTCACACTGCCGAGCACGGCGGCGGTTTCCTCGAGCGTCGACGCCTGCTGCTCGGTGCGGCGGGCGAGATCGTCGGCGGCGGTGGCGATTTCGCTGACGCCGAGATTGATCTCGTCGGTGCTCTGGCGCACGCCGGCGATGCTTTCCGACAGGCGGGTGGTGGCAGTGTTGACATCGACGCGCAGCTTGTCGAGCGAGGGGATCAGCTCGCGATCGACCGAGGCGGTGAGATCGCCCTGGGCGATGCGCGCGAGGGCCGCGCCGACGCGGCCGACATCCGCCATTTTCGCGGTGAGATCGACGGCGACCTTGACCACTTTCACCACCCTGCCGGCGGCGTCGAGCACGGGGTTGTAGGTGGCCTGGAACCAGACGGGACGGCCGCCCTTGCCGATGCGCTCGAAATCGCCGGTGACGAATTCACCCTGGCGCAGCCGGTCCCAGAACGTGGCGTAGGCCGGGGTCGCGGCATAGGCCGGGGTGGCGAACATCGCGTGTTTGCGGCCGATCACTTCGTCCCGCGCATAGCCCATCACGCGGAGGAAATTCTCGTTGGCGTCGAGAATCGTGCCATCGGGCGCGAAGGCGATGACCGACTGCGCGCGGCCGATGGCGGCGAGCAGGCTTTCATTCGCGGCGGCGGCCTGCTTCTCGGCGGTGACATCGAGCGCGAGCTTGACGATTTGCGTGACGGTGCCCCTGCGGTCGTGCACGGGGACATAGGAGGCGCGGAGCCAGACATCGGTGCCGCCCTTGCCAGTGCGGCGGAATTCGCCGCTGCGGAAGCGGCCGGCGCGCAGGTCTTGCCAGAATTCGCCATAGTCGGCGCTGTCACGCTCGGCCGGGGCGACGAGCAGGCGGTGATGGCTGCCGGAGAGCTCGGCGAGGCTGTAGCCGGTGAGATCGAGGAAGCGTTCGTTGGCATCGAGGATCGTGCCGTCGGGAGTAAAGCTGATGAAGCAGAATGCATCTAAAATTGAATTTAATATATTGTTTTTTTCGACAATGCGATGGAGACCGAAATGCACCTGCGTTCATCCTGCCTGAAGGTTATGGCTTGAAAAGCAGGCATTTTTTTACGTGAGGTTTCTGAAGGATTGTTTAACAGCGAAGATTTGTTTCACTCTGTAATACTAATAAGATATGTCTAAAAAATATTCCTTATTTTCCCGGGCGGGTCGTATCTGCTGGGTGCGCCGTGCGGGGATCGGCACCGCGGACTGGATTTGCGGCCGACGCCTCCCATATCGTGGCGGAACGGGACAGCGCCTGGACAGGAGACATTCGATGCCTCAAGCCCATCCGCAACATGCGAAATCCGCGAAGCGGTCCGAACTGGTCATGGTGATGCTCATGGGATGCACCAGCGTGATCGGTCTGCTGCTGTTCGCCTTGTTCCGGCTGCATCGCGGCTGATTATCAATATCATTGAGCACTACATCCGATCCGGATGGATCGGGTGGCGCTTCAGGCGCCGAAGGTGATGCCCTTGAGCTGGTAGAGCTGCCGAAGCAGGCGGAGGATCAGGTCGACCTCGGACGAGGGATCGTGCCGGCGGGTGCTCATGATGATCGGCGAGACGGCGGCCGGGGCATCCAGCGGGCGATAGGCGACGTTGTCGCGCCGCAGATGCTGGACGCAGGCGGGGACGATGCACACGCCGCTTTCCGCCGCGACGAGGCCGAGCGCCGTCTGCAGTTCGCGGACCTCGTGCAGGGCGGCGGGGCGCAGCGCGGCATCGCGGAACAGGGCGAGAACCTGGTCGGCATAGCTCGGCCGCGGCGCCTTGGGGTAGACGATCAGCGGCTCGGCCTGCAACTGCGCGAGGGTGAGCGCGGTTGACCCGCGGCCGAGCGGGCCGGAGCGCGGCACCGCGACGATGAGATTTTCGTTGCGCAGCAGCCGGCGTTCGAGGGCGGGGTCTTCGAACGGGATGCGGCCGAAGCCGACATCGATCCGGCCTTCGCGCAGCGCCTCCATCTGTTCGAGCGAGGTAAGTTCCTGCAGCGTCAGCACCACGCCGGGCCGCGCCTCGCGAAAGCGGCGGATGACCTCGGGCAGGTAGCCATAGAGCGTCGAGGCGACGAAGCCGACGCGCAGGTGGCGCCGCTCGGTCTCGGCGAGGCGCTGCGCCATGGTGCGGATGCCGTCGATCCGTTCGAGCACGTCCACCGCCTGGTCGAACACCAGCCTGCCGGCCTCGGTGAGGCGGATCGGCCGGCTGCCACGCTCGATCAGCGCGATGCCGAGCTCGTCCTCGAGCTGCTGGATCTGCCGGCTCAGCGGCGGTTGGGCGATGTTCAGCCGCGCGGCGGCGCGGGTGAAGTTCCGCTCGCGCGCGACTTCGACGAAATAGCGCAGCTGCCGCATCTCCATCGATACCTCCAGGGTATTGAAGCGACCAATTCAGTCTTGGACGCGCTAGTTATGGCGGGTTTACGCCTTTGCTCAAGAGAAAACCGACCTGCCGGGTATTGCCCAGATCGATCCGGGCGCCGGCTGCAGCGAGGGACTGGAAATGCACGACAGAGTGATGCGCGCGATCGAGACGGCGCTCGATGACCGGCCGGCGGACGGGGTGTTCAGGGTCAGCCGCGACATCTTCACCGATCCCGAGATCTTCGAGCTGGAGATGAAGCACATCTTCGAGGGCAACTGGATCTATCTTGCCCATGAAAGCCAGATCCCGCAGCCGAACGACTATCTGACGCTGCATATGGGCCGCACGCCGGTGGTGATCGCGCGGGACCGCAAGGGCGAGCTGCGCGCCTTCATCAATGCGTGCAGCCATCGCGGCGCCATGCTCTGCCGGCACAAGCGGGCCAGCAAGGCGACCTTCACCTGCCCGTTCCATGGCTGGACCTTCAGCAATACCGGCCGCCTGCTCAAGGTGAAGGACCCCGAGAACGCCGGCTATCCCGAAGGGTTCAACACCGAGGGCTCGCACGATCTCACCCCGGTCGCGCGGTTCGAGTCGTATCGCGGCTTCCTGTTCGGCAGCCTGAACCCGGACGTGCAGCCGCTGGCCGTGCATCTCGGCGACGCGGCGCGGATGATCGACCTGATCGTCGACCAGTCGCCGCAGGGGCTGGAGGTGCTGCGCGGCAGCTCGACCTATGTCTATGACGGCAACTGGAAGCTCCAGACCGAGAACGGCGCGGATGGCTATCATGTCAGCGCCGTGCACTGGAATTACGCCGCCACCACCAGCCGGCGGAAGACCGAGGCGCGGGTGGACAATGTGCGCGCCATGAGCGCGGGCGGCTGGGCGCGGCAGGGCGGCGGGTTCTACTCGTTCGAGAACGGCCATCTGCTGCTGTGGTCGCAATGGGAAAACCCCGAGGACCGGCCGAACTGGGACCGGCGCGAGGAACTCGCCGCGACAATGGGTGCTGCGCGGGCCGACTGGATGGTGCAGCGCTCGCGCAATCTCTGCCTGTATCCGAATGTTTACCTGATGGACCAGTTCGGCTCGCAGATCCGCCAGTTCCGCCCGCTCTCGGTCGATCGCACCGAGGTGACGATCTACTGCATCGCCCCGGTGGGCGAGGCGCCGGAGGCGCGGGCGCGGCGCATTCGTCAATATGAGGATTTCTTCAACGCGAGCGGGATGGCGACACCCGACGACCTTGAGGAATTCCGCTCGTGCCAGATGGCCTATCAGGGCCGGGCCGCGCGCTGGAACGACATGTCCCGCGGGGCCGCGCACTGGGTCGAGGGGCCGGACGAGGCGGCGCGCGCGATCGGCATCGCGCCGCGGCTCAGCGGCCGGCGCACCGAGGATGAGGGGCTGTTCGTGATCCAGCACGCGTTCTGGCGGGACGCCATGCGCCGCGCGCTCGGGCGCGAGGCCGCAACCGGAGACGCGTCATGAGCGCCGCTCTCGACAGCGCCGCCGCGCTGCATCGGCGGATCGCCGATTTCCTGCATCACGAGGCGCGCTGCCTCGATGACCGGGAGTGGGACGCCTGGCTCGCCTGCTATGCGCCGGATGCCGAATTCTGGATGCCCGCCTGGGACGATGACGACCGGCTCACCGAGGACCCGCAGACCGAGATCTCGCTGATCTGGTACGGCGATCGCGGCGGGCTGGAGGACCGGGTGTTCCGCATCCGCACCGACCGGTCGAGCGCGACCAGCCTGCCCGAGCCGCGCACCTCGCACAATATCAGCAATATCGAGATCGTCGCGCGCGAGGGCGACGCCGTCGAGATCCGGTTCAACTGGCTGACACTGAGTTATCGCTACCGGACGACCGACCTTTATTTCGGCACCTCGTTCTACACGCTCGATCTCGCCGGGACGGCGCCGCTGATCCGGCGCAAGCGGGTCGTGCTCAAGAACGACTGCATTCATCAGGTCGTCGACATCTATCACATCTGAGCCGGAGGCCAGGCCATGACCGCGAGAATCGCGCTGAATTTCGAGGACGGCGTCACCCGGTTCATCGAGTGCCGGGAGGAGGAGACCGTCGCCGATGCCGCCTATCGCGCCGGGATCAACATTCCGCTCGACTGCCGCGACGGGGCCTGCGGCACCTGCAAGTGCCGCGTGCAGTCCGGCGCGTTCGACGCCGGATCGTATATCGAGGAGGCGCTCGATGCGGACGAGGCGGCGGCGGGTTTCGCGCTCGCCTGCCAGATGCGGCCGCGCTCGGATCTTGCGATCGACATTCTCGCCACCAGCGCGGCCTGCCGCACGGCGCCGCAGACGATCGAGGCGACGCTTTCCGCCGTCGAGATGCTGTCGCCGAGTGCGATCGGCTTCAGCGTCGAGACTGCGGCACCGCTCGGCTTCCTGCCGGGACAATATGTCAATGTCGGGATTCCCGGCACCGCGGAAACCCGCGCCTATTCCTTTGCCTCGGCGCCGGGGCGCACGCGGGCGACGTTTCTCGTCCGCAACATCGAGGAGGGGCGGATGAGCTTGTTCCTGCGCGGAGCAACACCGGGGGTGCTTCTGTCGCTCACCGGGCCGTCCGGCAGTTTCTACCTCCGCGATGTGTCCCGGCCACTGCTGTTCCTCGCCGGCGGCACCGGCCTGGCGCCGTTTCTCGCCATGCTGGAGCAGCTCGCCGGCGAGGGATGCGCGCAGCCGGTCCGCCTCGTCTATGGGGTGACCCGCGACGAGGATCTGGTCGGCTGCGACCGGCTCGATGCGCTTGCTGCCCGCCTGCCGGGCTTTTGCTACCGCACCGTGGTCGCCGCCGAGGCAAGCGCGCATCCGCGGCGCGGCTATGTCACCGGACATATCGAGCCCGACTGGCTCAATGGCGGCGATGTCGATGTCTATCTCTGCGGGCCGCCGCCGATGGTCGATGCCGTGCGCGGCTGGCTCGGCGATGCCGGGGTGGCACCCGCCGCCTTCCATTACGAGAAATTCGCGCCAGCAATCGCGCCGCGGGTGGCGGCCTGAGATGGACGGCTTGGTGCATCCGGGCCGCTTTGCCGGCAAGGTCGCGGTGGTGACCGGGGCGGCGCAGGGGATTGGCCGCGCGGTGGCGCTGCGGCTGGCCGCCGAGGGGGCGGCGCTCGCGCTGATCGATCGCGCGGCGCTGGTCGATCAGGTGCGCGACGAGGCGGCCGGTGCCGCCGGCGCCATCGCGCTGCACGAGGATCTCGAAACCTGGGAGGGCGCCGAGGCGGCGATGGCCGGCGCGCTCGCGCGATTCGGGCGGATCGACGTGCTGGTCAACAATGTCGGCGGCACGATCTGGGCGATGCCCTATGAGCGCTACGACGCGCCGCGCATCGAGGCGGAAATCCGCCGCTCGCTGTTTCCCACGCTCTGGTGCTGCCGCGCGGCGCTGCCGGCGATGCTCGCCGCACGGCAGGGGGCGATCGTCAACGTGTCGTCGGTGGCGACGCGGGGCATCAACCGGGTGCCTTATGCCGCGGCGAAGGGCGGGGTGAACGCCATCACCACGTCGCTCGCCTTCGAATGCGCCGAGCGCGGGGTGCGGGTCAACGCGGTCGCGCCGGGCGGGACCGAGGCGCCGCCGCGCCTCGTGCCGCGCAACCCGGCCGAGCCCGCGCCCTCCAGCGCCGAGAGCCGCTTCTGGTGGGAGCAGGTGGTCGAGCAGACGCGGGCGACGAGCCTGATGCACCGCTACGGCACGGCCGACGAGCAGGCCGCGGCGATCCTGTTCCTCGCCTCCGACGAGGCGTCCTATATCACCGGCGTCACGCTTCCCGTCGCCGGTGGCGATCCAGGCTGAACCGAAGGCGGCCGGCAGGTGCCGGGACCGTCGCAACGCCGGAGCGATCCGGCACAGGAGGAAACGATGACCACTTCCCTTATGCAAACCCCCCATGTGACCGAGTTGCTGGCCCGCGCTTCCGGCCTTGACCAGCCGGGCGGCGATGCGCGGCTGAAGCGCATCGTCGGACGGATCGTCGCCGACATCTGCCGCACGGTCGAAGAGTTCGACGTGAGCCCCAGCGAGTTCTGGACCGCGGTGGGGTATCTCACCCGGCTCGGCCAGGCGAACGAGGGCGGGCTGCTGGTGGCCGGCCTCGGCATCGAGCATTTTCTCGACCTCGTGCTGGACGCGCGCGAGCAGGCGGCGGGGCTTGCCGGCGGGACGCCGCGCACGATCGAGGGGCCGCTCTGGGTTCCAGGCGCGCCGCTCTGCAAGGGCGAGGCGCGGCTCGACCAGGACCCGGAAGCCGGCGAGGCGCTGTTCATGGAAGGCCAGGTGAGGGATATCGAGGGGCGGCCGGTTGCCGGCGCCATCGTCGATGTCTGGCACGCCAACACCAAGGGCGGCTACTCGCATTTCGACCCCTCGCAGAGCCGCTACAACCTGCGCCGGCGGATCGAGACCGACGCCGAGGGCCGCTATCGCTTCCGCTCGATCCTGCCGGCCGGCTATGGCTGCCCGCCGGAGGGGCCGACGCAACAGCTGCTCGACCGGATGGGCCGCCACGGTCGGCGGCCGGCGCATATCCATTTCTTCGTCACCGCGCCGGGCTTCCGCAAGCTGACCACGCAGATCAACATCGAGGGCGACGAATACCTGCATGACGATTTCGCCTTCGCCACCCGCGACGGGCTGATCCCGCCGGTGATCCGCCACGACGATCCGGCCGAGATCAACGCGCGCGGCCTCAACGAGCCGTTCGCGACCATCGCCTTCGACTTCGTGCTGAACCGCGAGGCGGCGGATCTGCCCGGCGTCGAGGTTGCGCGCGCCCACGCCGAAGCGGCCTGACCCACCAGGGCGCCGCACGCTCGCGGCGGCGCCCGCCCAGCCCGGAGTTTTTATGCCCGATTCACTTCCCTTCGACCTCGCCGCGCGCGATGTGGCGATCCGCGCCATCGGCGCCACGATCGTCGACGTTCCGACCCGTCGCCGGCACAAGCTGGCGCAGACCGCGGTTTCGGCGCAGAGCTACGTGATCGTCCGCGTGCGGCTGGAGAATGGCGCGGAGGGGATCGGCGAGGCCGCGACCCTTGGCGGGCCGCGCTGGAGCGAGGAGAGCGTGGAGGCGATGAAGGCGAATATCGACGCCTATCTCGCCCCCGCGCTGCTCGGCCATCCGGCCGACCGGATCGCGCAGGCGCGGAGCCGGCTCGACGCGGCGGCGAAGCGCAACAACGCCGCCAAGGCGGCCATCGAAGCCGCGCTGTTCGATGCGCTGGGACAGACGCTTGGCGTTCCCGTCGCGGTGCTGCTCGGCGGCATCGTGCGCGACCGTTTCCCGGTATTGTGGACGCTCGCCTCCGGCGATGCGGGCCAGGAGATCGAGGAGGCGGAGCAGAAGCTCGAAGCCCGCGAGCATCGGGTTTTCAAGGTGAAGCTGGGCGCGCAGGCGCCGGAGGCGGATCTCGCGCGGATGCAGCGGATCGCCGCGGCGCTTGGCGAGCGGGCCGAGCTGATCGCCGACATCAACCAGGCCTGGGACGAGACGACGGCGCGGCGCTGGCTGCCGGCGCTGCACGCGCTCGGCCTGCGGCTTGCCGAACAGCCTCTGCCGGCCTGGAACATTGCCGGCATGGCGCGGCTGCGCGGGCAGGCGGGCATGCCGCCGCTGCTGGCCGATGAGAGCGTGTTCGACCCGCACGACATGCTGGCGGTGGCGCAGGCGGGCGCGGCGGATGCGGTCTCGCTCAAGCTGGTCAAGCATGGCGGGCTGCTCGGCCTGCATCGCGTCGCCTCCGTGGCCGGGGCGGCGGGGATCGGGCTGTATGGCGGCTGCCTGCTCGAAAGCTCGGTGGGGGCGGCGGCGCATCTGCACGCTTTCGCAGCACTTCCGGCGCTGGAATGGGGCTGCGAGCATTTCGGACCCCGCATCCTGACCGCCGATCTTGCCGAAACCCCGTTGGTTTACGAGGATTTCAACGTTCTGCTGCCGCCCGGACCCGGCCTCGGCGTCCGGCTCGACGAGGCGGCGTTCGCCCGCTTTGCCCGCACCTGATCAGGAGACAGACCGATGCTCTATCATGTCCGCATGGACGTCCACCCGCCGCGCGACCTGCCGCAGGCGGAGTTCGACCGCCTGAAGGCCGCCGAGAAGGCGCGCGCGATCGAGCTTCAGCGCGATGGCGTGTGGCGGCATCTCTGGCGCATCGCCGGGGCGTACGCCAATTTTTCGGTCTTCGACGTGCCGGATCACGACACGCTGCACGACATTCTCAGCACCCTGCCGCTGTTTCCGTTCATGACGATCGAGGTGACGCCGCTGGCGCGGCATCCTTCGGCGATCGGCTGATTGCGGCGCCGCGTCAGTCGCCCTTGCTGGCGCGGCGCGCCCTGCTGGCGGGGGATGCGAGCTCGGGATAGCGTTCGGCCAGGATGCGGGCGAAATCGGCTTGCAGCCAGCCCGCCAGCGCATCCAGCATTTCGAGGAATTGCCGGCGTTTGGCGGCGGGAAGCACCGAGAGGACCAGCGCTTCGATGTCGGCGGTCAGCGGGTCGGCGCGCTCGCGCAGGGCGCGCGCCTTCGCCGTTGCGGTGAGCTGGAACTGGCGCGCATCCCGCGCGTCGTTCTTCCGCCGGACATAGCCTGCCTTGATCAGGCGGGTGACGATCCGCGAGGTGGCGCTGCGCTCGATTTTCGTTTGCGTCGCGAGCGCGGTGAAGGTCACGCCGGGCTGGTCGTCGATCAGGCGCAGCACGCGGAGGTCGTGGACATGCAGGCCGAAGCGCTGCTTGAACATCCGGTCCGCCAGGCCGACGGCGTCTTCGGAGATCGACGCGAGTTGGTAGGTCAAACTCTGGCGCGCCACGTTTTTGCTCCTCCCTCCGCCATGCGCCGTGCGCATGGCCGGCGGTAGCGGTGCATACCGCGACCGGGCGCGTAGCGAAAGCGGGCGGGTGCGGGGGCGGCGATCGTCCGGTCAGGCGGGAATGTCTGCCGCGCCCGCATCCCGGCGGAGGCGGGATTCGGTCAGTGCTGCCCAGTAGGCGGCGCCGATGGCGAGGTTGCGGTCGTCGAACCGGTAGCCGGGGTGGTGGACCATCGGCGTGTCGCCATTGCCGATGAAGCCGTAGCAGCAGGGCACGGCCCCGGCGAAGAAGGCGAAATCCTCGCTGCCCATGAAGGTGGGGCCGGGGGTGACGACGTTGTCCGCGCCCGCCACCCGCCGGGCCACCTCGGCGCAGAAAGCGGTTTCGGCCTCGTGGTTGACCAGCACGGCGCCGGGCTCGCCCTCGTTGATCGCGCAGGCGACCTCGTAGCTTTCGCATTGTGCGCGGGCGATGGCGCGGATGCGATCGAGCACGAAGACGCGGGCTTCCGGCGTGGTGGTGCGGACGCTGAGGCGCAGTGTCGCGGAATGCGCGATGACGTTGCCGGCCTCGCCGGCGCGGAAGGCGCCGATGGTGACGACCGCCTGCTCCTTCGCCGCGATGTTGCGCGAGACGATGGTTTGCAGCGCCATTACCAGCGACGCGCCCGCCACCACGGCATCGCGGGTGGCTTCGGGCATCGAGCCGTGGCCGCCCTTGCCGGTGATGACGATCTCCCAGTTGTCCACCGCCGCCATCACCGGGCCGGCGGTGAAGAACAGCGTGCCCTGTTTCAGGCCGGGCATGTTGTGCAGGCCGAACATCGCCTGCATCGGAAAGCGTTCGAACAATCCATCGCGCATCATGGCCCGCGCGCCGCCCATGACTTCCTCGGCCGGCTGGAAGACGAGGCGCACGGTGCCGTCGAACCGCCTCGTGCGGGCGAGGTGGCGCGCCGCACCGAGCAGCATCGCCGAATGCCCGTCATGGCCGCACATGTGCGACACGCCGGGGACAAGGCTGCGATGAGCGGCGTCGGTATCCTCATCCATCGGGAGTGCGTCCATGTCGGCGCGCAGGCCGATCGCCCGGCCGGAGCTGCCGCTGGAGAGCGAGGCGACGATGCCGGTTCCGCCCACGCAATCGGCGACGTCGTATCCCCAGTCGCGCAGCAGGCCGGCGATGAAGGCGGCGGTGCCGGCCTCCTGGAAGGCGAGTTCGGGGTGGCGGTGGATATGATGGCGCCAGCCGCGGATATCCTCAGTCGTCGCCGTCAGTTCGTCGAGAAGGGTGGGCATTCGTCGCCTCCGGTGCAGGGCGCCGGGACGGTGGGGGTCTCCGTTCGGCCGGCGCCTGTTCGATGCATAGAAAATATGATTGCAGTTTGCAACTGCATGGAATGTTGGCGGCATGCAGAAGAAAATCAAAGGGGGATGAAAAAATAGTTGCATATAGCAACTGTATATGTGATAGGTTTCCACTAACGATAATCCAGGTCTCCGGCACATCTCCGGGGCCTCGCCAGGAGGAAACCATGTCCGCAATCACCGCGGGAGACAGTGCGCTGACGCATCCGGGCAGGACCCGGCTGATCGCGGCTTGCACGATCGGCAACGCGCTCGAATTCTATGATTTCGTCGTTTTCAGTTTCTTCGCCGGCACGATCGGCGCGCTGTTCTTTCCCACCCATGACCGCACGGTGCAGCTGCTGCTGTCCTTCGCGACCTATGGAGTCGGGTTTTTTCTCCGCCCGCTCGGCGGCGTGGTGTTCGGCGCCTTCGCCGACCGCCGGGGCCGCAAGATCGCGACGATCGTCGCACTGTTCTCGATGGCGCTGGGCACGGCGGCGATCGGCCTCGCGCCGACATATGGTCAGGTCGGGCTCGCGGGCCCGGTCATCATCGTGCTGGCGCGGCTGCTCCAGGGATTTTCGGCTGGCGGGGAGGTCGGCGCGTCGACGACGCTGCTCGCCGAATACGCGCCGGCGGAAGAGAGAGGGTTTTTCGGCAGCTGGCAGCTTGCGAGCCAGGGCGTTGCCGTGCTGTTCGCCGCCATGCTGGCCTTCGGGATTCACGCCGCGCTGCCGGCGGCGGCGGTGCTGGGCTGGGGCTGGCGGATTCCCTTCCTGCTCGGAATCCTCATCGTGCCGATCGGGCTGTGGCTGCTGCGCGCGCTGAGGGAGACGCACGCGAACGACAGCGACCCCAGAACCCGCGAGGTGAGCGCGCTTTCGCTGGTGTTCAGCCGGCATTTCGGCACGATCGTCGCCGGTGTCGCCCTGATCATCGGCGGGACCGCGACCAACGCCATCGTGGTGCTCTACATGTCGACCTATGCGGTGCGCCAGCTCGGCATGTCGCCGACGACGGGGCTGCTCGCGGGGGTGGCGGCCGGCGCGGTGACGCTGGTTGCAGCACCGATCGGCGGCTGGCTGTCGGACCGGTACGGGCGCAGGCCGGTGGCCGGGAGCGCCTATGTCCTGATCGCGCTGACGATCTATCCCGCCTTTCTCTGGCTGAACGCGGCGCCGACGCTGGGCGTGCTGCTCTCGGCGGTGATCGGGCTCGGGGCGCTGAACGCGGTGGGCGGGGCGACGATCATCATCACCACGGCGGAGATTTTTCCCATCGAGGTGCGGGCGACCGGGATGTCGCTCGTCTACGCGCTCGGGGTCGCGATTTTTGGCGGGTTCGGGCAGTTCATCGTGACGGGGTTGATCGCCGCGACGCACGATGCCGCATCGCCGGCTTGGTATGTGATGGCGTGCAGCGTCGCGACGCTGGCGGGGCTGCGGGCGATTCCGGAGATGGCGCGCCGTGCCATCTGAACGGGCGGGGATGCCGGGGATCGGGAATGGCTTCACTTTGGCGGTGGCGTTGCTACGATCAGGTCCGCCGGGTGCGGGCGGATGCCGCGCGCCGGCGCAAAGAGGCCGCCTGTCGCGCACATATCGGTGGATGGACCTGCCATGACCTATCAGGAAACGCCCTACGAGCCCTATGACTTTGCCAATCGCCGCCATATCGGCCCCTCGCCGGGCGAGATGGCGGCGATGCTGGAGACGGTCGGGGCGGCGAGCCTCGATGAGCTGATCGATGGCATCGTGCCCGAGGCGATCCGGCTACGCACGGCGCTTGATTGGGGCAAGCCGCTCTCCGAGCAGGGCGTGCTCAACCGGCTGCGCGAGGTCGCGGCGAAGAACCGGGTGATGACGTCGCTGATCGGCCAAGGCTATCACGGCACCGTCACGCCGCCGGCGATCCAGCGCAACATTTTCGAAAACCCGGCCTGGTATACCGCCTACACGCCATACCAGCCGGAGATTTCGCAAGGGCGGCTGGAGGCGCTGCTCAACTTCCAGACGATGGTTTGCGATCTGACGGCGCTCGACATCGCCAACGCGTCGCTGCTCGACGAGGGGACGGCGGCGGCCGAGGCGATGGCGGTGTGCCAGCGCGCGACCAGGGCGAAGGGGGCTGCGTTTTTCGTCGATCACCATTGCCACCCGCAGACCATCGCCGTGATCGAAACGCGGGCGGCAGCGCTCGGCTGGCGGGTGATCGTCGGCGATCCGCTCGCCGATCTCGATCCGGGGCAGGTGTTCGGCGCGCTGTTCCAGTATCCCGGCACCCATGGCGATGTGCGCGACTTCACCCCGGCGATCGCGGCGCTGCATGGCGCGGGGGCGCTGGCCTGCGTCGCGGCGGATCTGCTCGCGCTCACCGTGCTGAAGCCGCCGGGCGAGATGGGGGCGGATATCGCCATCGGCTCCGCCCAGCGCTTCGGCGTGCCGATGGGGTTCGGCGGGCCGCACGCCGCCTACATGGCGGTGCGCGACGCGCTGAAGCGCGGCATGCCCGGCCGCATCGTCGGCGTCAGCATCGATGCGCGCGGCAACCGGGCCTATCGGCTGTCGTTGCAGACCCGCGAGCAGCATATCCGCCGCGAGCACGCGACCTCGAATGTCTGCACGGCGCAGGCGCTGCTCGCGGTCATGGCGTCGATGTATGCGGTGTTTCACGGCCCCGAGGGGCTGCGGGCGATCGCCGAGCGCATCCATCGCAAGCTCGTGCGGCTGGTGAAGGGGCTGGAGGCGCAGGGCTACCGGGTGGCGCCGGCGCGGTTCTTCGACACCATCACCATCGAGGTGGGCGCCGTGCAGGGCGCGATCCTCAAATCGGCCGAGGCCGAGGGGATCAACCTGCGCAGGGTGGGGACGGGGCAGATCGGCATCGCCTTCGACGAGCGGACCACGAGCGGGCATATCGAGGCGATCTGGCGCGCCTTCGGCATCGAGCGGCGGGATGACGACCTTGCCCACGACTATCGCCTGCCGGAGGGGCTGCTGCGGACATCGCCCTATCTGACGCACCCGATCTTTCACATGAACCGCGCCGAGGCGGAGATGACGCGCTACATGCGCCGCCTCGCCGATCGCGACCTCGCGCTCGACCGGGCGATGATCCCGCTCGGCTCGTGCACCATGAAGCTCAACGGCGCGGCCGAGATGATGGCGCTGAGCTGGCCGGCCTTCGCGGATGTCCATCCTTTCGCACCGGCGTCGCAGACCGCGGGATATGCCGAGATGATCGCGGATCTGGAGGCGAAGCTGTGCCTGATCACCGGCTATGACGCCTTCTCGATGCAGCCGAATTCGGGCGCGCAGGGCGAATATGCCGGGCTGCTGACGATCAAGGCCTATCATCGCGCCCGCGGCGATGCGCGGCGGGATGTCTGCCTGATTCCGACCTCGGCGCATGGCACCAATCCGGCCTCGGCGCAGATGGCGGGGATGCGGGTTGTCATTGTCGGCGTCGCGCCGGATGGCGATATCGACATCGCGGATTTCCGCGCCAAGGCGGCGCTGCATGCGGACCGGCTGGCCGCCTGCATGATCACCTATCCCTCGACGCATGGCGTGTTCGAGGAAACCGTGCGCGAGATCTGCGCGATCACGCATGAGCATGGCGGGCAGGTCTATCTCGACGGCGCGAACATGAACGCGATGGTCGGCCTGTCCCGCCCCGGCGATATCGGCGCCGATGTGAGCCATCTGAACCTGCACAAGACCTTCGCCATTCCGCATGGCGGCGGCGGGCCGGGCATGGGGCCGATCGGGGTGAAGGCGCATCTGGCGCCGTTCCTGCCGGGAGATCCGCTGGTGGCGGAGGGCGGCGCGGTGTCGTCCGCGCCCTATGGCTCGGGCTCGATCCTGCTGATCTCCTGGGCCTATTGCCTGCTGATGGGCGGCGAGGGGCTGACACAGGCGACCAAGGTCGCCATTCTCAACGCCAACTACATCGCCAGCCGGCTGTCGGCTTCCTATCCCATTCTCTACGCATCCGCGCGGGGCCGGGTGGCGCATGAATGCATCCTCGACACGCGGCCGATGAAGGAGCGCGCCGGGGTGACGGTCGATGACGTCGCCAAGCGGCTGATCGACAGCGGCTTCCATGCGCCGACGATGAGCTGGCCGGTTGCCGGCACGCTGATGGTGGAGCCGACCGAGAGCGAGCCGAAGGCGGAGCTGGACCGGTTCATCGCCGCGATGCTCGGGATCGCCGCCGAGGCGGAGGCGATCGCCGCGGGCGGGCTCGACCGGGAGAACAATCCGCTGAAGCGGGCGCCGCACACGGTCGAGGACCTGGTGGGGGACTGGGACCGGCCCTATAGCCGCGAGGCGGCCTGTTTCCCGCCGGGGGCGTTCCGGGTCGACAAATACTGGTCGCCGGTCAACCGCGTCGATAATGTGTATGGCGACAGAAACCTGATCTGCTCCTGCCCGCCGCCGGAGACCTATGCCAGCGCGGCCGAGTAGAGAGGCGACCCTTCGGGCGGCTTGCCGCCCCCCCCTTGCGAACCGGAGCCGGTATGTTCCTGTCGGTATTCGATATCTTCAAGATCGGCATTGGCCCTTCATCGTCGCACACGATCGGGCCGATGGTCGCCGCCGCGCGGTTTCTGGAAGAGCTGCGCGGCGCCTGCGGGCGGACGCAATGCGAGAGCCTGCATCTGACGGCGCGGCTGCATGGATCGCTGGCCTTCACCGGCCGCGGGCACGCCACCGACCGCGCGGTCTGTCTCGGGCTGCTCGGCTTCCAGCCCGCCACGATCGACCCGGACAGCGCCGATGCCGAGGAGGCGCGGCTGAAGCGCGCCGGGGTAATCGACGCCGCCGGGCTGCCGCCGTTGATCTTCGCGCCGGAGGCGGACCTGATCTTCGATTATGGCCCGCCGCTGCCCGGCCACGCCAACGGGCTGGTGCTGGACGCCCGCGCGCCGGATGGAACGCTTTTGCTCTCGCGCACGTATTATTCCATCGGCGGCGGGTTCGTGCAGACCGAGGAGGAGCTTGCCGCCGCGCGGGAGGGCGAGGGGCGGCTCGCGGAGCGGACGGCGGCGAGGGGGTATCCCTATCCGTTCGGCAGCGCCGCCGACATGCTGGCGATGGGGACGGCCTCGGGCCTGAGCATCGCGGCGATGAAACGCGCCAATGAGCGCGTTGACGCGGGCGATGCGCTCGATGCGCGGCTCGATGCGATCTGGTCGGCGATGGATGAGTGCATCGCGCGCGGGCTGCGCCAGGAGGGCGTGTTGCCCGGCGGCCTTTCGGTGCGGCGCCGGGCGCGCGGCATTCATCAGCAGCTGCTCGCCGAGGCGGGGCGCAACGCCTTGCAGCCGCATGTGGTGAACGACTGGATCTCGGTTTACGCGATGGCGGTGAACGAGGAGAACGCGGCGGGCGGGCGCGTCGTGACCTCGCCGACCAACGGCGCGGCCGGCGTCGTGCCGGCGGTGATCCGCTATTATCGCGACCATTGCCACGGCGCGACGGCGGAGGGCATCAGGAATTTCCTGCTGACGGCGGCGGCGATCGGCGGGCTGATCAAGCACAACGCCTCGATCTCGGGGGCGGAGGTGGGCTGCCAGGGCGAGGTCGGCTCGGCGGCGGCGATGGCGGCGGCGGGGCTTTGCGCGGCACTCGGCGGCACCAACGCGCAGGTCGAGAACGCCGCCGAGATCGCGCTGGAGCATCATCTCGGGATTACCTGCGATCCGGCCAGAGGGCTCGTGCAGGTGCCCTGCATCGAGCGCAACGGGTTGGGCGCGATCAAGGCGGTCGCGGCGGCGAGCATGGCGCTGCGCGGCGATGGCCGGCACTTCATGCCGCTCGACAACTGCATCGAGACCATGCGGCAGACCGGCATCGACATGAACACCAAATACAAGGAGACCTCGACCGGCGGCCTCGCGGTCAACCTGCCGGAGTGCTGAGCCCGCCGCCCTTCCAGAACGCCACCCTGCCGGCGATGCGGCGCGCAGCGCTTTCAGGCCTGGGATAGAACGAGGCGGCGTCGGGGTTGGTCTGGCCGCCGACGGTGATCGTTATAATACCGCGAGGTGCCCTTCCACGGGCAGGGCCGATTGCAGGGGCGAGGTGGACGCCGGCATGGCGGATGCCGCGCGGGGCCGCGCATTCAGCATCGATTTCGCATAAGTCTAAGTCGGTGGCGGGACTAACTCGCGGTTGCGGGGGCGAATACGTGTCACTGGTCATGAGCGCCCTTCGTTTTTCACCCGCCGGCGCGCGCTTGCGCGGCACCGCGTCCGCCCTGCTGCGCGACCTGCCCGCGGATGCGGCTTTCGCGCTGCGCACGTCGGCGGCGGCGCTGCTCGCGCTCTATCTCGCGATGGCGCTGCATCTCGACACGCCGCGATGGGCGGCGTGGACGGTGCTGACCGTCAGCGTTCCCTCGCTCGACCATGCCTTCGTCAAATCGGCCTATCGGATGATCGGCACGATCGTCGGGGCGGCGGCCGGCATCGTCATCGTCGCGCTGTTCGCGCAGAGGCCGCTGGAATTCGACCTCGCGATGGCGCTGTGGGCGGGAGGCTGCGCCTTCATCGGCACCCGGGTCCGGCAGTACCAGACCTACGCGCTCGCGCTGACCTGGCTGACCACGGGGATCGTTTCATATGGCAGCGTGGCGGACCCGAACGGGGCCTTCATCGTCGCGGCGAGCCGCACCGCCGAGGTGGCGCTTGGCATTGTCTGCGCCGGCGGCGCGGCGATTTTGTTCGAGGGGCACCGGGCGGCGACGCTTGTTCATGCAGCCTCGCCGGTGCCGGGCCAGGCCCGGCGTAATGGCGTGCGGGCGGGGCTCGCGGTGATGCTGGCCAGCGCGTTCTGGTATGTCTCGCAATGGCGGGACGGGCCGTTCTTCGTGCTGATGTCCGGCGCCGCGGCGCTGCTGTTCGCGGCGCATCCATCGAAGGTCGCCGCGACGCTCGGCATGCTGCGCGGGTTTCTGCTGGGGACGCTGCTGGGCCTGTTCGTCCGGTTTGCGCTGTTCACGCGCAGCGCGGAGTTCGGCGAAGAGGCCCTCGTGCTGCTGCCCTTCCTGATGCTCGGCGGGATCGGGCTTGCCGATTCCCGGACCCAGGGCCCGGCGACCGGCTACAACCTCGCCTTCATGCTCGCGGCCGATCCGGCCAATACGCTGTCATTCGATCTCGGCGCCGCGCTCAACGAGGCGATGGCGATGATTTTCGGCGTGCTCGTCTCGATCGGCGCGTTTCTCGGCCTGGTGCCGATCCGCGCCCTGCTGCACCGGGACGGCGCCTGAGATGATGCCTGTACTCGCCGAAATGTCGATGTTCGGGATCGGCATCGAGCCGGCGGTGCCGATGCTGCTGCTCGCGGTGGTGCTGACCGACATCCTCCGCCGGGGGCTGTCCCGTTTGCGGATCGACCGGGCGGTGTGGAACTGGCCGCTGTTCATGCTGTCCATTTACGTCTGTATTGCTGCCGGTCTTGTTCTGGGGATGCGGCAGCTGTGATCTCCGGAGACGACATGCTCGATTCCATCGCGGGGCGGACCTCGCCCCGCCCGGCCCCGCTCGCGGCATCGCCGGCGCGGCTCTACCGGCCGGTTTTTTCCGGGCTGGCGACGCTCATCGTCGTGGCCGCGGCGCTCTGGCTCGGCTTTGCCGCCTGGCATCGCTACGACGCGACGCCCTGGACGCGGGATGCGCGCGTTCGCGCCTTTGCCGTGACGGTGGCGCCGGAGATTTCGGGCCGGATCGTCGCGGTCGCGGTTCACGACAATGAGCGCGTGCGCAAGGGTCAGGTCCTGTTCAGGATCGATCCGGCGGATTTCGCCAACCGGCTCGCGGTCGCACGGGCGACGCTCGCCGCCGATCGGGCGATTGCGGGGATGAAGGCGGCGGATGCGGCGCGCCGCGCGCGGCTGCCCGCGATCGCGGTTTCGGCGGAAACCCGGGGCAATGCCGCCGCCGCCGCGCGCGCCGCCGCGGCCCGCGTGCAGGCGGACGAGGCGCGGGTTGCGCAGGCAGCACTCGACCTCGCGCGCACGGTGGTCCGCGCGCCGGTGAGCGGCACGATCACCAACCTGACCGCCCATGAGGGCGATTACGCCCATGCCGGCAGCGGCGCGATCACGATGGTCGATACCGGCGAGCTCTGGGTGACCGCGTATTTCGAGGAGACCGAGCTTGACCGGATCAGGCCGGGCGCGCCGGCCCGGATCGAGCTGATGTCCGACCCCGGCAGGGTGCTGGATGGCCATGTGCAGGGGATCGGGCGCGGCATTGCCGATGCGAACGCGCAGGAGGCGCGCAGCGGGCTGCCGCGGGTTGATCCGGTGTATTCATGGGTGCGGCTGTCGCAGCGGATTCCGGTGTATGTCACGCTCGACCATGTGCCGCCGGGCCTGTTCCTCGCCGCCGGCATGACCGCGACGGTGCGGATCGCAACGCCGGCCGCGGGCGGGCGCTGAGCGCGGGGGCGGGGCGGTCTTTCAGGGGCGGCGCGGCATTGGCGCCGGCGGCGGCTCCGATCACGAGACGTTTATTCGCGCGACGGATTGCGGCCCTTGCGATCGCGGGCGCGGTTGCCCATTCGAGCCTGACGCGAACACAGCAGGGGACGGGTGCGTTGGGACTTGCAAGAACCTTCATGCGACTGGACGAAGACCGCTATTACGGGGCCAAGGTGCCCGAGATCACCGTGTCGTTCTGGGTCGCGAAGATCATCTCGACCGCGATGGGTGAGGCGACGTCGGATTTTCTGGTGTTCCACACCAACCCGTATCTGGCGGTCGCGGCGGGAGGGCTCGGGTTTGCGCTGGCGCTCGCGTTGCAGTTCGCCACGCGCAGGCATGTGCCGGCGGCCTATTGGCTGCTGGTGGTGATGGTCGCGATTTTCGGCACCATGGTGGCGGATGTGATCCATGTCGTTCTGGGCGTTCCCTATGCGATATCGACTGTCCTGTTCGCGGCGGGCCTGCTCCTGATCCTGTGGGGGTGGAGGGCGAGCGAGCGGAGCCTTTCGATCCACACCGTGGTGACGCCGCGGCGCGAGGCGTTCTACTGGGCGACCGTGAGCGCCACCTTCGCGCTCGGCACCGCGGCCGGCGACCTGACCGCGGCGAGGTTCGGCATGGGTTACCTGAATTCGGCCATCCTGTTTTCCATCCTGTTCGCGCTGCCGGGGCTTGCCTATGTCGCGTTCGGCCTGAACGAGGTCGCCGCGTTCTGGACCGCTTATATCATGACCCGGCCGATGGGGGCCTCCTTCGCCGACTGGTTCGACAAGCCGGTGCAGAGCAGCGGGCTTGGCTATGGCACGCCGGCTGTCGCGCTCGTGCTCACCGCCGGCGTGGGGATCGCGATTTTGTATGTCTGCGTGCGGCATCGGTGGCAGCGCGCGGCCATCGCCACGCGCGGGGCATGAGGGTGGGCCGGCTGGGCGCGGGCCGGTGCGGGGCCGTCAGAACCGGAGCTTGACGCCGGCGTCGAGCGCGTTCGAGGCGAGGCCCTGGCCGTCGATCGTCGCGGTCCAGCCGGCCTGCCAGCGCCAGCCGCCGGCGAGGTCGCCGGCGAGCGCGAGGCCCGCGATCCCCTCGTTCGCCGGCATGCTCTGGCCATAGCTGCGGAAGGCGGCGCCGGGCGTGGCGTTGAAGCTGGCGGTCATGAACCGGGCATTGGCGATGGCATGGCGCCAGGCGAGTGTCGCGTGCAGCGCGATGACCCGCCCCAGGGCGATGACATCGTCGCTGACCCGCAGCCCGACGGTGGTGAGGGCGTAGCTTGCCGACTGCCCGCCGAGGCGGAGGCCGAACCCGTTGCCGCCGGTTTCGCTGGTGGCGCCGCTGTCGTATCTGATACCGGCGATCGAGAGGAACGGGTTGAGCCCGCCCGCGTCGTAGCCAAGCTCGCCCGCCCCGGCGATCATGGTGTCGGCGATCGTGCCGGCGACGCCGAGGGTTGAACTGGCGGTGTAGATCGAGCGGCGGATGCGGCCGTTGACCCGGGACCAGGCGAGCTGTGCCGTGGCGTAGGGGCCGGTGTTGCCGCCATAGCGGGCGTAGAGATCGGCCGTGTTCAGATCGTCGTTGCCGCTGCCGCCGACGCCGGAAAGGGTGCCGGACGAGGAGATGTGGCTGATCGCGCCGCCCAGCGAGAGGGCGCCGCCGACAGGCGTGTCGAAGCCGGCGGTGAAGCCGTTGCTGCCGAACCGGACGCTGTCGGCGCCTTTCGCGGCGAGGCGGCCGAAATCGCCGTCATATTGCAGCCAACTGGTTGTTTTGCCGGGTGTGCCGGACAGGGCGATGTGCCGGGCGGTGGTATCGAGCAGCGACATTTCGGCCGTGGCGGAGACCGTTCTCATGGTTGGGTAGGCTTCGCCGGACACGCTGGTCAGGGAGGTCTGGGCCTGTTGGGTCGTTGTCGCGGCGAGGATCTGGCCGGCGGTTCTGATGAACTGGGCCGCGCCCGGCGTGCCGGCGGCGGCGGTCGAGGTGGCGTATTGGAGGCCGCTCTGGATGGCGGCGCCGCCGGCGACCGAGGCGGTGGTCGCGCCCGGCATCACGCTGGCGACCTGGGCGACATTGGAGGCCGCGACGGTGGCGGAGACCGTCGTCGGGCCATAGGTGAACTGGCCGACGGTGTAGAAGACGCCGGCGCCGTAGGTCTGGCTGCCAAATGTTCCCGCGATTGAGCCGGCAGCGATGAAGATTTCGGTGGCTTTGGGGGTGTAGGTGGTGGGCGGGGCCAGCACCTGCGCGTTGCCGGCGAGTGTCGCCTTGCCGCTCACCGTGAGCGGCGTGCCGATGGCGATCGCGGTATTGGCGCTGGATTGCGCGGTGTAGTTACCGTTGATGGTCAGGCCGGGCGCGCCGCCGACATTGCCCTGGCTGATGATCGTGCCGCCGCTAGCCACGACATTGCCGGTGACGGTTCCCGACCCGCCGAAGGTGCCGCCCGTGACGGTGACGCCCGATGCGAGGCTGCCGGTGAGGTTCAGGTTGCCGCTGCTGACCGTGGTGCCGCCGGTATAGGTGTTGGCGGCGGCGAGCGTGAGGGTTCCGGTCGTGCCCGAGAGCGCAAGGCCGCCCGATCCGGAAATCGGGTTGGCGAAGGTCGACTGGTCGGCGCCGATATTGGCGGCGAAGGTGCCGAAGGCGAAGGCGGCCGGCCCGTTGACCGCGGCGGCGGCGTTGATCAGCCCCCAGCCATAGGTGCTGTTCGGCCCGGTGCCGCTGCCGAGATGGGTGGCCGTGGTCAGGATGGTGTCGGTGATGTTGGCGGGCGTGAACCAGGGGTATTTCTGCCAGACCAGCGCGGCCGTGCCGGTCACGATCGGGGTGGCGAAGGAGGTGCCGATTCCGTAGCCGGTGACGAAGGCGGTGCCGGCGACGATCGGGATCTGGACGTTACCGGGTGCCGCCACGCACCATTGCGCGGCGACGCCGCAGGCATCCGACGAGGGATCGAGGCCCGAGACCTTGCCATCGGTGCCGATATCGACATTCACGGCGACGAGCCATTGCGGCTGGAGCGCTTGGGTATAGACCGGGACCTCGGCCTCGACGCTGATATCGCCGGGGTTTGCCGGGTTGTTTCCCGCCGCCCAGACATAGAGGTTGTTCGCGGGCAGGGACGCGAACAGGGAGCCGACCGCCTGGGCGGTGGATTGTGCCGCCGCCGCGCTGCTGTAGGTGCTGATGTTCTCGCCGACGGAGTTGTTGAAGAGGTGGACGCCCTGGGCCTGAAGATCCTGATACGGCTTCGTGAAAAGCTGGCAGGCGCCGGTGGAGTCGCAGATCTGGGCGGCATAGACGGTCGCGCCGGGGGCGACGCCGCCGGGGAAGAAATTCGTCGGGCCGGAATTGTTGCCGTAGGTCCCCTGCTGGTCGCCGGCGAGAAGAGCGGTGACGACGGTGCCGTGGCCGAAGGGATCGTTGGCGGAGGCGAGGTTGTTGGCCGAGACCGTGGCGTTCCCCTGCGCGATGTAGGAATTGAACCAGGCGATGCGACCGCCCAGCGAGGGCACGGCGGTGTTCACCCCGCTGTCCAGCACGCCGATTTTCACGCCCGCACCGGTAATGCCCGCTTGCAGGACGGGCAGCACGTTGGTCGGCGTATACTGGTTGAAGGTTGGATAGACATTGGTGCTCTGGGGGCCGAGATAGACCGAGATCCCGCCGATATTCGTCGCCGTTGGCGCAACGCCGGCGGCCCCGCCGCCGGTCGTGTTGCTCGCGGGTGGAGCCGTTTGGGCCGAGACGGGCGCGGAACCGCCGCCGCCGCCGGAACAGGCGGTCAGGCTGAGCGCGGTCGCGGCAAGCAGCAGGGAACGCCGGGAGAGCATCATGGACGAAAGTCTAGCCAAGGAGTCTTAATGATTTCTGAGTTCGGGCGACGGCGCGTGGCGAAAACACAGGGCCGGGAAATGAGCGCAGACCGGCTGCTGCGGGCGCTGCCCTTTGAAATGCGGGCGCTGGACGCGCGGGGAACATGTCATGTCGAAAAATATCGTCATTTGCTGCGATGGGACCGGCGACCGCATCGAATCGACGCAGACGAATGTACTGAAGCTCTTCCGGGTTCTTGAGAAGGATCGGGGCCAACTCGTCCGCTACAGCCCCGGTGTCGGCACCGTCGGCGATTTCGACACGTGGCAGCGGCTGAAATCCGACGTGACGGAATTCCTCGGCGTGGTTGCGGGCTATGGCCTCGACGAGAAGGTGCTCGCCGCGTACCGGTTTCTGTGCACGCAATATGAGGAGGGCGACGCGATCTGGCTCTTCGGCTTCAGCCGTGGCGCCTACGAGGTGCGGGTGCTTGCCGCGTTCATCTACGTGATCGGGCTGCTGCCGGCAGCGCAGCTCAACCTCGCCGGCTACGCCTTCACCGCCTACAAGAAGGCGAGTCGCGACAGCCACAGGAGCCGGCGGGTTGCCGATCGGGCGGCGCTGCGCGCGGCCGCGCCGGAGGCGGAGGTCGCGACCGGTCTGCCGGCGGCATGGGCGTTCGGGCGCGTTGCCGGCGGCCGGCGGGTCACGATCAGGTTCATCGGGGTCTGGGATACGGTGTCGTCGGTGATCGTGCCGCGCCGCGACCGGCTGCTGCCGGATTTTCAGACGCTGCGCTTCACGCGGACGGACCCGGGTGTCGAGATGTTCCGCCAGGCGATCTCGATCGATGAGCGCAGGCGGATGTTCCGGCTGCTGCCCTGGTGCGAGCCGCAGCGTTTCAAGCCGGGACGTTGCGGCGATGGCGGCTGGACGGCGCAGGACATCCGGCAGGTATGGTTCGCCGGCGTGCATGGGGATATCGGCGGCGGCTATCCGGAGCCGCAGAGCGGGCTGTCGAAATACCCGCTATTGTGGATGATCGGGCAGGCGCGGGCGGCCGGGTTGAGGATGGATGCCGCCCTGATCGACGAACTCGCGCGTGGCGAGGGGCGGGCGGGCGGGCGGCTTGTCTACGCCGCGCCGTCGCCGGAGGCGAAGCTGCACAACTCGCTCAAGGGTTTCTGGTGGGTGCTGGAAATCATTCCGAAACGCGTGAAATGGCGGGAGTGGCCGGGACGGCCGGCGTTTCTCGGCGTCTACCTGCCGCTGGGCGAACCCCGGCTGATCCCCGCGGACGGGCTGATCCACCGCTCGGTGGCCGAGCGCATGGCGTGCGTGCCGGCGTATCGGCCCGAGAATCTGCCGGCAAAACCCAACTGGACGGACTGACGCCGCCCGGGGTCATGCGGGCCGCCCCACGAGCAGCGCGCGCGTCTTCGGGTGCGCGGGCTGTTCGAACAGGGCGGCAGGCGGGCCGTCCTCGACGATGCGGCCGCGATCCATCACGATGATCCGGTCGGCCACGTTGCGGGCAAAGCCCATTTCGTGCGTGACGATCATCATCGTCATGCCGTCCTGCGCGAGGTCGCGCATCACCGCGAGCACCTCGCCCACCATTTCGGGGTCGAGCGCGGAGGTGGGTTCGTCGAAGAGCATGACCGCCGGCTGCATCGCCAGCGCGCGGGCGATGGCGACGCGCTGCTGCTGGCCGCCGGAGAGCGAGGCGGGCATCGCCCTTGCCTTGTGCGCGAGGCCGACGCGCGCGAGCAGCGCCTCGGCCTGCGCCACCGCCTCGGCGCGGGGCCGGCCGCGCACCTTCACCGGTGCGAGGGTGATGTTGTCGATCACGTTGAGGTTCGCGAACAGGTTGAAGCGCTGGAACACCATGCCGACATCCCGCCGCTGGCGCGCGATGTTGATCTCGCGGTCTTCGACCAGTTTTCCATTCTGCTCGCGAAAGCCGATGAGCCCGCCATTGACCACGATGCGGCCGTTGTCGATCGTTTCCAGATGGTTGATGCAGCGGAGCAGGGTGGTCTTGCCCGAGCCGGAGGAGCCGATCAGCACCACGGTCTCGCCGCGGCGGACGCCGAAGCTGACGCGATCGAGCACTTTCGTATTGCCGAACCGCTTTTCGACGTCTTCGGCTTCGATCAGGAGGGGCTGCATCAGGCGGACTCCGGCAGGGGGTGAGGGATGGTTTCCACCGCGTCGTCGCCGGGCGCATGGTCCATCCGGCGCTCGATCGCGGCCATCACCAGGCCCCAGATCGTCGTCAGCGCGAGGAAGTAGAGGGCGAGCACCGAATAAAGCTCGAAGGTGCGGAACGTGGCCGAATTGATCGTCTCGGTGACGAGCAGCATTTCGGAGACGCCGATCACGCTGACGAGCGTCGAGTTCTTCAGCATGATGTTGAACTGGTTGCCGATCGGCAGCAGAACCACGCGCAGGGCCTGGGGCAGCACCACATGACGCAGGATTTGCCGGGGCACCATGCCGAGGGATTTCGCGGCTTCGGTCTGGCCGCGATCGATCGCGTCGATGCCGGCGCGGAAGATCTCGGCCATGTAGGCGCCCTCGTTCAGGCCGAGCGCGAGGATGCCGGCCTGCACGTTGCCGGCGAGGATCATTCCGCCGAGATGGAGGTCGTGGAAGCGGAGAATGCCGGCGGCGGCGAGGCCCGTGTAGATGAAGACGATCTGCACCAGCAAGGGCGTGCCGCGCATCAGGAAAATGTAGGCGCGCGCCGGCCATTGCAGGGCGCGGGTGGTGGAGCGCCGGGCGAGGGCGGCGGGCAGGCCGATCGCAAGCCCGATCGCCTGCCCGCCGATGCTGATCATGATCGTCAGCCAGAGCCCCTGCAGGAACGCGCCGCTCGGCTCCAGCAGCTGATGCCAGAAATAGGCCCAGTCGAAATGCACCTCGATGCTCCGTGCTCAACCGGGCTTCAGCATGTCGATGCCGAGAGACCATTTGCGAAAGAGCGCCGCGTAGCTGCCATCCTTCATCATGCCGGCGAGGGTTGAGCCGATCGCCTTGTTGAGGACTGCCTCGTTCTTGCGGATGCCGATGCCGGTGGCGATCGTGTAGTAGGGCGGGCCACCCATCGCGAATTGCCCGGGCGCCTTGTGGATGTAGTAGCGCGCGGTTTCATAGGCGACGCCATAGGCCGCGACCTGGCCGAACTGGAGCTGCTGCAATGCCTGGGTGTTTTCGGGGAACATCACGATGTCGATCGGCGGCTTGCCGGCCGCGTGCAGTTTGGCGTTCGCGGCGTTCAGCAGCACCGTTGCGGTGGTGCCGGTGACGGTGGCGACCTTCTTGCCGGAGAGGTTTTCGAGCGAGGGAACCGGCTTCGCGCCCGGTTTCACCAGAACGGCTTCGTGCGAGACCATGTAGGGGATTTCGTCGATCACCTTCAGCCGGCCCGGCTTGATGAAGAGCTGCGACATGATGATGTCGCAATGCGAGGCGAGCAGGGCGGGGATCAACCCGGCGAAGGGCATGTTGATCCAGTCGGTCTTGACGCCGAGACGCTTCGCGATGGCATCGCCGAGATCGATGTCGAGGCCGGTCGGCCGCGTCGCGGCGTTCATGAACTCCATGGGCGGCAGGTTGACGGCGCTGCAGATGCGCAGGGTGCCCGATTTCGCGATGTTCGGCGGCAAGGCGGGGGAGGCCGCATGTGCAGTGGCCAGGCCTGCGAGCCCGACACCCGCAAGCGCCCCAACGGCACGAAGCAGCGTTTTCATTCGGATCATGCGCGGTCTCCATTTGAAATGGGCGGGCCGGATGACGGAATTGCCAGATCCGGCCTGAATGGAGAAAAATTAGGCCATTCGATCTGGTGCAACAACGGGCAAATAACAAAAAATATGCAGAATAAGACTGGGTCAGGGTTGTTTTGGGTCAGTAATAGAGTATAAAATCATCATATGATTAAAATATAGACTAATTGACCGGGTAGGGCTCATCTCCCGCCTGCGTAACGAGGGCGGCGCGCGCATCGGCCGGCCGTCTGCAGGCCGGATCGACACGGGCGCGTTGAAGATCGGGATACATTTCGAGGACAATAAATAATACGGGCCGCTCAGGCGGCCGCGCGCGGAGATCGTTGCAATTGCCGAGCGGGTGGCGATCCGCATTGCCGCGCGCGGGGGCGTTCGCGCTCACGGCATATTTACGAATCATGAGTATTGACCGCGCTGCCGCTATGGTAATAACGACGCCTCGTTTTTTACAACTGGCCTTGACTGGCTTTTTCATTAAGGAAAGTAATCATGCGGGCACAATTCAAACGCGCCTTGGGTGCTTGCGCGGCGGGAATTCTCGCCTCGGGCCTGGCGCTGGCCGGCATCGGCCAGGCCGCCGCGGCGACGGCGCCGTCGGTTCTGAAGATCGGCACCCTCTATGCGAGCAGCGGGTCTTTCGCGGTGGCGTCCGAGGGGCAGTATCACGGGCTCGAATACTGGGCGGATACCGTGAACAAGTCCGGCGGCGTCTTCGTCAAGGCGTTCAACAAGAAGATTCCGGTCAAGATCGTCGCCTATGACGACCAGAGCTCGACCTCGACCGCGACGACGCTCTACAACCAGCTCATCACCCAGGACCATGTGAACCTGCTGGTCGCCGATTTCGGCTCGGTGCTGACCTCGGTCGCGATTCCGCTGGCCGCCGAGCACCACATGCTGCTGATCGACCCGACCGGCTCGGGGGCGAACTTCTTCACCAAGAAGACCGATTATCTCGCCGATGTCAGCATTCCCGCCTCCACGGTGTGGCCGCTGCCGCTCGGCCATTTCCTGCTCGATCACAAGATCAAGCGCATCGCCGTCATCTACGATTCGAACGATTTCGACGCGTCGCAGGCCGAAACCCTGAAGGCGACGCTGAAGCAGGGCGGCGTCACGCCGGTTTATTATCACGGCGTGCCGACCAGCGAGTCCAACTACACCGTGCTGCTGCACACGATCGCGGCGCACCGGCCGGACGCGGTGATCGAGTTCGGCTATCCGCCGAACGACATCGCCTTCCTGCACACGCTGGCCGGCAGCGGCCTGCATTTCAAGATGACGTTCACCATTTTCCCCGGCCAGCTTCTCGCCCTGATGACGAAGAATGTCGGCGCGAAAACCCTCGCCTACACCTACACCTATCCGACGCCGCCGCTGGTGAGCTTCGCCAAGACCACCTATGGCCCGAACACCGCGACCTTCGTGAAGGATTTCACCGCGGCGACGCATAACGCGCCGAATTTCCTCGACGCCGCCGGCTACAACACCGGCCTGATCATGCAGGACATGCTCGGCACCGCGCCGAAATTCTCGCAGCTCGCGTTCCATCAGGCGCTGATGGACATGTCCGGCAAGACGACGACGGTGCTCGGCAAGTTCAAGATCAACGCGAACGGCGCCCAGCTCGGCGAGCTGCTGCCGGTCGCGCAGCTCGTTCCCTCCGGCAAGAGCAACAAGATCGTCGTGGTCTATCCGCAGGACAAGGCGACCGGCACGATGGTCTACCCCGCGCCGCGCCACTGAGCGGCCCGGTATGAAACGCCGGATCCCGGCCCGTGACGGGCCGGGATCTTTCGTCTATCCGGACCACTGGTTTCCACCTTCCCTGCAAGAAAGGGCGCGCCGTTGGCACTTCTCGAATACGCGCTGATCGGCGGCATTCTCTACGGCATCTTCTTCAGCCTCGTCGGCATCGGTCTCAATCTCGTCTTCGGCGTGATGCGGATGATCAACCTCGCCCATGGCCAGTTCATCATGCTGGGCGGGTTCGGCGCGTGGCTGCTGGTGCACGAGCTTCACCTCAACCCGATCTTCGGCATTCCGCTGGCGGTTCTGGGCGGAATTCTGATCGGGTATCCGCTGTATTACGGCGTGGTGCCGCGGTTGCAGCGCAGCCAGGACCCGGAGATGCTGTCGTTCATCTTGTTCTTCGGCATCGCCCAGATGATCGAGGCGGTGATGCTCTTCATTTTCGGCGCGGACCAGCGCTCGTTGCCCGGCGAGGCGCTGGGGTCGGGGAATATCGGCGTGTTCGGCCAGGAATTTCCGGATAGCTGGTGGGTCGCGGCGGCGGTGAGCATTCTCTGCATCGGCGGGCTCTGGCTCTATTTCACCCGCACGCGGCTCGGCTTCGCGACGCGCGCGATCATGGCCGACCGCGACGAGGCGCGCGCCACCGGCATCGATGTCGACCGGGTTTCGGCGATCGCCTTCATGATCGGCCTGTCGCTGGCCGGGATCGCCGGCGTGTTCGTGCCCTACATGGTCGGCTCGGTGTCGCCCTCGATCGGCGACAGCCTGACCACGACGTCGTTCGCCATCATCATCATCGGCTCGCTCGGCAATCCGCTCGGCACAGTGGTCGGCGGCCTCGTGTTCGGCGTGGGAACGATGCTGATGCAGACCTATTACGCCTCGTGGTCGAATCTCGTGCCCTATGCGCTGCTGCTCGTCATCGTGCTGATCCGGCCCTCCGGCCTGCTCGGCAAGGCGGTGCGCAGTGCGTAAGCAGGACAATACTATGCGTTATCCGGCCGCGGTGCTGGCCATTCTCGCCGCCATGTTTCTGGTGCTGCCGCATGTCTATGGCAACCAGTCCGTGCTGTTCACCATGATGACCTTCATGGCGCTCGCCCAGGGGCTGAACCTGCTTTACGGGTTCACCGGGTATCTGCCGTTCGGCTATGTCGGCTTCTTCGGCACCGGCGCCTACGCCACCTCGCTGCTGGTGACGTTCACCGGAATGCCGGTGCTGGTCTGCGTGCTCGGTGGCGGGCTGGCGGCGGTCGTGGTCGGGCTCATTCTCGGGCCGCTGCTGCGGCTCTCGGGCGCGTATTTCTCGATCGCCAATCTCGCCGCCTCGCAGATCATCTATTACGTGGTGGCGAACGAGGCGCTGAAGCATGTGACCGGCGGGCCTTATGGCGTGAAGATCGAGCAGGTCTACGCGCCGACGGCGAGCTATGCGACGATGTTGGCGGTGCTGCTGCTCGCCACCGGGCTTGCCGCGTATTTCCGGCGTTCGCGCTTCGGGCTCGGGCTGCGGGCGATGCATCAGGACCCGATCAGCGCGGGGCTCGCGGGTGTGGATATCGTGCGCGAGCGGCTCATCGTGTGGCTGGCTTCTGCCGGCATCGCCGGGCTGGCCGGCGGCGCCTATGCGTGGAACCTTTCGGTCTTCTATCCCGATGCGGTGTTCACGTTGCAGATTTCGGTCTTCGCCATCGTCTTCGCCCTGTTCGGCGGGGTTGGCACGGTGATCGGGCCGCTGCTCGGCGCTGCCTTGCTCTATGCGTTCTACGCGGTGATCGGCGTTTCGGCGCCGCAATATTTCGAGCTGCTCTACGGGCTGCTGATCGTGCTGCTGGTGCTGTTCCTGCCCAATGGCCTGATGTCGCTGCTGATCCGGAGAAATGTCGATGTCCTCTGAACCGCTGCTGCGGCTGGAAGGGGTGAGCAAGCGCTTCGGCGGGCTCACCGTGCTCGACCGGCAGAGTTTCTCGGTGTCCGCGGGCGAGATTGTCGGGCTCGTCGGGCCCAACGGCTCGGGCAAGACGACGACGATCAACGTCATCTCCGGCGTGCACCAGGCCGATGCCGGGCGCATCCTGTTCGAGGGGCGGGAAATCCAGCGCCTGAAGCTGTTTCGCATCGCCCGGCTCGGCATCAACCGCAGCTTCCAGGTGCCGAAATGTTTTCGGGCGATGCGGGTGCGCGAGAATATCGAGGTTGCCGCGACCTTCGCCGGGCGCGGCGCGGTTGATATCGACGAGATTCTCGCCGGCATCGGGCTCGCCGACCAGGCCGACGCGATCGCCGGGGCGCTGACGGTCAACCAGCAGAAGATGCTCGATCTCGGCCGCGCGCTGGCGACCAATCCGCGGCTGCTGCTGATCGACGAGATCGGCGCCGGGCTCAATCCGGCGGAACTCGGGGGCATCGCCGAGCTGCTGAAATCGCTCGCCGCGCGGGGCATCGCGCTCATCGTCGTCGAGCATCTGCTCGATTTCCTCAACCGCATCACCGACCGGGTGATCGTGCTGGGCGCGGGGCGGATGCTGTTCGAGGGCTCGCTCAAGGCGGCATCGCAGGACCCGGACGTGGTTGCCGCGTTCATCGGAGGCTGACGGCATGACCCTTCTCGCACTCAAGGGCGTCGAGTCCGGATATGGCCCGATGCAGGTTCTCTGGGGCATCGACCTCGCGGTGGACGCGGGCGAGACGGTGATCCTGCTTGGCGCCAACAGCGCCGGCAAGACCACGCTGCTGCGCACGATCATCGGGCTGCTGCCCTGCACCGGCGGGACGATCACGTTCGATGGCGAGCCGGTCGGCGCGCTGCCGCCGGACCAGCGCATCCGCCGCGGCATCGCCTTCATGTCCGAACTCGGCGTGTTTCCCGGCCTGACCATCGAGGAGAATATCCGCCTCGGCGGCTATTTCCTCTCGGCCGCCGAGGTGCGGCGGCGTAGCGGCCGGCTCTACGAACTGTTTCCCGCGCTCGCCGGCAAGCGGCGCGATCTCGCCTCCAGCCTGTCGGGCGGGCAGCGCAAGATGCTCGGCATCGCCAAGGTGCTGGTCTCCGAGCCGAAACTGCTGCTGATGGACGAGCCCTCGTCCGGCCTTGCGCCGGTCTTCGTCAAGCAGGTGGTCGATGTTCTGAAGACCGCGATCACCGGCGGGATGACGCTGCTGATCGCCGAACAGAACGTCGCTTTCCTGCCGCTGGCCGATCGGGGCTACCTGATCGATGGCGGGCGGGTGCGGCTTTCCGGCACGCGCGCCGAGCTGGAGGCGAGCGACGCCGTGCACGAGGCCTATTTCGGCCTCTGAGCGCCGCCGCCGCTCCCGGTGGGGCGGTGCTGATGGAACAAGGGCGCGAAATCAGTGACTTACGATGAGGACTTCGCGCGAGTTGTCCACAGAAATCTGAATAAGCCTGTGGACAAGGGCGGGGTAATCGGCAAGGTTTCGCTCCGTGTGCGGCAGGTTTTCGATTTCCCGGCGCGGCAGCGGGTCGATATCCATCGTACGACGCTTGTGCCGGTTTCGGGAAGGGGCGGCATCCGGCGGGCTTGAACATGGGCGATTGCCTTGCCCATCGCGCCGCCAATCTGCGCCAGAAAACGCGCTGACGATGAGTAACACGCGCCGCGATTCGATGACACTACGGTTAAACTTGCTGCCAAGGATGACATCTTCTTGAGGAAGACGCGAAAGGCGATTGTCCCCCGGCATTCCGCCCTATAGAGCATCATCCGGTCGGATGGAGTCATCTGATCGGATAAAGATGCTCGAATTATCAACAAGATAGAGCACTACAGCCGATCCGGATGGATCGGAAAGTGCTCTGGAGCATCATCCGGTCGGATGGAGTCATCTGATCGGATAAAGATGCTCGAATTATCAACAAGATAGAGTACTACAGCCGATCCGGATGGATCGGGAAGTGTTCTAATGACGAAATGGACAGGCTGGGTGCGGAGAACGTCATGCGACGGCTGATTGCGGCAGGATTTGGCGTCTCCATAATCATCATCGCGGCGGTTCTGCTGTGGCCGGCATCGACGTCCGGGCTTGTGCTCTACGCGGCGCTTGACTACGCGCCCGCCATCGGCAAGGCATTCGCCAAGAAGACCGGAATTCCCATCCGCGTCATCCGCCTGTCGACCGGGGCGCTGCTGGCGCGGATCACCGCCGAGGGCGATCATCCCGACTGGGATATCGGCTGGTTCGATGGCGCGACCGCCGCCGTTTCGCTCGATCGGGCCGGACTCCTGGCCCATGGGCTGCGGCCGCCGGTGACGCTCACCGCGACCGGCCGCTCAATGCTGCCGTCGGACGGTGCCTATGTGCCCACCGGCTTCACCCTCGCGGGCGTGTTCGTGATGAGGAAGTCATCCACGCTCCCGCCGCCGAAGACGTGGAACGATCTCGCCACGCCGCCCTATCGCGGCGTTGTCGGCATGAACGACCCCGCGATTTCCGGCCCGACCTACCCGGCACTGGCCGGCATGCTCAAGACCGCCGGCGGCTGGCCGCAGGGCAAGAGTTTCGTCACCGCGCTGAAGGCCAACGGGTTGCAGGTCTTCGCCAAGAACGATGCCACGTTGGCCGCCCTGCGCAGCGGCACGATCAAGCTGGCGATCGTGCAATCCTCCGCCGCCGTGAACGCGGCCCGCAACAGCGATCACGATCTCACCGTCATTTATCCGCGTCCCGCCTACGTGCTTCCGAACGTCATCGTGCTGCCGAAAGGTCTGCACGGCCGGGCGCTGCGCGAGGCGAAGGCCTTCATCGCCTTTGCCGAAAGCCCCGCCGGCCAGGCCATCCGCAAACGCGAAGGCGAGGGCGACAGCTATTACTGGCCGGTCACCGCGCTATCCGCGCCCCGCCGCGCCTTGCCGCCGCTGACGACGCTCGATCTCGCGACGCTCGACGCGGCAAGCTGGGGCGCGCGGGAGAAGGACGTGCTGGCCTGGTTCGCCCACGCGGTCGACGGGGCGGGGTCTTGATCGCGCAGCGCAGACCCGTTTGCCGATGAGGTCCGGCGCGGCCGGCCTGCGGGCCGCGATCATCGCTGTGCTGATCGCGACCTTCTTTGTCTACCCGCTGGTTCGCCTGCTGGTCATGCCGTTTCTTTCCGGTCACGGCGCGGCCGGCGACTGGCCGGCCTTCGTCGTCTCCCTGCTGCTCTCGGTCGGCACGGCGATCATCGCCGCACCGCTCGGCGCGCTTTTCGCCCTCTTTACCACGACGGCGGAGGGCCCGGTCGCCCGCGCCGCCACGCTGACGCTCTGGGGCCTGTTCCTGACGCCGAGTTACATGCTGACGACCGGCTGGATGATCATTTTCAGCAACCACGCCTTGCGCGCCACGCTTGCCGGGCAGGCCTTCTTCGGCGTCGGCGGCCTGATGATGCTCTATGTCGTCAAGGCGCTGCCGTTTTCCGCCCTGGTCGCGCGGGCCACTCTCGCCGCCGCCGATTCGGCGCCGGCCGAGGCCGCCGCCATCCACGGCGTTCCCTTCATCCCGCGCGTGCGGATCGGCCTGCGTTTGCTCGCGCCGGCGATGGCGGTCGGCTTCGCCATCGCGGTGATCGAAACCATGCAGGAATTTGGCATCCCGGCGACGCTCGGCGTCACCAGCCATGTGCCGATCCTGACCTACGCGATCTACCAGCACCTCGCCGAAACCCCGACCGACTTTGCCGGCGCCTCGATCCTGTGCTGGCGCCTGATCGCCGTTGCGGCGGTGTTCGGCGGCATCGCCATGGCCTGCCGGCGGCAGGGGGCGGCGATCCAGAACGGCCGCATGCGGCCGCCCGCGCGGCAGCGCCCGGCGTGGCGGCGGGAACTCGTATTCGCCGCGCTGACATGCGTGTTTGCCCTGGTCGGGATCGTCATTCCGGTCGTGGCATTGTTCGCGCGCGCGCTCCAGCCGCTGCCCGTTCCCATGCCGCATCCCGGCGCGGTGCTGCGATCGCTCGGCTTCGGCATGGTCGGCGCGACGATGTCGCTCGGCGTCGCCGTGCTGATCCTGCGCCTGCGCGCCTCCCGCGCCCGCCGCATCACGGCGGTGCTCGACGTCGCTCTGGTCGCGAACATGGCGGTGCCCGGCCTCGTGCTCGGCGCCAGCTACATCGTCGCCTTCAACAACGACCTGCTCCCGCTCTATGGCAGTCGGCTTCTGCTGCTGATCGGCTACACCGCGGGCATGGCCCCGCTCGCCCTGCGCATGATGCAGGGCGCGCTGGACGATCTCGATCCCAATCTCGTGGCAGCGGCGCGGCTGCACGGCCTGCCGCGCCTGACGCGGCTGGTGGATATCGAGGGCATGCTGCTGATCCGGCCCTTCACCTATGCTTATCTGCTTGTCGCCGCCGCGATCATGTTCGAACTGCCGGTCTCCGAACTGCTCTATCCGCCGGGGGCCACGCCGCTTGGCGTCGCCATCGTCACGCTCGACCAGATGAGCGACTACGCCGCCTCGGCGCGGCTCGCCCTGTTCGGCCTCGGCGCGATGGCCGGGCTCGCGCTTCTGCTCGCGGCCGGCGTTGCCCTGCTCGCCGCGCCGCGGCGCCTGCGCCCGGCATGAGCGCAGCACTCGCCATCGACGGCGTCGCCGTGCAGCGCGGCGGCCGCCTGGTCGTCGAGGATGCGGCGCTGAGCCTGTCCCCCGGCGAATGCGTCGTGCTGGCCGGCGAGTCCGGATCGGGCAAGACCAGCCTGCTGCGGGTGATCGGCGGGCTCGACCGGCCGGCGCGCGGCGCGATCCGCATCGGCGATGTCCTGGTCGACGATGCCGCCGCCACCTTCGTCCGTCCCGAGGCGCGCGGCCTTGGCATGGTGTTCCAGGATTTCGCGCTCTGGCCGCATCTGTCCGTTCTCGAAAACGTGGCGGTGGTGATCCGCGACCGTGCCGGGCGGGAGCGCAAGGCGCTGGCCCTTCTCGACCAGTTCGGCGTCGCCGCCTGCGCGGGACGCCTGCCGGCCACCCTGTCGGGCGGGCAGCAGCAGCGCGTCGGCCTTGCCCGTGCCCTGGCCGCAGCACCTCGCCTGCTGATGCTCGACGAGCCGTTCTCCAGTCTCGATGTCGAGACCAGGGAAACCCTGCGCACCGAGCTTCGCGCGCTGATCGTCGAAACCGGATTGGCCGCGCTCTGCATCTCGCACGATCCGGCGGATATCGCGCGCCTCGCGGACCGCGTCGCCATTCTTGAAGATCGCCGCCTGACCGCCTGCGCCACGCCGGATGCCATGTTCGCCCGGCCGGCGACCCCCTATGCGGCGCGCCTCGCCGGGCTGTGCGGCGGAGTTCTGGTGCCGGTGCGCGCGGCGGGGGACGACGCCGCCATTGTCTTCGGTGGTACGCCGCTCGGCATTCCCGGCGGCGCCTCCCGCCTCGCCGGTGCGGCGCAGGCGCTGCTGTTCTGGCCGCGCGGTGCGATGTCCCTCGCCGCAGAGGGCATGCCGGCTACCTGCATCGGCGCGCATTTCGAGGCCGGACACTGGCAGGCGTTGTTGCGGATCGACGGCCTCGCCGCCCCGGTTCCGGTGCAATGCGAGACCCCGCCGCCGCGCGGCGTCGTCGCCCTGCATGTCGCGGCCGACCGGCTGCACCTGTTTCCGTTCAATCCGGCCGGGTAATGCCGCCCGGGTTATCAACTGTATCCGACACCATACCCGGCCGCGCAAGGAGGAGACCGATACTAAGCGGCCTCATCTTTCTGGCATTCGGAGGACTTATGATCCGCTTGGCTCTGACCAGCCACTGAACTTGCCTCCTGCCACGATCAGAGCCTCGCTCGGACAGCCAAGTGTCAAGCGAAAGCCAGTTCCTTTCATACCGGCATTGTGCAGCGCCTCTCATTGAACGGCCACACCCTCACGATAAAAATGCGAAGGCCAGATTGTTTCCGATCCATCCTCGCGGTGACGCCACGTTGAGTGCGGGCGCTCACTCGGCCGCAAGCCTGACCTCAATCGGGATGCCCTCGATCGGACATTCCTCGGTCCCGAGGCTCGGCCGTGTAAGACCTTCGACCTTCGCGCGCACCGCCTCGGGATTTTCAATCCACTCGCGATAGAAATCGTAGGGGCAGACTGCCTTGCCCGGCTCGTTTTCATGGGAATTCACCATCCCGGTATATCCACGATGGAGCAGCTTGAAGAGGTGGTTCTCCGACTGGCCATTACGGCGTGCGTCGCGCAGTAGGGACTTCGAAAGCTGCGCATACTGGATGCCATACTCCTCCTCCCCGCATTCGCCGAGCGTGCGCCCGTCGAACCCGATGATCGCGGAGTGTCCGAAATAGGAATAAACCCCGTCGAAGCCAGCGGCGTTGGCAACCGCGACATAGACATTGTTGGCCCAGGCCATGGACTTGGCCATCATGACCTGCTGGTCCTTTGCGGGATACATGTAGCCCTGGCAGCGAACAACCAGTTCCGCCCCCTTCATCGCGCAATCGCGCCAGATCTCCGGATAGTTGCCGTCATCGCAGATGATCAGGCTGATTTTCAGGCCCTTCGGGCCCTCCGTGACATAGGTCGTCGACCCTGGATACCAGCCTTCGATCGGCGTCCATGGCATGATCTTGCGATATTTCTGGACGATCTTTCCTGTGTCGTCGATCAGGATCAGCGTGTTGTAGGGCATCTTGCGCGGATGCTCCTCATGACGTTCTCCGGTCAGCGAAAACACGCCCCAAACCTTGGCCTTGCGACAGGCTTCGGCAAAGATCTCGGTTTCGTCGCCCGGAATGACGGAAGCAGTCTCCAACATCTCGTTACGGTCATACTGTTGATTTCCGCTGAGATCTGACCCGGGAATTCCATCGAGATTTGACCCGCCCATAGTTTATGATTTGAGTTTCATGATGGGGTCAAGGCTGGATTTTTCTCCTTTCGTTTTTGGGATTTCTGCACGGAGCTATTTTTGAACCTGAAGCTGTCATTTCCGGTCTCGAGGATATGGCAGTGGTGGGTGAGGCGATCGAGGAGCGCGGTGGTCATCTTGGCGTCGCCGAAGACGGCGGACCATTCGCTGAAGCTCAGGTTGGTGGTGATGACGACGCTGGTGCGCTCGTAGAGCTTGCTGAGCAGATGGAACAGCAAAGCTCCGCCTGAGGCGCTGAAGGGCAGATAGCCAAGCTCATCGAGGATGACGAGGTCGGCATGGATCAGACGGCCGGCGATTTGCCCAGCCTTTCCCTGAGCTTTTTCCTGCTCCAGAGCATTGACCAGCTCGACGGTGGAGAAGAAGCGGACGCGCTTTTTGTGATGCTCGACGGCCTGCACGCCGAGCGCGGTGGCGATGTGGGTTTTGCCCGTGCCCGGGCCGCCGACGAGCACGACATTGTCGGCGGGTTCGATGAAGTCGCAACGATGCAACTGGCGGACCAGGGCCTCATTGACCTCGCTGCTGGCGAAGTCGAAGCCGGCCAGGTCGCGATAGGCCGGGAAGCGGGCGGCCTTGAACTGATAGGCCATGGAGCGGACCTCGCGCTCAGCGGTCTCGGCCTTGAGCAACTGGGAGAGTACCGGGATGGCGGCTTCGAAGGCCGGGGCACCCTGCTGGGCCAGTTCATCGACGGCCTGTGCCATGCCGTGCATTTTGAGGCTGCGCAGCATGATGACGAGCGCGCCGGTGGCGGGATCATGACGCATGGCGGGCCTCCTCAGATTGGCGCAAGCTATCGTAGCGCTCGACGTCAGCCTTGGGTTCATTGGCCAATGTCAGTGCCTGTGGCGCGGTGATGACCGGAGGCGGAGCCTGTTTGCCGTCGATCAGCCGGTGGAGCCGGTTGATGATATGCGTCTTGGACGGCACGCCGTCCTCCAGCGCCAGTTCCACCGCCACCAACACCGCCTGCTCGTCATGGTGCAGCACCAGGGCCAGGATCTCCACCATCTCCCGGTCACCGCCAGGACGGCGCAGGAGATGTTGCTGCAGCCGCTTGAAGGCATCGGGCAATTCCAGGAACGGCGCACCGTTGCGCAAGGCGCCCGGCTTGCGCTGGATCACCGCCAGATAATGCCGCCAGTCATACACAGTGCGCCCTGGGCCGTTGTGCGTCCGGTCGATGATGCGCGGATGCTCGCAGATGATTTGCCCCTCCGCCGCCACCACCAGCCTGTCGGGATAGACCCGCAGGCTGACCGGCCGGTTGGCAAAAGAGGCCGGCACGCTGTAGCGGTTACGCTCCAAGTGGATCAGGCAGGTCGAGGAGACCCGCTTGGTGTGTTCCACGAACCCATCGAACGGACGGCCCACAGGCATGAGGCTCTCAACCTCGCTGGCCCAGACATCGGCAATGGTTCCCGGCTCGTTGCCATGCGCGGTCTGCTCCCACAGCTCCCGGCAGCGCCGCTCCAGCCAGTCGTTCAGGGCGTCCAAGCTTTCGAACGGAGGCATGGACTGCCACAGGCGGTGGCGTGCATCCTGGACGTTCTTCTCAACCTGCCCCTTCTCCCAACCGGCGGCCCGATTACAGAACTCGGCCTCGAAGAGATAATGGCTGGTCATCGCCAGGAAGCGGGCGTTGACGCTGCGCTCCTTGCCACGGCCGACCTTGTCAACGGCGGTGCGCTTGTTGTCGTAAATCCCGCGCCGCGGTACGCCGCCGAGAGCTTGGAAGGCGTGGTTATGCGCGTCGAACAACATCTCATGTGTCTGCAGCAGATAGGCCCGAACAATGAACGCCCGGCTATGCGACAGTTTGGTGTGCGCCACCTGCAACTTGACGCGGACGCCACCGATGATCGCAAAATCTTCGCTCCAGTCAAACTGGAACGCCTCGCCAGGCGCAAAGGCCAAGGGCACGAAGGTTCCCCGGCCGGCGGTCTGCTGCAGCCGTTGGCACTCCCCCTTCCAAGCCCGGGCAAAGGCCGCCACACGATTGTAGGAACCGTCATAGCCCAGGCTGACGAGATCACCGTATAGCTGCTTGACCGTCCGCCGCTGCTTGCGCGGCCGGCCAGCTTCACGGCGCAGCCACGCCGAAAGCTTCTCGGCATAAGGATCAAGCTTGCTCGGCCGGTCCGGAACCTGAAACTTCGGCTCAATCACATCAGACCGAAGATATTTGCGGATCGTGTTCCGCGACACGCCTGTGCGCCGGGAAATCTCTCGGATCGGCACATGCTCACGCTTATGCCACCGGCGGATAATGCTCAAAAACGCCATGTCCAACACTCCGTTCGCCCCCGCCTCTTCCAGACGGGGAAACAGTCAAACATGGGTCAAATCTCAGTGGAAAAATCCGGCCTTCCCGGGTCAGATCTCAGCGGAAATCAACATCATCCGGATCGGATGATGCTCTAATGTGATCCTCCTGCTTGCGGGAAATGTTGCGCGGCGCGGAGACAACGGTCGCGTCGTGGAACAGCGCAGTGTGTAGACCCCACGAAAATACACTGTATGATTATTCACTTGTGAAAAATCGAATTTTGCTGATCTTGCCGCGATGTTTTAGCGGCGGGCAATATTGGGATTTGCAAGGTCTGGGAGACCTGAGTGGGAAAACCTTGCAAAGCCGTTGGAGCGTTGCGCGGTGGTCGCGATCGTGATTCTGTCCGATCATAATAAAATGTCAGTATCTGCTCAACCTGGCATGGGGTTGATCGGCATAGATGTTCCTGTGACGGCGTTTTTGATGGCGGTATAGGCATCGACACCGTGGCGTGCGGCGGTGCCGACGACGGATCGGACGTTGGCAAAGA
>JAJZSY010000008.1 GCA_021849425.1 Pseudomonadota bacterium
GCCTTCTGCAGGCTCAAGGACTGGCGCGCCATCGCCACACGCTACGACAAAACCGCACGAAATTTCCTCGCAGGTATCTGCCTCGTCCTCGCCGTCACATCTTGGATCAGTTGAGTCCAGAACCTAGAGCACTTTCCGATCCATCCGGATCGGATGCAGTGCTCTATGATAATGATATTCAGAGCATCTTTATCCGATCAGATGATTCCATCTGATCGGATGATGCTCTAGGCGCCGGGAAAGCATTGATCGGGATATTCTCGGCCGATGGTCGCGAGAAGGCCCCAGAGATAGGGGGCAAATGAGCGCCAGACCTCGATGTGGAAGCGAGTATCAGCGGTGCGCCAGAGCACGATATCGGCCTTGCCGAACAGGGTGCGGGTGGCCATGCCGACGGGGAAGGCGGCGAGGTCGAGATCGAGCGGGCAGAGGGCGTTGAGCATCGCCGTGCAGTCCGGCCCCTCGATCGAGACGCCGAGCTGGCGGTGGGAGATGTCGGCCAGCGCGTAGTCGCGCGGCGTGAGAACCGCGGCGAGGGTGGCTTCGAACGCCTCCCAGGTGTCGGCGACCGGGGCGATGAGCAGGAATTCGTCCGGGCCGAGGCGGATCGCGGTGCGGGAGCCGGACTCGGTGGCGCGGTTCATCCCGAGGGTGAGATCGACCTCCAGCGCCGCGCCGGCGGCCTCGATGGCCTCCGGTTTCAGGCGCAGCGAGACGCGCGTGGCGCGCGGCATCTCGCGCATCCGGGAATCGCCGATGCGCCCGGCGAGCGGGGAGGCGAGGCGGGTCTGCATCAGGTCAGCCATCGAGCCTGGCTCCTTCACGATCGTAGAACACCGGATCGGTGAGGCGGACCGGGATCGCACGGTCCGAGAGTTTCACGTGAAACGTTTCGCCGATGCGGTCGCGCCCGCCGCGCACCAGAGCGAGGGCGATGGAGCGGCCGAGCGTTTCGCTCCAGTAGGCGGAGGTGACGTGGCCGAGAATCTCGGCGGGCGGCGGCCGGTCGGGGTCGGTGACGAGATGGGCGCCTTCCTCGAGCACGACATCGCCGGGCTCGGTGAACAGGCCGACGAGCTGCTTGCGCCCGGTCTGGCCGGCGAAGGCGGCGCGGTCGAGCGCGCGCTTGCCGACGAAATCGGGCTTCGCCTTGCCGATCGCCCAGGCGAGGCCGACATCGTCGGGCGTTGCCGTGCCGTCGGTTTCCTGGCCGACGATGATGTAGCCCTTCTCGGCGCGCAGCACGTGCATCGTCTCGGTGCCGTAGGCGGTGACGTCGTGCCGGCGGCCGGCATCGAACACCGCCTCCCAGACGGCGCGGCCGTAATCGGCGGGAACGTTGATCTCGAAGCCGAGCTCGCCGGTGAAGCTGACGCGGAACAGCCGGGCCGGGATGCCGGCGACGCGGCATTCGACCATGCTCATGTGCGGCATGGCGGCGCCGGAGATGTCCGCCCCCTCGACCAGCGGGGCGATCACGTCGCGGGCGCGGGGGCCCTGGACGGCGATGACCGCGTATTGCTCGGTGGTGGAGGTGAGCCAGACATCGAGTTCGGGGAACTCGGTCTGCAGGTAGTCCTCCATCATGGCGAGCACGCGCGGGGCGCCGCCGGTGGTGGTGGTAACGTGGAAGCGGGTGTCGGACAGGCGGCCGATGACGCCGTCGTCGATCACGAACCCGTCCTCGCGCAGCAGCACGCCGTAGCGCAGGCGGCCGGGTTTCAGCTTCGTCCAGGCGTTGACGTACATGCGGTTGAGGAATTCGGCGGCGTCCGGCCCCACGATCTCGATCTTGCCGAGGGTCGAGGCGTCGAAGATGCCGACGCTGGCGCGCACGGCGCGGCATTCGCGGGCGACGGCGCGGTGCATCGTCTCGCCCTCGCGCGGGAAGTAGCGGGCGCGCTTCCAAGTGCCGACATCCTCGAACATTGCGCCCTGTTCCTCCGCCCAGTCATGGATCGGGGTGTGACGCTCGGGCTCGAACAGCGCGCCGCGGGCGTAGCCGGCGAAATAGCCGAAGGGCACCGGCGTGTAGGGCATGCGGAAGGTGGTGGTGCCGATCTCGGGGATCGGGCGGCCGAGTTCGGCGGACATGATGCCGAGCGCGTTCATGTTGGAGAGCTTGCCCTGGTCGGTCGCCATGCCGTTGGTGGTGTAGCGCTTGACGTGCTCGACCGAGCGGAAGCCCTCGCGCAGGGCGAGCGAGATGTCCTTCGCGGTGACGTCGTTCTGGAAGTCGATGAAGGCGCGCACCGCGCCGGAGTTGCGGCCGTGCGGCGTGGCGCCGAGGAAGCCGCCGGTGGCGGCGGGGGCGTTGGCGACCGCGATCGCCATTGCGGGCGGGGCGGTGAAGCCGGCGGCGGTGGCGGCCGCCTCGCCGGCGGCGCGGCCGGAGGCGAGGGCGTCGGCCAGCGAGGTGGTGCCGGCGGCGGCACCGGCGGCGCGGCAGGCCTCGGCCGGCTCGCCGGGGATGAAGGCGTCGAGCGCGGGATCGAAGCGGAGCTTGCCGCGGCTCTGCGAGAAGAGATGCACGCTCGGGGTGAAGCCGCCGGACATCAGCACGAGGTCGCAGGAGAGGCGCTCGCCGGCACCGCCGTCGCGCCGCGCGATGGTGGCCGCGGTGACGCGCAGCCGCCCCTCGGTGCCGGTGAGGGTGCAGCCGGGGCGGATCGGCAGGCCGGCAGCACGCGCGGCCTCGACCAGTTCGCCGGACGGATCGGGCCGGAGATCGGCGATCGCGGCGATGCGGGCGCCGGCGCGATGCAGGGCGAGGGCGGCGGCATAGGCGGAATCATGCGCGGTGAAGACGACGGCGTTGCGGCCCGGCAGCACGCCGTAGCGGGTGACGTAGGTGCGCGCGGCGTCGGCCAGCATGATGCCGGGGCGGTCGTTGTCGGGGAAGGCGAGGGGGCGCTCGATGGCGCCGGTGGCGATCACCACCTCGCGGGCGCGGACCTGCCAGAGCCGGCCGCGGGGCTGGGTGTCGTCGGGTTCGCCGAGATGATCGGTGAGATCCTGGGCGAGGCCGATCATGTTGTGCGGGAAATAGCCGAAGGCGATGGTGCGCGGCAGGATGGTGACCTGGCCGGCGGCCTGCAGCCAGCTCAGCCGGGTGGCGAGGAAGCTGGCGACGTCGGCGCCGTCGAGCGTCGCGTCGGTCTCGGCCAGAAGGGCGCCACCGGGTTCGGCCTGTTCGTCGCACAGGATCACCCGCGCGCCGGAGGAGGCGGCGGCCAGGGCGGCCTCGATGCCGGCGGGGCCGGCGCCGACCACCAGCACGTCGCAATGGGCGTAGCGCTGGGCGTAGCAGGCGGCGTCCGCGATCTCCGGGGCGCGGCCGAGGCCGGCCATGGCGCGGATGCGCGGCTCGAACACCCGTGTCCATGCCGTCTTCGGCCACATGAACGTCTTGTAGTAGAAACCGGCGGGGATGAATTTCCAGAACAGGTCGGTGAGGCCGCCGACGTCGCGTTCGAGCGAGGGGAAGCGGTTCTGGCTTTCGGCGACCAGGCCGTCATGCAGGACGACCTGGGTGGCGCGCAGGTTGGGAGTGTAGTGCCCCTCGTCGCGGCCGACGCCGACCAGGGCGTTCGGCTCCTCGGCGCCGGCGGTCAGGATGCCGCGCGGGCGGTGATACTTGAAGGAGCGGCCGACCAGATGGACGCCGTTGGCGAGCAGGGCGGAGGCCAGCGTGTCGCCCGGATGGCCGGCATAGGCGCGGCCGTCGAAGCGGAAGGCGAGGGTGCGGGAGCGGTCGATCCGCCCGCCCTCGGCAAGCCGGAAGCTCTGGCTCATCGTGCGGCTCCGCGGTCGATCATGTCGGTATAGGTGTTGCGGCGGAGGTTGAAGAAGCGGCCGCAGCCATGGGCGTGGCGCCAGCGTTCCTCGAACTCGCCGCGGGCGTTGCGGCGGATGTAGAGATAGTCGGTCCACGAAGCGTCATCGACGGCGCGCGGGTCGGCGGCGCGGACGCGATGGGCCTCGCCGCCATAGGCGAACTCGATTTCCGGACGCTCGCCGCAATGCGGGCAGGGGATCAGCAGCATGGCGGGGCTCCTCAGTGCGCGACCGCGGCGGCGGCGGCCTCGTCGATCAGCCGCCCCTCGGCGAAGCGCTCGAGGCTGAAGGGGGCGTTGATCGGGTGCGGCTCGTCGCGGGCGATGGTGTGGGCGAAGAGATCGGCGGAGCCGGGCGTGGCCTTGAAGCCGCCGGTGCCCCAGCCGCAATTGACGTAAAGGCCGGGGATCGGCGTTTTGGCGATGATCGGCGAGCGGTCCGGCGTGACGTCGACGATGCCGCCCCAGTTGCGCAGCATGCGCATGCGGCGGAACATCGGGAACAGCTCGCAGATCGCCTCCAGCGTGTGCATCGAGATGTGCAGCGCGCCGCGCTGGCTGTAGGAGATGTAGGCATCGGTGCCGGCGCCGATGACCAGCTCGCCCTTGTCGGACTGGCTGATATACGCGTGGATCGTGTTCGACATGACGACGCAGGGAAAGCACGGCTTCACCGGCTCGGAGACCAGCGCCTGCAGCGGGAAGCTTTCGAGCGGCATGCGCAGCCCGGCCATCGCCATCACCACCGAAGTATTGCCGGCGGCAACCACGCCGATGCGCCTGGTTGCAATCGCACCGCGCGTGGTCTGCACGCCGCTGACGCGGCCTGCGGCGTCGCGGTCGATGCCGGTGACCTCGCAGTTCTGGATGATGTCGACACCGATTGCGCTGGCGGCGCGGGCATAGCCCCAGGCGACGGCATCGTGCCGCGCCGTGCCGCCGCGCCGTTGCAGCGCGCCGCCGGTGACCGCATGGCGCATGCCGGGGGCGATGTTCAGCGGCGGGCAGAAGGCCTTCGCCTGTTCGGGGGTGAGCCATTCATTGTCGACGCCGTTGAGGCGGTTGGCGTGGACATGGCGGCGGAAGACCTGTTCGTCGTGCACGTTGTGGGCGAGCATCAGCACGCCGCGCTGCGAGAACATGACGTTGTAGTTCAGCTCGGCCGACAGGCCTTCCCAGAGTTTCAGCGCGTGATCGTAGAGCGCTGCACTCTCGTCGAACAGGTAGTTCGAGCGGATGATGGTGGTGTTGCGGCCGGTATTGCCGCCGCCGATCCAGCCTTTTTCCAGCACGGCGATGTTGCGCATGCCATGCTTGCGGGCGAGGTAGTAGGCGGTGCCGAGGCCGTGGCCGCCGCCGCCGATGATGACCGCGTCATAGGCGGGTTTCGGGGCGGCGTCGCGCCACTGGGCCTGCCAGCCGGCCTGGCCGTCGAGCGCGCGCCTGATGAGGGCGAGGGCGGAAAAACGCTGCATTCGGAACTCCTGTCACGCCGACAATGCCATGCTGGAGCCGGGCGCACATCGCGCGATACGAAGCGGGAGTTGTATCGATGCGACATGCGGCTGATCATTTCCGCCGTGACGCGCGCCGGATTTCAGCGCTGGGCAGATTGCCAGTGTTCGGCGCGGTAGAACGGCGCGTTGCTCGGCGGCAGCGGATCGCGGCCGCGGATGTGATCGGCCGCCTTCTCGCCGATCATGATGGTGGGCGCGTTGAGATTGCCGTTGGTGATGCGCGGCATGATCGAGGAGTCGGCGACGCGCAGGCGTTCGACCCCGATGACGCGGGTTTCGGGATCGACCACCGCGAGCGGATCGGCGGCATCGCCCATGCGGCAGGTGCCGCTGGGGTGGTAGGCGCTTTCGACGGCGCCACGGATGAAGGCGTCGATATCGGCGTCGGCGGTGACGTCGGCGCCGGGGGCGATTTCGGCGCCGCGAAACGGGGCGAAAGCCTCCTGCGCGAAGATTTCGCGGGTGAGGCGCACGCAGGCGCGCATGTCCGCCCAGTCCTGCTTCTCGCTCATGTAGTTGAAGAAGATCCGCGGCTTGGTTGCGGGATTGCGGTCGCGCAGGCGGACCCAGCCGCGGCTGTTCGAGCGCATCGGGCCGACATGGGCCTGGAAGCCGTGCTGGGTGGCGTGGGCGCGGCCATCGTAGCGGATGGCGACGGGGAGGAAGTGATACTGGATGTCGGGGTATTCGACGCCGGGGCGCGAGCGGATGAAGCCGCAGCTCTCGAAATGGTTGGTGGCGCCGAGACCGTCGTGGAACAGCAGCCAGCGCAGGCCGATCATTGCCTTGGCGAGCGGGTTCATCGACGAATACAGCGTGATCGGCTGGGTGCAGGCGACCTGGAAGTAGAATTCGAGGTGGTCCTGCAGGTTTTCGCCCACACCGGGACGATCGGCCACGACGTCGATGCCCAGCGCGGCGAGCTCGGCGGCGGGGCCGATGCCGGAACGCTTGAGCAGCTGCGGCGAGTTGATGGCGCCGGCGGCGACGATCACCTCGCGGCGGGCGCGGGCGACGGAGTCCTGCCCGAAGCGGCGATAGGCGATGCCGGTGGCCGCCCTGCCGGTGAAGACGATGTGCGAGACCAGGCTGCGCGCGTGGAGGGTGAGGTTGGGGCGGTTGCGGATCGGCCGGAGATAGGCGTTCGCGGTGCTCCAGCGGCGGCCGCGATGGACGGTCATGTCCATCCGGCCGAAGCCTTCCTGCTGGAAGCCGTTGACATCGTCGGTGACGGGGTAGCCGGCCTGGCGCCCGGCCTCGATGAAGGCGCGGTAGAGCGGGTTGGCGAGGCGGCCGTAGCTGGTGCGCAGCGGGCCGGAATCGCCGCGATAGGCGTCGCCGCCCTCGGCACGGGTTTCGGCGCGGCGGAAATAGGGCAGCACGTCGCGCCAGCCCCAGCCGCGCGCGCCCATTTCCTCCCAGTGCTCGAAATCCATCGCGTTGCCGCGGATGTAGACGAGGCCGTTGATCGAGGAGGAGCCGCCGAGCACCTTGCCGCGCGGCGTGTGCATCCGCCGCCCGCCGAGATGCGGCTCGGGCTCGCTGTGATAGCCCCAGTCGTATTTCCTGGTGTTCATCGGGATCGACAGCGCGCTCGGCATCTGGATGAAGGGCGAGCGGTCGGAACCGCCGAATTCGAGCAGCAGTACGGTGGTGTTGCCATCCTCGGTGAGGCGGTTCGCCATCGCGCAGCCTGCCGAGCCGGCGCCGACGATGATGTAGTCGTATTCGCTGGGCATGGTCTAACGCCTCGTCAGTAAGGGGAGTCAACCGGCGCGAGGGCGACGTAGACGCTCTTGATCTCGGTATAGGCGTCGATCGCGGCGCGGCTGTTCTCACGGCCGTAGCCGGACTGCTTCATGCCGCCGAAGGGAAGCTCGATCGGGGTGATGTTGTAATGGTTTATCCAGCAGGTGCCGGCTTCGAGGCGGGCGACGAGCGTGTGGGCGCGGGCGAGGTCGCGGGTGAAGACGGCGGCGGCGAGGCCGTAGGGGGTGGCGTTGGCGCGGGCGATGGCGTCGTCCTCGTCGTCGAAGGCGAAGACCGACATGACGGGGCCGAAGATTTCCTCGCGCGCGATCGTCATGCCATCGGCGCAGCCGGCGAAGATGGTGGGCTCGATGAAGGTGTTGCCGGCGGGCACGCCCTCGGTTCGACGCCCGCCGCCGCAGATCAGGCGCGCGCCCTCGCGCTTGCCGGCCTCGATGAAGCCCATGACGCGGTCGGCGTGTTCGGGCGAGATCAGCGCGCCGATCTCGGTGGCGGGATCGAGCGGATCGCCGATGACGAGGCGCTGCGCACGGGCGGCGAGGGTTTCGACGAAACGGTCGTGCACCGAGCGGTGGACGAAGACGCGCGTGCCGTTTGAGCAGATTTCACCGGAGGAGTAGAAATTCGCCAGCATGGCGGCGGCGGCGGCACTGTCGAGATCGGCATCGGCGCAGACGATGAGCGGGGATTTGCCGCCGAGTTCGAGCGTGACCCGCTTGAGGCTGGCGGCAGCCTCGGCCGCGACGGCCTTGCCGGTGGGAACCGAGCCGGTGAGCGAGATTTTCGCGACGTCCGGATGGCGGACAAGGGCGAGGCCGGTTTCGCCGAAGCCGTTGACGACGTTGAACAGGCCGTCCGGCAGACCGGCCTCGCGATAGATCGCGGCGAGTTCGAGGGCGGTCAGCGGCGTTTGCGGCGCGGGCTTGAAGATGACCGCATTGCCGCAGGCGAGGGCGGGGGCGGATTTCCAGCAGGCGATCTGCAGCGGGTAGTTCCAGGCGCCGATCGCGGCGACCACGCCGAGCGGCTCGCGCCTGGTGTAGCCGAAGGCGCTCGGCCCGAGATCGACCGACTCGCCGGTGATCGAGGCGGCGATGCCGCCGAAATATTCGAGGCATTCGGCGCCGGAGATGACATCGACGACGCTGGTTTCGGCGATCGGGCGGCCGGTGTCGAGCGTTTCGGTGCGGGCGAGTTCATCGTTGCGTTCCCGCAATATGGATGCGGCGCGGTGCAGGATGCGCCCGCGCGCCGCGGCGGGCGTTGCGGCCCAGGCGCGCTGGGCCTCGCGCGCGGCGGCGACGGCGGCGGCGACGGTTTCGGCGTCGGCGATCTCGATCTCGGCCAGCACGCCGCCGGTGGCGGGGTTGCGGGTTTCGAACCGGGCGAGGCCGGCGCGCGACCTGGGGCCGCCGGCGATGAAGTTGCGGCGGGGTTCGCCTGTCATGGCAGGGCTCCGGTTCAGCTGGTGGCGAGGACGAGTGTCGGGGTCGCGTCGGTCATTGTGGCGCGGCCGGCGTGGGTGAGGGCGTCGAGCACCTCGTTGGCGCCGCACCAGCCGACGATGCGCCCGTCTTCGGCGACCAGCACGGGATGGCCGCTGCGCTGGCGCTGCTCGACGACATCCTTCAGCAGATGCGTGGTCTCGACGATGCCGACGGCACCTTCAGGGGTCGCGGTTTCGCCATCGACCGGATGCACGGCAATCGCCGCATTGTTGCAGGAAAGCCCGTCCAGCGTGCCGTCAGGGCGCAGCGAGAGGCGGTAGTGCGAACGATCGTCGGTGAAGCTGAACTGGGCGCCCTGGACATCGTCCGCCGCATCGAGCGGGCGCATCAGCGAGGCGGCGCGGATCGCGGTGAGCGGGTTCATATGGCGGACGAATTCGGCGACGTAGTCGGTGGCAGGACGCAGCACGATGTCTTCCGGCGCACCGACCTGGATCACCTGGCCATCCTTCATGATCGCGATTCGGTTGCCGAGTTTCAGCGCCTCGTCGAGGTCGTGGGTAACGAAGATGATCGTCTTGTGCATGCTCTGTTGCAGGGAGAGCAGTTCGTCCTGCAACTTGTTGCGGATGAGCGGATCGAGCGCGGAGAAGGGCTCGTCCATCAGCAGGATGTCGGGGTCGGTGACGAGGGCGCGGGCGAGGCCGACGCGCTGCTGCATGCCGCCGGACAGCTCGTGCGCGTGCTTCTCGGCCCAGGGCAGCAGGCCGACCAGATCGAGCCAGCGATCGACCGTCTCGCGGGTTTCGGTCTCGCCGGTGCGGCGCAGTTCGAGGCCGAGTTCGACATTGCGGCGGACGGTGCGCCAGGGGAGCAGGGCGAATTGCTGGAACACCATCGAAACCGCGCGGTTGCGCAGGGAGCGCAGCGCGGCCGGGGCGGGGTTGGTCATGTCGATCGTCTGGTCGCCATGCCGGATCAGGATGCGGCCGCGCGAGATCTTGTTAAGGCCGTTCACTGCGCGCAGCACGGTGGTCTTGCCGGAGCCGGACAGCCCCATGATGACGAAGATCTCGCCCTTCGCGATTTCGAGATTCACATCGGCGGCGCCGACGACGACGCCTGTCGTCTCGATGATGTCGGCGCGGGTATGGCCCTCATCGAGCATCGCGGCGGCACGGGCGAGCGGCGCCCGGGCGGCGCGCCCTTCCGCGGGCGGAAACAGGATGTCGACATGCTCGAAGCGGGCGGCGAATTCGGTGCTCATGCGTTTTCGCGCTCCGGGCGGAACACGCGATCGAGAATGACCGCGAGGATGACGATGGCGAGGCCCGAGGTGAAGCCGCGGCCGATCTGCACGGTTTCCATGGCCTCGACCACCGGTTCGCCGAGCCCCCCGGCGCCGACCAGCGCGGCGATGACGACCATGGACAGGCTCAGCATGATCACCTGGGTAAGGCCCGCGAGAATGGTCGGCAGTGCCGCCGGAATCTCGACCTTCCAGAGCAACTCCCACGGCGAGGCGCCGAAGGCCTGCCCCGCCTCGATCAGCGGGCGCGGCACATTCGAGATGCCGACATAGGTCAGGCGCACCGGGGTGGGTGCGACGAACACGATGGTGGAGATGAGGCCGGGAACGCTGCCGAGGCCGAAGAGCACGAGGGTGGGGATCAGATAGACAAAGGTGGGCAGCGTCTGCATCAGGTCGAGCACCGGGCGCAGGATGCGGTAGAGCGTTGGATGGTGCGCCGTGGCGACGCCAAGGGGCACGCCAATCAGCATGCAGGCGAGGGTGGCGTAGGCGACGAGCGAGATCGTCTCCAGCGTGCGTTCCCAATAGCCCTGGTTGAGCACGAAGGCGAGGGCGAGCAGCACGAACAGCGCGAGCTTCCAGGATTTCTTGAAATACCAGGTCAGCCCCGCAAAGAGCACGATCAGGATGAGCGGAGACACCCAGTCCAGCGCGCCCGTCGTGTTATCGAGCAGGAACCCGAGCACGTCCGAAAGGATGTTGAAAAATCCCTGAAAGTTATCTTTCAGGGCGGTGATGGCCGCCGTCGCCCACGCCCCGAGAGGAATGGCGTGGTGGACGATCCAGTACTGCACGCTCTCGATCCCGTTCATCTGTCAGCCTCCGCGAGCCGGCACGCGCCAAGCGCGCGCGCCGGGGGAACAAGGGGCCTGATCAGTTCAGGCCGGCGAGGACGGCCGCGGCGCCGGGCTTGCCGGAAACCGTGGTAACGCCATCAAGGGTTTTCTTCACCCAGGCCGGATGCGCCTTTAGCCACGCGGCGCCGACGGCGGACGCGTCCTGATGCTTGACCTGCACGTCGTACATCATCTTGTTTTCGTCATTCACCGTGAGCGCGAAATTGTGCAGCAGGCGGCCGACATTCGGGCAATCCTTGGCGTAGTTGTGCCTTGTGTTGATGTAGAGCGTCGCCTCGCCCTGATGCGGGCCGAAATAGTTCTTGCCGCCGGTGAGATAATTGATGTGGAACTCGACATTCATCGGATGTGGTTCCCAACCGAGGAAGACGATCGCCTGCTTCTTCGGATATTTACGCGCGACCTCGGCGAGCATGCCAGCTTCGCTGGACTGCACGAGGTGGAACTTGCCGAGATCGAACTTGTTCGACTTGATCATCGAGAGAACATGTTCGTTGCCGTCATTGCCCGGCTCGATGCCGTAGATTTTGTAATGCAGCTGCTTTGCGAACTTGTGAATGTCGGCAAAGGTCTTCAGCCCCTTCTCATAGAGATAATGCGGCACCACGAGAGTATATTTGGCGTGCTTGAGGTCGGGGCCGATGACATCGATCTCGTGTTTCGCCTCGTAAGGTTTGGTTGTTCCGTCCTGCGACGGCGTCCAGTTGTCGAGAAAGACGTCGATCTTGTTGTTGCTAAGACCGGCATACATCACCTCGAGCGAATAAAGCTTTATGTCGGTCTTGTAGCCGAGTGAGGTCGCGACTTTCGAGAAGACAGCGTTCTGCACCGCATTGTCGGTCCAGCCGATATTGGCCATCCGGATTGTGCGGCATGACGCGGGCACGCCGGCATGCGCGATGCCCAGACCCATCACGAAGGTTGCCAGCGTTGCGCCTAAGATCGATTTTCTCATTTTTATTTCCTCTGCTCCGTTACGAAATTCCGGTTCGCTTGTGCGACCGGCATTGTCCTGCCCTGCCCTTGGAGTTCGTTTTTTCAATCATATAGCGAATGATCAGCGACGGGCTGTATTGTATGGAACCGACGCAGGGCTTGCATCGTTCCGTTTGGCCGGCCTCGTTCAGTGAGGTGGGGCGGCAGCGAGATTGACGATGATGACGCCCAGAGTGATCGTCATGATGCCGAACATTGTCATCGGCGTGAGATGCTGTCCGAAGCGGAGCCAGCCCACCGCGCTGACGAGGATGATGCCCGCGCCGCTCCAGATCGCATAGACCACGCCGATCGGCATCGTGCGGACAAGAATGGCGAGAAGGTAGAAAGCGGCAGCGTAAAAGACGAGGGTACCCAGGGCCGGGAGTGCCAGGGTGAACCCGTCTGACGCCTTCAGAAACGACGTCCCTGCCACCTCGCACGCAATTGCGATGGCGAGCAGGGTGTAGGACTTCAGCTCGTTCATCTCATTCATGATCGAGGGAAAACATTGCGCGGTCAACCCGCAATATGGAGTTTATCGGCCGACTTCAAAAATCTTATGGATTTATATGGATTATTTCAAAATCAGAACATGCGTTGAAGCCGTAACATCTCGGACAATTCATCCACCGGATGAGCGATGCTGAAATGTCACGGTTGTCTGATTTGCCGTAAGATTGGCGAGTTTTTACAAATCCATGACGGTCTTGTTCAAGACGTTCCGTGACAGCCGTTCAAGGTAGATCAGGCGAGGCATACATAATCGCGAAGGCATGACGTCAGGGATAAGCGCTGGGGTGAAGATCGCGCGCCGCTTCACGCACGGATGGTTCGGCAGGTCGGCATTGCGGGGCTTCCAGATTTTGTCTTCTTTTGCGAGTGCGGAGGGATGGTCGCCTGCGGCCGGTGGTCGCCCATCGCGCAGCTCCGGCGGAAGACGGACCAGGCCTCGCCGGAGGGGTGAAGACCTCAGCAGGCCCGCGCGGTTGCCGGACTTTTTCAACTAACAACAGGGTAGTAGTAATGAAAACGAAAAGACTGAACGGACGGACAACTCTCGCCGGGGCCAGCATGGTGGCTCTGATGGCCTGCGCGTCGCCGGCCATTGCGATGAACTTGCCCGCGGCCCAGAAATTCGATGCTGGCCCGCTCGGCACGCTGGATGTCAGCGGCGGGTTCGACGGGTATTTCTATGCGCTGTCGGGCATGGGAACCAATAGCATTCTCGGTAACAAGAAATCCGCAGGCGCCATCGCGCGGACGCTCGAAGTCAACATCACCAAGTCGACCGGACAATTCCAGTTCACCCTCGACGTGAAGCCGAGCAACTCGCTGTATTTCGGCTCCAGTCCGTCGCAGATGGTGACGAACGAGTTCACGCTCGGGCCGATCTACGCCGCCTATGGCACCTGGGCCCCTAACGCCAATTTCAATATATCCGTCGGTCAGGTGTATTCCACGGAAGGCTGGGAATCATCGACCGACTGGAAGAACGCCAACCTCATCGACTCGCCACTTTACTATGTCGAGAACTCGTCGAGCCGCGGCGTGCAGGCGAGCTATACCCTGGGAAAGCTCTCCGCCACGCTGACCTTTGGCGACGGGTTCGACTCCGGCGTGTTCAACACACTGCAGGAACTGGTGACGTATTCGTTCGACGGGAACAACGCGCTGTCTTTCTACGGGACGCAGAATCTCGGGACGACGGGGCCGAATACCTTCGCCTATGGCCAAGGAAAAACGGGATCGGGTTATCCCGGCTATAATGCGGCCTATGTCAATTCGGACATGTACGGCGCGTATTATTCATACACCAACGGCAACCTGAACGTCGTGCCCGAGGTACAATATGTCTACGCCAAGCCGAACCGGCGGGTAGGGCTGACCAAATTCACCAGCAATTTCGGCGCGGAGGTCATCACCAACTATCAGTTCGGCAAATCGCCCTGGTCGCTCGGCAGCATGGTATTCTACTATAAGAACACTGGCCCTCAGGCCTGGTATCTGAATGCCAATTCAGCCGGCTTCGGCATCGGCGTGACGCCGTCCTGGATCAAGGGCCATGTCTTTGTGCGTGGCGAGGTAGGGCTGCTGCACCTGACCAATCTTGGCACGCCGCGGGTCGGCGGTGGCTTTGGCGCCAGCGGCACCGACCGCAACCAGGTGATGAGCATCCTCGAAGCGGGTCTCGCCTTCTGACGTTTCGCGTTTCACGAAACCTTCACATCCGGCCGCCCTCGTGGCGGCCGGAGACGATGGGCGCGGCCTCCGCCGCGAGCTATATGGTCGCCGCCGGTTGAGCCGCGCGACGGGGTGCGGGGCCAGCCAGCGGACATACGAAGCAAGGACGCAAGACATGGCCGAACTGATCTCATCGCCGCGCCGCACTTTCCTCAAACTCGCCGGCGCCGGGCTCGGCGCGGGCCTGCTGCCGGCCGCGGCGTGCGCCGCATCGCCCGCGCTGGTGAGCGCGGCGAAGCACGAGGGGCAGCTCAACACCATCGCGCTGCCGCCGGACTGGGCGAATTACGGCGAGATCATCGCCACCTTCCAGAAAAAATACGGGATCACCATCCACAACGCCGCGCCCGATGACAGTTCGGCGCAGGAATTGCAGTCGATCCGCTCGCTAAAGCACCAGTCGCGCGGGCCGGATGTGGTCGATGTCGGCCCGGCCTTCGCGCTGAACGGCGCGCAGGAGGGGCTGTTCCGACCCTACAAGGTCGCGACCTGGGACAGCATTCCGGCCTCGATGAAGGACCCGCACGGGCTGTGGTACGGCGACTATTTCGGCCTGGTGTCGTTCGGCATCAACCGCTCGGTCTCGAAGGCGGTGCCCCATGAGTGGGCCGATCTGAAGAAGCCGGAATTCAAGGGCATGATCGCGCTGAACGGCAGCCCGCTCGGCGCCGGGGCGGCGTTCGCCGCGGTGGTCGCGGCGGCACTCGCCAATGGCGGCTCGCTCGACAACATCATGCCGGGTATCGAATTCTTCGCCGATCTCGCCAAGCGCGGCAATTTCAACCCCTCGGCGGCGACGGCGGCGAGCCTTGTTTCCGGCCAGACGCCGGTGGTGATCAACTGGGATTACCTGAATCTTGCCCAGGCGAAGAAGGCGAAGGGGATGACGCCGATCGACACCGTCATTCCCGAGGGGGCGACGCCCTATGGCGCGTTCTACTGCCAGGCGATCAGCAAATTCGCGCCGCACCCGAAGGCGGCCGAGTTGTGGCAGGAATTCATCTATTCCGACGAGGGGCAGCTTCTCTATCTCAAGGGCTTCGCCCATCCGGCGCGGTTCTCGGCGATGGCGAAGGCAGGCGCCATTCCGAAGTCGCTGATGGCGGAACTGCCGCCGGCCAAGCCCTATGGCGAGGCGGTGTTCGCCAACAACGCGCAGACCAAGAAGGCGCAGCAGTTGCTCACGGAAAACTGGACGAAGCTCGTCAAGGCGTGAGGTTTCGGTTCAAGACCGGCGAGGGCGGGGGCCTGACGCTCGCCTTTGTCGGCCCGCTCGTCGTTTACGTGATCGCCTTCCTCGTCCTGCCCACGCTGATGCTTTTGGCGGAAGCGTTCTCGGGCAAGCGCGGGCTGACGCTGAAATATGTCGCCGCATTAGGGCAGGGGCAGACGGTGGTCGCGTTCCGCAATTCCATCGTGCTGTCGGCGCTGGCCGCACTGGTCGGCGTGATCGCCGGCGGGATCGCCGCCTATCTGGTGCTGCGGCCGGGCATGAAGCGGGGCGTGCGCTCGCTGGTGACGAGTTTCAGCGCGGTGGCGGCGAATTTCGCCGGCGTGCCGCTGGCCTTCGCCTTCATCGCAACGCTCGGCAGCCTCGGCATCATCACGGTGTGGCTGAAATCGGCTGGGGTCGATCTCTACGGCATGGGGTTCAGCCTGTATTCGCTGCCGGGCCTCGTGCTGGTCTATGCCTATTTCCAGATCCCGCTGATGATCATCGTGTTCACCCCGGCGCTGGAGGCGCTGCGGCGCGAATGGCGGGAGGCGGCGGAAAATCTCGGTGCCTCCGCCTTCGATTACTGGCGGCATGTCGGGTTGCCGATTTTGCTCCCCTCGCTGCTCTCGGCGTTCATCCTGCTGTTCGGCAACGCCTTCTCGGCCTATGCGACGCCGTATGCGCTGACATCGGGGATCGTCGCGCTGGTGCCGGTGGAGATCAGCAACGTGCTGTCGGGCAACGTGATGATCTCGCAGCAGACCGGCGCGGCGCTGGCGCTGGGGATGATCGTGGTGATGGTCGCGGTGATGGGCCTCTACGCGCTGGCGGCGCGGCGGATCGGCCGCTGGGGGCGGCGATGAAAGGCGCGCTCGGACGGTTGCTGCCGGAGGCGTGGCTCGGGCTGCTCGGCCTGTATTTCATCGTCCCGCTGCTCGCGACCGGCGCCTTCAGCCTGTGGGAAGGCGGCTCGCGCTACGGGTTCGCCGCCTATGTCGCGCTGTTCCACCAGCCGAAGCTCTGGCAGAGCCTGTTCCTCTCGGTGCGGCTGGCGGTGGAGACGATCCTGCTCGGGCTGGTTGTGCTGGTGCCGGCGGTGTTCTGGCTGAACCTGCGGGTGCCGCGGCTGCGGCCGGTGTTCGATTTCATCTCGGTGCTGCCCTTCGTGGTGCCGCCGATCGCGCTGGTCGCCGGGATGACGGCGCTCTACACCGGGCCGGACTGGCTGGTCGGCACCCCCAACTATCTGGTGATACCCTACGTGATCCTCGCCTTGCCCTATACTTATCGCGCGCTCGATCTCGGCATGCGCGTGCTCGACCTGCGCACCATGACTGAAGCCTCGCAGAGCCTCGGCGCCGGCTGGGGGACGCTGATCTTCCGCGTCGTGGTGCCAAATCTGACGACGGCGCTGGTCGGCGCCGCGTTGCTGACGATCGCCATCGTGATGGGCGAGTTCACCTTCGCCAACATCCTGCTGTTCAACACCTTTGCCGTCTATATCAATTATATCGGCCAGACCTCGGCGACGCAGGCCTCGGCGCTGACGCTACTCAGCTTCCTGATCACCTGGCTGGCGATGCTCGGCGTGCTGGTTTCGGGCCGGGGCGGACGCAGCGTGCAGATCGGAGGGGCGCGCTGATGCCGCATCTGGAAATCGACGGCGCGGTGAAGCGCTATGCCGGCAAGACCGTGCTGCACGGCATCGATCTCGCGCTGGGGCAGGGGGAGTTCGTCTCGCTGCTCGGCCCCTCGGGCTGCGGCAAGACGACGCTGCTGCGCATCGTCGCCGGGTTCGAGCGGCCGGATGGCGGGCGCGTGGTGCTGGCGGGGGCCGACATTACCGATCGGCCGGCGGCACGGCGCAACATGGGCATGGTGTTCCAGGCCTATTCGTTGTTCCCGAACATGACGGCGGAGGAGAATGTCCGCTTCGGGCTGAAGGTGCGGCGGGAGACGCCGGCGGCGCAGCAGGCGCGGGCGGCGGAGCTGCTGGCGCTGGTGGGGCTGGCCGAGCACGCGCGGAAATATCCGCACCAGCTCTCCGGCGGCCAGCAGCAGCGGGTGGCGCTGGCGCGGGCGCTGGCGATCCGCCCGGCGCTGCTGCTGCTCGACGAACCGCTTTCGGCGCTCGATGCCAAGGTGCGGGTGCAGCTGCGCGACGAGATCCGTCGCATCCAGCAGGAGACCGGGGTGACGACGCTGTTCGTCACACATGACCAGGAGGAGGCGCTGTCGATCTCCGACCGGGTGGTGGTGATGCAGGAGGGGCGGATCGCCCAGGCGGGGACACCGGCGGAAATCTATGGCGAGCCGGCGAACATCTTCGTGGCGCGGTTCGTCGGCGCCGCGGCGGAACTGCGCGGCCGGGTGCGGGACGCGGAGGCCGGGCTGGTCGAGCTGTGCGGGCGGGCGGTGCCGGCGGTGCGGGCGCGCGGACTGACAACGGGGGCAGAGGTTCACGTGCTGCTGCGGCCGGAGACGGTGCGGCTCGGCCCGCCGGGAGCGGCCGAGGCGCTGCTGGAAGGGGTTGTGGCCTCACGGGTGTTCTTCGGCGCGCTGACCTCGATCCGCATCGAGATCGATGGCGGTTTCAGCCTCGCGGCGGCGATGCCGAGCGCCGAGGCCGGTGCTGTGGCACAGGGCAGCCGGGTTTCGGTCTGGTGGGACGGGGAGGCGCCGCGGGTGCTGGCGGCCGAATGATTCCCGACGGCGCGATCGAGGCGGCGAAGGCGGCGGCGGAGGCGGCGCGGGCGGCGATCCGGCCGTATTTCCGCGCCGGCGTGGGGGCCGACGACAAGGCGGATGCGAGCCCGGTGACGGCGGCGGACCGGGCGGCGGAGACGGCGATGCGCGCGGCGCTGGCGCGGCACACACCGGGCTTCGGGGTGATCGGCGAGGAATTCGGCGACGACCGGCGCGGGCGGTTCAACTGGGTGATCGACCCGATCGACGGGACGCGGGAGTTCATCACCGGGCGGGCGAGCTTCGTGACGCTGATCGGCCTGGTCGAGGACGGCGTGCCGGTGCTCGGGCTGATCGACCAGCCGATGACCGGCGAGCGGTGGCTGGCGGCCGACGGGCAGATCGAGTTCAACGGCCCGTTCGGCGGCGTGCCGGGCTGCCGGCGGCGCGCGGCGCTGGGCGAGGCGGAACTCTCCTGCACCGGGCCGGAATGGTTCGCACCGGCGCAGCGCGCGGCGTTCGACCGGCTCGGCCAGGCCTGCCGGCGCGTCTCCTGGGGCGACAATGCCTATGCCGCGGGGCTGCTGGCGCTCGGGGCGATCGACATCATCGCCGAGGCCGGGCACAAGCCGTGGGACTGGGCGGCGTCGGTGCCGATCGTCGAGGCGGCGGGCGGGGCGATGTGCGACTGGTCGGGCCGGGCGTTGCGGCTCGACGCCGAGACCGACGGGACCGTGCTGATCCTGGGCGACCCGTCGCTGCGCGACGAGGCCCTTGCCATTCTTCGAGGTGACTCTTGCTGATTGCCCATATTTCCGACCTGCATGTCCGCCCGGTCGGCCGCCCGGCCAACCGCGTGGTCGAGACCAACATGATGGCCGAGCGCGTGCTGCGCCGGGTGGCGACGCTCGATCCGGCGCCGGAAGCGATCGTGATCACCGGCGACCTCGTCGATTGCGGGCGGGACGACGAATACGAGGAGCTGAACCGGCTGCTCAACCGCAAGCTGCCATGCCCGGTCTATGTGGTGCCCGGCAACCACGACCGGCGCGAGGCGTTCCGGGCGGCGCTGGGCCATCTGCCGGGAGTAACGGCGGACCCGGATTTCGTTCAATATCAGGCGGATATCGGGCCATTCCGGCTGATCATGCTCGACAGCGTGGTGCCGGGAGCCGGGCATGGCGAGTTGTGCCCGAGACGGCTCGCGTTTCTCGACGCAGCGCTGAACGCGGCGGCGGGGCGCAAGGTGCTGATCGGCCTGCATCATCCGCCGGTGCTCACCGGGGTGGCGGCGATGGACAGCATCATGCTGCGCTCGTCCGAGGCACTGCTGGCGCGCGCGGCGGCGCATGGGAATGTCGCGGCCATTCTCTCGGGGCATCACCACCGCGCGATCCATGCAGCGCATGGCGGCACGATGCTGCTGAGCGTGCCCGCGGCCGGCGGGCACCAGAGCGAGATCACGTTCGATCCCAAGGCGCGGGCCTATTTTCATCTCGAACCAGGCGGCATTTTCCTGCTGCGCTGGACCGAGCGGGAAGGGCTGACGGCGATGCTGGACAGCGTGGGCGATCTGCCGGGACCGTATCCGTTCGTGGTCGAGCCGGAGTATCCCGGCATGCGGCAAGGCGGCGCCGCGCCTTGAATGAACTGGCGCTGCCATATATCGCAGAAGAAATATTATGGAACCTTTTGGGCCGCGAATTCGCCCGTAGATCCCGGGAAATCCGGGATGCCTACAATCCGGGATGCTTACAATTTGATAAGCCGGCCGGCTGAATTGTCAGTATCGCCTCACACGCCGCGACGATGATGGCGTCGCGCGCCATGCGGGCCTGCATACGGCGCCAGGGAGCCTTGATGATGATCGCATCGCCGCCATTGCTCGCCGTTGTCGTGCCAGTGCATGACGAGGCGCCAAATCTGCCACTGCTGCTCGCCGAACTCGATGCGGCGTTGGCGGGCATCAACCACGAGATCATTTTCGTCGATGACGGGAGCACGGACGCGACCGCCGTGGTGATTGCCGCATTTGCCGCCGTGCGATCGGATGTTCGCGGCCTGCGGCATGACCGATGTTACGGCCAGAGCGCCGCGATCGTTTCCGGCGTCACCGCGGCGCGGGCAACATGGATCGCCACGATCGATGGCGACGGCCAGAACGATCCGGCCGACATTCCCGGCATGCTCCGTCATGCCTGGCAGGAGGATACGCCTGACGCGCCGCTGCTGGTGGCCGGGCGCCGCGTGCAGCGTCAGGATCGGCCGATGAAGCGCATCGCTTCACGCATTGCCAACACCGTCCGGGCATGCGTGCTGCGCGACGGCGTACCCGATAGCGGTTGCGGGCTGAAACTGTTCCGCCGGGCGCCGTTCATGGCGCTGCCGCATTTCGACCATATGCACAGATTTCTGCCGTCGCTGTTCGCCCGCGCCGGCGGCCGGACCGTGTTGTATCCCGTTGCCCATCGGCCGCGCCTCGCCGGGCGCTCACATTACGGCACATGGGATCGACTCCGGGTTGGGCTGGTCGATCTTGCCGGTGTCGCCTGGTTGCAATGCCGGGCTTGCAAGCCGACCCTGGTCGATGCGGCGCGCGCCGGGGCCGCTGGGCGTGCGAGCGCCACAGACAGCGTGGCATCGCCGCACTCCTCACTGGAAGTGGCCCGGTGAGTGGTGTTGCAACACACAGGGGGCTGACCCGCGCAAGCCGTCCGCTCGCACTCGGGGGCGGGCTGCTGCTGGCGGCATTGATGCTGAGATTCCATATCTTCGGGCCGCTTTTTGCCCCGCATCCGGGACAGGGCTGGCGCGATGCGTTGATGCTGGGCGGTCTGGGAACGTTGGCCTGCGCGGTAGGCCTGCCACGGCAGGTGATCGGTTTCGCTGCGGGCTATGCCTGGGGTGTTCTGCCGGGCACCGCGGTGGCGCTGGCGGCCCAGCTTGGTGGCTGTGCCATCGATCTGCTCTGGGCACGGCTGGTCGGCCGCGCATTTGTGCAGGCCAGGCTTGGAGGAGGCGCTTCGCGCCTCGATCACGCGCTTGCGGCCCGGCCATTCGCCGCAACGCTTGCATTGCGGCTGATGCCGCTGGGCAGCAATCTCGCGCTCAATCTGCTGGCAGGCCTGTCGAGTGTCAGGATTCTGCCGTTTCTCGCAGGTTCCGCGTTGGGATATCTGCCGCAGACTGTGGTGGCCGCGTTGCTCGGCGCTGGTGGTCAGATGGGGCGCACGGCGGATATCGCGGTTGGCGTGGGGTTGCTGGCGGTATCGCTGATCCTGGCAGGCACGCTGCGCCGCAGGGTTGCGGCTCCGCTCGAGGACATCTGATCCCTGTCAGCGGCAGACAATTCCCGCCGAGCAGGCGACGCGGTCGGGCGCCGGGCCGACCCGGCGAATGCTGATTTCAGCACCGGCGCGAAGCGGGGATGATAGCCTTCCGATACGCGCCGCCCACGTCATGAACCGTGCGCGAGACGGTTGCACCCCCTGCCCTGCCGGCCCGTAGACCGCATAAACAGCGTGACCTGTGGCGAGCGCCGCGCGGGCACGGGCGGCGCTGCGGGTGACCCGCGGCTTGAGGGCGCTGTCGTAATGGCCGAGCATGATTCGGGCGGCGCCGTCGCTTGCGAGAATGATATCGCCAGGCGATGTGCTTGCAGCGAGCAGATTTGCCGCAAGATCCCAGCGGGGCCGGGTTTCGGCGTGATAATAGGGAGCCAGATTCAGAACAAGGACCAGTCCGGCGGCCGGAAGCACGGCAAGGCGCGCCGCCGGAACCAGTTCGTCGAGGCCGAGCCCGGCTAGGATGAAAAATGGCGGCGCGCTCCAGAGCAGATAGCGCGGCAACAGAAGCGGATGGAGCAGAGACAGCAGACAGAGCGCGGCTGGCTGGCCGAGCCAGGCGATCAGCAACGTCAGGCCCTCGCCGCGGGCGGCGCGCAGATGGCGGATACCAAGGATCGCCAGAACCGCCATCGCAGGCGCAAGAATCATCATGTGGGTGGGCAGCAGACGCATGGTGACCATGGTTGCGTCGCGCAGGCCGTAGAGGCTGGCGGCCTCGGTCAGCAGGAAATGGATCGTCGGCGCCGGGATCCAGCGGAACCCCGCCATCGGCCCGTGATGCGGCGTGAGGAGCAGCAACGCGTAGGCAGGGGCGACGAGGATGAGGATGCCTCCGTTCAGCAGACCCCAGCTTCGGATCAGGCGTTTGCGGGCGCGGCTGCGCGGTATCGCGGCGGCGAGGAAAGCCGCGCTGGCGATAAGCGGCCAGGGCAAGGCATCCGGCAGGATCAGAAGCGCAACCGCCGTGCCGGCGGCATAGGCAGGCCAGGATGCGCGGGGCGGTGCGTCGGGATTGCGGACAAGGGCGAGCAAGCCCGCCAGCGCCAGGAGCAAGGGGGCCATCATCATCGTATAGGATCTGGCCTCTTGGCTGAACGCGACCTGCTGCGGGGCGAAGGCCATCAACAGGCCGGCGAGCCACGCGCCATCCCGGCCGCCGGCCTGACGGGCGATGGCAAAGACCAGCCCTGCCGAGACAGCTCCGGCCAGCGCCGGGGTGAAACGCAGCGCCGCGATCTGCATGCGAACGGGCGCCAGTTCGCGGGCGAGCCGTTCGATCAGGAAAAAGCCGGGCAGATGACGATTGCGCAGCGAGTCGTGCAGAAGATGCGGCACCGGAAGTCCGGCACGGTTGATGGTGATGACCTCGTCGAGCCAGGGCGGCTTTTCGCCGATCCCGTACAGACGGGCGGCAAAGGCGATGCAGAGGATGATCGCCACGCCCACGACCATTCCTGCCCGTTCATCCCGGCCTGCGCCCACCGCCCGCATGGCTGCACTCTCGCGCCGATATGTAACGGGGCGACAACCGACATTACGAGGACGTTCTCAACATTTTGTTAACCGGATTGCGGCAAGGTGGACCGGAATTGAACGGCCAATCCTGACGAGCGGCCCTGCGGGAGCAAAGGAGCGGATGAGCGGTCAAGCTCGAACGGACAGAAACAGCGATGCGACGCAGCTGGCTCAGGAGGAGATTGATTCCATCCTGTCTGGCGGCGCGGTCGACGAGGAAGAGGAGCTGGAACCGGAGGCCGAAGAGGACGCCAACCGACTGCTTTATGGTCGGGCGGACAGTTATGAACGCCTGCCGATGGCGGAAGTCGTTTTCGAACGTCTGTCGCGCATCCTGGCGGGCTCCTTGCGCAACCTGTTTCAGGACAATGTCGAGGTCCGCCTTACCCGGCTTGCCTCGCGCCGGCTCGCCGACAGTTTCGCGGAAATCAGGCCTCTGGCGTTGCTAGGCGTGTTCCGCGCGCGGGAGTGGGACAATCTCGGGCTCATTCACCTCGATGCCGAGACCGTCAACAATCTGACTGAAATCCTGCTCGGCGGGCGCCGCATGGCGATTTCATCCGATCGGATCCCGAAGCCGGTCACCTCGATCAGCCGAAACCTGTCCGAGCGGCTTATCCGCGTCGTGCTGCACGATCTCAGAAGCAGCTTCGGGCCGATCTGCGATGTTACGTTCGATTTCGAACGAACCGAAACAGATCCACGTTTCGCAACAATCGGGCGCAATTCGGGCGTGGCGCTGACGGCGCGACTCAGCCTGCATTCAGCGGGACGGAATTGCACGATCGACATCATCCTGCCGTTCGCCACGCTGGAACCAGTTCGCGAATTGCTGCTGCAGCAATTCATGGGCGAAAAATTCGGTCGTGATTCGATCTGGGAAAGCCATCTCGCCGAGGAACTCTGGCATACCGATGTGGAACTCGAAGCGGTGCTCGACGAGCAGACGATGAAGCTGGGCGCGGTAATGGAGTTGCGCGTGGGCGACATCATCCAGATCAACGCACCGCGTGGCTCTGATATTGTATTGCGGTGCGGCAATGTCGACCTTTTCGCCGGACGACTCGGCGTTCGGCACGGCAAACTGGCCGCCGAGATCCGCGGCTGGATTCCCCGCGAGCGGGATTAGGGGATCACCCGATCTGATGGAGTGATCTGATCGGATAAAGATGCTCCACTTATAAATCTCACAGAGCACTACACCCGATCCGGATGGATCAGAAAGCGCTCAGCCCCCTGCCCGATCCCGCCGGAGTGGCTGAGGATCGGGTTTGCCGAGCTCGCTCACCCCGCCCTATCGTCACCAGATGGGCACATCAGATCAGGGAACCGTCTCGACGATCCGGGGGAACAGGCCGGACGGCGCCGGCAGCGCGGTGCCGGTATCGAGCGGGATCGCCAGCGCCGCGAAGTCACGCCGATCGGCCGGGACGGCAAGCTGGTCCAGCAATTTGGCCATTGTCTCCGGCATGAAGGGTTGCAACAGGATTCCGATCACACGCAGCGCCTCGCAGAGGGTCCGCAATACGGCACGCATCCGCTCCTGGTCGGTCTTGCGCAGGGCCCAGGGTGCCTGGTGGTCGATATACGCGTTGGCGGCGCGGACCAGTTTCCAGACTTCCTCGATCGCTTCCTGATACGCCAGGCGGTGCATCGCATCGCGCATGCGGTCCGGCAGGCCGTCAGCAATCGCACGCAACGCGTGATCGGCTTCGGCTGCGGGGCCGGTTTCGGGCACCACACCACCGGCATTCTTGGCGATGAAGGAGAGCGTGCGCTGCGCGAGGTTGCCGAGATCGTTGGCAAGCTCGACATTGATCCGCGTGATCACCGAACGGCGGGAGAAATTGCCGTCATTGCCAAAGGGCATTTCGCGCAGCAGGCAGAAGCGGAGCTGGTCGAGCCCGAATTCGGCGATCAGCGGCTCGACGGCCAGGGCATTGTTGAGCGACTTGCTCATCTTTTCGCCCTCGATCGTCCACCAGCCATTGGCGAAGATGCGGCGCGGCACCGGCAGGCCGGCAGCCATGAGCATCGCCGGCCAGTAGACGGCGTGGAAGCGGGTGATTTCCTTGCCGACCAGATGCAGATCGGCCGGCCAGTATTTCATCAGCGGCGCGTCCATGTCCGGATAGCCGCAGGCGGTGAGATAGTTGGTCAGCGCGTCGATCCAGACATACATCACGTGATCGGGTGCGCCGGGAACGGGAATGCCCCATTTGAAGCTGGTGCGGCTGATCGAGATGTCGCGAAGGCCGGAGCGGACGAAGGACAGCACTTCGTTGCGGCTGGAGGCGGGCTGGATAAAGTCCGGATTGTCTTCATACAATTTTAGAAGACGATCCTGGAACATGCTGAGTTTGAAGAAATATGAGGGTTCACGCACCCACTCGACCGGCGCCCCGAAGGGCGAGCGCTTGACGCCGTCGGCGCCGGTGACGAGTTCGCTCTCGTCGTAAAAGGCCTCGTCGCGAACGGCATACCACCCCTCGTAATGGCCGAGTTCGATGGCCCCTGCCCGCTCGATCGCCTGCCAGATCGCCTGGCATGAGCGGATATGGCGCGGCTCGGTGGTGCGGATGAAATCATCGTTCGAGATGTTCATCGCCTGCGCCATGGCGCGGAACTCGCTGGAAATGCGGTCGGTGAACTCTTGCGGGGCGATATTGTTCGCGCGGGCGGTCGCCTCGACCTTCTGGCCATGCTCGTCGGTGCCGGTGAGGAAATGCACATCGAACCCGTCCAGCCGCTTGAAGCGCGCGAGCGCGTCGGCGGCGACCGAGGTGTAGGCGTGGCCGATATGCGGCGCACCGTTCACGTAATAGATCGGGGTCGTGATGTAGAATTTTCGGGTCATGGCACTCGGAGAAGCTGGAGCATGGTCAGAACCGCCGCACGCGGGTCGAGATTGAGACCGTCGACCTCCGCCGCGATCCTGCCGAACTCCTGCCAGAGCCGGGCGCGGCCATCAAGCGCGGACGACGGGTTGGCGCGGGCGGCGGCGCGGGTTTCGGTGGCCAGCGCGGCGCGCAGCAGGTCGGCGAAGGTGGCGAATCCGTCATCGGCGCGGGCCACCGTATCGGCGATGGCGGCGCTGCGCGCGGGCGGGAGCGGGCCGGCGAGCGCCTCGCCGACAAGGCCGGCCAGAGCCAGGCCATCGGCATCGGCCAGCGAGAGCGCGCGTCCGATCGATCCTTCGGCCAGTCTGGCCAGGGCCGTGCGGCGTTCATCGGGAAGTTCGGGGAGATCGGCGGCCAGCAGGTTGCTGACGGTTTCGGCTGGCAGCGGGTCGAGATCGAGCCGGCGGCAGCGGCTGCGGATGGTGGGCAGCAGCCGGCCGGGCGCGTGGCTGACCAGCAGCCAGATCGCCCGCGCCGGCGGTTCCTCGAGCAGTTTGAGCAGCGCATTGGCGGCATTGCGGTTCAGCGCCTCGGCGCCATCGACGATGACGACGCGCCACCCCCCCTCGCCCGGCGTCAGCCGCAGAAAACGGCCGGCGGCGGCGACCGTGTCGACCACGATTTCGCCCTGCATCCGCTTGCGCTTCTCGTCATAACGGCGCTCGATCACCAGCAGGTCGGCATGCGCGCCGGTGGCGATGCGGCGGAAAGCAGGATCGCGCGCGGACAGCGACAGGTCGGGCGTGCGGGCGCCGGCGAGCAGCCAGCGGGCGAAGCGGAAGGCCAGCGTCGCCTTGCCAATCCCCGGCGGACCGGCGATCAGCCAGGCGTGATGCAGGCGCGCGCCAGTCGCGGCACGGAAAAGCTCCGCGACGGCGCTGTCATGGCCAAACAGTTGGGGGTTGGCGCGGGGCGACAGCATCAGGCGATGGCGAGGCCGAGCCGGGCGCGGATGCAAGCGGCAAGGGCTTCGGTCACCTCCTCGATCCGGCCCGCAGCGTCGACCACGGCGCAGCGTTCCGGCGCGGCGGCGGCGATGGCGCAAAATCCGGCAGCGACCCGCGCGTAAAAGCCGGCATCGAATTTCTCGTACCGGTCGGCGGCGCTGCCGCGACAGGCGAGCCGCGCACGTGCGACGGCATCCGGCAGGTCGAGGATCAGCGTGAGATCGGGCGCCACGCCGATCATCGTGCCAAGTGTTGCGATCGTCGCCCGGTCCACACCAAGGCCATAGCCCTGATAGGCCATGGTGGAATCGGTGAAACGGTCGCACAGCACCACGGCGCCGCGTTCGAGCGCCGGACGGATGACTGCCGTGACATGATCGGCACGGGCAGCAAAAACCAGCAACGTGTCGGCAAGCGGCGTGAAATGGCGCTCGGGGTCGAGCATCAGCGCGCGGATAGCCTCGGCTCCCGGCGTGCCGCCTGGCTCGCGGGTGGTCAGAACCTCGTGCCCGGCGGCGCGGAGCCGGTCGGCAAGCCGGGTGATCTGCGTTGACTTGCCGGCCCCCTCCCCGCCTTCAATGGTGATGAAAACACCGCGGAGGTTCACCGAACCACGATCCCTGGGCCGGCAATGCCCCGGTCGAGCAATGCACGTAGCGCCGCATCGGCGGCGGGTACGCTGTCATAGGGACCAAGGCGCAGGGCGTAGAGCGTGCGACCGCCGGCGGACTGCGGAACAACCTCACCCGGCATGCCGTAAAGACGAGCGTGAAGGTTCATCGCGTCGGCGCTCGACCCAAATCCCGGGATCTCGACATAGAGCGGGCCGGGGGAAGATGGGCCGATGCGCACCATGCCGGAGAGGTGCGCTGCTGCGCCGGCGTTGCGTTGGCGCGTGGCAGGGTGGGCAGGGGTAGCAATAAAGGTACCGGCTGTGCCTGTGGCGCCCGGTGGCGGCGGCAGGGCGGCGGCAGCGACCGAACTGACCGGCGCCGCTGTGAGATGCGGACCGACGCCGAGACTGGCCTGCAAGGTCGACGAGCGCCCGGCCAGCAGCCGGACGCGGACCTCGGCGAGACCGTTGGACGGCATTCCGAGAAGACGGGCGACGCGGGGCGTGACTGCAATGATCCGCCCTGGCTGCATCGGACCGCGATCGTTCACGCGGACGGTCAGACTGCGGCCGGTATCCAGATTGGTGATCCGCACGATCGAGGGCAGCGGCAGGACCGTGCTCTGGGCCATGAGACCGCTGGCGCGATACGCCTCGCCATCCGCGGTAAGCCGGGCAGGCCCGGATGGAATGACCGCGGAAAGCCCAGTTCGGTCATAACGATTGAAAACGCGCGGATAATGCCATTGTCCACCCGCCTCGTAGGGCTTCCCGATCGTATAGTGAACGTGCGCCGCCAATCCGGAATGATGGAATGGCCGTGTACACCCGGCAAGAGCCAGCACCGCGGCCAGCAGCAGGGTCAGGCGGATCATGCGAGAATCCGGCGGCCGAGTTCACCGACCGCGAGGGCGTAGAGATCGGACGGGTTGTAGCTGCGGATCGCGCGGAAATTGCCGAAGGCGAGGAACGCTTCCCCGTGCGGGCCATCCGGCAGCAGCAGCGAGGCCGGGGTGGATGCCGGCAGGCGACGAGCCGGTGCCAGGCGATGGATGCCCAGCGCCTGCCAGCGGCCCAGGGGCAGCGAGTGGTCGCGACCAGCCAGTGCGGTGTCGAAATGCTGTGGGATCAGCACGGGCTCGCTCGATGGCAGGCCGAGCCGCCAGTGCGACTTGTGCATGTAATTGGCGATCGATGCCATTGTGTCTGGCACGCTGGTCCAGATATTTGGTTGGCCATGGCCTGAATAACTGACTGCGGTACTGAGATAGATGCTCGGCATGAATTGCGGTTGCCCCATGGCGCCGGCCCATGAGCCGCGCAACTCGGGAAGGCGGATGTCGCCGCGGGAGACGATGCGCATCGCGGCGATGGCCTCGCGGCTGAAATAGGCGCTGTTCTTGTACCAGGCGAGCGTGGCGAGGGAGTCGATCACGTTGAAATCGCCCTGATAATGGCCGAAATCGGTTTCGATCCCCCAGATGCCCATGATCGGCGCGGCGGCGACGCCAAAGCGGGACCGGAGCCGATCGAGAATGACCCGATGCTCGGCGAAGGCCGCCCTTCCCGCGGCCACGCGGGTTTGGGTGACCACGCGGGCGCTGTATTGCGCCCAGGTCAGGGTGAATTCAGGCTGATGGGTTTCATGTCGTATCACCTCCCGGTTCGGCTTCAGACCGGACAGGGCGGCGACGGCGATATGGGACGGAACACCTTCCCGACGCGCCCGGCCTTCGAGTTCGTGGATGAAATCTTCAAAACCGGCCGCGCGGGCCGGCCGAATCAGGGCGGGAGTAGACGGTAGCGCGGCGAGCAGGAGACGACGTTTCATCCCCTCGTTCTGCCACGCCCCGCGTCGTCGCGGAAGGGAGGTTCAGGCTCCCTCAACATCGGCTACCGCGAGTTCAATCAGGCGTTCCAGAATATCCGGCTCCTGCGCGCCGGCAATCGCGGCCTGACCATCGATGATGAAACAGGGAACGCCGTTGATGCCGAGGCGATGGACAAACAGATTGTCGGCATGGATCTGCTCGATCGCCCGGTCGCTCGCGAGAAAGGCGGCGGTCTCATTGTGCCTCAAGCCATTTGCCTCACCGATGGCGGCAAGAGCGTCGGGGTTGCCGATGTCGAGGCCCGCCGAGAAATAGGCCTGGAAAATGTCCAGAACCAGCCCTTCCGCCGCTACGCCACGCTCAAGGGCGAGGCGGACGAGGCGATGGGCATCGACGGTGCTCGGCGCGCGGGCGATCCGGGGAAAGGCGAGGTCAAGACCGTCTTCGGCAGCGATGCTGGAAATGGCGGCATGAAACCGCCGCGCGCGATCTTCGTCGCCGAATTTGCGCGCAGTGTAATCGGCGCGGCTTATTCCGCTGCGGGGCATGTCCGGATTGAGAAGAAACGGCCGCCATACTGGCGTGAGCGGCAGATCGGGGCGGCTCTGGCGCAGACGCTGAAAACGGTGAATGCCAAGATAGCACCAAGGACAGACGAAATCGAAAACGATCTCGACGGTCACCCTCGGCGGGCGAGGCAGAGCCATATTCATAGCTAATCAGACTAGCCGATGCGTCCCGGCAGGCAAAGCGAAAAGGTATCGACGGCCCGAGGGAGTTTTGGGATCATTGAAGGGTGATGGTGCGGCACGGCGGGCGCATCGCGTCCGTAATCGCGCTATATGTGGAAATCGGCGATGGCCGGCCAAACAGGTAGCCCTGAATTTCGTCGGCTCCGCAATCCCTCAGTATGTCCGCCTGCCGCTCGGTTTCCACACCTTCCACCACCACCGGCAGGCGCAACCCGCGCCCGAGGCCGAGGACGGCATTGACGATGGCGAGCGATTCGGATTCTTCTGCCAGGTCACGAACAAAGCTGCGATCGATCTTGAGCTTGTTGAAGGGAAAGGCTCGAAGCGTTGCGAGTGAAGAATAGCCGGTGCCGAAATCATCGATCGAGATGCCGACGCCGAGAGCCTTGATCCTCTGCAACGTATCCACCGCCCGCTCGAAATTGCGAATCAGCATCGATTCGGTAACCTCGATTTCGAGTCGGGACGGCGGCAGGCCAGTCTCGCGCAGAATGTCGGTAATGATCGCGGCGAGATCGCCGTGCTGGATCTGTATGGGCGAAACGTTCACCGCGACGGTCAGCGGCGCCGACCACCGCGCAGCTTCGGCACAGGCTTCACGCAAAACCCAGGTTCCGAACTCCTCCATCAGGCCGATCGACTCTGCGAGGCCGATGAAAAGGTCGGGCGCAACCGGTCCGTGGACCGGGCTGTTCCAGCGCAGCAACGCCTCGAACCCGCTGCATAAGGCGGTGCGCATGCAGATCATCGGCTGATAGACCAGCGACAGTTCCCGGTGTTGGAGGGCCAGCCTGAGATCTTGTTCGAGTACGCGCCGCTTCTGCCATTCCGACTGGATCGTGGCGTCGTAAAAAGTAAGGCTGTTGGGCCTTTCCTTTTTGATGACATGCAGCGCCTGGCTGCTATGGGCGAGCAGCGTGCTGGAGGTCATGCCATCGAAGGGATGCAACGCGATGCCCACTGACGCGGAAATGGCGATCTCGCGACCATCGGACAGAGTGATCGGCTCGGCGATGGCGCGCAACAGCCGGCGCGCCAGCGCTTCGACCGCCTCCGGCTCCTCGCAGCCGGCTTCGACCACCACGAACTCGTCGCCGCCGATGCGGGCGACAAGATCCGTTTCGCGGACCTGACGGCTGATCCGTGCCGCGACCTCGCGCAACACGCCGTCAGCCGCCATATGGCCGAACAGATCGTTGATGCCCTTGAAATCATCGATATCAAAGGTCAGCAGCGCGACGTTTTCACGGCGGCGGCGCGCCTCGGCAAGCACCTGGTCGAGCCGCTCGAGCAGATGGCCGCGATTGATCAGGCTGGTCAGCGGATCATGCGAGGTCATGAACCGGATCCGCTCGAGCGCCAGCTTGCGGTCGGTGATTTCCTGGCAGAACCCGCGTATGGCGACCACGGCGCCGGCGGAGCCGGTTTCGGGTCGCATGTCGATCCAGAACCAGCGCCGCGCCCCCTCGCCGCAGCCATCGAGTCGGACTTCCACTGCGGCCGGCTCGCCGGTTTCGACAATCGTCGCAAAGGTCGCAAGGAAGGTGGCGCGGTCAGCTTCGTCCATCTGGCTGGTGAGCGTATCATCATGCGGGACGAACGATGCGGGATCGGTGCCGAATAATTCGTGCATGTCGGCCGACCATGTCGCGCGACGATCCTTGACGGCGATCCGCCAGTTCCCGATCCGGGCAATGCGATGAACGGTCTGCAGATCATCGAGCGCCTGGCGGGCACAACCGATCGAGCGTTGCGCGACGTCGAGGGCGAGGCCTGCAACGCGATTGAATTTCTGCACGGCGGGATGCGCCATCCCCGCAGGCAGATCGCGGGCAAGATCTGCCGTCGCCTGGGCCAATGCCGCGCGAAGCTGGTCGACTTCGGTGGGATCGAAGGTGGTGCAAGCCGCTTCCCGCTCTGTCATGACAGCGGCCTCAGGGACGTTTGGGGAAACGGAAGCCGGCGCGGCATCGTGACCAGTCCAAACCCGATCCGACCCAGAACGACCGCAAGGTCTGGCGGATGTCCGGCCGCAGCAAGGGCCCGGGCCCGTGCATCAGGCCCGACGCGGCGGAGGCTGGGGTGCCGGATGGGGGCCGGGGCAGAACCGTTCATGTCGATCCTCGGTCTCCGTGATGCCAAAATTCCTGAAGACATATAGCCCGAAAAGGTGAACAAAACGTTTCGGATTCCGACAGGTCGGTAGCGCACTTGACTTGCGACGCCGCTAGACCCATCGTGATAGGACCGAGGGGTGCGCCCGCAGGCGCTGAGAGCTGGATGTCCGGCAACCCTTTGAACCTGATCCGGGTTACGCCGGCGGAGGGACGGGATCAAACAGACCGAACCACACGCCCCAGCGTCGCCCCTGTTCCGAGGAGCGCGCCATGAATGTCCAGACCAAGCCTGCCAGCGTCACGACCGGCCCGATCGCCGGCTCGCGCAAGGTGTTTACCTCCCCCGACGGGCGGCCAGACATCGCCGTGCCGTTCCGTGAGATCGATCTGCATCCGAGCGCGGGAGAAGCGCCGTTCCGGCTCTATGACACGTCGGGCCCGTTCACCGACCCGCATTTCAGCCTCGATCTCGACAACGGCTTGCCGCAGGTTCGCGGCGCCTGGATCGAACGGCGCGGCTTCGATTCCGTTGCCGGCCGGGCGGTGAAACCGGAGGATAACGGATTCGCGGCGGCGGACCGGCTGGTGCCCCCCTGCCCCGCAGGGCGGCGCGTGTTCGCCGGCAAGGACGGCGCGCTGGTGACGCAATATGAATACGCGCGGGCCGGAATCGTCACCGAGGAGATGATCTATGTCGCGCATCGCGAAAATCTCGGCCGGGCGAAGGCCGCCGAGGGGGCTGCGGCGCGGCGGGCGGATGGCGAGCGGTTCGGCGCGGCGATCCCCGAATTCGTGACGCCGGAATTCGTGCGTAGCGAGATTGCCGCCGGAAGGGCGATCATTCCGGCGAACATCAACCACCCCGAGCTGGAGCCGGTGATCATCGGCCGCAACTTCCTGGTGAAGATCAACGCCAATATCGGCAATTCGGCGGTCACCTCCGGAGCCGCGGAAGAGGTCGAGAAGCTGGTCTGGGCGATCCGCTGGGGGGCGGATACGGTGATGGACCTCTCGACCGGGCGGAACATCCACAACATTCGCTCCTGGATCATGCGCAACTCGCCGGTGCCGATCGGCACCGTGCCGATCTACCAGGCGCTGGAAAAGGTCGGCGGCGATCCCGACAAGCTCGACTGGGAGGTGTTCCGCGACACGCTGATCGAGCAGGCCGAACAGGGCGTGGACTATTTCACCATCCATGCCGGGGTGCGGCTTGCCCATGTGCCGCTGACGGCCAAGCGGGTGACCGGCATTGTCTCGCGCGGCGGCTCGATCATGGCGCGCTGGTGCCTCGCGCATCACCGCGAGAGCTTCCTTTATGAGAAGTTCGACGAAATCTGCGACATCATGCGCAAGTATGACGCGTCGTTCTCGCTGGGTGACGGGCTGCGGCCCGGCTCGATTGCCGATGCCAATGACGCGGCGCAGTTCGCCGAGCTGGAGACGCTGGGCGAGCTGACCAAGATCGCCTGGGCCAAGGGCTGCCAGGTGATGATCGAGGGCCCCGGCCATGTGCCGATGCACAAGATCAAGGAGAACATGGAGAAGCAGCTCGAAGTCTGCCACGAGGCCCCGTTCTACACGCTCGGGCCGCTGACCACCGACATAGCACCCGGCTACGATCACATCACCTCGGCGATCGGGGCCGCGATGATCGGCTGGTTCGGCACCGCCATGCTCTGCTACGTGACGCCGAAGGAACATCTCGGCCTGCCGAACCGCGACGACGTGAAGACCGGGGTGATCACCTACCGCCTCGCGGCGCATGCGGCGGATCTCGCCAAGGGGCATCCGGCGGCGAAGCTGCGCGACGACGCGGTGAGCCGGGCGCGGTTCGAATTCCGCTGGGAAGACCAGTTCAATCTCGGCCTCGACCCCGACACGGCGCGCGCGTTCCACGACGAGACGATGCCCAAGGAAGCGCACAAGGTCGCGCATTTCTGCTCGATGTGCGGGCCGAAATTCTGCTCGATGAAAATCACCCAGGACATCCGCGACGAGGTGGCGCGCGATGAGGGGCTGGCACAGAAGGCGGCCGAGTTCCGCGATGGCGGCAGCCGCATCTATGTCGAGGATCAGGCGGCGGAGTGAAGCCATGAAGGTCGCCATCATCGGCGGCGGCATCATCGGGCTCGCCCTGGGCTGGCGCCTCGCGCAGCGCGGCGCCGAAGCCACGGTATTCGAGCGCGATGCGATCGGCCGCGGCGCCAGCTACGCCGCGGCCGGAATGCTCGCCGCCGGCTGCGAGGCGGAGCCGGGCGAACAGGCGCTCGGGGTGCTCAACCACAAATCGCTGGCGCTGTGGCCGGATTTCGCGGCTGAACTCGAGGCGGCCTCCGGCATGCAGGTGGGGCTGCGGCGCGAGGGCACGATACTGATCGCCCTCAACCGCGACGATGCGGCGAAGCTGCGGCACGACATGGAATTCCAGAAACGCCAGGGCATCGACCTCGAATGGCTGACGCCGGTCGAGGCGCGCGCGCGCGAGCCCTATCTCGCGCCGCAACTGGCCGGGGCGGTGTTCTCGCCAGATGACATCCAGGTCGACAACCGGGCGGCAACGATGGCGCTGGGCGAGGCCTTCCGCCGCGCCGGCGGGGTGCTGCGCGAGCGGCTGCCGGTGCTGCGGATCGAGACCGACGGCGCCCGCGCCCGCGGCGTGGTGACCGCCGAGGGCATCCACGAGGCCGATGTGGTCGTGCTGGCGGCGGGGGCCTGGTCTGGCACGTTCGACGTGCCGGTGCCGCTGCCCCCGGTTCGCCCGATCAAGGGGCAGATGCTCTCGGTGCAGATGGACCCGGAAGCCCCCCTGCTGCGCCATGTGATCTGGGCGCCACGGGCCTATCTGGTGCCGCGGCGGAGCGGGCTGCTCATCGTCGGGGCAACCGTCGAGGAGCGCGGGTTCGATGGCGCGATAACGGCTGGCGGGCTTTATTCGCTGCTCGATGGCGCCTGGCGCGCCATGCCGGGGATCGAGGAGCTCGACCTGGTGGAGACCTGGGTCGGTTTCCGGCCCGGCTCGCGCGACGATGCGCCTGTGCTCGGGCCGAGCGCCCTTCCCGGCCTGATGTTCTGCACCGGGCATCACCGCAACGGAATTCTGCTCACCCCGATCACCGCCGCAGCGATGGCGGCGACAATCCTTGAGCAGAGGCTGGATCCGCGCATTGCCCCGTTCGATATCGGGCGGTTCGCGCGGGTGAGGAGTGCGGCATGAATCGCGAAGAAATCAGGGTAAACGGCACCTTCGAGCCGATTGCGGCGAGCATTGCCGCTTTGCTGGAGGCAAAGGGGCTGCACGAAACCAAAGGTCTGGCGGTGGCGCTCAACGCTTCCGTGGTGCCGCGGGCGTCCTGGGCGCGTACGCGGCTGGTGCCGGGCGACGAGGTCGAGATTGTCCGTGCGGTCGGAGGAGGCTGAGATGAACGCTTTCGAGATCGCGGGCGTCGCGCTCGGCTCGCGCCTGTTCATGGGCAGCAGCGCCTATCCCAACCAGCAGGTGCTGCTCGATGCGCTGGATGCGGCGGAACCTTCGCTGGTCACCGTGGCGATCAGGCGGATCAGCCTCGATGCCTATGGCGGATCGCTGCTCGATGCGCTGGGCGGGCGCTATCGGCTGCTGCCGAACACCGCCGGCTGCTCGACCGTGCGCGATGCGGTGCTGACCGCCGAACTCGCGCGCGAGGCGCTGGAGACGGACTGGATCAAGCTTGAAATCATCGGCGACCGGGAGACCCTGTATCCGGATGCCGAATTGCTGATCGAGGCGACAGGCGTGCTGGTGAAGGCCGGTTTCACTGTGCTGCCCTATTGCACTGACGATCCGATTCTCTGCCGCAAGCTGGCGGATCTGGGCGCGGCCGCGGTGATGCCGTTGGGCTCGCCGATCGGCTCCGGGCTCGGGATCGCCAATCCCTACAACATCGAGCGGATCTGCGCGCAGAGTGCGGTGCCGGTGGTGCTCGATGCCGGCATCGGCACCGCGTCGGACGCGACGCTGGCGATGGAACTCGGCTGCGATGCCGTGCTGCTGAATACCGCGATTGCCCGGGCGCATGACCCGGTGCGGATGGCGGCGGCGATGCGGGCAGCGGTCGAGGCCGGATTCGGCGCCCGCGGCGCCGGCCGGATTCCGAAACGGCTGCGGGCCGAAGCCTCGAGCCCGGAACTGGGTCTGATTGGGGCGTGAAGGTCAGGCTGGCGCCGTACCGGCTCTTTCAAGCGCGGGAGCGTGAGTTGCGCCGCCCGCGCGCCCCCTTGGCGCGTTCATTTTGCCCGCGCGCGGAAAGGCCTTTGATATTGCCAAATCATCACCGAACGGATCATAGTCTGTCCAGATAAAGAGAGTTTGGTTACGGGGACAAAGAAATGGGTCAGCATGCGCCCCTGGCAGCAGACGGTTTGCTGCGGACTGGCGAACTGAAAACGATGGCGGTTGATAGCGAAACCGAGATTGAACTCGACGCGATGATGCGCAACGCGACGATGGCGGCGCAGTTTCTGCGGTGCATCGCCAATCCTCACCGGTTGATGGTTCTGTGTCACCTTACCCATGGTGAAGCCTCGGTGGGGCAGCTCGAGCGGGAACTCGGCATCCGCCAGGCGCATCTGTCGCAGCAGCTCGCACGGTTGCGACAGGACGGGCTGGTTACGACCCGTCGCGATTCGCGGACGATCTATTACGCGTTGGGCAGCGATGCGGCGCGCGATGTGGTGGGATTGATCTACCGCCTGTTTTGCACGGCGGGCATGGACAAGGTGGGCGGCTGCGACTGACGCGCGGCATCCAGCAAGCGGACGATCCATATCCCGGCGAACATTGCGATCACGAATGGCCAGAGGGCCAAAGGATCGAGCGCAAGCGCGGTGATGGCCGGTCCGGGGCATAGCCCGGCCACTCCCCAGCCAATCCCGAAAATCGCAGCGCCACCGGCAAGGCGAAGGGTAATTCCGCTGCGCCGCAGCACTGGAAAGCTCCCACCAGTCAATGGCCTGCCACGGCGGCGGCCATATGCGAACCCCGCCGCGGCGACGAGAACGCCGCCGGCCATGACGAAGGCGAGGCTCGGATCCCAATGACCGGCGATGTTGAGGAAGCCGAGGACCTTGGCGGGATCGACCATATCCGAGAGCAGCAGCCCGCCACCAAAGAGCAGACCGGCGGCAAAAGCGATCAGGGGCCGGCGCATCATACGGCTCCAAGGTCACGGGTGAGGAAAACCACGACCGCCGCGACGGCCATGAAAACGAGTGTCGCGACAATCGAGCGCGGCGAAACGCGGGCCAGACCACAGACGCCGTGGCCTGAGGTGCAGCCGCCGCCGAGCGCGGTGCCGATTCCGACCAGCAGGCCGGCGCCGATCATCACCGGCGGCCCGGCGGCGACATGGATCGCCGGGGCGGCGCCAAACGACCGCGCGAGAAGGCCGGCCAGAAGCAGGCCGGAGATGAAGGCGAGCCGCCAGTCCCGCCCGGAGCGCTGGATCAGGTCTCCGGCGATTCCGGTGATCCCGGCAATGCGGCCGATGCCGAGCCAGAGCATGGCGGCGGCGGCGCCGATCATCAGCCCGCCCGCGAGATCGGGCAGCGGGGTGAAGCCCGTGGGGAAAGGCGCTGGAAGCAGCATGCAGCCGGGTCCTCGCGGTCAGAGCGTGTTGAGCGGAATTTTCAGATAGCGCCGGCCGTTCGGCGCGGGGGCCGGCAGATCACCGCCGCGGATGTTGACCTGCAGAGAGGGCAGAATCAGAACCGGGGCGGCGAGGGTCGCATCCCGCGCCTCGCGCATGGCGACGAATTGCTCCTCGCCGATGCCGGCGTTGATTTGCAGGTTCCCTGCCTTCTGCTCGGCAATCGTGCTTTCCCATCGCGGCTCACGCCCGCCGGGCTGGTAGTCATGCGCAGTGAAGACCCGGGTTTCGCCCGGCAGCGCATAGAGCCGGTGAACCGAGCGATAGAGCGCGTGCGCATCGCCACCGGGGAAATCGCAGCGCGCGGTGCCATAATCGGGCTGGAACAACGTGTCGCCCACAAAGACGGCGTCACCCACATGATAGGACATGCAGGCCGGCGTGTGGCCGGGCGTATAGATCGCCTCGGCCTCGATCATGCCGACCGCGAAGCGTTCGCCATCGCGAAACAGGTGGTTGAACTGGCTTCCGTCAATGGGAAAATCGGGACCGAGATCGAAGATATCGGCGAAATTGGCCTGCACCGGCGCGATATGATCGCCAATCCCGATCATCCCGCCGCCGAGGCTATGCTGGATATAGCGCGCCGCCGAGAAATGATCCGCATGGACGTGGGTTTCGAGAATCCAGTCGATGGTGAGGCCGCGCTCGCGCACGCTCGCGATCAGCGCATCGGCCGAAGTCGTCGACACCCGGCCAGATTTCGGGTCGTAGTCGAGCACAGAATCGATGATCGCGGCGCGAGACGTCGTCGGATCGATCACGATGTAACTGATCGTGCTCGTCGCGGGGTCGAAAAACGGCAGTATTTCGGGGCGCACAGTCATCGCAGCCTCCTCACGGGGTCATATTCTGTGCACCGAATATGAGAGGCCGAACGCTGTGGTCAATAGTGCCGACGGTCAGCCGATCCGCGCGCGCCCTCCCATATAGGGGCGCAGCGCATCCGGGATCGTGATCGACCCATCGGCATTCTGGTAGGTCTCCATCACCGCGATCAGGGCACGGCCGGTAGCAACACCGGAGCCGTTCAATGTGTGAACGAAATCGGGCTTTGCCGGCTTTGGGCCGGTCTGCGCCGGACGGTAGCGGGCGTTCATCCGCCGGGCCTGGAAGGCGCGGCAGTTCGAGCAGGAGGAGATTTCACGATAGGTCCCCTGCCCCGGCATCCAGACCTCGAGATCGTAGGTCTTTGCCGAGGAGAAGCCGGTATCGCCGGCGCAGAGCAGCATGCGGCGATAGGGCAGCCCCAGGCGTTCCAGCACGGTTTCGGCGCAGCGCGTCATCCGCTCGTGCTCGTCGGCGCTGGCCTCCGGCGTGGTGAGGGAGACGAGTTCGACCTTCCAGAACTGGTGCTGGCGCAACATTCCGCGGGTGTCGCGCCCGGCCGAGCCGGCCTCGGAGCGGAAGGACGGGGTCAGCGCCGTCATGCGCAGCGGCAGGCTGGCGGCATCGAGAATCTCGCCGGCGGCGAGGTTGGTCAGCGGCACCTCGGCGGTGGGGATCAGCCAGCGGCCGTCGGTGGTGCGGAAGAGGTCTTCGGCGAATTTGGGAAGTTGCCCGGTGCCGTACATTGTCGCGTCGTTGACGAGGAGCGGCGGCGAGACCTCGGTATAGCCGTGCTCGTTCACATGCAGGTCGAGCATGAACTGGCCGAGGGCGCGTTCGAGCCGGGCGAGATCGCCGCGCAGCACGGTGAAGCGGGCGCCCGCAAGCTTGGCCGCGCCGGCGAAATCCATCAGGCCGAGGGCTTCGCCGAGTTCGAAATGCTGCTTGGCCTCGAAGTCGAACGCGGGCGGTGCGCCGACCCGTTTTTGCTCCACATTGGCCGACTCGTCGGGGCCATCGGGCACGTCGGCATCGAGGATGTTGGGGAGGACAGCGAGCATCTCGTCCAGCTTTCGTGCCGATTCCGCCAGATAGGCGTTGGCGGACTCGATCTTCTGGCGCAACTCAGCGCCTTCCGCCTCGAGCGCTGATGTATCCTCGCCGGCCCGCTTGGCCTGACCAATCGCGCGAGCGAGTTCATTGCGGCGGGTCTCGTAGCCTTGCAGCTTGGTCTGGGCGTCGCGCCGCTGTCGGTCGTACACGAGTATAGCGTGGTCGGCCCCTTCAGCCGGGTAACCGGGGAATTCGACACCGGCAATCCCCCGCCGGCGCATCGCGGCGGCAAAGGCCGCGGCGGCGTCGCGAATGGCTTTCAGATCATGCATTCTCGGTAACCTCGGCTTTTGGCTCGACCATCTTCACCGCAAAGATCGACAGCTCGAACAGGGCGATCAGCGGCAGCGCCAGGCCCGTCATGGTAAAAACGTCGGGCGGGGTCAGGATCGCGGCGACGATGAAGCAGGCGACATAGGCATAGCGACGATATTTCTTCAGCGCCGCCGCGTTGACGATCCCGACCCGTCCGAGCAGTGTCAGCAGCACCGGCAGTTCGAAGCAGATGCCGAAGGCGAAGATCAGCTTCATCACAAGGTTGAGATAGTCGGAGACGCGCGGCAGCACGTTGATCTGGAAATTCGCGTTGTGCGGGTTCGTCTGAAAACTCAGGAAAAACTTCCAGGCATTTGGAAATATGACATAATAAGCCAGTGCGCCGCCTGCGAAAAACAGCACCGGCGTGGCGATCAGAAAAGGCAGCAGCGCGCGCTTTTCCGACCGGTAGAGGCCCGGCGCGATGAACAGCCAGATCTGCGTGGCGATCACCGGAAAGGAGATGAAGGCGGCGGCGAAGATCGCGACCTTCACATAGGTGAAGAACGCCTCGTAAAGCGCTGTATAGACGAGTTCCGGCTTCTGCCCGCGTTCCTTGAGGATGTTGACGAGCGGCTGGGCAAGAAAATGGTAGATCGGGCGTGCGTAATAATACGACACCAGGAAGGCGCCGAGAAAGGCAAGGCCTGACCAGAGGAGGCGGCGGCGCAACTCGGCCAGGTGGTCGAGCAGCGGCATTTCCTTGTCGTTGATCGGGTCCGCATCCTGCGGCGCGTCGGTCTCATCGGATGTCATGCGCCGGACCTACCAGAGTCGTGTGCCGGGGGGAATGAAGGCGGGCACCGGGCGGGCGCGCACCGCGTCCGGCGGAACGAAAGCGGGCAATCCGGGCGGCAGATCGTCATCCGCGGTTCCTTCGATCACGGCATCCGCAGCGGAAGGAACTCCATAGCTCTCGCCATCGATCGAATCGAAGCTGCTGCGGATCGTGCCATCGGGGTCGACATGGCGCTCGATCGTGCTGCCGAGATCGAAATTGCGGAGATTGCGCAGGTCGTTGCCGATGTCGGCAAGATCGGCCTCGCGCATCAGCTCCTGCACATGGCCCTGGAACTCGCTGGCAAGGCCGCGCATCTTGCGCAGCGCCGCGGTTGCCGTGCGGATCGCCACCGGCAGGTCTTTCGGTCCGATGACGACAAGCGCCACCATCAATATCACGCCAATCTCTGGCCAGGAAAATCCGAGCATATCCGTCCGCTTAAACCGGCTTCTCTGCTAGCAGCCCTGCGGCCGAGGTCAAGGATCGGCCGGGGCCGGGCCGGCCGGTTCGACCAGAAGATCGCTGCGCTTGGGCAGGTCGCGCAGCGATTTGAGACCGAACTGCACCAGGAACTGCGGCGTCGTCGCCCAGAGCGCCGGGCGGCCGGGCGCCTCGCGATGGCCGGCCGGAGTGACCAGATCGGCCTCCAGCAACGCATCCAGCGCCGATTGCGAGAGGCTGACACCGCGGATTTCCTCGATCTCGGCGCGGGTAACCGGCTGATGATAGGCGATGACGGCGAGCGTCTCCATCGCCGCGCGCGCCAGGCGGCGGGGGATTTCCACCACCCGGCGCAGCGCCGGCGCGAGATCCGGCGCAGTGCGGAACATCATTCCCTGCCCCGCCTCGACGAGTTCGATCCCGCCGCCCTCGTGGCGGGCGCGCAGGGCCGCCAGCACGGAGTCGAGATCCTCGCCCTCGGGCAGCAGGGTGGCGAGGGTGCGCATCGGCACCGGCTCCCGGCTGGCGAAGATCACCGCCTCGATCAGCCGTTCGGCGTGTGGGCGGGAACTGGGCGGGGCGGTATCATTCATGGTCGGGTTCGGGCTCCGGGCCGGGGCGGATCTGGATGGGGCCGAAAGGCTGCTCCTGTCGGAGTGCCAGTTGGCCGTCGCGGGCGAGTTCGAGCCCGGCGAGCAGCGTGCTGGAGAGAGCAGCGCGGCGGGCAAGTGGCGGTTCGGACGAATCGGGCAGTTCGGGCGGCAGGAAGCCGGCGAGATCGGTCCAGTCCCGCGTGGCGCCGAGCAGCCGGGTCAGACGTTCCAGCGCCTGCTGTACCGACCAGAAATTCATCGGCTTCGGCCGGTATTGCCGCTTCGCGCCGGACCGGCGGCGGGCGGCGAGATAGGCCGTCAGCAGCGAAGTGAGATCGACGTGCAGCCGTGAACGGTCGATCTCGGTGAAATCCTCCGGCGCGCCACGGGGGAAGACGTCCTGTCCGAGTTGCGGCCGTGCCCCCAGCCAGGCGGCGCCCTCGCGGATGGCCTCAAGCGCCTGAAGCCGCGCGGCCAGCACGTCGGCGGCGATCTCGCCCTCCTCGGCGGCGGTCTCGTCCTCGGGCAACAGCAGGCGGGATTTCAGCCAGGCGAGCCAGGCGGCCATGACCAGCCAGTCCGCCGCGAGTTCGAGCCGCACCCGGCGCGCGCCCTCGACGATCGCGAGATATTGCTCGACGAGGGCGAGAATCGACACATTGGCGAGATCGACCTTCTGGCCGCGGGCGAGTTCCAGCAGCAGGTCGAGCGGCCCCTCGAACCCCTCGAAGCGGACGATGAAGGCCTCGACGGGTTCGGGGGATGGCGCGGCGTCAGAATCCGGCATTGACGCCAGCAAGATGAAGGAACCAGGCGGCGACGCGCGGCACCCAGAGGCTGAGCGCGTCCGATACCGGGTTGAAGCGGATGCCGAACTGGCCGAGCAGCGCGGGCAGGATGAAGATCACCGACAGGATGAGCAGGATGCCGAGCTGCTCGACGCGGGCAAGCATCCGGGCGGCGGGCAGCGGCAGCAGGCCGACGGCGATCCGCCCGCCGTCGAAGGGCGGCAGCGGCAGCAGGTTGAACAGGCCGAGCACGATGTTGAAGAGCAGAAAATAGAGCAGGAAATCGCCAAGCACCGGCACATTGCCGAAGGCGGCGATGGCGAAGGACGCGGCAAGCGCAAGGACAAAATTCGAAAGCGGGCCGGCGGCGGCGACGATCGCCATGCCACGCCGCGGATCGCGGAAGCCGGACGGGTCCACTGGCACCGGCTTCGCCCAGCCGAACATGAAATCGATCCTGCCGATGGTCAGGAGCTGGCTGGCGATGAGAAACAGCGGCAAGATCACCGTGCCGAACCGGTCGACATGGCGCAGCGGATTGAACGAAAGCCGCCCGGCGCGCTGGGCCGTTCGGTCACCGAGGGCGAGCGCGGCGTAACCATGCGCGAGTTCATGCAGCACGATCGCCGGGATCGCCGCAAGCACACTGATCGCCACTGAAAGGATGGGGTTATGGGTCATGGCGCCGGCGTCGGTTTGAGGCGGAGGATCAGCGCCTTGTCGAGATCGGGCACGGCTTCGAGCACCGCGCGGTTGGCGGCAGGCTCGCCCGGGCAATAGAGGGCGAGGTCGCAGCCGGCGGCAAGGGCGTGCAGGGCACGCGAGACCGGCGTGCCGTCAAGCGCGCCCATCGCAAGATCGTCGCTGACCAGAATCCCACGGAAGCCGATCCGCCCGCGAATCACCTCCTCGATGATCCTGCGGGAGAAGGTCGCCGGAGTCGCGGGGTCGAGCGCCTCGTAGAGGATATGGGCGGTCATGCCCCAGGGCAGGTCGCGATTCGCGGCGAAGGGCGCGAAGTCGGCATCGAGTGCCGTGGCGGTGACACGCGGCAGGCTATGATGGCTGTCGAGCCCGGCGCGGCCGTGACCCGGCATGTGCTTCATCACCGGCACGACGCCCTGGAACATCAGCCCCCAGGCGATATCCGCCCCCAGCGCGCCGACCACGGCGGGGTCGGCGGCGATCGCGCGGTCACCGATCACATCGTGCGCGCCGGGGACCGGGACATCGAGCACCGGCGCGGCGACCACGTCGAACCCCGCGTCGCGGGCCATCGCGCCGATCGCGGCGCCGTGCGCGCGGGCGGCGTTGCGGGCGGCGTCGGGGTCGGTCGCGAACAGCGCGCCGAGCTGGGCGGCTGGCGGAAGCTCGGGCCAGTGCGGCGCGCGCAGCCGGGCCACACGGCCGCCTTCCTGGTCGACCATCAGCACCGCCTCCGCGGGGAGTGCCTCGCGCAGGGCGGCCACGAGATCGCGCAGCTGGGCGGGATTGGCGATGTTGCGGCCGAACAGGATCACGCCCGCCGGCGGATGTTCGGCGAACAGCGCGCGTTCCTCCGGCGCAAGGGTGGTGCCGGCGATGCCGAGTATGGCGGCCTTCATGGTCGGTGTCTCACTTCGGCGGAACGTAGCAGGCGACGTGACGGGCTTTCAGCCGGTCGCAAAAGGTGGTGGCGGCGGTGGCGGTGGCAAAGCCGCCGAGGCGCAGCCGGTAGAAGGTCCGCCCGTTCACCGTGCCCGGCACGACGAGGGGGGTGCGGCCCGCCAATAGATCGGGCACGCGGGCGAGCAGGATCTGCCAGGCTTCGTCGGCCTTCGCCATCGAGACGAGGGCGCTGAGCTGGATGTCGTGCGGGCCGGCGCTGGCGGCCTGTTTCGGCGGGATGATCGCCGGCATCGCCTTGCCGATCTGCGGGTTGGGCGCGGCGGTTCCCGCTGCCGGCGGCGCGGCGGCCGGTGTCGCCGGCGCTGCCGCGCCGGATGCAGACGCACCAGATGCCGGGGCCGCCGATGACGGCGGCGGTGGCGGCAGGGGGGCCGAAAGGCCCGCGCCGGGCGGCCGGCTCTGCGAGGCCGCGGCGGCCGTCGACGCGGGGTGCGGAGCGGGCTTCGGCTGTGACGAATTCGCCTCGGCGGCGAGCTTCGAGAAATCCGGCTGTGGTGTCGGCGGCGCGAGCTGAGGTGGACCTGAAGCGGTCGTACCGGACATGATCTGCTCGTTCGCCCCCGGAACCTGCAGGCCGCCGGGATTGGCCGGAGCGGTCCGCATCGGTCCCGGCGGCGGCTTGATCACCGGCGGCGGGCCAAGGCGCGGATGCACGCCGCCCCAGATCAGCGCGACGAGGACGATCGCCCCGGCGAAGCCGCCAGCGATGAGCGCGATACGGCGCATTTCCGGATCGAACCCGCGCGTGGGCGGACGCCGCACCGCATAGGGCGGAATGTCGATCTCGTCATCGTAATCCTGTCGGTCCATCGTCTCTCCGGGCAGCCGGCGCCGCTCAGCGCATCTCCTCAACCGGGGCAACACCCATCACCGCAAGGCCGGAGCGGATGACCATCGCGGTCGCCGCGACCAGGGCGAGCCGCGCCCGGCTGGCCTCGATGGCATCGGCCTGGATGAAGCGGAGCGTGGCATCGGCGCGGCCAGCGTTCCACAGGGCATGGAAGTCGCCAGCCAGATCATACAGGAAAAATCCGATTCGGTGCGGCTCGCGCGCTTGCGCGGCCGATTCAACGAGGCGCGGCCAGGCGGCCAGGCGGCGCACCAGCGTCAGCTCCTCGGGCGCGGTCAGGCCGGCGAGCGCGGCCTCCGCGAGGGCGGCATCGGCGGTATCGCCGAGTTCGGGCAGCTCCGCTGCGGCGCGCAGCACCGAGCGGCAACGCGCATGGGCATATTGCACGTAGAAAACCGGATTTTCCCGCGTTTGCGCCACCGCGGCATCAAGGTCGAACTCCATCTGCGCGTCGGACTTGCGCATCAGCATGATGAAGCGGACGACATCGGACCCCACGGCATCGATCAGGTCGCGCAGCTCGATATAGGTGCCGGCGCGTTTCGACATGCGCATCGGCGTTCCGTCCTTCATCACGCGGACGATCTGGCAGAGCACGATGTCGAGCGAGGCGTCGCGCCCGGCGGCGAGCGCCTTCACCGCCGCCTGCATCCGCTTGACGTAGCCGCCGTGATCCGCACCCCAGACATCGATCATGGTGTCGAAGCCGCGGGCCATCTTGTCGGCGTGGTTGGCGATGTCGTTGAAGAAATAGGTGTTCGAACCGTCCGACTTGCGGACCGGGCGGTCGACATCGTCGCCAAAGCCGGTGGCGCGGAACAGTGTCTGCTCGCGCGGTTCCCAGTCCTCCGGCGTCTTGCCCTTGGGCGGTTCCAGCACGCCCTCGTAAAGCAGGTCCTGCCCGCGCAGGATCGCCTCGGCGCGCTCGACTCCGCCTGCGGCGATCAGTGCCGCCTCGCTGGTGAACACGTCCTGGCGGACGTTGAGGGCGGCGAGATCGTCGCGGATCAGCGCCATCATCGCCTCGATCGCGTGGCGGCGGACCATGTCGAGCCAGGCCCCGGCGGGCGCGATGGACAGGCCCGGGCCGGCGAGCGCGTCGCCATGGGCCGCCACCAGCGCCTCCGCCACCGGAATCAGGTAATCGCCCGGATATTGCAGGCCGGTCGGCGTCGCCGCGGCGAAATCCTCTTCGGTGAGCTGGGTGCCGAGCGCCTGCAAATAGCGCCAGTAGACCGACCAGGCGAGTGCGGTAACCTGCGCGCCGGCATCGTTGATGTAGTATTCGCGGGTGACGTCATACCCGGCCTTGGCTAGCAGCGAGGCCAGCGCATCGCCCACAACGGCGCCGCGGCAATGGCCGACGGTGAGCGGGCCGGTCGGGTTGGCGGAGACGTATTCGACATTGACACGGCGCCCCTGCCCCATAGCGCTCGCGCCGAAGGCTTCGCCGGCGCGCAGGATGGCGGCGATTTCGGCGTGCCAGACCGGATCCGCCAGGGTGAGGTTGACGAAGCCGGGCCCCGCTGGCTCGGCCTTCGCGATGTCCGGCAGCGCCGCCAGCGCTGCGGCGAGGGCGGTGGCGATCTCGCGCGGTGCGCGGCCAAGCGGCTTGGCGGCGATCAGCGCGGCATTGGTCGCCATGTCGCCATGCGCGGCTTCCCGCGTCGGCGAGACCTCGATCCGCGCCTGAACCTCCGCATCGAGAGCCGGAAACAGGCGCGCCATTTCGGCCAGGACCAGCCGGCGCAGGGCGGTGAAGATGTTGTGGGACATGCGGAAACCTCAGGCGGGAGAATGGGGGTCGGTCAGGCGGCGATGCTCGTCGAGCGCGGCGCGGTCGGTCATGCCGGCGATATAGTCGCGCACCGCCTCGGCCGCCGTCATGCTGCGCGGCGCGCCGGCGGCGCTGCGCCAGTCATCCGGCAGCAGGTCCGGCCGGGCGAGCAGCAGGCGGGCCATGTCGCGCACCACGAGCTCGACCTTGTGGGTCATGCGGTTGACGCGCCATTGGCGATACATGCGTGCGTAGAGGAAGCGGCGGATTTCGGCATTCTCCGCGGCAAGCTCGGGGGCGAAGCCGATCACCGGTTCGGGACAGGCGCGCACCGCCTCGGAATCGGCGGGCGCGAGGGCGGCCAGCCGCCGGCGGCTCTCGGCCAGCGCGCCGCTGACCAGCACGCCGATCATCTGCCGCACGGCATGGGCGCGGATACGCACCGGATCGGCCGTCAACGCGCGCGCCTCGTTCAGCGTGGCGCCGATGATCGGCACGGCGGCGAGATCGTCAGGCGTGAACAGGCCGGCGCGCAGCCCATCGTCAATGTCATGAGCATGATAGGCGATGTCGTCGGCCAGGGCCGCGACCTGCGCCTCGGCCGAGGCCTGGCGGGCGAGATCGAGCGGATAGGCGGCATCGAAGGCTGCGATGTACGCAGGGGGCGCGGTCAGCGGGCCGTTATGCTTGGCCAGCCCCTCCAGCGATTCCCAGGTGAGGTTCAGCCCGTCGAACCCGGCATAGCGGCGCTCCAGCAGCGTCACGGTGCGCAGGCTCTGGGCGTTATGGTCGAAGCCGCCATGCTCGCCGAGCGCGTCGTTCAACCCGGCCTCGCCGGCATGGCCGAAGGGCGGGTGGCCGAGATCGTGCGCGAGGGCGAGGGTTTCGGTCAGGTCCTCGTCGAGCCCCAGGCCGCGGGCGATGCTGCGGGCAATCTGCGCCACCTCAAGGCTGTGGGTCAGGCGGGTGCGGTAGAAATCGCCCTCATGGATCACGAAGACCTGGGTCTTGTATTGCAGCGTGCGGAAGGCGGCCGAGTGCAGCACGCGGTCGCGGTCGCGTGCGAAGGGGGAGCGGGTCGCGCTTTCGGGCTCTGGATGCTGGCGGCCGCGCGAGGCCCCGGCGCGGGCGGCATAGGGGGCGAGTGACATGGCCCCGGCTTACTAGGAGAGCGCAGGCTTGTCCAAGCGACGCTGGCGATCCGGCGGGTGAGCGACTATAATCCTCGTCATGAGCGAGACAGTGAACCGGTTCCGGATCAGTGAGGCGGCGGCGGCACGGATCGCCGCCATCGTCGCGGTGGAAAACCCCGATTCGGCCCTGCGGGTGGAAGTTCTGGCGGGCGGCTGCAACGGGTTTCAATACAAGTTCGACCTCACCCGCGAGGTGGCGCCCGATGATGTGGTATTCGAGCACGGCGGCGCGAAGGTGGTCGTCGATCCCGCGAGCCTTGAACTGCTCGATGGCGCCGAGCTGGATTTCAAAGACACGCTGATGGGGGCCTATTTCGCCGTGGGCAACCCGAACGCGACCTCGTCCTGCGGCTGCGGTTCGTCCTTCTCGGTCGACTGAGCGCAGCGTGCGGATCGCGACCTGGAACGTCAACTCGGCGCGTGTGCGGGCCGGGCTGATTGCGGATTTTCTCAAGCGCGAACAGCCGGATTTGCTGTTGCTACAGGAAATCAAGTGCGAGGCGGCGCAGTTTCCGGCCGCGGCCTTCGAGGCGGAGGGATACCGCGCCGAGATCGTCGGGCAGAAGGCGTATAACGGTGTCGCGGTGCTTTCGCGCGCGCCGGTGAAGGTGACGCATCGTCGCCTTCCCGGCGAGGAGGAAGACGCGGCGGCGCGCTTCATCGAGGTCGAGGCCGGCGGCCTGCTGGTCGGCAATCTCTATTTGCCCAATGGCAATTCCGGCGGCGACGACGGCTTCGCCGCCAAGCTCGACTGGATGGAGAAATTGCGCCTGCATGCCGCCTCGCTGCTTGAGCATGATCGCGATTTCATCCTCGCCGGCGATTACAATGTCTGCCCCACCGATGCGGATCTGGCGAAAGGCGCGCTGGCGGCGGATGACGCGTTGGTGCGGCCGGAAAGCCGGGCGGCATTCCGCGGGCTGATCTGGCTCGGCCTGACCGATGCGCTGCGAGCGCTGCATCCGGGTGAGACGCTTTATACGTTCTGGGACTATCAGGCCGGCGCATGGCAGCGCGACAGAGGGCTGCGGATCGATCACGCATTGCTCTCGCCGCGCGTAGCGGAACGGCTTGAGACGGTGCGGGTGGCGCGCGAGGAGCGGGACAAGCCGCAACCCTCTGACCATGTGCCGGTCATCGTGACGCTCCGTGAGCCGTCCTGAGCGGCGAAGGCGCTCGCGGGCGGCGAGGCGGAGCGCGCATGTGCCGGGCGGGTTTCCTTCATCCGGCAAGCTGAACGTCTTCTGGCCATCCTGCCCAAACGCAACTCGAAGATCTTCGCGTTTTCAGGCAATGTCCTAGATCACATTTGGTTGATGTTAGAATTCGATTTGATTAACAAAAAAATTTATTTTTTTATTACATCAGATATTCCTTTACAAATTTTATTTATTTTGACTGACTTGTCATCATTTTCGTTGACAATCTGAAACGTTGCTAACGCCTCTGGCCGCGCCCATTGATTTTCCCGGGAGGAGAATCATGAACCGCGACATGAACGACGCCGTTTCGGGGACATCCTGGCTATCCCCTACCGTGTTCCATGAACATTGGTGGCTCGATGCGGCTTCCGGTGGAGCGTTCGGTGAGGTCAGGGTGGAATCCGGAGGGCGTCTTGCGGGGCGCTTGCCCTTTATCGTCCAGCGGCGGGCACGCAGCTTCGATGTGGTGCGCATCCCCGATCTCACCCACTGCCTGGGGCCGGCGATCGCGGCCGAGTTCGATCCGCCGGGCGCCGTCAAATCGACCAAGGGAATCGAGATTTGCAGCCAGTTGATCGCTCAACTTCCCAAGGCGGCTCATGTCTGGTTCAGGCTTCATCCGGAAACCGCAAATACGCTGGCGTTCGACAAGGCGGGGTTTTTAAGCACTGTACAATGGTCGGTCGAGATTGCGCCGCGCCCGGAAGAGCATTTGTGGAAGCGGATGCGCGACAAGACGCGCAACGCCATTCGCCGTGCAGGCGACGGCCTGACCGTGACGACGTGGGACGAGCCCGCGCATTTCCTTGATTTCTACAAGGATTGCCTGCGCCGGAGCGACCGCAGGAACCATTATGACGACGCGACGCAGGCCTCCCTGGTTGGAGAGATTCTGCGGCGCCGACGCGGGCGGGTGCTGGCGGCAATCAGGCCCGACAATACGCCGGAGGCCGCAATCCTCACGGCATGGTGCGAGCGGCGCGAGTTCTACTTCATGTCGGCACGGGACCCGTCAGCCCATTTCGGCGCCATCAACCTGCTGATCTGGTCGGCCATTCAGAATGCGGCGGCCGCGAATCGTATTTTCGACATGGACAATATCCACGTCGTGGATGGCGCGCTGCCCAACCTTCTGATGCTGAGCGGATTTGGCGGGACTGTCGTGCCTCGCTACTGCGTCTCGCGCAGTTCGGCGGTGTTGAACGCGTTGCTGGGCGTGCGCCGCGCTCTCGGCCGGTAGAACCGCTTCCAGCGGGATCGGGCGTGGATATGTCCGTCTCAGCGGAGGCTGCGGGCAACGGCCTCGGCGGCGCGGATACCATCGACCCCTGCCGAGAGGATGCCGCCAGCATAGCCCGCCCCCTCGCCGGCGGGAAACAGGCCGTGCGTGTTCAGGCTTTGGCCATCCGCCCCGCGGGTGATGCGGATGGGCGCCGAGGTGCGGGTTTCAACACCGGTCAGCACCGCATCCTCACGGTCGAAGCCCGGGATCTTGCGCCCGAAGGCCGGCAACGCCTCACGGATCGCCTCAATCGCGTAATCGGGAAGGAGTGTCGCGAGATCGGTGAGGGTGACGCCGGGGCGGTAGGACGGGATCACGGCGCCGAAATCCGTCGAGGCACGGCCGGCGAGAAAATCGCCAACCAGTTGCCCGGGCGCGTGATAGGTCGAGCCGCCTGCCACATAGGCCGCCTCTTCGAGGCGGCGCTGCAACTCGACGCCGGCCAGAACATCCCCCGGAAAATCCTCCGGCGAAATGCCAACCACGATCCCGGCATTGGCGTTGCGCTCGTTGCGCGAATACTGGCTCATGCCGTTGGTGACGACGCGGCCGGGTTCGGACGTGGCGGCGACCACGGTGCCGCCGGGGCACATGCAGAAACTGTAGGCGCTGCGGCCGTTTTTCGCGTGATGCACCAGCTTGTAATCGGCCGCGCCGAGCAGCTTGTGGCCGGCATGATCGCCATAGCGGGCGCGGTCGATCAATGATTGCGGATGCTCGATGCGAAAACCGATGGCGAAGGGCTTCTTGTCGAGATGCACGCCGCGGTCGCGCAGCATGGCGAAGGTATCGCGCGAGGAATGGCCAATGGCGAGAATGACGTGGTCGGTCTCGATCGTCTCGCCGGACTCGAGCATCACGCCACGGACCTGCCGGGCGTCGCCGATGGTGTCGATGACAAGATCGGTCACCTTGGCGCCGAAACGGTATTCGCCGCCGAGGCGCTCGATCGTCGCACGCATGGTCTCGACCATGCCGACGAGGCGGAACGTGCCGATATGCGGATGCGCGACGTAGAGGATCTCCTCCGGCGCGCCGGCGGCGACGAATTCGGTCAGCACCTTGCGGCCGAGATGGTTGGGATCGCTGATCTGGCTGTAGAGCTTGCCGTCGGAGAACGTCCCTGCCCCGCCCTCGCCGAACTGGACGTTGGATTCGGGCGTCAGCACGCCGCGCCGCCAGAGCGCCCAGGTATCTTTCGTGCGCTCGCGCACCACCTTGCCACGTTCGAGGATCAGCGGGCGCAGGCCGGCCTGGGCGAGGATGAGGGCGGCGAAGATACCGCAGGGGCCGGTGCCGACCACGATGGGCCGGCGCGGCGGCAGCGAAGATTTCGGAAACAGGTAGCTCATGTCAGGCGTCGGGCCGACATGGCGACTCGCCGCGTGGCGAGCGAGAAGCCCCGCCTCGTCCACGGCTTCGACATCGATCGTGTAGGTAAGGACGATCGCGGCCTTGCGGCGAGCATCCACGGCGCGGCGGAAGACGGTGAAGCCGCGCAGCGCGCCCTCGCCGATGCCAAGGCGCGCGAGCACCGCATCGCGCAGGGCGTCGGGGGCGTGGTCGAGCGGCAGGCGGATTTCGGTCAGGCGGATCATGACGGCGCTCTCATACTCCGATCGGCGCTCGCTTGCCATGCGATCCGCGATTGGCCACAAGGCGCGCATGGCCCCTCCCCTGCTCAACCTGCAAGACGTAAGGCTTTCGCTCGGCGGCGCGCCGCTGCTCGATGGAGCGGAGATCGGCATTGCCGCGGGCGAGCGGATCTGCCTGGTCGGGCGCAACGGATCGGGCAAGTCAACTCTGCTGAAGATCGCGGCGGGTCTGGCCGAGGCCGATTCCGGCACGCGGTTCCTGCAGCCCGGCGCCACCTTGCGCTACCTGCCGCAGGAGCCGGACCTCACCCGCTTCCCGACCGTGCTCGATTACGTGTTCGACGGGCTCGATCCGGAAGTGGACGGGCACCGGGCGCGCGCCTGCCTCGATCGGCTCGGGCTGACCGGCGCCGAGAGCACCGACCGCCTCTCCGGCGGCGAGGCGCGGCGCGCGGCGCTGGCCAAGGTGCTGGCGCCGGAACCGGACGTGCTGCTGCTCGACGAGCCGACCAACCACCTCGACCTGCCGGCGATCGAATGGCTGGAGGCCGAATTGAAGGCCTCGCGCGCCGGCATCGTGCTGATCAGCCATGACCGGCGGCTGCTGGAAACGGTAACGCGCAGCATCGTCTGGCTCGATCGCGGCCGGACCAGCCGCATCGATCGCGGCTTCGCGCATTTCGAGGCCTGGCGCGACGAGGTGTTCGAACAGGAAGAGCGCGACGCGCAGAAGCTCTCCCGCGCCATCGCGCGCGAGGAAGACTGGATGCGCTATGGCGTGACAGCGCGGCGAAAGCGCAATGTCCGCCGCGTTGCCGAACTCGCGGCCCTGCGGACCCGCAAGCGCGAGGAGCGGCGCGAGGCGCGGGAGATGAACGTGACGACGAGCGCCGCCGCACTCTCTGGCAAGATCATCGTCGATGCCGAGCACGTCTCGAAATCCTTCGGCGAACGCAGCGTGATCCACGACCTGACGCTGCGGGTGCTGCGGGGCGACCGGCTCGGCATCGTCGGGCCGAACGGCGCGGGCAAGACCACGCTGCTGCGGCTGCTCACCGGCCAGATCGAACCGGACTCAGGCACGATCACCCAGGGCACCAACCTCGCCGTGGCGACGCTCGACCAGCAGCGCGCCGCCCTCGACCCGGCCTGCACCCTGGCCGACACGCTGACCGGCGGAGGAAGCGACATGGTCGAGGTCGGCGGGCAATTCCGCCATGTCGTCGGCTACATGAAGGATTTCCTGTTCCGCCCTGAGCAGGCACGCACGCCGGTCGGCACGCTGTCGGGCGGCGAGCGCGGCCGGCTGCTGCTGGCCCGCGCGATGGCGCGCCCCTCGAACCTGTTGATCCTCGACGAGCCGACCAACGATCTCGACCTCGAAACGCTCGACATCCTGCAGGACATGCTATCGGACTATAATGGAACGGTGCTGCTGGTCAGCCACGACCGCGACTTCCTCGACCGAATCGCGACATCGACGCTCGCGGCGGAAGGCGACGGGCGCTGGATCGAGTATGCGGGCGGCTATGCGGACATGCTGGCCCAGCGCGGCACACGCGAGGTCCGCGAGGCAGGACCGCGCAAGCCGGCTGCAACGCCGCCGAAACCGAAGGCTGCCGCTTCGGGATTCTCCTTTCGCGACCGTCACCGGCTGAAGGAACTCGAAGGCGAGATGGAAACGCTTCAGGCCGGCATCGCCCGGCACGAGGCACGCCTCGCCGACCCCGATTTCTTCACCCGCGATCCAAACGGATTCCGCAAGGTCAGCGAAACGGTGGGCGGATTGCAGGCGAGGCTCGCCGCGCTCGAGGCGGAATGGCTCGACCTCGAACTCAGGCGCGAGGCTGCTGATGAGGCGAAAACCTCATCGTGATGCTGCGCGCAATCACCAGCACGATGATAAGGACAACCAGCGTGAGAATGTCTTCGGCCGAGAATTTCTGGCCATAGAGCTTGATCAGCACCTCGCGAAGCGAAAACACGATTGTCACGTCAAGCAGCGTCGAGAGTCTGATTCGCCGGGTTCGGGCATAATCCATGAAGGTGTTGAATAGCTCGATAAGGATGACAACGTCGAGAATCTGTTCGACCAGCACGCGAAGGGTGAACGTATCCATCGTTTCCGCCCGGAAATCGGGCACAAGATGGATCGTGCTAGCAACCGCCTCGAGAAAAGCGAAAGCGAGGGCGACGAGCATCAGCGGTATCACGCCGAGGATAACGGCATCCACCGCGATGTCGTAGCCGCGGAAGACGAGGCCGCGCCAGCGCCCGCGCGGCCTTTCTGTTCCGTCAGATGCCACGGGCCGCCAACGCCGCGACGAGTTCGTCAATCGCCTCGCCAGCCTCGGGAATCACCCGGCCCATCGTCAGGAAACCATGAATCTGCCCCGGAAAACGCCGCAGCGTGACCGGAACGCCGACCTCCGCAAGCCGCCGTGCATAGGCCTCGCCCTCATCGCGCAGCGGGTCGAACCCGGCGGTGATCACGAGCGCCGGCGGCAGGCCGTCATGCCGTGCGGCGCGCATCGGCGAAGCCCGCCAGTCCGCCTTGTCCGCCTCCGAGCGCAGGTAATGGGCGCGAAAATACGTCATCATCGCCCTCGTCAGCATGTAGTTCTCGCCGAAGACCTCGTGGCTTTCGGTCGAGCCGAGCATGTCGGTCGAAGGGTAGACCAGCGCCTGAAGCGCGATGGCAGGGCCGGCATTGTCGCGCGAATCGATCGCGACGACGGCGGCGAGGTTACCGCCCGCGCTGTCACCACCGACGGCGAGGCGCTTCGCGTCGACGCCCAGTTCACCGGCATGCTTGGCGACCCAGATGGTGGCGTCGATCGCATCCTCGACAGCGGCAGGGAATTTGTGTTCAGGGCCGAGCCGGTAATCGACGGAGATGACTACCGCGCGGCTACGCTGCGCGATCTGCCGGCAGACGACGTCATGGGTATCGCGATCGCCGATCACCCAGCCGCCGCCATGGAAATACACGAGGCAGCCGCGCGCCGCGGTGTCGTCCCCATCGCGATAGAGGCGGAGCGGAATGGCGCCGTTGCGGCCCTGAGCATCGAGATCGCGCACCTGCGTGATCGCCGGCGGCTCGGGCGAAAGGGCGCCGCGCGCCAGCAGATAGCCGATCCGCGCTTCGGCCGGGCTGAGCTGGTCGGCCGGCGGGCGGCCCGCGGCACGGATGAGTTCGAGCGCCATAGTGGCGCTGCTGTCGAGTTCTGCCATTGACGGTGTCTCCCCTTGTTGTTCAGCCATCGACGAGATGGCCATCGCGCAGCATCACCACGCGATCCATGCGGGCGGCAAGATCGGGATTATGGGTGGCGATCAGCGCCGCGATGTTTTCCTTGCGGACCACCCGCAGCAATTCGGCAAAGACGAGATCGGCGGTGGCAACATCGAGATTGCCGGTCGGCTCGTCGGCAAGCAGGAGTTTCGGTGCGTTCGCCATGGCGCGCGCGATCGCGACGCGCTGGCGCTCGCCGCCCGAGAGCTTGCCGGGCAGATGGTTCGCGCGCGCGGCAAGGCCGAACGCATCGAGCAGATGGGCGGCCCGGACCTCGGCGTCCTTGCGGGAGCGCCCCGCGATGAGCTGCGGCAGCGCGGCGTTTTCGAGCGCCGTGAATTCGGCGAGAAGATGATGCGCCTGATAGACGAAGCCGATTTCGTTGCGGCGCAGCGTGGTCTTTTCGGAATCCGAAAGGCGCGCGGTATCGATCCCGCCGATGCGGATGGTGCCGGCATCCGGCTTTTCGAGAAGCCCCGCGAGGTGCAGCAGCGTGGACTTGCCGGAACCCGAAGGCGCCACCAGCGCGACGATCTCGCCGCTGCGCAGCGAAAGATCGGCGCCGCGCAGGATGTGAAGATTTTCGCCCTCGCTGTGAAAGGTGCGGACGACGCCATCGAGTTTCAGAACCTCACTCATGGCGCAGAGCCTCCACCGGATCGGTTCGCGCCGCCCGCCAGCTCGGATAGAGTGTGGCGACGAAGGACAGGCCAATGGCGATCACCACGACCTCGACCACCTGGCTCCATACCAGCTTCGCCGGCAGGGATTCAAGATAATAGACGGTTGGGTTGAAGAGCTGCGTGCCGGTCAGCCCCTGCACGAACTGGCGGATCTGCTCGATATGCGCACAGAAGACAACGCCGAGCCCGAAGCCGGCGATTGTGCCGATCACGCCGACCGAAGCGCCGACCATGAAGAAGATCCGCATGATCGAGCCGGAGGTCGCCCCCATCGTGCGCAGGATGGCGATATCGGCGGTCTTGTCCTTCACCATCATGATCATCGAGGACACGACGTTGAACACGGCAACGATGATGATCAGCGTAAGGATCAGGAACATCACGTTGCGTTCGACATTGACCGCCGCGAAGAAGGCGTTGTTGCTGTTCTGCCAGTCCACCACGTTGACCGGCGCGCTGCCCATCGCCGTGGGGATGGCAGCCTTGATCGGGGCGGTGTTGTCGGGATTCTTCACGAAAAGCTGGATCTGCGTCGCGGCGTCTTTCGCGCGGAAGAGCGTCTGCGCCGAGGCGAGAGGCAGGAAGACGAAGCTGGAATCGTATTGCGCCATGCCGGTGCGGAAGATCGCGCTCACATGAAAGCTCTGGATGCGCGGGATGGTGCCGATGATGGTGGCGTCGCCCTGCGGCAGCACGAGGGTGATGGTGCCACCGAGCGAAATGCCGAGCTGGCTGGCGACGCCGGCACCGATTGCGATGTTGCCGCCGGTGAAATCCTTCAGCGAGCCGGCGACGATGTGCCGTGAGACGGTCCGCAGCTTCGCCAGCCCGTCCGGCTGGATGCCGCGCGCCACCCCGCCGATCGCGCCGCCATGCGGCCCGGTCATCAGCACCTCGCCCTGCACGATCGGGATGGCGCTGATCACGCCGGGGATCTTTTCGAGCCTCTGCGCCGCCGCGTCGTATTGCGAGATGTTGTGCCCGGCGCCGTAGACGCCGATATCGCCGTTCAGGCCGAGGATCTGCGCCAGCAATTCCTGGCGGAATCCGTTCATCACGCTCATCACGATGATCAGCGTCGCCACCCCGAGCGCGATGCCGACGAGCGAGAAGATCGCGATGATCGAGACGAACCGCTCGCCCTTGCGAGCGCGTAGATAACGGAAAGCGACCCGGCGCTCGAAGGCGGAAAACATCAGAGGCGCACTTTCGCGAGCGCCGCCTCGATATCGAGTTCGGCGCGCTCGCCGGTCCGCCGGTGCTTGAGCTCGACCTGGCTCTTCGCCGCGCCGCGCGGGCCGACAATGATCTGCCAGGGATGGCCCATCAGGTCGGCATCGGCGAATTTCTCGCCGGCCCTGGCATCGCGGTCGTCATAGAGCGCATCGCGACCCAGCGCATCGTAGATCTGCTCGCAAAGCGCGTCGGTCACCTGGTCCCCCTGGCGGAGATTGAGGATCGAGGCGCGGAAGGGCGCGATTGCGTCGGGCCAGATGATGCCCGCCTCGTCATGGCTCGCCTCGATGATCGCACCGGTCAGGCGCGAGACGCCGATGCCATAGCTGCCCATTTCGGGATGCACGCGCGCGCCGTCCGGCCCGACCACGGCGAAATTCATCGCCTGGCTGTATTTGGTGCCGAAATAGAAAATCTGGCCAACCTCGATCCCCCTGCCCTCGCGGCGCTGATCCTCGGGCACTTTCGCCCAGGCGGCCTCGTCGTGCTTCTCGTCGGTCGCGGCGTAGAGCGAGGTCATGCGGTCGAAAAACGCGTCGAGATCGGCGCGGTTTTCGTAGTCATAGGCATCATCACCGAGTTCTATCGTCTCGAAGCTTGCGTCGTAGAACACCCCGCTCTCGCCGGTCGGCGCCAGGATATGGAATTCATGCGAGAGATTGCCGCCGATCGGCCCGGTATCGGCGCGCATCGGCACCGCACGCACGCCCATGCGCTTGAAGGTGCGCATATAGGCCAGCATCATCCGCCGGTAGCTTTCAACCGCGCCCTCATAGTCGAGATCGAAACTGTAGCCGTCCTTCATGAAGAACTCGCGGCCGCGCAGCACGCCGAAGCGCGGGCGAACCTCGTCGCGGAATTTCCACTGGATCTGGTAGAGCATCTGCGGCAGGTCACGGTAGGACTGTACCGAATCACGCATGATCGCGGTCAGCATTTCCTCGTTGGTCGGGCCGTAGAGCATCTCGCGATCGTGACGGTCGCGGATGCGCAGCATTTCGGGGCCATAGGCGTCGTAGCGTCCGCTTTCACGCCACAGCTCGGCGGACTGGATCGTCGGCATCAGGATTTCCTGGGCGCCGGCGCGCGCCTGTTCCTCGCGAACGATATTGGCGATGTTGTGCAGGACCCGCAGCCCAGCCGGCAGCCAGGCATAGATGCCGGCCGATTGCTGGCGGATCAGCCCGGCGCGCAGCATCAGCCGATGCGAGACGATCTGCGCTTCGGCGGGCGTTTCCTTGAGGGTGGGAATGAGCGAGCGGGAAAGGCGCATGATGAGTCCTGATCGGTTGGGGGTCGAAAGCCTGATTACAGCGCCACGCTGCCCTCGGCCAGAGCCGCCGCGCGTTCAGGGTCCAGACGCCGGTTGAAGGCGATCCGCGCGGGCTTCTCGACAAGCAGGTGCAAAAGCACGGCGAGGCCCGCAGTAAGTGCCACCAGCGCCCCCGCAACCGCGAGCGGCGCCGCCGCGCGGGCAATGCCGAGATGCCGGAAGAGCTGAGCGGTCATCAGTTCGGCGGGGGCGAAGCTCATGTAGAACGCATAGGACAAAACGCCCATGGCCCGCAGCGGGCGTATGGCGCCGAGACTTGCCGGGAGGCCGGCATCGCCCTGCATGCCAAGGCCGAACAACATCAGCCAGAGTCCGAAAACTGTCATGGCATCGTGACCGGTGACGGCGAAGATGAGGGCAACGCCAGCACCACCGAGAGCGAGCGTCCTGTTGGGTGCTTCGTCGGCGACGAAGGGAATAAAGACCGCAGTCGCCATGCCGGCGATGAATTCCGGGAAAAATCGCAGCAAGGAGACGCCGAACGTCAGGTTAAGCCCGCCGAACGCCCAAGCAACAAGCGCAAGAACCGTAAAACAGAGCGGAAGGGAAACCACGAAGGCAGCTTGGTAGAATGTCCGCGAAGCGGCGATCATCAGCGGAAACAGGAGATAGCCGGCCCATTCGGTGCTGATCGACCAGGAGGGGTAGTTCCACGCCCAATGGTCCAGCGTTCCCCATCCCTGCACAAGCAACAGGTGACAGAGCAGCGCCACTCCTGAAAAGCGCGCCGGTTCACGCGGTGTCACCCCGGCAGCTTTCCCGGCCAGGAACAGCACGCCAAGCAAAACGATCACCGCGAGATGCACCGGGTAGATCCGCGCCAGGCGCTTTCCCCAGAACCGCATCGCGCCACGCAGGCTGAAAGGGATGTCCTGATCGACCCTCGTGAGCAGCAGTCCGGAGAGAATGAAGAAGCCATCGACGCCAAGATAGCCATGGGCGATGACGGGCGCGAGCGGGCCCAGCCAGTGGGCGTACTCCACCTGCAGATTGACGTGATAGGCGAACACCCAGAGCGCGAAGAGGGCGCGGCAGGCTGTCAGGTCGGTCAGTTCTCGCCTGCGGTTCATGGCGCATCCGTCCCAGACGTAAAAAAACCCGCCGGCGAAGACGCCAGCGGGCCAAGTTCAGGGAGGAAACGCCAGTCACACGGCGGAGCGAAGAACCATTCCTCACTCCACGGACGATAGTGCAGCGCACCACAAAATCGGTAAAGCGAAATCATCACAAACTGCCTATAAAAATGACGGTTAAAAATGGATTTTGTTCGATTTATGACCGTATTATGCATTCATAATATTCAAATGCCTATTTATGAGGCTTTCAAACGTGAATAATATGAACCTCCACCATCGGACGTTTGCCGAAGCGGCGGCCGAGCACGCGACGGAGCGCTGTCTGCGCCGCGTCCCGAACGGCGGACCGGTCGGTGCGCAGCCCCACCGGAAGATCCTCGAATGTAGCCACGAAATCCTCGGCCAGCGCCGCGAGGGCGCTATCCTCCGCCTCGAACAGGCCAGGCGCCGTGATCTGGGCGGCTCCCTTCACCTTGCCTTCTCGATCGACGGCGAGACTGCCAACCACGACCCCGTTGAGCATCATCCGTCGCCGCGCTGCCATGACGCCGCCCTGCATCGGCACGAGACGATCACCGTCCACGGCCAGCCGCCCGACCGGAACGCTGTCGACAACCTCGGGCGCACCGGGCGCGAGGCGCAACACATCGCCGTCTTCCAGCAGAAGCGTGCGGATGCCCTCGGCCTCCGCAAGATCGGCCTGCGCGGCCATGTGGCGCCATTCGCCGTGGGTGGGGATGAGATAGTGCGGGCGTACCAGGCGGTAAAGCCGGCGCAACTCATCCCGTGCCGGATGGCCGGAGACGTGAACCATGTGATCGTCATCGGTCATGATGTTCACGCCGGCGCGCACCAGCTCATCCTGCACGGCGCCGATCGCACGCTCATTGCCGGGGATGACCCGGGCCGAGAAAATGACGGTATCGCCCTCGCCCAGCGCAACATGGCGATGCGTATCGGCGGCCATTCTCGCCAGGGCCGAACGCTTCTCTCCCTGGCTGCCCGTGGCCAGGATCAGCAGATTATCATCGGGAATCGAGCCGGTATCGTCCTCCGGAACAAAATCCGGCAGGTCGGCCAGATAGCCGCATGCCTGTGCCGCCTCGACATATTTGCCGAGGCTGCGGCCAACCAGCGCGACGTGCCGGCCAGCCGCCGCAGCCGCCTTAACGACCGTTTCGATCCGGGCAATGTTGCTCGCGAAGCATGTCACCACAATCCGGCCGCGCAGTCCGGCGATCAGGCTGGTCAGACTGCGGCGGACCGTGGCTTCCGAGCCGGAATGCCCCTCAACCAGCGCATTGGTCGAATCGCAGATCATCGCGAGGACGCCGGCGTCCCCCAGCTCCCGCAGGGCGTCCTCGTCGGTCGGCGGCCCGATCAGCGGTTCCGGGTCGAGCTTCCAGTCTCCGGTGTGCAGAACGGTTCCGTATTTCGTGGCGATGACGAGCGCCTGTGACTCAGGTGTGGAATGGGCCATCCTGATATAGCGCAGTCCGAACGGGCCGACCTCGAAGCTGCCACCGGGCTGGATTTCCGTGATCCGAACGCTTCGCAGCAGCCCGGCTTCACCGAGCCGGTAGCGGATCAATGCCGCGGCAAAAGGCGTTGCGTAAACCGGGCAGCGGAGCGCATCCCAGATCCGGGCAATCCCGCCAATATGGTCTTCATGTGCATGGGTGATGACAAGGCCGCAAATCCGTTCCCGGTTGGCGGCAAGAAAGGCCGGGTCGGGGACGAGCAGTTCGGCCTCCGGCGCCTCCGGCCCGGCAAAGCCCATGCCGCAATCGACCACCAGAAAATCACCATCCAGCCCGTAGACGTTCAGGTTCATGCCGATCTCGCCGGTGCCGCCCAGCGGGGTAAAACTCAGCCCCTTGCTGATCTCGTTCATGAAGTCACCTTGTTGTTCAGTCGCATAAGCTTGTTCATTCGTGTTCGGCATCCCGCGCCCGCAGCAGCGGCGCGGGATTGCGAAGGGCGAGCAGGCGCAGGCCCTCCAACGTGAGGTCGGGATCGGTAAAACCGATACTCGACGTGCCCTCGGCAATCAGCGGCGCTAGTCCGCCTGTGGCGATTGTTTTCATCTTGCCGCCGAAATCCGTCTCGATCCGCGAGATCAGCCCCTCGACGAGACCGACATATCCCCAATAGATGCCCGAGCGCATGGCCGGGATCGTCGATTTCCCGATCACCTGCTGCGGTCGCCCGATGCCGATGCGGGGCAACCGGGCGGCCGCCTGATGCAACGCCTCCATCGAGAGGTTGATTCCAGGCGCGATCACGCCGCCGACATACGCGCCATTGCCGTTGACCACGTCAAACGTCGTCGCCGTGCCGAAATCGATCACGATGAGCGGGCCACCATAACTGTGATGGGCGGCCAACGCGTTGAGAAGGCGGTCCGCACCGACTTCGGCCGGATTGTCCATCTCGATCGCAAACCCCCAGTCGAGCTCGGCGCGGGCAATCAGCGGCTCGATCCCGAACCAGTCACGACACAGCCGGCGCAAGTGATAGAGTGCCGCCGGAACCACGGTGCCGATCACCGCGGCGTCGATCCCCGCCGAGGCAATGCCCGCACGATCGAGCAGTACGCCAAGCCAGACACCGTATTCATCAGAGGTGCGCTGAGCGTCCGTCGCGATGCGCCAGGCACCGCGCCACCGCTCGCCATCATGCACAGCGAAAACAATATTGGTGTTGCCTGCGTCAATAACCAGTTTCATGTCATGCCGGCTCGGTTGGGCGATCAGATCAGCGCGACGTCGCCGCCGCGCAGCGCGACGACGCGTTCACCATCGCGGAGCAGCAGCGCGCCATCCTTGTCAAGACCGACATACTGTCCGGTCAGCCGGCCACCATCCACCGTCAGCGCCGCGCCCTCGGGATGCGCCCGCGCCATCCAGGCACGGCGCAGCGTTTCGGACCCCAGCGGTAGCACACCGAGCCAGTGATCGAGCCGTGTGCACAGAACAGATGCCAGATCCTCCGGGGTCATTGTTCCGCCCAGCGATGCGAGGCTGGCTGTTGTACGGCCCGGAACGTGAGGCGCCGTGACGAGGTTGACGCCAACACCGATCACAAGCCAGGCGATCACGCCGTTCTCGATCGTCGCGTCAAGCAGGATGCCCGCGAGCTTGGCGTCTCCTGCCATCACGTCGTTCGGCCATTTCAGCGCGATGCGCCCGGGGGTTGGAAGCGCCGCATCGAGAGCCTCGATCAGCGCGAGCCCGGCAAGAAGGGCATACCATCCCCCCTGCCCCGCTGGAATGTTCGGCCGCAGCAGAACGGAGCCATAGAAATTCCCTGCGGGCGAATTCCACTGGCGACCAGCACGCCCGCGACCAGAGGTCTGCCGCCCGGCCAGTACCATCAGCCCGGCAGGTTCACCCGTAGCCGCCCGCCGCGCGCAGAAATCCGATGTCGAATCCAGCGTATCGTAGCGTTCGATCCGCCAGCGCGTGACGTCAGCCGTCAAAAGCCCTGGCTCGTCATGACCGCGTGAGCCGCCATCGTCGACAGGGTCGTCAGCGTCGAGGGATGAAAGGCGAACAGAAGCACGCCCGCCGACGCAAGCCCAATGACAAGGCTCACTCCGGAATTGCGCGAATCCAGACCCGGTTCACCGGCATCGAAATACATGACCTTGATCACGCGCAGATAATAGAAAGCGGCCACCACGCTGGTGACAATGCCAAGCACCGCCAGGGGGGCCAGACCGGCATTTATCGCAGCCGCGAATACATAGAATTTGCCGAAAAAGCCGGCGAGCGGCGGAATGCCGGCCATCGACCACATCATCATCGCGAGCGCGAAGGCAAAGCGCGGATCATCCGTCGCCATGCCTGCGAGGTCGGATATCCGGTCGACCGGCTGACGGCCACGGCTCATCGCAATGATGCAGCCAAACGTGCCGAGCGACATGACTACATAGATCGCCAGATAGATCAGCGCGCCGCTGACCCCGGCAGCGTTGCCGGCCGCAAGCCCCATCAACGCGTATCCCATATGGCCGATCGACGAGTAGCCCATGAGCCGCTTGATGCTGGTCTGCCGGATCGCGCCGATGGCGCCAATGACCATCGAAGCCGCGGCGAGGAGTTCCACAAGATCCCGCCACTGCGCCACCGCGGGGCCGAACGGCCCCAACATCACCCGCAACAGCAGTGCGAACACGGCGATCTTCGGCGCCGTGGCGAAGAATGCCGTCACCGAGGTCGGCGCGCCTTCATAGACATCGGGTGTCCACATATGGAACGGTGCCGCCGAAATCTTGAACGCCAGCCCGACCAGAACAAAGACCAGCCCGACCGTCGATCCCATGGCGGCGGCCGGGTGGCTGGCAAGCGCGCGGGCGATGCCCTCGAACCCCGTGGTTCCGGCAAAGCCGTAGACGAGCGAGATACCGTAGAGCAGCAGACCGGAAGACAGCGCGCCGAGCACGAAATATTTCAGCCCGGCTTCCGATGAGCGCAGATTGTGCCGGGCAAAGGCTGCAAGCACATAGAGCGCGAGCGACTGGATCTCGAACCCGATATAGAGAGTAATGAGGTCGTTTGCCGAAACCAGCACGACCATGCCAGTGACGGCGAACAGGATCAGCACCGGAAATTCGAACCGCGTGATCCCGATATTGCGATTGAACGTGACGGAGAGCGCAAGAGCGCCGATGGCGCCCAGTGCCACCAGAACATCCGCGAAACGGGTGAAATCATTTGTCTGATACAGCCCGTGCAGAACCGTCCCGGTCGGGGCCGCGACAAGCAGCCGGGCGGCGATGGCCAGCACCACCCCCGTGACCGCGGTGATCGCGAAACTGTGGTCGCGCCGGGCAAAAACGCCAGCCATCAGCATCACGATCCCCGCGACCGCGAGAAACAGGATGGGCAGAACGGTATAGAATGTCGACATTGCCTCGCTCACTGCTTGATCATGGCCAGCCGGCCGTGCGCGCCGGAAGACAGGTCGGCGAGATGCGCATGAACAAGATCCTGCACGGCGCCGCCGAAAATATGGGTCAGGCTGCCAGGTGCAAAGCCGAGCACGAGAACCAGCACCGCCAGCGGCGCAAGCAGCAGCCATTCACGCGGGCCAATATCGGCAATGACCGCGTTGGCGACGCTGCGTGCCTGATCGAACAGCACGCGACGGATCATCACCAACATGTACATCACGCTCAGGATCATGCCGGTGCCCACCAATAGCGCCACCCAGAAATTCGCCTGGATCGCGCCGATCATCACCAGGATTTCGCCGACGAAGCCGGAGGTGCCGGGCAAACCGACATTCGCCATCACGAACAGCATCAGGAAGGTGGCGTAGACCGGCATGCGCGAGGCAAGCCCGCCAAGCTGGTCGAGCCGCAGCGAATGGCCGCGCGCGAGCAGGATGCCCACGCAGAGGAACAGTGCGGCAATGACGAGCCCATGCGACACCATCTGGAACAGCGCTCCCTCGATGCCCGCGACGGTGACGGTAAAGATACCGACCACGATCAGCCCCATATGCGCGACCGAGGAATAGGCGACCATGCGCTTGATGTCGGTCTGCGCCAGGGCGGCGAAGGAGATATAGATGATGCCGATGATGCCGAGCGCGAACATGAACGGCTCGAAATAGGCCGTCGCCTGTGGCAACATCGGTAGCGAGAAGCGCAGGAACCCATAGGCTCCCATTTTTGAAAGCACTGCGGCCAGCATGATCGTGCCGGGCAGCGGCGCTTCACCATAAGCGTCGGGCAGCCAGGTGTGCAGTGGCCAGACCGCCGCCTTGACGCCGAAAGACAGCAGGAACGCGATGAACAGCCAATCCTGAATGGTGGGCGCAATGGCCGTGTGCATCAGCCGCACCATGTCGGTGGTGCCGGCATGGTGCCACATCCAGACCAGGGCGAGCAGCATCGGCAGCGAACCGGCGAGTGTGAAGAGGAAGAACTTCACTGCGGCATGAACCCGGCGCTCCCCCCCCCATACGCCGATGATCAGATACATCGGGATCAGCACGCCCTCGAAGAAGATGTAGAACAGCAGGAAATCGAGAGCCGAGAACATGCCGATGGTCATGGTCTCGAGCAGCAGAAAGGCTGCCATGTAGTCGCGCACGCGCCGGCTCTCGCGCCAGCTCGCCAGCACCGCGACCGGCGTCAGCAGCGCGCTGAGGCCAACGAAGAACAGGCTGATGCCGTCAACGCCCATCCGGTAGCCGATGCCATAGGCCGGGATCCATTCGGCGGACTCGACAAATTGAAACCCATGCACCGACGGATTGAAGCCGACGATCATTACCACAGCAAGCACGAGCACGAGCAGGCTGGTCCACAGCGCGATCCAGCGCGCATTGCGGGCGGTAGCGGCATTTGCGGAGTCACCGGTCAGATACATCAGTACGGCACCGGCAAGTGGCAGCCAGGTCATCAGCGAGAGAAGATGGAAATTCATGTGCCGCTCCCCCTCACCGCGCAACCAGGAAGACGGTCACCAGAACCATCAGCCCCACCAGCATGACGAACCCGTACACCGCGATCGATCCGCTCTGCAGCCGGCTGGCGACGCCGGAAGCGTCGCCGGTCAACCGCGCCAGACCCTCCGGCACGCCGTCGATCATCTCCTCATCGCCGATCCGCCAGATGGCGCGCGCGATGCGCAAGGCCGGACGAACGAAAATCGCATCATAAAGCTCGTCGAAATACCATTTGTTGAGCAGGAACGCGTGGAGTCCCGGCCAGGTTTGGGCCAGCCGCGCCGGCAGCGCCGGGGCGAGTTCATAGAACCAGTAGGCAATACCGATGCCGGCAATGGCCAGCAGCAGCGGCATCTTTTCTGCCCAGGCCGGAATGGCGTCACGCGCCGCCATCACCGCGCCGCCATGCGGCAGGGCGATGCTGGAGCCCCAGAAATTCGCAAAATGCGCCCCGATGAACGTCGGTCCGAGCAGGAAGCCGGTCGTCAACGCGCCGATCGCGAGCGCCACCAGCGGCAGCAACATCACCAGCGGGCTTTCATGCGCGTGGGCGAGCGTTTCGTTGGACGCCCGCGGCTTGCCGTGGAAAGTGAGCAGCATCAGCCGCACCGTGTAGAACGCCGTCAGCCCTGCACCCAGCGTGCCGCACAGCCAGCCGAACACCGCCGTATGCGAATGCGCGGCAAAAGCTGCGGACAGAATCGCATCCTTGGAGAAATACCCCGAGAATGGCGGAATCGCGACCAGAGCCAGGCTGCCCGCCCACATCGTCACATAGGTCACCGGCAGTTTGCGCCAGAGACCGCCCATCTTGCGGACATCCTGCTCGTCGGCCAGCGCGTGGATCACCGAACCGGCGCCCAGGAACAGCAGCGCCTTGAAGAAGGCATGATTGATCAGGTGGAAGATGCCGATCGGCGCCGCCCCCACACCGACCGCGAGAAACATGTAGCCGAGCTGCGAGCAGGTAGAATAGGCGATGATGCGCTTGATGTCGTTCTGCACGCAGCCGATCGTCGCCGCGAAGAAGGCGGTGAAGCCGCCAATCACCGTGATCACAGCGAGGGCGACGGGCGCCGCATCGATCACCGGAGACATCCGCGCCGTCATGAACACCCCGGCCGTCACCATGGTCGCGGCATGGATGAGGGCGGAAATCGGCGTCGGGCCTTCCATCGCATCCGGCAGCCAGGTGTGCAGGAACAGCTGCGCGGACTTGCCCATCGCACCGATGAAAAGAAGGATCGAGATGACCTCGAGCACCGGCAGATCGGTGCCAAACAAATGGTAGACGTGCGGCGCAACCTTCGCCACGCCGGCGAAGATCGCATCGAAATTCACACTGCCGAACTCATACCAGGTCAGCGCGATGCCGACTGCGAAGAACAGGTCACCCACCCGGTTGACGATGAAGGCCTTGATCGCTGCTTCGTTGGCGCTGGCGCGGTCGTACCAGTAGCCGATCAGCAGGTACGACATCAGGCCAACGCCTTCCCAGCCGAAGAACAACTGCAGCAGGTTATTGGCGGTGGCGAGCATCAGCATCGCGAATGTGAACAGCGAGATATAGACGAAGAAGCGCGGCTCGGTGCGGTCCTCCGCCATGTATCCCATGCTGTAGACATGGATCAGCGCCGATACCACGCAGACCATTCCGACCATCACGAGCGACAGCGTGTCCATCCGCAGCGCCCATTGCGGCGCGAAGGTGCCGACCGAGATCCATTGACCGAGCACAACGAGATGGTCCGCCGCCCCGAGCACGAGATGACGATAGACCGTGCCGATCGCGGCGATGGCCGCCACGACCAGCGAAGCCACGCTGAGCCCGACGGCCGGGGCTCGGCCGATTGTGGGACGGGCGAGCCCGGCGAGCAGCGCGCCGGCCAGCGGCGCGAGAACGGCAATGGCAAGCAGCATGTCGGCTCAGCCCTTCATCAGCGTGACGTCTTCGACTTCGATCGAGCCGCGGTTGCGGAAATACACAACGAGAATTGCCAGCCCGATCGCCGCTTCCGCCGCCGCGACCGAGAGAACGAACATGGTGAAGACCTGCCCCGCCATGTCATGCAGCGCCGAAGAGAAGGCGACGAAATTGATATTGGCGGCGAGCAGGATCAACTCGATCGACATCATGATGACGATGATGTTTTTCCGGTTGAGGAAGATGCCGAAAATCCCGATCACCAGCAACAAACCGGCGACGACGAGATAGGGGCCAAGCCCTACAGCGCTCATCGGATCGTCTCCTGAGACGCGGGGGCAGACTGGGTCATCTGCCTCGCTCCCTTGCCAATACCGAGCTTGACCATCGTCAGCGTTTCGTCGATCGGCCGCTGATGCTGCGCCGAGATGTCCTGTCGGCGCGAGCGGCGCTCGCCCGAATGAGTCAGAACGATCGCGCCGATCATCGCGACAAGGAGCAGCAACGCCACAAGTTCAAAGGCGAACATGTAACGGGTGTAGATAAGGTCGCCGAGAGCCGCGGTGTTCGACATATCTGCCGGCATCGGCACCTGGCTGGCGAGATGGGCGGCGGGGGTAACGGTCCAGCCGACGGCAACGGCGCCAATTTCCACCATCAGGATGAACCCGATCAGCAGGCCGAGGGGCGCGTAGCGCTGAAATCCCTCGCGCAGCGCCGCAAAATCGACGTCGAGCATCATCACGACGAAAAGGAACAGCACGGCTACCGCACCGACATAGACGATGACGAGCACCATCGCGAGAAATTCGGCACCGGCCAGCACGAACAGGGCAGCTGCGTTGATGAAGGCCAGTATAAGAAACAGCACCGAATGCACCGGATTGCGCGCGGTGATCACCATGCAGGCCGAGAGCAACAGGATCGCGGCAAAAACATAGAACGCAAGGGCTACGATCATGATGCGTTACCGGTAGGGCGCGTCGAGTTCGAGACGCTTGGCCAGTTCGCTTTCCCATCGATCGCCGTTCGCGAGAAGTCTTTCTTTATCATACATCAGCTCCTCGCGCGTCTCGGTCGCGAATTCGAAGTTCGGCCCTTCGACGATCGCATCGACCGGACAGGCTTCCTCGCAGAGGCCGCAATAGATACATTTTGTCATGTCGATATCGTAGCGCGTGGTCCGGCGCGAGCCGTCCTCGCGCGGTTCGGCTTCGATCGTAATTGCCTGCGCGGGGCAGACCGCCTCGCAAAGCTTGCAGGCGATGCACCGCTCCTCACCGTTCGGATATCGCCGCAGCGCATGCTCGCCCTTGAAGCGCGGGCTGATCGCGTTCTTCTCGAACGGATAGTTCAACGTCGCCTTGCGGGTGAAGAAATACCGCAAGGTCAGACGCATACCGGAGAGTATCTCCAGCAGGAGAAACCGGTGCGCGATGCGATCAAGTCTGGCCATCATCCAATCTCCCGGTCACGCATGCGGCAACCAGCCGAAAATTTCGAGTGCGCTCGCCGTGATCACCAGCCAGCAAAGGGAGAGCGGCAGGAAAACCTTCCAGCCGAGCTGCATGAGCTGGTCGTAACGGAACCGCGGCAAGGTCGCCCGAACCCACAGAAAGACAAACAGGCAGAGCATCACCTTGAGCAGGAACCAGATTGGCCCCGGAACCCAGGTAAAGGGCGCGAGCGGGATCGGCGACAGCCAGCCGCCGAGGAAAAAGATGGTCGTCATACCGCTCATTAGGATCATGTTCGCGTATTCGCCGAGGAAGAACAGCGCGAAGCTCATGGCGCTGTATTCAACGAAAAACCCGGCCACGATTTCACTCTCGCCTTCCGGCAGGTCGAATGGCGCCCGGTTCGTCTCGGCGAGACCGGAGATGAAGAAAATCACGAACATGGGCAGAAGCGGTATCGCGAACCAGATATGCCGCTGCGCCACCACGATGTCGTTGAGGTTCAGGCTGCCGACGCAGACCAGAACCGAAAGGATCACGAGCCCGATCGAAACCTCGTAGCTCACCATCTGCGCGGCACTGCGCATGGCGCCGAGAAACGCGAATTTCGAGTTGCTCGCCCAGCCGGCGATGATGACACCGTAAACCCCGAGCGAGGAAATTGCGAAAAGATAGAGCAGGCCAACATTGATATTGGCGATTGCCCAGTGGTTGTTCACGGGAATGACGGCCCAGGCGATGATCGCAAGCCCGAACGTGATCATCGGCGCAAACAGGAACAGCAGGCGGCTCGCGCCATCCGGAATGACCGTTTCCTTGAAAAGCATCTTGATCGCATCGGCGAAAGGCTGCCACAGGCCGAACGGGCCGACCACGTTTGGCCCCTTGCGGAGCTGCATCGCGGCCAGCACCTTGCGCTCGGCGTAGGTGAGGTAGGCAACACCGATCAGCAACGGCACCAGCAGGGCCAGAGCCCGCAGCAACGTGATGACGAGAATGCCAAGATCGCTCGAGAAGAAGCCAGCCTCCATCACGCTCACTCCGCTGCTATCTGGCGCGGGAGGATGATCTCCTCGATGCATTTCGCCATGGTCTGGCTGGCGCGGCTGATCGGATCGGTCTGGTAATAGGTCGCGAAGGCACGGCCGAACGGCGCATCGCTGACCGAGCCGGAATCGCCGCGCGGCGCGGCCCCACCACCATGGCCGAGGCGCCGCAGCACACCAATCTCGCCAAGGACCGGATAAGACTCGATCATCCTCGCGCGCAACGCGTCGAGATCGTCATACGGCAATGGCCGACCAAGTGCTCCGCTCGCCGCGCGCAGGATCGCCCAATCCTCCCGCGCCTCACCTGGCGGAAAAATCGCCCGCAGCGCACGCTGCGCCCTGCCCTCGGTATTCACATAAGTGCCTGGCTTCTCGGTGTAGGCGGCCCCAGGCAGAATCACGTCGGCCCGTGCCGCGCCACGATCGCCATGATGCCCCTGATAGATCACGAACGTGTCGGCGCCGATCCTGGACATATCGAATTCGTCGGCACCGAGCAGCCACAGCACATCCACCCCGCCGCCCATCATGCCGGCGATGTCCTTGCCCTTGTCACCCGGCAGAAAACCGAGTTCGAGCGCGCCCATCCGTGCCGCCGCGTTGTGCAGCACATTGAACCCCTGCCATTCGGCGGTCAGCATGCCGGTCTGCAGCGCGATCTGCCAGCAAGACGCGAGCACTGCCGCCGCATCCGCCCTGGCGAAGGCCTGCGAACCAACGATCATCATCGGCCGTTTCGCCGCCGCCAGCCGTTTCGTGAAATGATGCGCCGGATCGAGCAGCGCCTTCAGCGCGTCGCCTCCGTGGCCAAGATGTTCATGATCATAGGTCAGGTCGGCTGGCGCGCCGACCAATCCGGCAACGAAACCCGGGGTTTCCACCCAGCGGCGCCGCAGCCGCGCATTCAGCACCGGCGCTTCCTCGCGCGGATTGGCGCCGACGATCAGCAGCGCGTCAGCCTCGTCGATCCCTTCGATCGTCGTGTTGAATCGATAAAAAGCCCGGTTGGAAACGTCGAATGTGGCGCCATCCTGCCGGCAGTCGAGATTGGCGGAGCCAAGCGCGCCCATCAGATCCTTCAGCGCCATCATGCTCTCGGCATCGCAGAGATTGCCCGCGATCGCGCCAATTCTGCTGCCATCAAGCCCTTTGATCCGGCCGGCGATGGCGGCAAAGGCCTCGTCCCAGCTGGCCGGGCGCAGCTTACCATCCTCACGCAGCCAGGGCCGGTCAAGCCGACGGCGCTTGAGGCCGTCGATCGAGAAGCGCCCCTTGTCGGCAAGCCACTCCTCGTTCACCGCGTCGTTCAACCTGGGCAGAACGCGCAGCACCTCGGCGCCACGGGCGTCTATGCGGATATTCGTTCCGACCGCGTCGAACACGTCAATACTGTCGGTCTTGCGCAACTCCCAGGTGCGGGCGGTGAACGCATAAGGCTTCGAGGTCAGCGCGCCAACCGGGCAGAGATCGATGATATTGCCCGACAGTTCGGAGGATAGGCCGCGTTCGACGTAATTGGTGATTTCCATGTGTTCGCCGCGTTGCACTGCGCCGAGTTCAGGGACGCCTGCGACCTCCGCCATGAACCTGACGCAGCGGGTGCAATGAATGCACCGCGTCATCACCGTCTTGACCAGCGGGCCAAGGTATTTATCGTTGACCGCGCGCTTGCTGCCCTCATACCGGGTGTGGTCTCGCCCATACCCAACGGCTTCGTCCTGCAGGTCGCACTCGCCACCCTGATCGCAGATCGGGCAGTCGAGCGGATGGTTGATGAGCAGGAATTCCATCACCCCGCGGCGGGCCTGGCGGACTTTTTCGCTGTCGGTGTGAATGACCATGCCCTCGCCCACTGGCTGCCCGCAGGAGGCGACCGGCTTCGGCATCTTCTCGATCTCCACGAGGCACATGCGGCAATTGCCGGCAATCGAGAGCCGCTCGTGATAGCAAAAGCGCGGTATTTCCTTGCCCGCTTCCTCGCAGGCTTGCAGCACCGTGTATCCGTTCGGAACCTCGATCTCTACCCCGTCGACCGTCACTTTCGGCATCAGATCCGCACCCCGCCGGTGGCGCGCGTGGCGCCGTTGACCCTCTTGTGCCGCATCGTCCCCTCCGTCATTCCGCCGCGAGCCGCGCTGCCGAGCGCGCCTTGTAATCCGCGATGCGCTGTTCGACCATCGGCCGGAAATGCCGCAGCAGACCCTGGATCGGCCAGGCCGCCGCGTCGCCGAGCGGACAGATCGTGTGGCCTTCAACCTGTCTGGTGACCTGTTCCAACAAATCGATATCGGAAATTTCAGCCCGCCCCTCGACCAGCCGGTTCATCATCCGCATCATCCAGCCGGTGCCCTCGCGGCAGGGCGTGCACTGGCCGCAACTCTCATGTTTGTAGAACGCCGCGAGCCGCGCGATCGCCCTGATGAGGTCGGTCGACTTGTCCATCACGATCACCGCGGCGGTGCCGAGCCCCGTACGCTGCTCACGGAGACTGTCGTAATCCATCAGCACCGTGTCGCAGACCGATTTCGGGATCATATGCACCGATGACCCGCCAGGGATCACCGCCTGCAGATTGTCCCACCCACCGCGTACGCCACCGGCATGCTTCTCGATCAGTTCACGCAGCGGAATGCCGAGTTCCTCCTCGACATTGCACGGCCTGTTCACGTGACCGGAGATGCAGAAGATCTTGGTGCCCGAATTCTTCGGCCGGCCGAGCGCCGAAAACCAGGCCGCGCCCCGCCGAATGATGGTTGCAACCCCGGCAATGGTCTCGACATTGTTGACGGTGGTCGGACAGCCATAGAGACCAAGCGCCGCAGGGAAAGGCGGTTTCATCCGCGGCATGCCCTTCTTGCCTTCGATGCTTTCGATGAGCGCCGATTCCTCACCACAGATATACGCACCGGCGCCGCGATGCACCGTGATGTCGAAAGCCCAGCCCGATCCGCAGGCATCCTCGCCGATCAGCCCGGCGTCACGCGCCTCGTCAACGGCCGCCTGCAAATTCCTGTATTCGTTATAATATTCGCCACGAACATAGATGAAGGCGCGATGCGCGCCCATAGCGAAGCCGGCGATCAGCGCGCCTTCCACCAGCTTGTGCGGCTCATGGCGCAGAATGTCGCGATCCTTGCAGGTGCCGGGCTCGCTTTCATCGGCATTGATGACGAGATAGCTAGGGCGTCCGCCGGTTTCCTTCGGCATGAACGACCATTTCATTCCCGTCGGAAAGCCCGCCCCGCCCCGGCCGCGCAAACCCGACGACTTGATCTCCTCGATGATCGCATCCCGCCCGCGGGCGAGGATATCCTTCGTGCCGTCCCAGTCACCACGCGCGCGGGCGCTGGCAAGCCGCCAGTCATGCACACCGTAGAGGTTGGTATAGATCCGGTCGCGATCGCTCAGCATGTTATTCCGCTCCGCCCTCTTGCTTGCCGCCCCCCACGTTGAACAGCGTGGTCGGCCCACCCTCGGGCGCCGAATTCTGGCGGCCGATCATCGAGCCGGGCGGCGGCACGTCACCGGCGCGCAGGCGGTCGAGCAGGTCTTCGGTGCGCGGTCCGTCCAGATCCTCGTAGACATCGTCATTCACCTGCACGACCGGGGCATTCACGCAGCAGCCAAGGCATTCGACTTCCTCGATGCTGAATGTCTCGCCGTCGGCCTCGGCGGCCTTGCGGCAGGCCTCCATCACCTCGTCAGAGCCGCGCAGCCAGCATGGCGTCGTCGTGCAGACCTGAAGGTGATACCGACCCACCGGCTTGGTGTGATACATCGTGTAGAACGTCGCGACTTCATAGACGCGCATGGACGGCATCGAGAGGCGGCGGGCGATCGCATCCATCGCCGCCCGCGGCACCCAGGCATGGCCCGTCTGCCGCGCCATCTGCCGTTGCGCGAGGTCGAGCAGGGGCATCACAGCGCTCGCCTGCTTGCCCTCCGGATATTTGGCGATGATCGCGGGGATCAGGGCCTCGCTTGTGTCATCGAAGCTGAAAGCGGGTTCGGTCATGTCGTTCATCTTTCAGCGATCCACTTCCCCGAACACGATATCGATCGAGCCCAGCACGGCGATCGCATCGGCGAGGAGATGGCCTTTCGACATCAGGTTCATCGCCTGGAGATGCGAGAAGCCGGTTGCGCGGATCTTGCAGCGATAGGGCCGGTTGCTCCCATCGGCGACGAGATAGACACCGAATTCACCCTTCGGCGCCTCGACCGCGGTGTAGGTCGAGCCGGCGGGAACATGGTAGCCTTCGGTGTAGAGTTTGAAATGATGGATGAGTGCTTCCATCGACCGCTTCATATCGGCACGTTTCGGGGGCGTGATCTTGTGATCCTGCACCTTGATCGGTCCTTCAGGCATCGCCTTGAGCGCCTGGCGGATGATTTTCAGGCTCTCGACCATCTCGCGAATCCGCACGAGGTAACGGTCAAACGAGTCGCCATGCCGGCCAACCGGAATGTCGAAATCAACCTCGTCATATTTGTCATAGGGCTGCGCCCGCCGCAGATCCCAGGCGATACCGGAGGCCCGCAGGTTGGGGCCGGAAAATCCCATCGCCAGCGCGTCTTCGGCAGAGATCACCCCGATATCGACGAGGCGCTGGCGAAAGATTCGGTTGTTGTTCAGCAGGTTCTGTAGATCGTCGAGAAATTTCGGAAACCGCTCGCTCCACTCCCAGATCTGATCGGCAAGACCAGCAGGCATGTCCTTCGAAACCCCGCCGGGGCGGAAATAGTTGGCGTGGAAGCGCGCCCCGGATACGGCCTCGTGAAAGGTCAGCAACTTCTCCCGCTCTTCATACCCCCAAAGGCTCGGGGATTGCGCGCCAATATCAAGCGCGAGGTGAACGGCGTTCAACAAATGATTGAGAATACGGGTAATTTCTGCAAACAGCACGCGGATCCACTGCGCCCGTTCCGGCACTTTCACGCCGAGCAGCCGCTCGGTCGCGAGGGCGAACGCATGCTCGCAGCACATCGGACTGACGTAATCGAGCCGGTCAAAATACGGCACCGCCTGAAGATAGGATTTATATTCGATCAGCTTCTCGGTGCCGCGATGCAACAGGCCGATATGCGGATCGGCACGGGTTACCGTCTCGCCCTCCAATTCCATGATCAGGCGCAACACGCCGTGAGTGGCCGGATGCTGCGGGCCGACATTCACCGTATGACGGTCGTTGATGTCGATCACGCGACGCTCGGGTTCCTGCGTCCCGTTCTGTATCGCGTCACTCACGAGCCTGACCCTCCGCCCACCGCCTTCTCGTCGCCAGGCAGCGTATTCATCGCTTCCCAGGGCGAGAGGAAATCGAAATTCCGGAATTCCTGCGTCAGCGCGACCCTGTCGTAAACGACCCGCTTCTGTTCCTCGTCATAGCGAAGTTCGACATGACCGGTGAGCGGAAAATCCTTGCGCAATGGATGCCCCTCGAACCCGTTATCGGTCAGAATCCGGCGATGATCGACAAGCCCATCGAAACTCACGCCGAACAGGTCGAATACCTCACGCTCCCACCAGGTGACGCCAGGCCAGATTTCGCTGACGCTTGGCACCGGTGTGGCTTCGTCGGTGGTCACGATCACACGCAACCGATCATTTCGGGTCACCGACAGCAGATTATAGACGACATCGAACCGCTCGGCCCGTTCTGGCCAGTCGACACCGCAGACGTCCATGCATTGCTCAAAGGCAAAATTCGGATCATCGCGGAGAATGCGCATCACCGTGGCGAGCGATTTCCGGTCAACCGCAATAATACGCTCATCCCGTTCGAGCATGACATGACTGACGCCGGAAACCGCGCGAAGCCGGTCGCCGAAGGGGTCGGCTGGCGCCGCGACGGCCTGCGCCTCTGTCTGGTTCTCTTCACTCACGGAAAATCGTCCCCGTCCGGCGAATTTTCTTCTGTAACTGGGTAATTCCGTACACCAGCGCCTCAGCCGTCGGCGGGCAGCCCGGCACATAAATATCGACCGGAACGATCCGGTCGCAGCCGCGCACGACGGAATAGGAATAATGATAATATCCGCCGCCATTGGCGCAGCTGCCCATCGAAATCACCCAACGAGGCTCCGGCATCTGGTCGTAGACCTTGCGCAGGGCCGGAGCCATCTTGTTGGTCAGCGTTCCGGCAACAATCATCACGTCGCTCTGGCGCGGCGAATTGCGCGGGATGATCCCAAAACGGTCGAGATCCCAGCGTGGCATATAGGCGTGAATCATCTCGACGGCACAGCAGGCGAGGCCGAAGGTCATCGGCCACAGGCTGCCGGTTCGGGCCCAGTTCACCAGCCGGTCGAGATTGGCAACAACGAACCCCTTGCCGGCGATTTCCCCCGTGATGCTACGGACCACGGCGTCCTGCTCGGCTCCGGGATTCAGATGCTCTCGATTCCAGGCAATGTCAGGCTGTTGCACGGCGTTCATGTCATGCCTTCCGCTTGGGCCGATGCGGCCGGTTTGTCACTCGTCTCATCAGGGTCAGGCACAAGCAGAGCCAGGCTATTCCCAGTCAAGCGCTCCCTTGCGCCACTCATAGATAAACCCGATCGCCAGGATTGCCAGAAACCCCATCATCGACCAGAACCCCAGCGCGCCAATCCGCGACAGGCTCACTGCCCAAGGGAACAGGAACGCGATTTCGACGTCGAATATGATGAAGAGAATTGCCACGAGGTAATACCGCACATCGAATTTGCGGCGGGCATCACTGAACGGAGCGAAGCCACACTCATAGGCACTCAGCTTTTCACCGTAAGGATTTTGGCGGGCGACAAGAAGTGAACCGACAACGAACGCGCCGCCAAGAAGACCTGCTATGCCGAGGAAAACCAGGATGGGGAAGTAGACCGACAGATCCGCATGCATCGCGATTGTCCCCTGCATATCCAGCATTACCCGCCAAGTCGCGGCAGACCATCAGATCAGAGCGCCGCAGGCCGAACACGCCACCGCAACCCGAATGACTCAGGCTGTTTCAGGTCGTGTCCTCCTTATGTTCTGTCCATCCATGATGCCTGAACCAAGGCAAAATGGCGCGAGTGACGGGGCTCGAACCCGCGACCTCCGGCGTGACAGGCCGGCGCTCTAACCAACTGAGCTACACCCGCGTTGTGAGACGTTCCGTATAGCGGCGACCGATGCGCGTCAAGCTCTGGTGGCGAGGTTGTCTTGTCCGTCATCGAAGGCCAACCCGCTTTCGCGCCCTCACAGCACCACCGGCTCCTGCCGCAAATGCACGAACCTCCCGGCAAACGCCCCAACATGCCTGCAGTACTGCCGCCCGTGCGGATTCGAGGGTGCGATGATGCGGACTTTTGCTGTTTCCGGAGATATTTATGCGACACTGCTATGCGTCTGGATGAACCATACCAACGGCCCAGAAGCCGAATCGGCTCGAGTCGCTCGGGTCATGTCGCAGAGGAAAAGGGGGCGATGAATGGGCGGTGACGGGATCGAACCGCCGACCCTCTCGGTGTAAACGAGACGCTCTACCTCTGAGCTAACCGCCCATAGCGGCGCCCTGCCAGTCCGCTGGCAGGGGCTTGGCAATCAGTTCAGGCCGACACAGAGATCGGCCTGTTTCAGTGTCAGTTCACAGCATCCTTGAGGGTCTTGCCTGGCTTGAACTTGACCGAGGTCGACGCTGCGATCTGGATTTCCTCTCCAGTGCGCGGGTTGCGACCTGTCGCCGCCTTCCGTTCGGCCGTGCCAAACGTGCCGAAACCGACCAGGCGCACTTCTTCCTTGCGCTTCAGAGCATCCTCGATAGCAGCAAACACCGCATCCACCACTTCGGTGGCCTTGGCTTTGGTAAGGTCGGTCTTCTCCGCAACGTCTGCGACGAGATCCATTTTGTTCACGGGTCAGTCTCCCAGTTGGTGTAAACGGAAGTGGGCGGTCAAGAAAACGAATCGGCTCCCGGCCACGCATTCCGCCGAACGCCGCACACTAATGGGGCCGGTTTCCCTCCGTCAACGAAGACGAATGGAAAACCGGCCTCAAAATACACGCGATATGCTAGTGAGGCAGAACCGCACCGGTGGTTGCACCGGGCTGAGCCGGCGCAACCGGCTCAACCGGTTCCTCCCACTCGATCGGCTCGGGTTTGCGCACCAGCGCCTGGGCAATGACCTCGTCAACATGAGACACCGCGATGATCTTCAGCGATTTCTTCACGTTATCAGGGATATCTGCGAGATCCTTCTGATTGTCCTTCGGGATCAGCACCGTGGTGATGCCGGCCCTGAGCGCCGCCAGCAGCTTCTCCTTCAGCCCTCCGATGGGCAGAACCCGCCCGCGCAACGTGATTTCGCCGGTCATGGCGATGTCCTTGCGCACCGGAATTCCCGTGAGCACCGAGACGATCGAGGTCGCCATCGCGATACCCGCCGAGGGGCCATCCTTTGGGGTCGCGCCTTCGGGAACGTGGACGTGGATGTCACGTTTTTCGAAGATCGGCGGTTTGATCCCGAAGCTGATCGCCCGTGAGCGGATATAGGAGATGGCCGCTGACACGCTTTCCTGCATCACGTCGCCGAGTTTGCCCGTCTGCTTGACGTTGCCCTTGCCAGGCAGCAGCACGCTTTCGATGGTCAGGATCTCGCCGCCAACTTCGGTCCAGGCAAGGCCCGTGACCACGCCCACCATGTCTTCCGCTTCGGTCTCGCCATAATGGAACCGCGGAACACCAGCGAATTTTTCGAGATTCTTCCGGGTAACCGCAACTTTTGTCACTTTCTTCGTGACAATGTCTTTTACCGCCTTGCGGGCAAGATTGGCAATTTCACGCTCAAGGTTACGAACACCCGCCTCACGGGTATAGGTCCGCACGAGTTCACGGATCGCATCGTCGGATACGCTCCACTCACCGGCTTTGAGCCCATGCGCCTCGGCCTGCTTTGCGATCAGATGCCGCTTCGTGATCTCGACCTTCTCATCCTCGGTATATCCCGGGATACGGATGATCTCCATACGATCGAGCAGTGGCTGCGGCATCCGTAGCGAGTTCGCCGTGGTCACGAACATCACGTCCGAAAGATCGTAGTCGACCTCAAGATAATGGTCGTTGAAGGAGGCGTTCTGCTCCGGGTCCAGCACTTCGAGCAGGGCGGAAGTCGGGTCACCGCGCCAGTCGGCGCCAAGCTTGTCAATCTCGTCGAGCAGAAACAGCGGATTCGACGTCTTGGCTTTCTTCATCCCCTGGATGACCTTGCCGGGCATCGATCCGATGTAGGTACGACGGTGGCCGCGTATTTCCGCCTCGTCCCGCATGCCGCCAAGCGACATCCGGACAAAATTGCGCCCCGTCGCCTTGGCGATCGACTTGCCGAGAGACGTCTTGCCCACGCCGGGAGGGCCAACAAGGCAGAGAATCGGACCGCGGAGTTTCGGGCTGCGCGACTGGACCGCTAAATACTCCAGAATCCGCTCCTTGACCTTGTCGAGACCGTAGTGATCGGCATCAAGGATACGTTCGGCCTCGATCACGTCGTTCTTGATCTTGGCGCGCTTCTTCCAGGGTATGCCCAGCAGCCAGTCGAGATAGTTGCGCACCACAGTCGCCTCCGCGCTCATCGGGCTCATGGTCCTGAGCTTCTTCAGTTCGGCCATCGCCTTGTCGCGCGCTTCCTTCGAAAGCTTGGTGGTCCGGATCTTCTCCTCGAGCTCGGCGGTCTCGTCCTTGCCCTCGTCACCCTCGCCCAGCTCCTTCTGGATCGCCTTGAGCTGCTCGTTGAGATAATACTCTCTCTGGGTCTTCTCCATCTGCCGCTTCACGCGGTTGCGAATCCGCTTTTCCACCTGGAGGACGCCGATTTCGGATTCCATGTGGGCGAATACCCGCTCCAGCCTTTCGGCCACAGCCCCGGTTTCAAGCAGCTCCTGCTTGTCGGCGATCTTCAGTCCAAGATGGCTAGCAATCGTATCGGCAAGCTTCGACGGATCGTCGATCTGGTTAATGGAAACAAGAACCTCCGGCGCAATCTTCTTGTTCAGTTTGATGTATTGTTCAAACTGGGAGACCACGCCCCGAGCCAGCCCCTCGAGTTCCTTGCCCCCGACGACGACTTCATCCAGCGGCTCGGCCGTAACCTCGAAATGACTGTCGATCTCATGGAATTTGGTAATCCGGGCGCGCCGCACGCCTTCCACGAGCACCTTGACGGTGCCGTCCGGGAGTCTCAGCAACTGCAATACGGTCGAGATCGTCCCGACTTCATAAATATCGCCCGGGGCGGGGTCGTCCTGCTGGGCGTTTTTCTGCGCCACGAGCAGAATCTGTTTGTCGTCCTTCATCACCCCTTCGAGCGCGCGAACCGATTTTTCGCGACCGACGAAGAGCGGAACGATCATGTGCGGAAACACGACGATGTCCCGCAACGGAAGTACGGCCAGACGATCGCCGTCGAGCGGCGCTTTCACAAGAGCGGTTTTGGTCTTTTTCGGTTCGGTCTCTGACATCAGACTACCTTTCGATAAGCGGCGTGCCCTGCCCTCAATCGGCACAGTGCACGGTGCCGGGCGATCCGGCCACGAGATAGATATTGTTCCACACCGGGGTTGCCGCAATGCCCCGGCATATTTCAGGTCCTGGAGCCGGACGGCGCACCGGACCGACTCGTTCAGGAGCCGGTTTCAGCGCGTTCCTTGCCATGCAAAAACAGCGGATTGGCGCGCCCCTCGGCGACTTCGCCGTTGATCACCACCTCTTCCACGGACTCGAGCCCCGGAAGATCGAACATGGTCTCCAGCAGGATGCTCTCCATGATCGATCTCAGCCCGCGCGCCCCGGTCTTGCGCTGGATTGCCCGTGATGCGACCACTTTCAGGGCGTCTTCGGTGAAGTTGAGCTTCACCCCTTCCATCTCGAACAGACGGCCATATTGCTTGACGAGCGCGTTTTTCGGCTTGGTAAGGATTTCAATCAATGCCGCCTCGTCAAGATCCTCCAGAGTGGCGACAACCGGCAGGCGTCCGATGAATTCCGGAATGAGCCCGAACTTCAAGAGATCCTCAGGTTCCACCTCACGCAGGATCGCGCCGGTGCGTTGTTCGGTAGGATCGCGCACATCGGCGCCAAATCCTATTCCAGACCCTTTCCCCCGCTGGGCGATGATCTTTTCGAGCCCGGCGAAGGCCCCGCCGCAGATGAACAGGATGTTGGTGGTATCGACCTGAAGGAATTCCTGCTGCGGGTGCTTCCGCCCACCCTGCGGCGGAACCGAAGCGACCGTGCCTTCCATGATCTTGAGCAGCGCCTGCTGCACGCCCTCCCCCGAAACATCGCGGGTGATCGATGGATTGTCGGATTTGCGGCTGATCTTGTCGACCTCGTCAATGTAGACGATACCGCGCTGGGCACGCTCGACATTGTAATCCGCCGCCTGAAGCAGCTTCAGGATGATGTTCTCGACGTCCTCGCCAACATAGCCGGCCTCGGTCAGCGTCGTTGCATCCGCCATGGTGAATGGCACATCCAGAATCCGCGCAAGGGTCTGGGCGAGCAGCGTTTTGCCCGAGCCGGTCGGGCCGACCAGCATGATGTTGGATTTTGCGATCTCGATATCGTTGTTCTTCTGTGCATGAGCGAGTCGCTTGTAGTGATTGTGTACAGCAACGCTCAGGATTCGCTTCGCGTAATCCTGCCCAATCACGTAATCGTCCAGCACCTTGCAGATTTCGCGCGGTGTCGGCACGCCATCGCGGGTTTTCACGAGGTGCGTCCGGTTATCCTCGCGAATGATATCCATGCACAGTTCGACGCATTCATTACAAATGAATACGGTCGGCCCTGCGATAAGCTTGACGACTTCGTGCTGCGACTTGCCGCAGAACGAGCAATACAGGGTGTTCTTCGAGTCTCCGGACTTCGTGCTCATCTATGCTCCAGCGGCGCCGGCAAGAAGGCCGGCGCATCAATCAAGGGACCAAGAGTAGACCTCAAGTCCCGCCGGCACAAGCATTGCGATGCTGTGCCACCACGGCTGGCCGTCGGGTGATGCAGTTATGCCTTTATTTCGTGTCCTTGGCCGGCTGCTTCGTCACAACCTCGTCGATCAGGCCGAACGCCTTTGCCTCGTCGGCGGACATGAACCTGTCTCGTTCAAGTGCCTGCTCGATCGCCTCGAGCGTCTGCCCGGTATGCGTGACGTAGATGTCGTTGAGGCGCCGGCGCAATGTGAGAATTTCGCGCGCCTGGATCTCGATATCGGCCGCCTGACCCTGCGCACCGCCGGAAGGCTGGTGGACCATGACCCGCGAATTCGGCAGCGCGAAGCGCTTCCCCTTTTCACCGGCGGTCAGAAGCAGACTTCCCATCGAGGCGGCCTGTCCGATACAAACCGTCGTCACCGGCGACTTGATGTATTGCATCGTGTCATAGATTGCGAGCCCAGCTGAAACAACGCCGCCTGGACTGTTGATATAGAAGGAAATTTCCTTCGAGGGATTTTCGCTTTCCAGGAACAGCAGCTGTGCGGCGATCAACGAACCAACCTGATCATAGACCGGGCCGGTCAGAAAAATGATCCGCTCCTTCAGCAGCCGCGAATAGATATCATAAGCGCGCTCGCCTCGCGCGGTCTGCTCGACCACCATGGGCACAAGGCTGTTCATGTAGATCTCGGTGGGGTCGCGATCCATCGGCATCTGTCTCCAAGTCAGGGCCGGACGCACCGCACCCGCATGAAATCCTGTCCTGCCGGGGGCGACGGCCGCCGTATCACGGCCGGCGCCGCCCCCTCAGGCTTCTAAGATGAGCCGGGAACAGGGTTCCGTCCACCCCCGGAAAAAAAAGAAGCTCAGTCGTCGGAGTCGGCGAACAATGCCTCGACTGTAACCTCTTCATCCGTGACCGTGGCAAGCTCGAGCGCGTAGTCCACCACCTTGTCCTCAAAGATCGGACCGCGCAGCCGGTCGAGCGCACCGGGGTTCTTCTGGTAGAACTCCATGATCATCTTTTCCTGGCCGGGGAAGCGCTGCATCTCGGCCATCATCGCGCGCCGCATGTCCTGCTCGGTGATCTGCACATTGTTGGTCCGGCCGATCTCGGCCACCAGCAGGCCAAGACGCACACGGCGTTCCGCGATGGCGCGATAATCGGCGCGCAGCGTCTCCTCGTCCTTTGCGGCATCTTCCTCATCGAGCCGCCCGGCCTGCTTCTCGGCCTCGACTTGACGCCAAATCTCGCCGAACTCGGCATCGACCAGCGATGCCGGCGACGGGAAATCGGCCTGCTCGGCCAGCTTGTCGAGCAGCGCGCGCTTGACCTTCAGCCGCGAGGCGCCGGCGCGGGACTGTTCAAGCCGGTCGGCAAAGAACTTGCGGAACTCGGCAAGGGTCTCGAAGCCGTTGGCCTCGGCGAACGCGTCGTCGATCACCGGCGCCACACGGCGCTTGAGCGCCTTTGCGGTGATGTCGAACGTCGCTTCCTGCCCGGCCAGTTCGGCGGCATGATACTGCTCGGGGAAGGTCACGGTAATCACCTTCGTCTCACCGGCCTTCATGCCCTCCATCTGCTCGGCGAAGCCCGGAATGAAGCCCGAGCCGCCCAGTTCGATATCGGTGTCGGTGCCGGCGCCGCCCTCGAAGGGCACGCCATCGCGCTTGCCGAGGAAATCAACGGTGAGAATATCGCCGGTTGCCGCAGGGCGGTCTTCCGTGACGATTTCGGCCTCGGCGCGTTGCTCGGCGAAGCGCGCAATCGCCTCGTCGATCTCCGCCTCGGTCACCGGCGCCTTCGGCCTGGTCAGGCTTATCGCCTTCAGGTCCGGAATCGCCACCTCCGGCAGCACTTCGAGCTCGACGGTGAATTCCAGATCGGAATCCGCGTCGGCACGAACCACCTCGACCTTCGGCTGCACCGCCGGGCGCAGGCTGCGGTCGTTGATCATCCGCTCGGTCGCCTCGTTCACCGAAGCTTCCATCACCTCGGCGGCCACCGCGTCGCCAAAGCGCTTGCGCACCATCGACAGCGGCACCTTGCCCGGGCGGAAGCCCGGCATCTGCATCGTCTTCGACAGCTCGGCGAGGCGCTTCTCGCGCTTCTCGCTGAGATCGCTGCCCGGCACGACGACGGTAAAGCCGCGTTTCAGCCCCTCGGTGAGGGTTTCGGTAACCTGCATGTCCAAACCAATCCTTACGTTACGCCATTTCCCACGTGCCGTGCGGGCACGGCAGATCGACCCTGTCTGCGGGCGGAGGGACTTGAACCCCCATGGCTCGCGCCACCAGAACCTAAATCTGGCGTGTCTACCAGTTCCACCACGCCCGCCCGAACCGGACCAGCAGGCCAGACGCGTTCAATTCCGCGCATGGCCGATCGGCGCGGACTAGCGCGCTTTGCCGTCCGCGACAAGCGAGAACGGCAAACTGGCTGAGCGCACGGTGTCAGAATCGCAAGCTCAGCCCGGCGCTGGCCATCCGTTGCTCGCCGGCGCGCCGCGCAAAGGTTGTCGCAAGATCGACCGTTGCCGAAAGTCGGCCGGCGAGGCGCGCGGTAATGCCGGCATCAGCCACGCCCCACATGGTCGAGAGCTGCGGATAGGTCGTGGTCAGACCGACCAGCGGCTCGTCGGTGAAAACGCTGGCGAACTGCCCCGGCGCGCCGGCGATCGAGGCCTGCATGCCGATCGAACCATGCGGGCGAATCGCAACGCCGCCCAGCCTCCCCCACATCGAAGCCGCAAGTCCGGCATCGAACAGCACACGCCCGAAATCCTGACCGCCCACCGCCATGGTCAGGGCCGGATCGCCGCGCTCGGTATACGGGTCGACATGCGCTTCGGTCGCATCGAGTCCCACTGTCGGTCCGAACGCCACGACGCCCCGTCGAATCATGTAGCCGGTCCGCACCGTGGCGCCGAGCGTGTGGCCGCTTGGCGACGCGGTAATCGGCGCCAGCACGCCTGGCCGGCTGATTCGGCCGAACCGGTCGATACCGTAATCAAGTTGCGCGTCGAGATAGAGATGGCGGCTTTGCGCGGCGAGATAAGCGGCAAACTGGTAGGCATCGGCATCCAGCCGCTCGCCCTCGTTCACCGTTGCGTGTTCGCGCGCATAGCCGAAGGCGAGGCCCGCGGCGAGATGGGAAGTGAGGCGGTAATCCGCGCCGGCGGTCACCGTGCCGATCTGGTCATGAAAGCCGAGGCTACCCGGCGCCGCCGCGCGCGCTCCAAATCCATAGCCGCCGGCAACAAACACCGAGAGGGCATGCCCGTTGCCCGGCAGTTCCATCGGCCCAGTATCGCCCGCCGCGGCATCGGCCAATATCGGGGCGCCGGCGAGAGCGACCGTCAGCCCCCCGGCTCCCTGCCGCAGCGAATCCATCCTGGAGTTGATCGTCCGCGCGAAGGCCGCCGCACCGGCATCGAGCAGCCGCGCCGGCACCGACAGTGACTGGAACCCGTTCAGTGCGCTCGCGACATATTCGGCGATCACCTGGTGCCCATGCGTGGTCGGGTGCACATTCCACCAGAGATACTGGTTCTGCACCGAGGCCGGCGCATAGGCGCAGGCGGAACTGGCCGAGGCGAAGCAGGCGCCGGTCACGTTGGTGAAGCCATAGGCTGCCGGATCGGCGCTGATCTCGGAGAAGATCTGCTGCTGGTTGATCAGCAGGATATTGATCCCGAGCGAGGCGTGCATCTGCGCGGCCAGGGTCGTAAGCCCGGCATTATGCGCGGCGATGATCTCGTCGCCGAGCGCCACCAGTTGCGGCGTGCCATTCACCGTCGGCACATTGCCAAAGGGCACCAGATTTTGCAGCACGATCTGCCGCGCCCCCAGCGCGGCCACCTGCCGGATCGCCTGTCCGGTCTGGGCGAGCACGGTCGTCACGTTCTGGCTGACGATCTGCTGCGCAAGCGCCGGATCCGCGCCGACCAGCGCCTCCGTTGCGAAATAATTGTTCCCACCAATCCAGATCCCAACCACGTCGGCGGGGGAAAAATGCCCACCCGATGCGGCGAAACCCTGGATTTCCTGCAATTCGTTGGGTAGGCCGGGCAGCAATGTGGTCGGAAAATTGGCGAGATTGTTATAGGTCACGCCATTGGCCACCAGTGGTCCGGCAAAAGCGCCGCCTACCGCATAATCATTCGAGGGCTTGAAGTTCAGCCCGGTGAGCCCCGGAAGGTATTCCGCCCAGACCGGCCCGTTCGAGAATCGGAAGCCGACATAGGGCGGTGGTGGATAGGGAACGCCGGTCAACCGCGGAATATTGCCATTGTCGCTCAGACTGTCGCCAAACACGTAAAGGCTTCCTGGCGCCTGCGCTCTTACCGGCGCCGACCCCGCGAATGCGGCCACGATTGCGCCCATCGCCAGTCTTCGAAAGGATATCTTGAAGGTCATCTCGCTCCCCTTTGTTCATCCCGAATTTGGCTGCTTTAAGCCGATATGGACAGGATATTTCCCATTACGGAGCAATTATGTCGCAGTCGAAATTTCCTGGTCAAATAAAAATTTCGCGCACTAGAATTTTGCCCGCCCGGTAGCGCCGGGGCTGATCAAGCTGGAGTTCAGCCGCTCAGGACGCGGCTGTTACCTCGTAGGGGCGGCCGGCCAGCGCCTCGATGAGTGCGCCGCGCAACTGTGCGAGCTTGCGCTCGTTCTGCACTTTCAGACCGAACACGTCCTTCACATAGAACACGTCGACCGCGCGCACTCCATAGGTGGTGATATGCGCCGAGGCGATCTGCAGGCCCTGCGAGGTGATCGCAGCGGTGACATCGTGCAACAGGCCCGGCCGGTCGCGGCCGTTCACCTCGATGACGGTGTGCCGATTCGACGCGCTGTTGTCGACGACGACGCGCGGCGGCACGTGAATCGCACGCATCCGGCCGCCGACAACGCTGTTCGTTGCCTTCTCGATCTCGGTGGCGAGGCGCAGCCGGCCAGACATCACCTGCTCGATCACGGCTGAAATCTTGGCCAGCCGATGCGGCGATTCCAGCGATCCGCCCCCGGCATCCTGGATCCAGAACGTGTCGAGCGCCATGCCGTCAGTCAATGTGTGGATGCGCGCATCAACGATCGTCGCCCCGGCGACCGCGAGTGCCCCGGCGATACGGCTGAACAACCCCGCATGGTCAGCGGTATAGACCACGACTTCGGTGACCGAGCGCGCCGGCAGCGGTTCCGCGGCGACGGTCAACGGCGCGTCCCTGTGCCGCGCATCGCGGATCATTCGGCCGTGCCGCGCGATGCTCTCGGGATCGAAGCCAAGCCAGTAGCCGGGATACCCCATGTTGAGAAAATCATCGCGCTCGGAATCCGGCCAGTCGGAGAGCAGTTCGGCCACCATCTGCTTGACCCGGGACACACGGGCGTCGCGCTCGGTCGTCGCCAGCCCCCCCTCGAGCACCTCGGCAACGCGAGCATAGATCTCGCGCAGCAAGGTGGCCTTCCAGCCGTTCCAGACCTTGGGAGAGACGGCGCGGATGTCCGACACCGTCAGGATCAGCAACAATCTCAGCCGCTCGGGCGACTGCACCACATCGGCGAGGTCGAGGATCGTCTTCGGATCATCGATGTCGCGGGAAAACGCTGTCTGGCTCAGCAACAGGTGGTGCAGCACGAGCCAGGAGACCATTTCGGTTTCCTCTGGATCGAGCCCGAGCGCCGGGCCGATGGTCAGCGCCAGCTCGGCGCCGATCTCGGAATGATCGCCCCCCCTGCCCTTCGCGATGTCATGCAGCAACAGCGCGACATAGAGCGCCCGGCGCGACTGCACGTGATGCGCCAGCCCGCTCGCCACCGGCACGATCTCTGAAAGTTCGCCGCGCTCGATCGCATTCAGCACCCCGATCGCGTGGATCGTATGCATGTCGACCGTATAGACATGGTAGGAATCGAACTGCATCTGCCCGACGATCCGCCGCCAGTCGGGCAGATAGCGCCCGAGCGCGCCAGTTTCGTTGAGAATGGCAAGCCACTGGGCGCCATCCTGCCGGGCCTCGCCATCGCCGCAGAGAAGATCGAGAAACAGTGCCGCGGCGCGCGGGTCGGTGCGCAATTCCGCGGTGCGACGCGCGCCACGGATCATCGCCCGAAGGGCGAGCGGATGCAGTTTCAGCCCCCGATCGCGCGCGACCTGCAGGATACGCAGCAGCTGGATGGGTTCGGCCAGCGGTTCGCGGCCGGTGACAAACAGGACCTTGCCGTCCGCCAACACGAAGCCGGCATCGAGCAGTGCTGCATCGGTTGCCGGCGCGATCGCGGGCGGCCCGAGCGCTGCGCGCACCACGGCGGGCTCCAGCACGCCGGTCACCCGCGCCACCTCGCGAACCACCAGGAAATAGTGCCGCATGAACCGTTCGACGCCATCCTGCCGCCCGTGCCGCGTATAGCCCATGCGCGCGCCAATCACCGGCTGCAAGTCGAAGGTCAGCCGCTCCTCGGCGCGGCCGGCGACATAGTGCAGGTGAAAGCGTACGGTCCAGAGATAGTCCCAGGCCCGCTTGCAGGCGCGTGCCTCCGTGGCGCTGAGAATGCCTCCGCCAGGCGCGCCAGCGCCGACCAGTTCGGTCATGGCGAATGTGCCGAACACGTAGCGGGCAAGCCAGTAGAGCGTTTGCAGATCCCGCAGCCCGCCTTTGCCCTCCTTTATGTTCGGCTCGACCATGAAGGGCGTGTCGCCGAACCGCTTGTGGCGGGCGGCGCGTTCGGCCTGTTTCGCGGCGATGTAGCCTGCCGGGCTGCCGGCGGCGCAATCGTGACGAAAGGCCTGCTGGAAATGCGCGAACAGCGGCCGGTCGCCCGCGATGCAGCGGGCATCGAGCAGCGACGTGCGTATCGTGCTGTCACCCTGCGCCTCGGTCAGGCAATCGGCTGTCGAGCGCGTCGCGTGCCCGACTTTCAGCCCGAGATCCCACATGAAATACAGGATGAATTCCACCGCACGGAGCACCCGCGCGGAGGGTTCGCTATCGGTCAGGAACAGCAGATCGATATCGCTGAACGGCGCAAGCGTGGCGCGGCCGTACCCGCCGGTCGCGGCAACCGCGAGGCGATCCCCTTCCTCGACCGGCAGCAGATCGACCGCGTAGCCGATCAGAGCGGCAAGCAGCTCGTCCATCAGCCCTGAAAGCAGACGAGCCGCCGCAAGGCCGGACATGTCGCCCCGCTCGAAGCGGGTCTGCACATGGGTTTGCAGGCGGGCAAGCTGACGGCGAACGATGCCGAGCGCGTCATCCCGCGATGGCGGGTTGCCACGCGGCAGCGCACGCGCGAGTTCGGCACCGATATCGGGGCGGCCGATGACCACCTCCTGCGGTGGTGGCGGGATCATGGCCGCCTGCATGACGGGCGGAAAGTCGCGCGGCGGCTGGGTGGAGTTCGACATGTCATTCCTTTTCTACCGCGCCATCCGCCCTGTCGCCAAGGAACTTTCGCCGCCAAGCATAGATCAGCTCCAGCGCCGCGCGCGGCGAAAGCTGGTCAGGATCAGCCTCCGCGAGCGCCGCATGCCAGCCATCCGCCACCGGCAATTCCGCTTGCGGCGCAGGCGCCTCGCCCACCGCGGCAAAAAGCGGCAGCGCGCCGGCCTCGCCGCCACCGCGCTCGGCAGCGCGCAGCAGCGCCTCGGCCCGGCGGATCACCGGCTCCGGCAGCCCGGCGAGTTTCGCGACATGCACGCCCCAGCTCCGCTCCGCCGCGCCCTCGATTACTTCGTGCAGGAACACGACGCTGCCCCGCCACGACTTCACCCGCATGGTACAGGGCCGCAACCGCGGCAGCGCTGCGCCGAGCTGCACCAGGTCGTGGAAATGGGTGGCGAAGATGCTGCGGCAGCGGATGGAGCCGTGCAGCGCCTCCAGCACCGCCTGGGCGATCGCGAGCCCATCCCGCGTGCCGGTGCCGCGGCCGATCTCGTCGATGATGACGAAGCTGCGCGGCCCGGCCTGGTTGAGGATCGAGGCCGTCTCGATCATCTCGACCATGAAGGTCGAGCGCCCCGCGGCGAGGTCGTCGGCGGCGCCCACGCGGGAGAACAGCCGGTCCACCAGCCCGATCCGCGCCTGCTCCGCTGGCACCGGCAGCCCCGCCTGGGCCAGGACGATGACCAGCGCGTTCTGCCGCAGAAAGGTGGACTTGCCGGCCATGTTCGGCCCGGTCAGCAACATCAGCCGCCGGTCGGGCGAGAGGTTGGCATCATTAGCGATGAAGCGCGTGCCGCCAGGCAGCGCCGCCTCCACCACCGGATGCCGCCCGGCGGCGATGTCGAACGCCGCATCCTCGGAAAGCTCCGGGGCGCACCAGCGCCCGCTCTCGGCCAGCGTCGCCGCCGATTGCAGCGCATCGAGCCGCGCCAGCGCCGCCGCGCATGCCGCCAGCGCCGCCTCCTCGCGCATCACCGCGGCGAGCAGATGGTCGAGCACCAGCGCCTCCCGCGCCGCCGCCCGTTCATGCGCCTCGGCGATCCGCCGGTCGAGGTCGGACAATTCGGGATGGGTGAAGCGCGCCGCCGAAGCCAGCCCCTGCCGCAGGATCAGCTCCGGAAACGCCCGCAGCGTCTCGACCGAAGCCGCCGGCGCCTCCAGCACATAGCCGAGCTGGTTGTGATGCCGCACCTTGAGACTGGCGACGCCATAGCGCGAGGCAAGCTCGGTCTGCAGCGCCGCGATCACCTGCCGCGTGTCGTCGCGCAGCCGGCGCTCGGCGTCGAGTTCACCGTCGAACCCCGCGCGGATCGCCGGCGCGTCGCCGATCCGCGCCGGCGGTGTTTCAACCAGCGCGGCCTCCAGCAGCGGTGCCAGCTCCGGCCCCGCTGCCAGCCTCGCGACGTCATCCGATAATGGGTGCGCGGGATCGGCGGCGACCGCTGGCGCCAGTCCCTCGGCCACGGCGCGCGCAGCGGCGAGCGAATCCCGCACCTGGCCCAGATCGCGCGGCGACAGCCTGCCCGCCTTCCGCCCCGCGAGGCCGAGCCGCGCGAGCGCGCGGGCGAGGTCCGGCGCGCCGCGCAGCGATCCGCGCAGGAACGCAAGCGTGCCCGGCGCGTCGAGCAGGCTCTGCCAGCCGGCCTGCCGGGCGCGCAGCGGGCCGATCGCATCGAGCGGCGCGGCGATCCAGCCGGCGAGCATCCGCGCCCCCGCAGCGGTCACAGTGCGCCTCACCGCGCCGAACAGGCTGCCAGCTTCGCCGCCATCGGCCGTGCGCAGCAGGTCGAGGCTGGCGCGGGTCGCCGCGTCCATGGCCAGCAGCCCGGTCTCGCCGGCACGTACCGGCCGGGCGATGCGCGGCAGCGTGCCGGCCTGGCTGCGCTCGACATAGCGCAGCGCCACCGCCGCCGCCTGCGCCTCCTGGTCGGTGAAGGCGCCGAAGGCGTCGAGCGAGGCCACGTCGAACAGCCGGGCGAGATCGCGCCGGGCCAGCTCCGCCGCCGGCGCCGGGCCAGCATCGGTGCGCCGGCCTTCATGCGCGCCAAGTTCGACATCCGCTCCGGAAAGAATTTCCGCCGGGTCCAAACGACCGAGCAGCGCAGCGAGTTCGCTCCCCGCCAGATCGGCGGTCTCGAACGACGCGGTCGAGACGTCGAGCCAGGCGGCGCCGACCCGCCCATCCCGGGGCACCAGCGAGAGCAACAGGCTGGCGCGGCCTGAATCGAGCAGCGCCTCTTCGGTGATCGTGCCGGGGGTGATGAGCCGGACCACAGCGCGCTCGATCAGCGCCTTGCCGCCTCTCGCCCGCGCCGCCTCCGGCGCCTCGACCTGCTCGGCAACCGCGACGCGGAATCCCCGCCGGATCAGACGGGTAAGATAGGTGTCGCGCTGGGAGACCGGCACGCCACACATCGCGATCGGCTCGCCCTGATGGGTGCCGCGCGCGGTCAGCGCGATGTCGAGCGCCGCCGAGGCCGCCTCGGCGTCCTCGAAGAACAGCTCGTAGAAATCACCCATCCGGAAAAAGATCAGCGCGTCCGGATAATCGGCCTTGGCCCGGAACCACTGCGCCATCGCGGGGGTTGCGCCGGCGGCGCGCTCGGAGATCATGGTCTCTCTCTAGCCGAGGAGATGGCCCGCGCGGAAGAGCACGGCAAAATGTCGATGGTCGGAAATAATTTCCGTCCATCTCGCCGACGGGGAAAATCAAGTTGAATTTGGAGAAAAAATCCGGCATGAGGCGTCCATGCCCAAAACCACAGACGAAATCATCGACCTGCTGGGCGGCGCCGATGCGGCGGCCCGGCTGACCCAGGTTTCGACCGAGGCCGTGCGGAAGTGGCGCAGCGCCGGGGCGATTCCCGCACGGCACTGGCCGGCGGTGATCGCCGCCACCGGCCTGTCCCTGGCCGATCTTTCAGGAGACGTTTCAATGGAATCCGAAACCACGAAACCGGACGGCGCAACCGCGGCTCTGGTATTGGGCGACGGGCGCGTGTTCTGGGGAAGCGGCTTCGGCGCGCATTCCGCCGGCGTGCCCGCGGAACTCTGCTTCTCCACCGGCATGACCGGCTATCAGGAAACCCTGACCGACCCCTCCTTTGCCGGGCAGATCATCACCTTCACCTTTCCTCATATCGGCAATGTCGGCGCCAATCCCGAGGATATCGAGGCGAGCGCAAGCTTCGCCCGCGGCCTCGTGATCAACCGCGACATCACCCAGCCCTCCAACTGGCGCGCCGCCGAAGGGCTGGCCGCCTGGTGCCGCCGCATGGGCCTGCCCGGAATCGCCGGGGTCGACACCCGCGCCATCACCCGCACCATTCGTGACGATGGCCCGCCCAACGCGCTGATCGCCTATCCCGAGGACGGCCGCTTCGATATTCCCGCCCTGATCGATCGGGCCCGCGCCTGGCCCGGACTGGAGGGCATGGACCTCGCGCGCGAGGTTTCCTGCACCCAGAGCTACGAATGGACCGAAACGCTGTGGGATCTCGCGCACGGGTTCGGCCGGCAGGACACGCCGAAATTCACCGTTGTCGCCGTGGATTACGGCGCGAAACGAAACATCCTCCGCAATCTCGCAAGCGCCGGCTGCCGGGTCATCGTCGTCCCCGCCACCGCCTCGGCCGAGGATATTCTCCGCCATCAGCCGGATGGCGTGTTCCTCTCCAACGGCCCCGGCGATCCGGCGGCAACGGCTGAATACGCCGTGCCGGCGATCCGCGGCGTGCTCGACGCCGGCAAGCCGTTGTTCGGCATCTGCCTCGGCCACCAGCTTCTCGCCCACACGCTCGGCGCGACAACCTACAAGCTCGCCCGGGGCCATCGCGGCGCCAACCAGCCGGTGCAGGAACTCGCCACCGGCAAGGTCGAGATCACCAGCCAGAACCACGGTTTCGCGGTCGATGAAGCGAGCCTCCCCGAGGGCGTGACGGTGACGCACCGCTCCCTGTTCGACGGATCGAACGAGGGCATCGCCTGCCCGGCGAAGAACTGCTTCTCCGTGCAATACCACCCCGAGGCCAGCCCTGGCCCATCGGATGCCAATCACCTGTTCCGGCGCTTTGTCGCGATGATGGAGGGCTGACCATGCCGAAACGTACAGACATAAAGTCGATCCTGATCATCGGCGCCGGCCCCATCGTCATCGGCCAGGCCTGCGAGTTCGACTATTCCGGCGCCCAGGCCTGCAAGGCGCTGCGCGAGGAGGGCTACCGGGTGATCCTGGTGAACTCCAACCCGGCCACGATCATGACCGATCCCGAACTGGCCGATGCCACCTATATCGAGCCGATCACGCCGGAGATGGTCGAGAAGATCATCATCAAGGAACGGCCGGATGCGGTGCTGCCCACCATGGGCGGGCAGACGGCGCTGAACACCGCAATGTCGCTCGCCAAGGCCGGCACGCTGGAGAAGCACGGCGTCGAGCTGATCGGCGCCCGCGCCGAGGTGATCGACCGCGCCGAGGACCGGCTGAAATTCCGCGACGCGATGGCCGAGATCGGCATCGAAAGTCCGCGCAGCGCCATCGCCCACACGATGGAGGAGGCCCGCGCCGCACTCGACCTCGTCGGCCTGCCGGCGGTGATCCGCCCCTCCTTCACCCTCGGCGGCACCGGCGGCGGCATCGCTTATAACCGCGAGGAATTCATCGAAATCGTCGCCGGCGGGCTCGACGCCTCGCCGACCACCGAGGTGCTGATCGAGGAGAGCGTGCTCGGCTGGAAGGAATACGAGATGGAGGTGGTCCGCGACCAGGCGGACAACTGCATCATCGTCTGCTCGATCGAGAATATCGACCCGATGGGCGTGCATACCGGCGATTCCGTCACCGTCGCTCCCGCGCTGACGCTCACCGACCGCGAATACCAGCTGATGCGCGACGCCTCGATCGCCTGCCTGCGCAAGATCGGCGTCGATACCGGCGGCTCGAACGTCCAGTTCGGCGTCAACCCGGCCGACGGGCGCATGGTCATCATCGAGATGAACCCGCGCGTCTCCCGCTCCTCGGCGCTGGCATCGAAAGCGACCGGCTTTCCCATCGCCAAGATCGCGGCGAAGCTCGCCGTCGGCTACACGCTCGACGAGCTGCGTAACGACATCACCCGCGTCACCCCGGCGAGCTTCGAGCCGACGATCGACTATGTCGTCATCAAGATCCCCCGCTTCACCTTCGAAAAATTCCCCGGCACGCCGGCGCTGCTGACGACCTCGATGAAGTCGGTCGGCGAGGCGATGGCGATCGGCCGCTCCTTCCCCGAGGCGTTGCAGAAGGGGCTGCGCAGCCTGGAAACCGGCCTCGCCGGGCTCGATCCGGTCGAGAAGCCGGGCGATGGCACGCGGGACGCCTTCCGCGCCGCGCTCTCCACCCCGCGGCCGGACCGGCTGCTGATCGCCGCCGAGGCGCTGCGCGCCGGGCTGACGGTCGAGGAAATCCATGCCGCCTGCAAGTTCGACCCCTGGTTCCTCCGCCAGATGGAGGACATCGTCGAGGCCGAACGCCGCGTCGCCGCCGAAGGCCTACCCGGCGACGAGATCGGCATGCGCGCGCTCAAGGCGCTCGGCTTCTCCGACCGCCGCCTCGCTGGCCTGACCGGCCAGAGCGAGGTGGATGTGAGCAAGGCGCGCCTCGCCCTTGGCGTCACCCCGGTCTATCGCCGCATCGACAGCACCGGCGGCGAGTTCGCCTCGGCGACGTCGTACATGTTCGCGACCTATGAAGGCGGCTTCGGCGCGCCGGTCTGCGAAGCGGAGCCAAGCGAGCGGCGCAAGGTCGTCATTCTCGGCGGCGGCCCGAACCGGATCGGCCAGGGCATCGAGTTCGACTATTGCTGCGTCCACGCCGCCTATGCGCTGCGCGAGGCCGGGTTCGAGACCATCATGGTCAACTGCAATCCCGAGACCGTCTCGACCGATTACGACACCTCGGACCGACTCTATTTCGAGCCGCTCTTCGCCGAGGACGTGCTCTCCCTGCTCCGCCGCGAACAGGAGCGCGGCACGCTGCTCGGCTGCATCGTGCAATATGGCGGACAGACTCCGCTCAAGCTCAGCCAGGCCCTCGCCGAGGCCGGTATCCCGATCCTCGGCACCTCGGCCGACGCGATCGACGCCGCCGAGGACCGCGAACGCTTCCACGACCTGCTGCGCTCGCTCGGCCTGCGCCAGCCGGAAAACGGGCTGGCCCGCTCGGCCGAGCAGGCGGAGGCGATCGTCGAGCGGATCGGCTTCCCCGTCGTCATCCGCCCCTCCTACGTGCTGGGGGGCCGGGCGATGGAAATCGTCTACGACATCGCTAGCCTGCGCCGCTACATGCGCGAGGCGGTGGTGGTCTCCGGCACCAACCCGGTGCTGATCGACCGCTACCTGAACGACGCGATCGAGGTCGATGTCGACTGCATCGCCGATGGCCAGAGCGTCTATGTCGCCGGCGTGATGGAGCATATCGAGGAGGCCGGCATTCATTCCGGCGACTCCGCCTGCTCGCTGCCGCCCTATTCGCTCTCCCCCGCCATCGTCGCCGAACTCCGCGCCGAGACCGAGGCGATGGCGAAGGCGCTCAACGTGATCGGGCTGATGAACGTGCAGTTCGCGATCCAGGGCGAGAACGTTTATGTGCTGGAGGTCAATCCGCGCGCCTCGCGCACCGTGCCCTTCGTCGCCAAGGCGACGGGCGTGCCGGTCGCAAAAATCGGCGCGCGGGTGATGGCCGGCGAGGCGCTGGCCTCATTCGGGCTCGATGACAGCGTGATGCGCAGCCATGTTGCGGTGAAGGAAGCGGTGTTCCCCTTCGCCCGCTTCTCCGGCGTCGACGTGCTGCTGGGCCCCGAGATGAAGTCGACCGGCGAGGTAATGGGCCTCGATGTCAGCTTCGCCCGCGCTTTCGCCAAGGCGCAGCTCGGCGCCGGGGTGAAGCTGCCGCAGGCCGGCACGGTGTTCCTCTCGGTGCGGGACTCCGACAAGCCGGCGATCCTCGCGATTGCCCGCCGCTTCATCGATCTCGGCTTCGAGATCATGGCGACGCGGGGTACCGCCGCGCATCTTTCCGAGGCCGGCATCGCCGCGCGGGCGGTGAACAAGGTGCTGGAGGGACGGCCGCACTGCGTCGACGCGATCCGCTCCGGCGAGGTGCAGCTCGTCATCAACACCGCCTCCGGCGCGCAGACCGTGGCGGACAGTTTCGACATCCGCCGCCAGGCGCTGAACCATGGGGTGCCGCACTACACGACCATCGCCGGCGCGCGGGCGGCCTCGCATGCCATCGCTGCCCTCGCGGCGGGTAGCCTTGAAGTTGCGCCACTTCAGTCGTATTTTGCACAATCGTTTCGATGACCGTGGTGCCGGGCTGTCCTGGCCCGCGCATTTTTCGCTCATCCCCCTGTCGGATGGCTTAACCTGACTGAAGGAACTGCCGTGCAAAAATTCCCGATGACCGGGCCCGGACTGCAGAATCTCGAAACCGAGCTGCGCCACCTCAAGTCCGAGGAGCGGCCGGCGATCATTCGGGCGATTGCCGAGGCCCGCAGCCACGGCGACCTGTCGGAAAACGCGGAATACCATTCCGCGCGCGAGCGCCAGTCCTTCAT
>JAJZSY010000034.1 GCA_021849425.1 Pseudomonadota bacterium
CCGCTGCTGGTGGACGAGCAGATTCGCGGCGGCGTGGTGCAGGGGCTGGGGGCGGCGCTGTTCGAGGAATGCCGCTACGATTCCGAGGGGCAGATGCTGAACGCGACGATGGCGGATTATCTGGTGCCGATGGCCGCCGAGATGCCGGATATCGTGATCGGCCATGTCTGCACGCCGACGAAGGAAAGCCATATCGGGGCGAAGGGCGTGGGCGAGGCCGGCACCGCGGCGGCGGCGGCGGCGGTGCTGAACGCGGTGAACGATGCGCTGTCACCGCGCGGCGCGCGGATCACCGCGCTGCCGATCACGCCCGCGCTTGTGCTGGACGCCCTCGGCATCGGCTGAGGGCGGCCAGAACGCGGCTGGCCGCGGTCAGCGGCCGGGGAGACCCTGACGCGGTCAGCGGCCGGGGAGACTCTGCCGCGGTCAGCGGCCGGTGAGAATCCGTTCGACGAGCTGCTTCACGGTGGGGATGAAGCCGTTGGAGTAGAACGGGTCGGTCGCGAAGCGGTAGCCGTTATGGCCGCTGAACATCAGGTTCTGGTCGACCGATTCGGGATCGTTATGGGTGTGGGCGATGTCCTGCAGGGTTTTCTGGATGCAGAAGCTGCGCGGGTCGGACTTCTTGCCGTTGGAGAAATCGGGCTCCTCCTGCGACCAGTTGGAGAAGCGGCACTGCGAGAGGCAGCCCATGCAGTTCACCTGGTCGCGCCGGATGTCCTCGGCGGCTTCGGGGGTTTCGAAGACGAGGGTGGAATCCGGGGTGCGCATCGCCTCGGTGAAGCCTTCGCGTTCCCAGGCGTGGACGTCCCTGAGGTCGGCCGGGGTGAGCCAGACCGGGCGCTTGCGCGGGCCGACGCCGTATTCCTCGGTATGCTCGCCGACCGGCTCGGTGGTGTAGGCGACCTGGCGCTCGTTGCGGGCGCGCAGGCCCTGGATGAAGCCGTTGTTCACCGCGCTGGAATAGAAGCCGGTGGGGGAGAAGCGGTTGAGATAGACATCGCCCTGTTTCAGGGTGAGCAGTTTCTGCTTCCAGACGTCGCTGATCGGGCTTTCCTTCGTCAGCAGCGGGCGGGTGCCGAACTGGAAGGCGACGGGGCCCAGCTCGGGATTGTCGATCCAGTCTTCCCATTCCTCGAGCCACCAGACGCCGCCGGCCATGATGATCGGGGTGTCGTCGAGGCCGAAGGCGCGCATCTGCCGGCGCAGCTCGATGACGCGGGGCAGCGGGCTTTCGGGCTTCGTCGGGTCTTCGGAATTGGACAGGCCGTTATGGCCGCCGGCGAGCCAGGGGTCTTCGTAGACGACGCCGCCGAGCAGTTCCTGCGCCTTGTGGTAGGCGCGGCGCCAGAGCGCGTTGAAGGCGCGGGCGGAGGAGACGATGGGGTAGTAGTGGATGTTGAATTTCGAGGCGATTTCCGAGAGCCGGTAGGGCATGCCGGCGCCGCAGGTGATGCCGTTCACCAGGCCCTTCGCCCCTTCGAGAATGCCGGTGATGACGCGCTCCGCACCGCCCATTTCCCAGAGGATGTTGGCGTGGATGCGGCCGGCGCCGCCGGATTCCTCGTGGGCGCGGCGGGCCTGGGCGATGCCGCCCTCGATCGCGTAGGCGACCAGCTCGTCGTGTCGGGCGCGGCGAGTGGTGCCGCGATAGACCTGCGGGATCGGGCGGCCGGAGTCGTCGTAGCTGTCGGCATTGACGGCGCTGAACGTGCCGACGCCGCCCGCGGCGGCCCAGCTTCCGGCGGAGAGCCCGTTTGAGACCGCCACACCCTTGCCGCCCTCGACCAGCGGGAGAACCTCGACGCCACCCATTCTGATCGCATTGATCGTCTTCATCGTCTCGCTAACCTGTGCGCCGCCCGTGCTGCGCTTGCGTGAGTTTCAACACCAACCGACGTCTTGCCGATGTCGCGATGCGGACCGCGGGCCTGGCGGACGGCCCGGCTCCGGCGGGAGATGCCGCCGGCGCGCCGGAGCGGCGTCCTGTCCCGGCCTGCGGTGCGGCGTCGCGACCGTCTGCACCACCCGGATACGTGATCATATCATCAAATGGATGCACGAGAAACAGCCGGAGGGCCCGAGGGTATGTGAAACTGTCACGAGCCGGTCACAAAATCCGCCCGTCCGGCGCGCCAGCGCCGCCAGCCGGCGGCGCGCAGGTCGCAGGCCGGGCAGGCGCCGCAGCCATGGCCCCAGTCGTGCAGCGTGGCGCGCTCGCCGCGATAGCAGCTATGGCTGAGGGTGCGCAGCGCCTCGACCAGCGCGGCGCCGCCGAGGCTGGCGGCGAGGTCCCAGGTGGCGGCCTTGTCGCGATACATCAGCGGGGTTTCGACCGTGACGGCGCGGTCGAGCCCGAGGGTGAGGGCGAGCTGCATGGCCTGCATCGTCGTGTTCCGGCAGTCGGGGTAGCCGGAATAGTCGGTCTCGCACATGCCGCCGACCAGGGTGGGGATGCCGCGGCGATAGGCGAGGGCGGCGGCATAGGTGAGGAAGAGCAGGTTGCGGCCGGGGACGAAGGTGTTGGGCAGGCCGGAGGCGGTGGTTTCGATCTCGATGTCGGCGGTCATCGCGGTGGCGCCGAGCGTAACGAGGGCGGCGCTGATGTCGAGCATCGTGTCGGCGCCGAGTGTGCCGCGCCAGGGGCGCAGGGCAGCGATGGCGGCGCGCAGCGGGGCGCGGCATTCCAGCTCGACCGCGTGGCGCTGGCCGTAGAAGAAGCCGATCGTCTCGACCCGGTCGTAGCGGTCGAGCGCCCAGGCGAGGCAGGTGCCGCTGTCCTGGCCGCCGGAAAAGAGGACGAGTGCCGCGCTGGCGGCTTCCTGGGGGGGCGTGGTCATCGGGAGAGGATGCCGGGCGGGGCGGTTGCGATCAAGCGGTGATCCGCGCTGTTGGTCGGGTAGAGCGGGCGCGGTGATCCGCGCCCTTGCGAAGGGCGGCGGGCGGTGCGATTTGACGCAGCATGGATCTGGATTTTACCGAAACCGAAATCGCGCGGTATTCGCGCCACATCCTGCTGCGCGAGGTGGGCGGCACCGGGCAGGCGCGGCTGCGCGCGGCCTCGGTGCTGATCGTCGGCGCGGGCGGGCTCGGCTCGCCGGCGGCACTCTACCTGGCCGCCGCCGGGGTGGGGCGGATTTCCATCGTGGATGACGACGTGCTGGAACTCTCCAACCTGCAACGCCAGATCGCGCATGGCGTGGCGTTTCTCGGCGCGCCGAAGGTGGAGAGTGCCGCGGCGACGATGCGCGGGCTCAACCCGGAGGTCAGCGTCAACCCGATACGCGCCCGGCTGGAGGCGGGGAATGTCGGCGAACTGGTCGCCGCGCACGACATCGTGCTCGACGGGACCGACAATTTCGCGACCCGGTTTCTCGTCGCCGATGCCTGCGTGGCGGCGCGGCGGACGCTGGTTTCGGCGGCGGTGCTGCGCTTCGAGGGGCAGATCTCCACCTTCAAGCCGCATGCGGGGCCGGATTGCCCCTGTTATCGGTGTCTCTATCCCGAGGCGCCGCCGGCGGGCATGGTGCCAACCTGTTCGGAGGCCGGCGTGCTCGGCCCGGTGACGGGGGTGATGGGGACGTTGCAGGCGACCGAGGCGATGAAGGAGATTCTGGGCATTGGCACCTCGCTGGCCGGGCGGCTGTTGCTGTGGGACGCGCTGGATGCGCGGTTCCGGACGATCGCGGTGCCGCGCGCGCCGGGATGCGGCGGCTGTGGCGGCGGCTAGAGGGCGGCCGCTGCCCGGCGCGGCGCTGGTGGCGGCGGCGCTGCTGCTCGGCGCCTGGCAGGCGCCGCCGGCGGGACCCGGGCCGGGGCCGGCCAAGGGATCGGCGACCGGCTGGCCGGTGCCGCGCTTCGAGAGTTTCCGCTCGAAGGAAATCTACATGCGGGCGGGGCCGGGCTTCCAGTATCCGATCGTCTGGGTCTATCACCGTTTCGACCTGCCGGTGGAGGTGACCGGCGAGTTCAACGTGTGGCGGCACGTGGTGGCCCCCGATGGCGGCGATGGCTGGGTGCACGAGGCGCTGCTGCACGGGGTGCGCAGCTTCATCGTCACCGCGACGCGCGGCACGCTGCGGGCGGCGCCGCGACGGGACGCGGCGGCGGTGGCCTATCTCGACAAGGGGGTGATCGGCGTGATCCGGCGCTGCCGCGCGGGGGCGACGTGGTGCCGGGTCGAGGCCGGGCACCGGACCGGCTGGCTCCGGCGCACCGCGTTCTGGGGCAGCTTCGCCGGCGAGGCGGTGAAATAGGCCGGCGCGGCGGGTTTTCCACAGAAATCTGGCCTGGGCGTCTCAACTAGATGTTGAGAACGATACGCCGCTCGGCTACAGAATGTTGTAGCAAAAGAGAGGGACAGGACAGGCCATGGAATGGACCGACGAGATCGTTTCCCGGCTCCGCCAGCTCTGGGACGAAGGGCTTTCGACCGCAGAGATCGGCCGGCGGCTGAATATTTCGAAGAATTCGGTCGTTGGCAAGGCGCATCGGCTCGACCTGCCGGCGCGGCCATCGCCGATCCGGCGCGATCCCTCGGGGGCGGCGCCCGCGCGGCCGGCGCCGGCGCGGGTGACCGGGCCGACCCTGCCCTCGCTCGCGGTGCCGGCCGAGCCGGCCCCGGCCGCGATGCCGGTGGCGGAAGCGGCGCCGCCGGTTCGCCAGGCGGCGCCCGCGCGGGCCGTGCCGGCGCGGCCGACGCTGGTGTCCTCGCGCCCGGCGCAGCCGCAACCGCGGGCCGCGGCGCGCGCGCCGTCGTGCTGCTGGCCGATCGGCGAGCCGGGGACGCCGAGCTTCCGGTTCTGCGGCGATCCGGCGCTGGTGGGCAAGCCGTATTGCCAGCCTCATGCCGAGATCGCCTATGTCCGGGTGCGGGACCGCCGCGAGGACGTCGCCTGAGGCATTTTGCGGGTCCGGGCCACGATCCGGGCTTGCGCGGGACGGCGGCCTGCCGCAGTGTCGGGGCAAGGGCGTCCGGGGAGGCGCGGTGATGGGGTGTCGTGCGCTTCCGGCGGGGGCGCGCGGGGTTCGGTGCCGCGGCGATGCGGACGGCAGCAGCGACAGGAGCGGTCTGCGGGTATGAGCGAAGCATATAATGACGCGCCGGGCACCGTGGATGCGGAGGGGCTGGCGCGCGGGTCGTCGCTCGATGCGGATGCCGTGCGGGCGGCGTATCGCCGCTGGGCGGGCGTGTATGACCGGGTGTTCGGCGCGGTGTCCGCCCCGGCGCGGCGGGCGGCGGTTGCCGCGGTGAACGCGGCCGAGGGGGTCGAGGTTCTCGAAGTGGGGGTCGGCACCGGGCTGGCGCTGCCGCATTATCGCCCGGAGAAGCGGATCACCGGGATCGACCTGTCGACCGAGATGCTGGAGCGGGCGCGGGCGCGGGTGGCGCGCGAGGGGTTGGGCAATGTGCGCCAGCTGCTGGAGCTGGACGCCGAGGCGACCGGGTTCGAGGATCACCGTTTCGATATCGCGGTGGCGATGTTCGTCGCCTCGGTGGTACCGAATCCGCGCCGGCTGGCGGCCGAGCTGCGGCGGGTGGTGCGGCCGGGCGGGCTGATTCTGTTCGTCAATCATTTCGCCGCCGAATCGGGGCCGATGGCGCTGGTCGAGCGGGCGCTGGCGCCGGCCTCGCGGGCGCTGGGCTGGCACCCGGATTTCGCCATCGAGCGGCTGATTCCGGCGGAGCAGCGCAAGGCGGCGAGCGCGGTGCCGATGTGGCCGTTCGGCCTGTTCCGGCTGGTCTCGCTGAGCAACCCTGATTCTGCATCGGCGCGGCCGGGTTAATGACACGGACGGCTTGATCGCGGGGTGGGGGTGTTATATCCAGTTTGTTGAATGCGCGTGAACCGGGCGTAATCCGCTCCGTGTGCGCCATGGCTTGTTTTTGACCCAACTGACCTGGACGGTCGCGCTGAACGCGGCCCGAGCACACGGAATTGGCGGAGCTGATGAAACGATCCAATCAATATCTGTTCATGGGCCTGATCGGCCTCGCGGTGGCGATCGCCGCGACGCAGCCGGCGCTCGCTGACGCGAAGAACGCGGTGGGCTTTCCGGTCCACGCGCCGCGGCCGTGGGAGTGGTGGTTCCAGCCGGCGGGCAGCCCGATCCAGAAGAGCATCGACTGGCTGATGCAGTTCGTGCTCTGGATCATGGCGGGCGTGGTCGGGCTGGTTGGCGTGCTGCTGGTCACGGTGATGGTGCGGTTCCGCGCCTCGAAGAACCCGGTGGCCTCGACGACGACGCACAACACGCTGATCGAGGTGATCTGGACGGTGGTGCCGGCGCTGCTGCTGATCGTGATCTTCGTGCCGTCGCTCAACCTGATCTACGAGCAGTCGAACTACAAGCACGCTTACATGACGGTGAAGGTGACCGGGCACCAGTGGTATTGGGAATATGACTATCCCACCGCCAAGGGGGTCGATTTCACCTCGTATCCGGTGCCGGACAACCAGATCAAGCCGGGGCAGATCGCGCGGCTTTCGGTGGATCATCCGCTGGTGGTGCCGGCGAACGAGAAGATCGTGTTCAAGATCACCAGCGCCGACGTGCTGCACTCGTTCTTCATTCCCTCGCTCGGCGTGCAGCGCTATGCGATTCCGGGGCAGTACTGGCGGCAATGGACGCAGATCGACGCGCCGGGTGTTTATTATGGGGAATGCAACCAGATCTGCGGCATGAATCACGATAACATGCCGATCGAGATCGTTGCCCTGCCGATGAAGGAATTCCAGGCGTGGCTGGCCGAGGCGAAGGCCGACGCCGCCCAGGGCAATGTGCCGCCTGTGCACAAATACGAGGTGCTGGCCATGAAGGCGGCGGCGCAGAAGGCCGCCTCGGCCGGCAATACGGGGATCGCGCTGGCGAGCGCGGCTCCGGCTGAAACCGCTCGATAAACTGTAGTCGGCGACCATCAGGAGCATATGACAATGTCCGCGACCGCACTGCACGATGCCCATGGTGAGCATGCCCACCACCAGCCCGGCTTCTTCCGCCGCTGGGTGATGAGCACGAACCACAAGGATATCGGCACTCTCTACATTACCTGGGCTGTGATCGCCGCGATCGAGGGGGGTGTCCTCTCGATGATCATGCGCGCGCAGCTCGCGCATCCGAACAACACGCTGGTCACCTCGGGCCAGGCGTGGAACGCGATCGTCACGGCGCACGGGCTGCTGATGATCTTCTTCTTCGTGATGCCGGCGCTGATCGGCGGGTTCGGCAACTGGATGGTGCCGATGATGATCGGCGCGCCGGACATGGCCTTCCCGCGGCTCAACAACATGAGCTTCTGGTTCCTGTTCATGGCGTTCATCTTCGTCAATCTGGGGCTGCTGGTCGGCGCCGGGTCGGGCGTGGGCTGGACGCTGTATCCGCCGCTGTCGGACATCACCTACCAGCCGGGGGTGGCGACGGATTTCACGCTGTTCTCGCTGCATCTGGCCGGCATTTCCTCGCTGCTCGGGGCGATCAACTTCATCGCCACCATCCTGAACATGCGCGCGCCGGGCATGACGATGCACAAGATGCCGCTGTTCGTCTGGTCGATGCTGGTGACGGCGTTCCTGCTGCTGCTGGCGATTCCGGTGCTGGCCGGCGCCATCACCATGCTGATCATGGACCGCAATTTCGGCACCTCGTTCTTCGAGCCGGCCGGCGGCGGCGACCCGGTGCTGTTCCAGCATCTGTTCTGGTTCTTCGGTCATCCGGAAGTGTACATCATGATCCTGCCGGCCTTCGGCGTGATCAGCCATGTGGTGTCGACCTTCTCGAAGAAGCCGATCTTCGGCTATCTCGGCATGGTGTACGCGATGGTGGCGATCGGGTTCGTCGGCTTCGTGGTCTGGGCGCACCACATGTTCGTCTCCGGCATTTCGGTGGACAGCAAGGTGTATTTCGAGGCGGCGACGCTCGTGATCGCGGTGCCGACCGGGGTGAAGGTGTTCTCGTGGATCGCGACGATGTGGGGCGGCTCGATCGAGCTGAAGACCCCGATGATCTGGGCGATCGGGTTCATCTTCATGTTCGTGATGGGTGGCGCGACCGGCGTGGTGCTGGCCAATGCCGGCCTCGATACCGAGCTGCACAACACGTATTTCGTGATCGCGCACTTCCATTACGTGCTGTCGATGGGTTCGGTCTTCGCGATCTTCGCCGGTTTCTACTACTGGATCGGCAAGATGTATGGCCAGCCTTATCCCGAGGCGGCGGCGAAGCTGCATTTCTGGATGTTCTTCATCGGCGTCAACCTGACCTTCTTCCCGCAGCACTTCCTCGGCCTCGCCGGGATGCCGCGCCGCTACCCGGACTATCCGGTGGCCTTCGCGGGGTGGAACTATGTGTCGTCGGTCGGCGCGATGATCTCGGGGCTGAGCACGCTGGTGTTCTTCTACATCCTGTTCAAGATCTTCACCGGCCGGCAGACTCTCGCCGCGAATTACTGGGGCGAAGGGGCGACGACCCTGGAGTGGACGGTGCCCTCGCCGGCGCCGCACCACACCTTCGAAGACGTGCCGGTGATCCGCTGACGCGGATCGCCCGGACATGGCAGGAGCGGCGGGGTGTCTCCGAGGGAGGGGCCCCGCCGCGCATGACACCGGCAATACCGGCCGCGGCGACGCCGTGCCGGCAGGATTGATGGAATGAGCGATACCATCCTGCGGACCTCCGCGTCCGCCTCGCCCGACCCCGTGCTGCTCGACCAGTCGATTCTCGGGGCGACGGCGGGCGACTGGCTGGCGCTGCTGAAGCCGCGGGTGCTGTATCTCGTGGTGTATTCGGGCGCCGCGGGGCTGCTGGTGGCGCCGGGCGGGATCAATCCGGTGCTGGGGTTCAGCGCGGTGCTGTGCATCGCCATGGCCGCGGGCGCGGCCGGCGCGATCAACATGTGGTATGACCGCGACATCGACGCGGTGATGCGGCGGACCGCGCGGCGGCCGATTCCGGCCGGGCGGATCGCGCCGGAAAGCGCGCTGGCCTATGGCGTGGCGCTGTCGGCGCTGTCGGTCCTGCTCATGTGGATGTCGACCAACCTGCTGGCGGCGATGTTGCTGGCCGGCTCGATCGGGTTCTATGTGTTCATCTACACGATGTGGCTGAAACGGCGCACGCCGCAGAACATCGTGATCGGCGGGGCGGCGGGCGCGTTTCCGCCGGTGATCGGCTGGGCGGCGGTGACCGGGCATGTCGGGCTGCTGCCGCTGGTGCTGTTCGCCATCATCTTCTTCTGGACGCCGCCGCATTTCTGGGCGCTGTCGCTGTTCGCCTCGGGCGACTACGCCAAGGCCGGCGTGCCGATGCTGCCGGTGGTGGCGGGGCAGAAGGCGACGCGGCTCGCGGTGATGCGCTACACGCTGTGGCTCGTGCCGCTCTCGCTGCTGCCCTACGTGTTGCACCTGACCGGGCCGGTCTATGGCGCGAGCGCGATGGCGCTGGGGCTGATGTTCATCTGGTATTCATGGCGGGTGCTGCGCGACCGCCAGGACGAGCAGGGCAACAGCCTGACCCGCGACGCGCCGGCCAAGGCGGCGTTCAAGTTTTCGATCCTCTACCTGTTCCTGATGTTCGGCGCTCTGGTGGTGGACCACCTGGTATGACCGAGCCGCGGCACGTGACCAGCAAGGACTGGAGTGAAGAGGAACGGCGCGAATTCTATCGCCGCCGGCGGGGCAGGAACTGGGCGCTGCTCGCCGCGCTGGTCGGGCTGTGCGGGCTGATTTACGCGGTGGCCGTCGTGAAGCTATATCACGCCGGGCAGATGTGGTGAAACATACTGGGGCCATAGCGGCCGGCTTCTATCGGGAGAGAGTGTCTCATGAGCGCTGAAAGTCATACTGCCGAAGGGCAGATCGCGGGTCGGGTGCCCCACCCGTATCATCTGGTGGAGCCGAGCGTCTGGCCGCTGACGGGTGCGATGTCCGCCATCCTGATCGCGACCGGGATCATTTTCGTCGCGCATTTCAACGATTACTGGTTCCTGATCGCCGGCTTCCTCGGCGCGGTCAGCACGATGTTCGTGTGGTGGCGCGACGTGGTGCGGGAAAGCCGCACGCCGGGGCTGCACAAGCTCGTCACCCAGATCGGCCTGCGCTACGGCATGGCGCTGTTCATCTCCTCCGAGGTGATGTTCTTCGTCTCGTTCTTCTGGGCGTATTTCAACTTCTTCTTCTACCCCGCGCACCAGGGCTACATGCATCAGCCGGTGTGGCCGCCGGCGCATATCACGACGATCGATCCGTTCGCCGTGCCGCTGTTCAACACCATGGTGCTGCTGCTCTCCGGCACGACGATCACCTGGGCGCATCACGCGCTGATCGAGGGCGATCGGCGCGGGCTGATCCAGGGGCTGGGGGTGACCGTGCTGCTCGGCCTCGCCTTCCTCTGCGGGCAGACCTACGAATACACGCACTCGCCGTTCAACTTCTATCATGGCGGGATCTTCCCCTCGGTGTTCTTCATCGCCACCGGGTTTCACGGGTTCCACGTGATCGTCGGCACCACCTTCCTGATCGTGAATTTCTTCCGCGCGCTCAGGAACCAGTTCACCCAGAAGCGCCATTTCGGCTTCGAGGCGGCGGCGTGGTACTGGCACTTCGTTGACGTGGTGTGGCTGTTCCTGTTCGTCTGCATCTATTATTTCGGCCGCAGCGCCATTACCGCCGCCTGACGCATGACCGGTCAGGCTCTGCCGCGCGCGCGCTGGCGGCGCCTGATCGGGATGGGCGTGTTCAGCCTGGTGATGCTGGTGCTGCTGATCGCCCTCGGCGTCTGGCAGGTGCATCGCTGGCATTACAAGGACCGCATCCAGCGGGAAATCCGCGCCGCCCAGCTGCGCGCGCCGGTGCCGCTTGGGCCGAAACCCTCGCCTTATGAGAAGGTCGCGCTGCGCGGGGCCTGGATCGCCGGCAAGGCGGCGTTCTATGGCGACCAGATCCGCAATTCCCCGAAGGGCCCGTTGCAGGGCGGGCAACTGATCGTCCCGTTCCGGAGCGAGGACGGGGTTGTCGTGCTGGTCGATCTCGGCTGGGTGCGGGGGCAGGCGCCGCGCGCGGTGCCGCTGCCTGAGGGGCCGGCGGTGGTGTCGGGCTATGTGCAGGCGCCGCAGAAATTCGGGCCCTTCGCGCCGGCGCCGAACCTCGCGCGGAGGGTGTTCTACACGCTCGATCCCGCGGCGATCGGGGCGGCGCTGGGGTTTCGCCGCGTCGCGCCGTTCACGCTGGTGGCGGTGGGGCCGAAGCCGGTGGCGGGCGGGCCGATTCCGGCGCCGAGCCTGCCGCTGCCGCCCAACAATTCCGAGCAATACGCGCTGACCTGGTTCGGCCTCGCGCTCGTCGTCGTGTTCGAATACATTTTCTATGTCCGTAAAGTGTTGCTGGAGCCCGCGTGAACGATCTTTCCGTGATGTCGGCGTATGGGCGGCTGGAAGCCCGGTTCGGGCGGATGGCGGTCGTTGAGGAGGCGAGCGCCATGCTGGGCTGGGACCAGGCGGCGGTGATGCCGGAGGGCGGCGCGCCGGCGCGCGGCGACCAGCTCGCGACGCTGGCGGGGATCGCGCATGAGATGCTGGTCGCACCGCAGACCGCGGCCGATCTGGACGCGGCGGCGATGGCGCCGCCGGCCGATCCGCTGGCGCGGCGCAACCTTGAGTTGATGCGCCGCGCGCACCGGCGGGCCACGGTGCTGCCGGCATCGCTCGTCGAGGCGCTGGCGCGGGAGGCGGCCGCCTGCGAGGCGGCCTGGCGCGGGGCGCGGCGGGAGGCGGATTTCGCCGCGGTGAAGGTGCCGCTCGCCCGGCTGCTCGGGCTGGTGCGCGAACAGGCGGCGGCGCTGTCGGGCGCGCTCGGGCTTTCGCCCTATGACGCGCTGATCGACGCCTATCAGCCGGGCGTGACCTCGGCGGAGATCGCGCCCGTGTTTGCCCGCTACGAGGCGTTTCTGCGGGAGAACCTGCCCGCCGCCGAGGCGCGGCAGCGCCGCGCGCCGGCGCCGGGCACGCCGCCTTTCGCCGAGGCGGCGCAGGAGGCGCTGTGCCGCCAGCTTGCCGCGCGAGCGGGGCTCGATTTCACCGCGGCGCGGCTCGACCGCTCGCTGCACCCGTTCTGCGGCGGCACGCCGAGCGACATTCGGATCACCACCCGCTATGACGAGGGGGATTTTGCCTCGGCGCTGATGGGCGTGCTGCACGAGACCGGGCATGCGCTGTATGAGGCGGGGCTGCCGAAGGACTGGGCGCGCCAGCCGCTCGGGGCGGCGGCGGGGATGGCGGTGCATGAGAGCCAGTCGCTGATCATCGAGTTGCAGGCGGCGCGGTCGGACGCGTTTCTCGCCTGGCTCGGGCCGCGGCTGGCCGAGGCGTTCGGCCAGGCGGCGGCGGATTTCGCGCCGGCGCGGCTGGCGGCACGGCTGCAACGGGTGGAGCGGAGCTTCATCCGCGTCGAGGCGGACGAGATGACCTATCCCGCCCATGTGATCCTGCGGTTCCGGCTGGAGGCGGCGATGGTGGCGGGCGACCTCGCCGTGGCGGACCTGCCGGGGGCGTGGAACGAGGGGATGCGGGCGCTGCTCGGCATCGTGCCGCCGGACGACGCCAAGGGGTGCTTGCAGGACATTCACTGGTATGCCGGGCTGTTCGGCTATTTTCCCTCCTACACGCTGGGGGCGATGGCGGCGGCGCAGCTGATGCGGGCGGCGCGGCGGGCGCGGCCGGAGATCGACCCGGCGCTCGGCCAGGGGGATTTCACGCCGCTGCGCGACTGGCTGCGGGCCAATGTGCATGGGCACGGGGCGCGGTTCGGCTTCAACGAGCTGCTGGTGGAGGCGACCGGCAAGACGCTCGACCCCGCCGATTTCGAGGCGCATCTGCGGGCGCGCTATCTCGACTGAGGCGGTCCCGTTCGGGATATGATCAGGCGGCGTCGCGCCGGGAGTGTGACTATGCGGCGTCCCGCCGCAGGCCGGCCTTGAGCGAGGCGCGCGAGGTGGCGAGATGGGTTTCGAGCCCCTGGCGGGCGCGCGGCATGCTGCCGGCGCGCAGGGCGTCGAGCACGGCCATGTGCTCGGCGATGGCGACCGCGGTGCGCTCGATTTCGTGATGCCGGTCCCACTGGTAGTGATAGTGGAACAGGAAGGACACGATATCGTAGAAATCGTGGGCGAAGCGGTTGTTGAGAAAGCCGATGATCCAGAGGTGGAAATCGCGGTCGAGAGCGGCGAATTCGGTGTGGCGGCGGGCGATGGCGGCCTCGATCTCGCGGTGGCGGAGGATCAGCGCCTCGGCGGCCTCGGCGATGGCGGGGTCGCCGCCGCGGGGCATGCGGGCGAGGGCGGCAAGCTCGATCAGCTCGCGCATGTCCGCCACCTCGGCGGCGAAGCCGTCGTGGAATTCGCGCAGCACCCAGCCGCCGCGCGGCTGCTTGGCGATCAGGCCGAAGCGGGAGAAGCCGATCAGGAATTCACGCACCGAGACGGTGCTGGCGTTGCTGTCGCGCGCGAGTTCGGCCTCGGAGAACATGTGGCCGGGCCGCCAGTCCCCGAGCAGGACGCGCTGCATGAAGACGCGCTCGATCTGGTCCTGCGGGCCGTCGGTTTCGGATTCGGCGTAGTAGTCGGTGCGGTCGGGGCGGCGCAGCACTTCCAGCCCCTCGGCCCCGCGGGCGAGGATGCCCTGGGCGATCATCGCCTCGACGGCGGCGCGGACGGTGGTGCGGCTCACCCCGAAATGGCGGGCGAGGGCGCTGTCGGAGCCGAGCGACGTGTCGCCCGTATCGAGTGTGGCGATATGATCGAGCAGGGCGTTGCTCGTTCGTTTCAGCAGCGTATTCGGTTTGGCCATTCCGCTCCGGCTTGTCCCCTTGTCGGTGTGGCCGGCGGGGATGCCGCCGGCCCATCCGTCATGTGATCGTAATTTATTTTGTGGCGAGCTTCGCCGCGTTGGCAAGCCCGGACTCGTAGATTCCGGAGATCGCCTTGATCGCGGTGGCGTTGTCCTCGCCCTTTTTCGGGTGGGCGGAGAGGTCGAGCCGGCGGAAATGACCGCTCCAGACCAGCTTCGTCTCGTCGGCGCCGAGGCGGTGGACCGAGATGGTCGAGACATAGTCGCGCACCGGCAGGATTTTCATGTTGTTGGCGGTGTGCTGGATTTCGTAGGTGTAGTTGGTGTGTTTCGGGTTGTAGTGCAGGAGCTGCTCGGTGAGGACCGGGCCGCCGAGATCGAGATGGCGGACCGAGCCGGGGTGGTTGCCCTTGCTCGCCTTGCTGCTCTTGACCGCGGGAACCCAGGTGAGATCGCCGAAATTGTGGACGACCGACCAGACCTTCGCCGCCGGCGCCTTGATGACGACGCTGCGGGTGACGTGAAGGACGGGCGCCTTGGCCTGGGCGGGGGTGGCGAGGAAGGCGGCAAGGGCGAGGGGCAGGCCGGCCAGGGCGGCACGGCGGGCGATCTGGATTTTCAAGACATTCCTCCTGTTGACGGTCCGGTTATGCCGGACGTAACGATCTACACGCAGGCGTGATGCAATGCCATAGCGACAACAGTGTACAAATTTTTCGCGGTCGCGACATTTTCGCCCGCAAGACCCGTCGGCGGGACGGGGCGGAGCCAGACCGGGACCATGACCCTCGAACAGTTGCGGATCTTCATTGCGGTGGCCGAGCGCGAGCACGTGACGCGGGCGGCGGAGGCGCTGGGGCTGACGCAGTCCGCCGCGTCGGGGGCGGTTGCGGCGCTGGAGCGGGAATTCGGCACCAGGCTGTTTCACCGGGTGGGGCGCGGCATCGCGCTGACCGAGGCGGGGCATGTGTTCTTCGCCGAGGCGCGGGCGATCCTGAACCGGGCGGAGCAGGCGGCGCTGACGATGCGCGAGATTGCCGGGCTGGCGCGCGGGCGGCTCGCGATCAAGGCCAGCCAGACCATCGCCAATCATTTCCTGCCGCTGCGGCTGGTGGCGTTCCATGCCGCCTATCCGGGGATCGGGCTTGCAGTGTCGATCGGCAATTCGGCCGAGGTGGCGCGGGCGATTCTTGAGGGGGATGCGGAGCTGGGTTTCGTCGAGGGGCCGGGCGAGACGCTGATCCAGCCGCTTCTGGCGGCCGAGCCGATCGCGCAGGACCGGCTGGTGATGGTGGTCGCGCCCGATCATCCCTGGGCGGGGCGGCGCGGGCTGCGGCCGGCCGAGCTCGCCGCCGGCAGCTGGGTGCTGCGCGAGGACGGTTCGGGGACGCGCGCGGTGCTTTTCGAGGCGCTGGCCGGGCTCGGGATCGACCAGGCGGCGGTGGATGTCGCGATCGAGCTGCCGGCGAACAATTCGGTGCTGACCGCGGTGAGCGGCGGCGCGGGGGCGACGATCCTGTCCGAGCTGGTCTGCGCCGACGCGCTGGCGGCGGGCAAGGTGGTGGAGGTGCCGGTGAAGCTGCCGCGGCGGACCTATTTCGCGGTGCAGCACCAGGACCGCACGCGGACCCGCGCGGCGGCGGCGCTGCTGGCGCTGCTGCGCGAGGCCCCGCCGCCGGAGGGCGGCCATAGCTGACGCCGGAGGGCGGCCATAGCTGACGCCGGAGGGTGGCCATAGCTGACGCCCGAGGCCGGCCGCGACTGACGCCGCGGCCGGCCTCGGATTTCAGGCGGCGTCGAGATCCTTCATCGTTTGCACGATGCGGCTGACCATGCCGTAGGTGATCGCCTCGTCGGCACCCATCCAGTAATTGCGGTCGGTGTCCTTCTCGACGCGGGCGTAGTCCTGCCCGGTTTCGCGGGCGATGATGCGGTTGATCCGCTCGCGCATCTTGATGATCTCGCGGGCCTCGATGTCGATATCGGTGGCCGGGCCGCGCACGCCGCCCATCGGCTGGTGCAGCAGGAAGCGGGTGTTGGGCAGGCAGAAGCGGCGATCCTTGTGGCCGGCGAGGTAGATCAGCGCGCCGGCGCTGGCCACCCAGCCGGTGCCGATGATGCGGACCGGGGCGGTGGCGTCGACGAAGCGGATGACGTCGTGGATGGTGTCGCCGCTCTCGACATGGCCGCCGGGCGAGTTCACGAAAACGTCGATCGGCGCGTCGCTCGCGCCGGCGAGGGCGAGGAGCTGGCCGGTGACGGCGCGGGCGATGCGGTCGTGGATTTCGCCGAAGATCAGCACCTTGCGCTGTTTGAACAGCCGGTTCTCAAGCTCGCCACCCTTGGCCGCGCGGCCAGTGTCCGGCGTTTCGGTCTCGGGGGTTTCCGTTTCCGGCGCGTCCTCGTCATCCGCGGTGATGGCGATGCGGTTGCTGCTGTCGGGTGTCATGCCTGCTCCTCAAATCCGGTTGCCTTATTGTGGTGTATGCGGCCCTCGCTGTCGAGACGAGGGGCGGCGCAAGGCTGGCGTCTTGACAGCGCGGCCCGCACATGGTGCGAGCTTGGCAGACCGGCATCACGATTGTGGCATAATTGCCGCTTTGTAAGGATACGGTGCGACACAATATTTCCGAACATGGGGGGCCAGGATGGCGCCCGGTGTTGAACGAGGGGATGGACAATATGCGTCTTGCGGTTTTGAAGGAGCGCCTGCCGGGCGAGACCCGCGTCGCCGCCGTGCCGGATTCGATCAAGAAGCTGAAGGCACTCGGGCTTGACGTGGTGATCGAGGCGGGGGCCGGCGAGCGGGCTTCGGTGTCCGACGCGGCGCTGCGCGAGGCCGGCGCCGAGATCGCGCCGGATGCGGCCTCGGCGCTCAAGGGCGCCGGGATCGTGTTCACGGTGCAGCCGCCCGGCGACGAGATTCTCGGCCAGATCGAGCGCGGCGCGCTGCTGGTCGGCACGCTCGGCGCGATGGGCAATCAGGAGCGGGTGCAGGCCTATGCGAAGGCCGGGATCGACGCCTGTTCGATGGAGCTGCTGCCGCGAATCACCCGCGCGCAGTCGATGGACGTGCTGTCGAGCCAGGCGAATCTCGCCGGGTATCGCGCCGTGATCGAGGCGGCGGAGGCGTTTCCGCGCGGCTTCGCGATGATGATGACGGCGGCCGGCACCGTGCCGCCGGCGCGGGTGTTCGTGGTCGGCGCCGGGGTTGCCGGGTTGCAGGCGATCGCCACCGCCCGCCGGCTCGGCGCCATCGTTTCGGCGACCGATGTGCGGCCGGCGGCGAAGGAGGAGATCAAGTCGCTCGGCGCCACGTTCATCGGCGTCGAGGACGAGGAGAGCAAGGCGCAGACCGGCGCCTATGCCAAGGAAATGAGTGCGGAGTTCCGCGCCAAGCAGGCGGCGCTGATCGCCGAGACGGTGGCGAAGAACGACATCGTGATCTGCACCGCGCTGGTGATGGGCCGCAAGGCGCCGACCATCGTCACCGCCGACGCGGTGGCGAAGATGCGGATGGGCAGCGTGATCGTGGATATCGCGGCGGATGCCGGCGGCAATTGCGAGGCGACGGTGCCGGGCGAGCGGATCGTGACGGAGACCGGCGTGATCGTGCTCGGGCACCGGAACTGGCCGTCGCGGATCGGCGTCGCCGCCAGCACGCTCTATGCGCGCAACCTCTCGACCTTCCTGACCGGGTTCTGGGACAAGGAGGCCGGGCGGCCGAAACTGCCCGCCGATGACGACATCGTGAAGGGCGTTCTGCTCACGCGGGATGGCGCCATCGTCCATCCGAACTTCCAGCCGCAAGCCGCTGCCTAGGAGCCTCATCATGACCCCTGCACAACTCGCGGACCAGGCCGCAGCACTGGCCCACAAGGCCACGATCCTCGCCCAGAACGCCGCCGGCTTCGCCGCCCAGGCGGCGGCGCACGCGCCGCACGGCGCGCCGCTGATCGACCTGTTCGCCATTTTCGTGATGGCGGTGTTCGTCGGCTATTACGTGATCTGGAGCGTCACCCCGGCGCTGCACTCGCCGCTGCTGGCGGTGACCAACGCCATCTCGTCGGTGATCATCGTCGGCGCCATGCTCGCGACCGGGCTGAAGGGCGGCTACGCCGCGCATGCCTTCGGCTTCATCGCGGTGCTGCTCGCCAGCGTGAACATCGTGGGCGGCTTCCTCGTGACCCAGCGCATGCTGGCCATGTTCAAGAAAAAAGCGAAGTAAGGGCGGCGCGACAATGAATTACGCAACTGATCCCGGGATCACGCTCGCCTATCTGGTGGCGGCCGTCCTGTTCATCCTGGCCCTGCGCGGGCTTTCGCATCCCGAAACCGCGCGGCGCGGCAACCTGCTCGGCATGGCCGGCATGGCGATCGCGGCGCTGGCGACGCTGGCGCATCCGGCGATGCTGCTTTCGGGCGTGGGGCTCATCGTGCTCGGCGTCGTCATCGGCGGTGCGATCGGCGCCGTGGTGGCGCGGCGGGTCAACATGACCGCGCTGCCGCAGCTCGTCGCCGCGTTCCACTCGCTGGTGGGTCTTGCCGCCGTGTTCGTCGCCGCCTCGGCGCTGAACGCGCCGCAGAGCTTCGGCATCGGCACGCCGGGGCACCTGCATCTCGAAAGCCTGATCGAGATGTCGCTCGGCCTGTCGATCGGCGCGGTCACCTTCACCGGCGCGGTCATCGCCTTCGCCAAGCTGCAGGCGCTGATGAGCGGCGCGCCGATCAACTTCCCCGGCCAGCACAAGCTCAATCTCGGCCTCGGCATCCTGCTCGTGGTGCTGATCATCGCCTTCGTCGCCTCGGGCGGCTCGCAGATGCTGTTCTGGATCATCGCGGCGCTGGCGCTGGCGCTCGGCGTGCTGCTGATCATCCCGATCGGCGGCGCGGACATGCCGGTGGTGATCTCGATGCTGAACTCGTATTCCGGCTGGGCGGCCGCGGGCATCGGCTTCACCATCAGCAATATCGCGCTGATCGTGACCGGCGCGCTGGTCGGCTCGTCGGGTGCGATTCTCTCCTACATCATGTGCAAGGGGATGAACCGCTCGATCATCAACGTGCTGCTCGGCGGCTTCGGCACCGATGCCGCCGCCGCGGCGGGTCCGGCGGGCGCCGCCGGCGACAAGGCGGTGAAGATCGGCTCGGCCGAGGATGCGAGCTTCATCATGAGCAACGCCTCGAAGGTGATCATCGTGCCGGGCTACGGCATGGCGGTGGCGCAGGCGCAGCACGCGGTGCGCGAGATGTCCGACCTGCTGAAGGGCGCGGGCGTCGAGGTGAAATACGCGATCCATCCGGTCGCCGGCCGCATGCCGGGGCACATGAACGTGCTGCTCGCCGAGGCGCAGGTGCCCTATGACGAGGTGTTCGAGCTGGAAGAGATCAACAACGAGTTCTCGACCGCCGACGTGGTCTATGTGATCGGCGCCAATGACGTGACCAACCCGGCGGCCAAGACCAATGCGGCGAGCCCGATCTATGGCATGCCGATCCTCGAGGTGGACAAGGCGAAGACGGTGCTGTTCGTCAAGCGCTCGATGGCCTCGGGCTATGCCGGCGTCGACAACGAGCTGTTCTTCCGCGACAACACGATGATGCTGTTCGGCGACGCGAAGAAGATGACCGAGGAGATCGTGCAGTCGCTCGGCAAGTAAGCCGGGCGCGCGCGGGACGATCGGGCGGCGGGGCCACTGGCTCCGCCGCTTTCGTTTGGGGGCGTCCTTGCCAGCGGCGGGAAATTCGGCCATAGGCGGGGGAGGTAAGGCCGTCGCGCTGCGAGTTTCGCACCGCGGCGCGTTTTTCGTTGATGGAGCGGGTTGCGATGTTTGACGCCCTGTCGGGCAAGCTCGGGGATGTTTTCGACCGGTTGCGCCGGCGCGGCGCGCTGTCCGAAAGCGATGTGATCGAGGCGATGCGGGATATCCGCCTCGCCCTGCTCGAAGCCGACGTCGCCTTGCCGGTGGTGCGGGACTTCATCGCCAAGGTGCGGTTGCAGGCGGTGGGCGCCGAGGTGCTGCGGGCGGTTTCGCCGGGGCAGCAGGTCGTCAAGATCGTCAACGACGCGCTGGTGGACGCGCTTGGCGGCGAGGGGGCGGTGCCGCTCAACCTCAACGCGGCGGCACCCATTCCGTTCCTGATGGTGGGGTTGCAGGGCTCGGGCAAGACCACGACCTCGGGCAAGATCGCGCTGCTGCTCAAGGAGAAGCAGCGCAAGAAGGTGCTGGTGGCGAGCCTCGATACCCAGCGCCCGGCGGCGCAGCTGCAGCTCGCGCAGCTGGCCGAGCGCGCCGGGGTGGCGAGCCTGCCGATCGTGCCGGGGGAGACGCCGGTGCAGATCGCGCGGCGGGCGATGGAGACGGGGCGGCGCGAGGTCTTCGACGTCGTCATCCTCGACACCGCCGGGCGGCTCGCGATCGACCAGGCGCTGATGGACGAGGTCAGGGCGATCCGCGACGTGGCGGCGCCGGCGGAGACGCTGCTGGTGGTCGACGCGATGACCGGCCAGGACGCGCTCGCCACGGCGACGGCGTTCAACGAGGCGGTGAGCATCACCGGCATCGTGATGACACGGCTGGATGGCGACGCGCGCGGCGGCGCCGCGCTGTCGATGCGGGCGGTGACGGGCGCGCCGATCAAGCTGATGGGCATGGGCGAGAAGCTCGATGCGCTGGAGCCGTTCCACCCCGAGCGCATCGCCGGGCGCATTCTCGGCATGGGCGACATTGTCAGCCTGGTCGAGAAGGCGGCGGAAAACGTCGATCAGCAGAAGGCCGAACAGCTCGCCAAGAAGATGGCGCGCGGCAAGTTCGACCTTGAGGATTATGCCGAGCAGCTCAAGCAGATCACCAAGATGGGTTCGCTCTCGGGCATCATGGGCATGCTGCCGGGTGTGGGCAAGATCAAGCAGCAGCTCGCCGACGCCGATCTCGACACCTCGATCCTGAAGCGGCAGGCGGCGATCATCTCCTCGATGACCAAGGCCGAGCGCGCCAATCCGGACATCATGAAGGCGAGCCGGAAGAAGCGGGTGGCGGCGGGCTCGGGCACCTCGGTGCAGGAGGTCAACCGGCTGCTCAAGCAGTTCGAGCAGATGAAGGACATGATGAAGCGGGCGCAGAAGCTGGGCCAGAAGGGCCTCGCGCGCGGCGGGCTCGCCGCGCTGCTGCCGCAGGGAGGCGGGCGCCGCCCGTTCTGAGGCGGGGGGTTTTTGCTCGTTTTGAGACTGCGGGCTTCGGCCCGGACTGAAATAATGGGCTTCGGCCCGGAGTGAAATAACGGGCTTCGGCCCGGACTGACACCACGGCGGCCGGGCTGGCCGCCATCGTGACTACTGACCAGGAGACAATGGAATGTCGTTGAAGATCAGACTGGCCCGCGCGGGCGCGAAGAAGCGGCCGTTCTACCATATCGTCGTCGCCGACTCGCGCAGCCCGCGCGACGGCAAGTTCATCGAGCGGATCGGCACCTACAACCCGATGCTGCCGGCCGATCACGAGGATCGCATCCGCCTCGTGTCCGAGCGGGTGACGCACTGGCTGAGCCAGGGCGCGCAGGCGACCGACCGCGTCGCCCGCTTCATCGGCAAGGCCGGTCTCGGGCCGATGCCGGCGTTCCGCGAGCAGCCCGTGCAGTCGGCGCCGAAGAAGAAGGCGCAGGAGCGGGCCGCCGAGCGCGCCAAGGCCGCCGAGGCCTGATCTCGCGGCTGAACGATGGATGATCGCCTGATCCTGATGGGCGTGATCGGCCGGCCCCACGGTGTGCGCGGGGCCGTGCACGTGACCGCCTATTCGCCGGACCCGGAGGGGCTGGCCGAGCTGCCGTTGCGCGACGAGCGCGGCCGGCGGATCGGGCTGGCCTGGACCGGGGCGGGGATCGCGCGCGTCACCATCGGCGAGGGTGACGAGGCCGCCGCGATCGCCGATCGCGATGCCGCGGCGAAGCTGACCAACCTGAAGCTCTATGTGCGCCGGGACGACCTGCCGCCGCCCGAGGACGAGGACGAGTTCTATTTCGCCGACCTCATCGGGCTGCATGCCGTCGCACCGGATGGCGCGGCGCTCGGCACGATCCGCGCGGTGCATGATTTCGGCGCCGGCGCGAGCATCGAACTCTCCGACGGCTCGCTGCTGCCCTTCACCCGCGCGGTGGTGCCGGAGATCGACCTGCACGGCGGCCGCGCCGTGGTGGTGCGGCCGGCCGAGGTGGAGATGCGGGAATGAGCTTCCGCGCCACGATCATCACTCTGTTCCCCGAGATGTTTCCGGGGCCGCTCGGCCAGTCGCTGGCCGGGCGCGCGCTGGAGGCGGGGATCTGGGCGCTGGACTGCGTGAACCTGCGCGATTTCGGCCTCGGCCGGCACCGCGCGGTGGACGACACGCCGTTCGGCGGCGGCGCGGGCATGGTGCTGCGGCCGGATGTGCTGGATGCCGCGATCGGCCGGGCACGGGACGAGCGGCCGCTGTTGGCACTCACCCCGCGCGGCGCGCCGCTGACCCAGGCGCGCATCCGCCGGCTCGCCGAAGGACCGGGTGCCGTGCTGCTCTGCGGCCGCTTCGAGGGGTTCGACCAGCGCGCCCTCGACGCCAACGCGGCCGAGGAGATCAGCCTTGGCGATTTCGTGCTCTCGGGCGGCGAGATCGCGGCGCTCGCGCTGCTCGATGCCACCATCCGCCTGCTGCCGGGCGTGATGGGGGCGGCGGAGAGCGCGGAGGAGGAAAGCTTCTCGGACGACACGCTGCTCGAATATCCGCACTATACCCGCCCGGCCGTGTGGCAGGGGCGGGCGGTGCCGGAGGCGCTGCTCTCCGGCCATCATGCCGCCATCGCCGCCTGGCGCCGCGCCGAGGCCGAGGCCGTGACCCGGCGGCGCAGACCAGATCTATGGGCCCGGCACATTGCCAGCCAGCCGGCTCTTCCGTAAATGAACTCCCCCGAAAGGATGCCAGACATGAACGTGATCCAGACCATCGACGCCGAGCAGATCGGCAAGCTCGCGGAAGCCCGCGCCGTGCCGGACTTCAAGCCGGGCGACAATCTCCGCGTTTCGGTTCGGGTGACCGAGGGCGAGCGCACCCGTATCCAGGCGTTCGAGGGCGTGTGCATCGCGCGGTCGAACCGCGGCATCAACTCGAACTTCACCGTGCGCAAGATTTCGTATGGCGAGGGCGTGGAGCGCGTGTTTCCGCTGTATTCGCCGAACGTGACCGAGATCGCCGTTACCCGCCGGGGCGTGGTGCGCCGGGCGAAGCTGTATTACCTGCGCGGCCGCCGCGGCAAGTCCGCCCGCATCGCCGAGGCCGCGCGCGAGACCAACGCCGACTGACGCGCCGGGGGAGGGCCAGGGGGCCGCGCGCCCCCTGCAATCCCCGCCGGGCGGCGCACCGCCCGTGCGGCATGGTTTCAGCCGGAGGGGCATCACGCGGGCGCGTTTGCGTCTGCCGCCCGATGCCGCTCTGACCGAAACCCCGAAAGTGTCAGGGCCCGCGCGCTCATGCCTTGTGCGGAGCGAGGATCCGGCCCGTGCCGACACTTCGAGCATCAATATGATAGAGCACTGCATCCGATCCAATCGGATCGGAAAGTGCTCTAGACCCGGAGGACGCACGCATGGCTTCGACATTGTTCGACAAGATCTGGGCGGCGCATGTCGTCGATCGCATGCCGGACGGCACGGCGGTTCTCTATATCGACCGGCATCTCGTCCACGAGGTGACCAGCCCGCAGGCCTTCGAGGGGCTGCGGATGGCCGGGCGCAAGGTGCGGCGGGTGGACGCGACCATCGCGGTCGCCGACCATAACGTGCCGACCGAGGACCGCGCCGCCGGCATCGCCGAGCCGGAAAGCGCCTTGCAGGTCGCCACCCTCGAACAGAACGTCGCCGCGTTCGGCGTGCCCTATATTCCGGTGACCGACGCGCGGCAGGGCATCGTGCACGTGATCGGGCCGGAGCAGGGGATTTCGCTGCCGGGGATGACGATCGTCTGCGGCGATTCCCACACCTCGACGCATGGCGCGCTGGGCGCGCTGGCCTTCGGCATCGGCACCTCCGAGGTCGAGCACGTGCTGGCGACGCAGACGCTGTTGCAGAAGCCAGCGAAGAACATGCTGGTGCGGGTGGACGGCGCGCTGCCGCCGGGCTGCTCGGCGAAGGACATCGTGCTGGCGATCATCGGCGAGATCGGCACCGCCGGCGGCACCGGGCATGTGATCGAATATGCCGGCGCGGCGATCCGCGCGCTCGACATGGCGGGGCGGATGACCGTCTGCAACATGTCGATCGAGGCTGGGGCGCGGGCCGGGCTGATCGCGCCGGACGAGACGACGTTCGCGTATGTGCGCGGCCGGCCCTATGCGCCGAAGGGCGAGGCGCTGGAGCGGGCGATCGAATACTGGAAGACGCTCGCCTCCGACGAGGGCGCGCAGTACGACCGGGTGGTGACGATCGACGCGTCCGCCCTCGTGCCGCAGGTGACCTGGGGCACCAGCCCGGAGACGGTGGTGCCGATCACCGGCCATGTGCCCGACCCCGCGGCCGAGCCGGATGCCGGCCGCCGGGCGCAGATGGAGCGGATGTTGCAATATATGGATCTCGCACCGGGGCAGGCGCTGAAGGGCACGAAGATCGACGCGGTGTTCATCGGCTCCTGCACCAATTCGCGGATCGAGGATCTGCGGGTGGCCGCCGGGATCGTGCGGGGCAAGCGGGTGGCCGGCCACGTGCGGGCCATGGTGGTGCCGGGCTCCGGCCTGGTGAAGGCGCAGGCCGAAGCCGAGGGGCTGGCGCAGGTGTTTCTCGATGCCGGGTTCGAATGGCGCGAGGCGGGGTGTTCGATGTGCCTTGGCATGAACCCGGACAAGCTGAAGCCGGGCGAGCGTTGCGCGAGCACCTCGAACCGGAATTTCGAGGGCCGGCAGGGGCCGGGCGGACGCACCCACCTGGTGTCGCCGGCCATGGCGGCGGCTTCGGCGATTACCGGCGCGCTCGCCGATCCACGGGAGATGGCATGATGGACAGGTTCGAACGGCTGGAGGCGGTCGCCGCCCCGCTCAGGATGGCGAATGTCGATACCGACAAGATCATCCCGGCGCGCTTCCTCAAGACGATCAAGCGCTCGGGGCT
>JAJZSY010000057.1 GCA_021849425.1 Pseudomonadota bacterium
GTGGCCGGCGGCGAAGCCGGCATTGACCATCGCGTTGCCGAGGAAATTGCCGAAGGCGAAGGCGATGAAGCCCATCGCCGCGGTGATGCTGGCCCACCAGACGAAATGCAGGATGAAGCCGAGCGGCAGGTTGAGGGCGCGCACCGTCCAGACATAGGAGGAGCCCGCGCGCGGCATGGCGCGGGAGAACCGGGCGTAGAGAAAGACCTTCAGGAAGATCACCAGGCCGGTCGCGAACATCGCCAGCGGCACCAGCGCGCCGATGCCGGGATAGACGCCGAGGCTCTGGGGGACCACGAAGTTGATTCCGGCGCCGTATTCCTGGGTGACGGCGGAGGCGACGACGGCGGCGAGGCCGAGGGTTTTGGCGAGGCGGAAGCCGGTCGACGCGCTCATGTCCGGCGGCTCCTGGCGGGTGTTGCTGGTTTGGGGGTGAAGACGCACCATTGCGCGCCGGGGCAGCGCCAGCATTCGGGCTGGCGGGCCTTGCAGACATAGCGCCCGTGCAGGATCAGCCAGTGATGGGCGCGGCGCAGCAGGTCGGGCGGGATGCGCTTGACCAGGCCATCCTCGACTTCGCGCACGGTCTTGCCGGGGGCGAGGCCGGTGCGGTTGCCGAGGCGGAAGATATGGGTGTCCACCGCCATGGTGGGCTGGCCGAAGATTTCGTTGAGCACGACATTCGCGGTCTTGCGGCCGACGCCGGGCAGGGCTTCGAGCGCCTCGCGCTCGGCCGGGACCGCGCCGCCATGCCGCTCGACGAGGAGCTGGGCGAGGGCGGCGACGTTCTTCGCCTTGGACTGCCAGAGGCCGATCGAGCGGATATGCGGGCCGATGCCCTCGGCGCCGAGGGCCGCCATCGCCGCCGGGGTGGGGGCGGCGGCGAACAGGAAGGGGGTCGCCTTGTTCACCGCTGCGTCGGTCGTCTGCGCGGAGAGGACGACGGCGACGAGGAGGGTGAAGGGGTCGGAATACTGCAGTTCGGTGCGGGGATCGGGGTTGCCGGCGGCGATGGCGTTGAGGAAGGGGCGGATATCCGCCGTCTTCATTTTGCGCGCGGTGCTGCGGGTGGTGCGGCGCTGCGGCGGCTGTGCGGCTTCGGACGGCATTGGCGATTAGTGCGGTTCGGGCGGGATTTTGGCAAGCGCCGGCGCTTGCGGAACCGTGATTCGATGCGAAGATAGGGTGATGTCGGAAATTGCGAGCATGGCCGTGGCGACGCCAGGGCGGCCGATCTTTCAGGCGATGCTGACGCCGCACCGGAGCATGAGCCGGCGGGGCATGTTCATCGTGTTCGCGTTGATGGCGGCCGGATCGTTGCTGGTGACCAGCCTGATGTGGCGGCTGGGGGCGGTCATGGTGATCGGGTTCAACGGCGCGGATCTGCTGCTGGCGGTCACGCTCTATGCGATGAACATGCGTGCGGCGAAGGCATCGGAGGCGATCGTGCTGACCGACGAGGCGCTGACCATCACCAGAACCACGCCGGGCGGCCGGCGGAGCGAGGTGCGGCTGGCGCCGGGATGGCTGCGCGTCGAGATCGAGGAGCAGCCGGGGAGCAATCCGCTCGTATGGGTCGCGAATCGGGAAGCGCGGCACATCGTCGGGCTTGCGCTCGGGGATGCGGCGCGGCGGGATCTGGCGGGCGCGCTGCGCGAGGCGATCCAGCGGATGCGCTCGCCACGGTTCGACAACCCGCAGACACGCGACTGATGCCCGTGGGCCGGGCCGGGCGGTGGCTGCTCGTGCTCGGCTTCATGGCGGTTTGCCTGTATCCGGCGGCACGCTACGGGGCGATGACCTGGCGGAATTTCCCGGCCAGCCTGACCGCGCCGAACGGCGCCGTGGTGGTGCGCGATTTCGTCGATTTCTGGGGCGCGGCGCGGGCGGTTCGGGAGGGGCACGCGGCGCTGCCCTTCGACCCGGCGGCGTTCCACCGCTGGCTTCAGGCGCGGTTCGCGCCAGCGCAGGACGTGAACACCTGGAGCTATCCGCCATCCTTCCTGCTCCTGCTGCTGCCGCTCGGTTTTCTGGGGCTGTTGCCGGCTTTCGGACTGTGGCTTGGCGGAACGCTGGCGCTGTTGTTCGGCGTGTTGCGGCGGCTCGGGATCGGCGCGGTGCCGGCGCTGGCCGTGCTGGTGAGCCCGGCGGCGGCGGAGACGCTGCTCGATGGGCAGAACGGCGCGTTGACCGCCAGCCTGCTGGCGGGCGGGTTCGGGCTGCTGGACCGCGCGCCGGTGGCGGCGGGGGTGATGTTCGGCGTGCTGACGATCAAGCCGCAGCTCGGGCTGCTGGTGCCGGTGGCGCTGCTCGCGGCGCGGCAGTATCGGGCGGTTGTCGCGGCGGTGGTGACGGCGGCGGCGCTGGCGGGGCTGAGCGCGCTTGTGCTGGGCGCGGGAAGCTGGAGCGGATTTTTCGCCGCGACCCGGCCTTACATGACGCATCTGCTGCTGCTGTCCGGCCATCGTCAGCTCTATCAGTTGATGATGCCAACGATGTTCATGGCGGCGCGGGTGAGTGGGGCGGGTGTTGCGCTCGCGACCGGGCTGCAAGGGGTGGCAACGGCGCTGGCCGCCGGGGCGATGTGGTGGCTGTGGTCGCGGCCGGCGCCGCCGGCGCTGCGCCTCGCGCTCAGCCTGACGCTGGTGCTGCTCGCGACGCCGTTTGCCTATGATTATGACATGGTTCCAGTCGCGATTGCGGCCATGCTGCTGGCGCGCGAGGGGATCAGGGACGGGTTTCTGCCGGGCGAGGGCGCGGTGCTGGCGGCGTGGCTGCTGCCGGGGATCGTGGTTTCGCTCGGATTTCTGGGGGTATCGATGGCCGGGCCGGCGATCGTCGCGTGGCTGGCGATCGTGCTGGTGCGGCGGATTCGCCGCAGCGTTTAGAGCATCTTTATCCGATCGGATGGGATCATCTGATCGGATAAAGATGCTTTAATTATCAACAAGATAGAGCACGACATCCGATCCTGATGGAGCGGAACGTGCTCTAAAAGCGCGCCGGAAGACTGGCCGCGCGCAAGAGAAAAGCCGTGAGGTTGCCCCCACGGCTTTCCTTGTTCCGGGCCGGAGCCTGGAGCGGTGGATCAGAAATCCATGCCGCCCATGCCGCCCATGCCGCCCATTCCGGCGTCGCCACCGGCGGGGGCCTTCTTTTCCGGACGCTCGGCGACCATCGCTTCGGTCGTGATGAGCAGGCCGGCGACCGAGGCGGCGTCCTGCAGCGCGGTGCGGACGACCTTGGTCGGGTCGATGATGCCGGCCTTCACCATGTCCTTGAACTCGCCGGACTGGGCATCGAAGCCGAAGCTGTAGTCGTCGTTGTCGAGCACCTTGCCGGAGATCACGGCGCCGTCTTCACCGGCGTTCTCGGCGATCTGGCGCATCGGCGCGAGCACCGCCTTGCGGATGATGTCGATGCCGAAGCGCTGGTCGTCGTTATCGGCCTTGAGCTTGTTGATCGCGAGCGAGGCGCGGGCGAGGGCCACACCGCCACCCGGGACGATGCCTTCCTCGACGGCGGCGCGGGTCGCGTGCAGCGCGTCGTCCACACGGTCCTTGCGCTCCTTCACCTCGGTCTCCGAGGCGCCGCCGACGCGGATGACGGCAACGCCGCCGGCCAGCTTCGCCAGACGCTCCTGCAGCTTCTCACGGTCGTAGTCCGAGGTGGTCTCCTCGATCTGCGCGCGGATCTGGTTGCAGCGGCCGGTGATGTCGGACTTCTTGCCGGCACCTTCGACGATCGTGGTGTTTTCCTTCTCGATCAGCACCTTCTTCGCGCGGCCGAGCATGTTCAGCGTGACGGTCTCGAGCTTGATGCCGAGATCTTCGCTGATGACCTGGCCGCCGGTGAGGATCGCGATGTCTTCCAGCATGGCCTTGCGGCGGTCACCGAAGCCGGGCGCCTTGACGGCGGCGATCTTGAGGCCGCCACGCAGCTTGTTGACGACCAGGGTGGCGAGCGCCTCGCCCTCGACGTCTTCGGCGATGATCAGCAGCGGCTTGCCGGACTGGACGATGCTTTCGAGCAGCGGCAGCATCGGCTGCAGGCCGGAGAGCTTCTTCTCGTGGATCAGGATGTACGGGCTGTCGAGATCCGCGACCATCTTTTCCGGGTTGGTGATGAAGTAGGGCGAGACGTAGCCGCGGTCGAACTGCATGCCCTCGACGACGTCGAGCTCGGTCTGGATGCCCTTGGCTTCCTCGACCGTGATGACGCCCTCGTTGCCGACCTTCTGCATCGCCTCGGAGATCATCTTGCCGATCTCGGCTTCGCCGTTGGCGGAGATGGTGCCGACCTGGGCGGTTTCGCTCGGGGTCGTGATCTTCTTGGTGCGCTTCTTGAGCTCCTCGACGATGGCGTTGACCGCCTTGTCGATGCCGCGCTTCAGATCCATCGGGTTCATGCCGGCGGCAACCGCCTTCGCACCCTCGCGGACGATCGCCTGGGCGAGGACGGTCGCGGTGGTGGTGCCGTCACCGGCGAGGTCGTTGGTCTTCGAGGCCACTTCGCGCACCATCTGCGCGCCCATGTTCTCGAACTTGTCAGCGAGCTCGATTTCCTTCGCGACCGTCACACCGTCCTTGGTGATGCGGGGCGAACCGAAGCTCTTCTCGATGACGACGTTGCGGCCCTTCGGGCCGAGGGTGACCTTCACCGCGTTGGCGAGCAGGTCGACACCGCGGATGAGGCGTTCGCGGGCGTCGGCCGAGAAGCGGACGTCTTTAGCAGCCATGTGTAACTTCCTTTATACGATATCGGAGGGGAAACCGGGGGTGATCAGGCGGCCTTCTTCTTCGAAGCCGTACCCTCGATGATGCCCATGATGTCGGATTCCTTCATGATCAGCAGCTCTTCGCCGTCGATCTTGACCTCGGTGCCCGACCACTTGCCGAACAGGAT
>JAJZSY010000035.1 GCA_021849425.1 Pseudomonadota bacterium
TGGCCGAGGCCCGCGAGGCGACCGGCGCCGATGCGAGCGCGATCTACGTCCCGCCGCCCTTCGCGGCGGACGCCATCCTCGAGGCGATCGACGCCGAGATCCCGCTGATCGTCTGCATCACCGAGGGTATTCCGGTGCTCGACATGGTGAAGGTCCACCGCGCGCTCGCCGGCTCGAAATCGATCCTGGTCGGGCCGAACTGCCCGGGCGTCATCACCCCGGATGCCTGCAAGATCGGCATCATGCCGGGGCACATCCACCGCCGCGGCAAGGTCGGCATCGTCTCGCGCTCCGGCACGCTCACCTACGAGGCGGTGGCGCAGACCACCGCGGCCGGGCTCGGCCAGTCGAGCTGTGTCGGCATCGGCGGCGATCCGGTGAAGGGGCTCGATTTCGTTGACGTTCTGGAAATGTTTCTGGCCGATGATGAAACCGAGGCATTGATCATGATCGGTGAAATCGGTGGGCAAAGCGAGATCGAGGCGGCCGAGTTCCTGGCGCGCAACAAGGTGAAGAAACCCACCGTGGGCTTCATCGCCGGCGTCACCGCGCCGCCGGGCCGTCGCATGGGCCATGCCGGCGCCGTGATCTCCGGCGGGCGCGACACCGCGCAGGCCAAGATCGAGGCGATGAAAGCCGCCGGAATCCATGTGGCCGACAGCCCGGCCTCGCTGGGCAGCACCATGGTCAAGGCGCTTCGCGCGTAACGCCGAGGTCGTCGGGTTTGTCGCACCGTTTCCGATCGCGGGGGCTTCATGCAAGGAAAGCATCCCAGAGGCGATTGTCGGCGGTGCAACGGCCGCACCGATTGGACTATGTCACGAACACGATTTTCGAAACGCGCCGGCTCCGTGCCGGCGCGAACTCCATGAGCCCAACACGGCCGAGGGACATCTGAGATGGCGGGTGTGGATATTCTTGCGACTGCGATGAATGGCGGCAACGCGGCCTTCATCGCCAACCTCTACGCGAAATGGGTCGAGGCTCCCGATTCGGTCGATCCGGATTTCGCCAGCCTGTTCGCCGCCCTCGGCGACGATGCGCGATCGGTGCTGGGCGATGCGGCCGGCGCCTCCTGGGCGCCGCGACCGGTCAGCTTCGAGCGACCCGCCGCCCCGGCCGCGCCGGGCAAGGAGGCGCCACTCTCCCGACAGGGCACGATCGATTCGATCCGTGCCCTGATGTTCATCCGGGCCTATCGCGTGCGCGGCCATCTCCAGGCCGATCTCGATCCGCTCGGCCTGCGCCGGCCCGGCCCCCACCCCGAGCTTGATCCCGCGAGCTACGGCTTCACCGACGCCGACATGGACCGGCCGATCTTCATCGACATGGTGCTGGGCCGCGAAACCGCGACGATGCGCGAGATCATCGCCATCCTGCGCGAGAGCTATTGCGGCAAGATCGGCGTCGAGTTCATGCACATCCAGGACCCCGAGCAGAAATCCTGGATTCAGCGCCGCGTCGAGGGTGCGCCCTGGCGCACCGCACTCGACGCGGCCGGCAAGCGCCGCGTCCTCACCCAGCTCACCGAGGCCGAGGGCTTCGAGACCTTCTGCCAGCGCCGCTATGTCGGCACCAAGCGCTTCGGCCTCGAAGGCGGCGAAAGCACCATCCCCGCGCTGCACGCCATCATCGAGACGGCGGCGGAGAGCGGTGTGGGCGAAATCGCCATCGGCATGCCGCATCGCGGCCGGCTCAACACGCTGGTCAACATCGTCAAGAAACCCTTCACCGCGGTCTTCTCCGAATTCGGCGGCGAGAGCTTCAAGCCGGATGCGGTGCAGGGCTCGGGCGACGTCAAATACCATCTCGGCACCTCGACCGACCTGACGATCGCCGGCCGCAAGGTGCATCTCTCGCTGCAACCCAACCCCTCGCATCTCGAGGCGGTCGATCCCGTGGTCGCCGGCAAGGTCCGCGCCCGGCAGGACATGGCGGGCGACACCCGCGGCCGCCGCTCGGTCATGGGCATCCTCATGCATGGCGACGCCGCCTTCGCCGGCCAGGGCCTGGTCTACGAAACCCTGGCGATGAGCCAGCTCATCGGCTACCGCACCGGCGGCACGATACATATCGTGGTGAACAACCAGATCGGCTTCACCACCGTGCCGGCCCACGCCTATTCCGGCCTCTACTGCACCGATGTCGCCAAATCCGTGCAGTCGCCGATTTTCCACGTGAACGGCGACGATCCCGAGGCGGTGGTCTTCGTCGCCCGGCTCGCCACCGAGTTCCGCCAGGAATTCGGGGTGGACGTGGTGATCGACCTGGTCTGCTACCGCCGCCACGGCCATAACGAGACCGACGAGCCCGCCTTCACCCAGCCGCTGATGTATCAGGCGATCCGCGGCCGCAAGACCACCCGCACCCTCTACGCCGAGCGCCTCGCCGCCGAGGGCGCGGTCGGCACCGCCGAATCCGACCAGATCCACAAGGATTTCGTCGCCACCCTGGAAGAGGCCTACAAGGCCGCCGCCAGCTACAAGCCCAACAAGGCGGACTGGCTGGAAGGCCACTGGGCCGGCCTCAACTCCGCGCGCGACGAGGAGGGCGAGACCGAGGAACCCACCGCCATCACCCTCGAAACGCTGCGCCGCATCGGCGAGTCCCTCGCCCACGTCCCCGAGGGCTTCGAGGTCAACCCGAAAATCGCCCGCCAGCTCGAAGCCAAGGCCGAGATGATCCGCACCGGCGAGGGGATCGACTGGGCGACCGGCGAGGCCCTGGCCTTCGGCTCCCTCCTGCTCGAAGGCCATCGCGTCCGCCTCTCCGGCGAGGACTGCCAGCGCGGCACGTTCAGCCAGCGCCACGCCGTGCTGATCGACCAGACCAACCAGAACGAATACGTCCCGCTCAACAACATCGACGAGGCGCAGTCCCGCATCGAGATCTTCAACTCGCTGCTCTCCGAGGCCGGCGTGCTCGGCTTCGAATACGGCTACTCGCTGGCCGACCCGCGCACCCTGGTGCTCTGGGAAGGCCAGTTCGGCGACTTCGCCAATGGCGCGCAGGTCATCATCGACCAGTTCATCGCCGCCGGCGAGAGCAAGTGGCTGCGCATGTCCGGCCTGACCATGCTGCTGCCGCATGGCTATGAAGGGCAGGGGCCTGAACACTCCTCCGCCCGCCCCGAGCGCTTCCTCCAGCTCTGCGCCGAGAACAACATGGCGGTGTGCAACATCACCACCCCGGCCAATTATTTCCACGCGCTGCGCCGCCAGCTCAAGCGGAACTTCCGCAAGCCGCTGATCATCATGACGCCGAAATCCCTGCTGCGGCACAAGCTCGCGATCTCGGCGCTGGAGGACATGACCAACGGCTCCGCCTTCCGCACCGTCATCCCCGAGACCGACGCGCTGGCGGCCCCCGAGAAAATCCGCCGCGTCGTGCTCTGCTCCGGCAAGGTCTATTACGACCTGCTCGCCGAGCGGCGCGACCGCGGGATCGACGATGTCGCGATCGTGCGGATCGAGCAGCTCTATCCCTTCCCCAAGAAGGCGCTGAAGGCCGCGATCGAGGCTTACGTGAATGCCGAGGTGATCTGGTGCCAGGAAGAGCCCGAGAACATGGGCTACTGGCACTTCCTCGACCGCCGGATCGAGGCGGCGCTGGAGTGCGCCGCGACGAAAATGGCCGCCTCGCGCCCGCGCTTCGCCGGCCGCAAGGCGGCGGCGAGCCCGGCGACGGGGCTTGCGAAAATCCACGCCGCCGAGCAGGCGGCCCTGGTCAGGGAAGCGCTCGGCGTCTGAGGCGCGGGCAGGAACAGGAAGTAAGGCAGGAAGCATGAGCACCGAAATCAAGGTTCCCACCCTCGGCGAGAGCGTGACCACCGCGACCGTCGCGCGCTGGATCAGGAAAGTGGGCGAAACCGTCGCCCAGGACGAGCCGATCGTCGAGCTGGAGACCGACAAGGTCACCGTCGAGGTCAACGCGCCGCAGGCCGGCACGATCGAGGCGATCGCCGCCGATGAGGGGGCCGAGGTCGAGGTCGGCGCCCTGCTCGGCACGCTCGGCGCCGGCGCCGGCGCCGCGCCGAAACCGGCCGAGCCCGCGGCGGAAGCCCGCCCGGCCGCCAACCCGCAGCCCGGCGTCAACCCGCCGCCGCCGCCCTCCGGCCCGGTCGCCCGCAGCGGCCACGCGCCGATGCCCGCCGCGCAAAAGATGATGACCGAGCAGAAGATCGATGCCGCCCGGGTCGCTGGCACCGGCAAGGATGGCCGCATCACCAAGGGCGACGTGCTCGCCTTCATCGAGACGCCGGCCGCCGCCCCGGCGCCCGCAGCGCCCAAGGCCCAGCGCGCCGCCGATGCCCGCGAGGAACGGGTGAAGATGACCCGCCTGCGCAAGACCATCGCCGCCCGGCTGAAGGAAGCGCAGAACACCGCCGCCATGCTCACCACCTTCAACGAGGTGGACATGGGCCCGGTGATGGCGCTGCGCTCCGAATACAAGGACGTGTTCGAGAAGAAGCACAAGGGCGTCCGCCTCGGCTTCATGAGCTTCTTCGTCCGCGCCTGCGTCGCCGCGCTGCGCGAGTTCCCGGCGGTCAACGCCGAGATCGACGGCGACGAGATCGTCTACAAGAACTTCGTCAACATGGGCATCGCCGTCTCCAGCCCCTCCGGCCTCGTCGTGCCGGTGCTGCGCGACGCCGACCAGATGAACGTCCCGCAGATCGAGGGCGCCATCGCCGATTTCGGCAAGCGCGCCCGCGACGGCGCGCTGAAGCTCGACGAGCTTTCGGGCGGCTCCTTCTCGATCACCAATGGCGGCGTGTTCGGCTCGCTGATGTCCACGCCGATCATCAACCCGCCGCAATCCGCCATCCTCGGCATGCATAAAATCCAGGATCGCCCGATGGCGGTCGGCGGCAAGGTCGAGATCCGGCCGATGATGTATCTCGCGCTGTCCTACGACCACCGCATCATCGATGGCCGCGAGGCGGTCTCCTTCCTCGTCCGGGTGAAGGAAAGCATCGAGGACCCCCGCCGCCTGCTGCTGGACATCTGAGGAGAGCGTCATGACCGATCAGTTCGACGTCATCGTCATCGGGGCCGGTCCGGGCGGCTATGTCTGCGCCATCCGCGCGGCCCAGCTCGGCATGAAGGTCGCGTGCGTGGAAAAGCGCGCAACCCTCGGCGGCACCTGCCTCAATGTGGGCTGCATCCCCTCCAAGGCGCTGCTGCAATCCTCCGAGAACTACCACGAGCTCCTGCACGGCTTCGCCCGCCACGGCGTCACCGCCGAAAACGTCGCCTTCGATCTCGGCAAGATGATGGGCCACAAGGACGAGGTCGTCGGCGCCAACACCAAGGGCGTCGAGTTCCTCTTCAAGAAGAACAAGGTCACCTGGCTCAAGGGCGCCGCGTCCTTCAAGTCCGCCAGCACCATCGTGGTCGACGGCAAGGAATACGCCGCGAAACACATCGTCATCGCCACCGGCAGCGAAAGCGTGCCGCTGCCCGGCGTCGAGGTCGACGAGACGCAGATCGTCACCTCCACCGGCGCCATCGCGCTGGCGAGCGTGCCGAAACATCTCGTGGTGATCGGCGGCGGCTATATCGGCCTCGAACTCGGCAGCGTCTGGCGCCGCCTCGGCGCCGAGGTCACCGTGGTCGAGTTCCTCGACCGTCTGGTGCCGACGATGGATGGCGAGGTCGCCACCGCCTTCCAGAAAACCCTCGGCAAGCTCGGCATGAAGTTCAAGCTCGGCACCAAGGTCACCGGCGCCTCGAAGACCGCGAAGGGCGTCACCCTCACGCTCGAACCCGCCAAGGGCGGTGCCGCCGAAACGCTGGAGGCCGATGTCGTCCTCGTCGCGATCGGCCGCCGCGCCCATACCGAGGGTCTCGGGCTCGATGCGGTCGGTGTCGCCACCGACGAGCGCGGCCGGGTCCGGACGAATGGCCATTTCGCCACCAATGTGCCGGGCATCTACGCGATCGGCGATGTCATCGCCGGCCCGATGCTCGCCCACAAGGCCGAGGAAGAGGGCGTCGCCCTCGCCGAACTGCTGGCCGGGCAGGCGGGCCATGTGAATTACGGCGCCATCCCCGGCGTCGTCTACACCTGGCCCGAAGTCGCCTCCGTCGGCAAGACCGAGGAGGAGCTGAAAGCCGAAGGTCTGGCCTACAAGGTCGGCAAGTTCCCCTTCATGGCCAATGGCCGCGCCCGCGCCATGGGCGAGACCGACGGCTTCGTGAAACTCCTCTCCGACAAGACGACCGACAAGCTGCTCGGCGCCCATATCATCGGCCCGGATGCCGGCACGATCATCGCCGAGCTGGTGCTGGCGATCGAGTTCGGCGCCTCCGCCGAGGATGTCGCCCGCACCAGCCACGCCCATCCCTCGCTCAACGAGGCGGTGAAGGAAGCGGCCCTGGCGGTCGACGGGCGGGCGCTGCACATCTGACAATTCGTCGGATGAACTAACCTTGGCATGTCCCGATCTCCGCCCTGGAGATCGGGACATAACCATCTCCGTTCAGGAGATCAGGGCAAATCGATATCCAGCCAGGACAGGTGTCCGCCCTTGCCGGCGCCGGTATCCATCATAACCGCCCGCCCGCCGCCGCGCCCTTCCAGCGTCAGCGGCCGGCCGTTGGTGCTGCGCTGGTCGTGGCCGCAATAAACCGTCATGCCCTCGGGAATCCGGTCCACCCAGTCGAGCACGCGCTCGGGCTTGCCCATCGCCGTCACCCGCCCGGTGGTCTGGCCATAGAGCGCGCGGGCCAGCAAGCGGTCGCGCTTGCCCGCCATCGTCCGCGGCGGGGTAAACAACATCGCCGGGTCGAACCCGCCATGCACGAACACCGCCCGCCCGGCGACGATCCAGGCCGGCGCCCGGCCAATCTCCGCCACCGCCCGCGCCGCCGTCGCCGGATCGAGCGACGCGATTGTGGCCGCGAGCGCCTCGCCCACCTGCACGCTGTCGCCGCGCAGCGCGCGGGCCAGCTTGTAGTCGTGATTGCCGAGCAGGAAGAGCCCGCGCCCCGCATCCAGCAGGCCGAACATCAGCCGCAGCGCGCCCGGCGTGTCCGGCCCGTCATCCACCAGGTCGCCGAGCTGAACGATGAAGCGCTCCGTGGCACAGGCCGCGGCGAAGGCAGCGGAATCGCCATGCACGTCCCCCACCACCCGCAGCTTCGCGCCCGGCGGCGGCAGCGCCGTCACGCCCGCACCGCGATCGCCGCGCGCAGCTCCTCCTGCGCCGCCCGGTCGATCGGGAAGCGCCGCATGATCGCGGCGGCGGCGATCTTCAGCGCCGCCGGCACGCCGCAATAGAGCACGAGAAGAAACATGACCTGCATCGACCCGTTCTGGCCGTGGGTCGAAAATCCCGCAAGCCCCAGCAGCGGAAAGGCGATGCCCGGCGCCAGCGCGTTGCCGGCCTTCTGCGCCATCGTCGCCGCGGCGAAATACAGCCCCGCCCGCCTCTCCCCGCTCGCCAGCTCGTCGACATCGACGACATCCGCCTGAATCGCCGGCGGAATGGTGAAATCCGCCCCCAGCCCGGCGCCGGTGAACAGGCTGATCACGCCGAACCAGACCAGCGGATGCGCCGTGCGCAGGATCGTCGGCACGAAGGCGAAGGCGACGCCCGAAACCGCCATCGCGATCGTCCAGGCCCGGTGCTTGCCCACCCGCACCGACAGCGTCAGCCACAGCGGCACCGAGACGACGCCGGCCGCGAAATAGACCAGCAGGATCGGCCCCGACGCATCCGGCGCGTGCAGCACCTTGTCGAACACGATCAGAATCAACGCCGCCGGCAGCCCGTTCGCCAGCCCGTTCACCGCCCAGGCCAGAATCAGCCGGCGGAACGGCGCATTGCCGCCGATCAGAAGCAGCGCCGCGCCAAGCCCCGCCGGCGCCGCGCGCCGCACGGCGGGCGGGTCCGGCACCGCGATCAGCGCGAGCGCCACCGCCGGCCCCGCCAGCCCGATCGTCAGCAGCGCGAGCAGATGCGCCTGCCCGACATGCGCGGTGATGCCGAGCAGCACCGGCGCCAGCGCCGAGATCAGGATGCCGAGAATGGTGCCGCCCTCGCGCAGGCTGGTGATCCGCTGGCGCTCGGCATACTCGTCCGAAAGCTCCGCCCCCCACGCCCAGTAGGGCAGCGAAAGCGCCGTCCATCCCCAGGTCACCAGCGCATAGAACACGAACAGCCAGAGCGCGCCCGCGCCGGCGGGCGGGAAAAACAGCCCGATCGCCCCCACCGCCGCCACCGGCATCGCCAGCGCCATGAACGGCTTGCGCCGCCCGAAGCGCGAGCGGCTGAGGTCGGAAAGCCGCCCCACCATCGGGTCGATCACCACGTCGAACATCCGCACCGCGGTCAGCACGATGCCCACGGTCGCGAGATCGAGCCGCATCGCGCCGGCCCAGAAATCCGGCAGGATCACCAGCAGCGGCAGCCCCAGCATCGCCAGCGGCAGCGCCGGCGCGGCATAGACCAGCCGTTGCCGCCGCGTCGTCCGCGCGCCCAATCAGCCCCGCGCGATCACGAACTGGCCGACATCGGTCCACCCGGCGCGGAATCCCGCCTCGCAATAGGCGAGATAGAACTCCCAGAGCCGCTTGAACCGCCCGTCATATTGCCGCGACATCCGCGCGATCCGCGGCCAGGCGGCCTGGAACGCCTCCTGCCAGCGCGCCAGCGTCTCGGCATAATCCTGCCCGAACGTGAACGCGTCGCGCAGCGAAAATCCGGCGCGGGCGATCTCGGCGCGCAGCCGCGCGGGCGAGGGCAGCATGCCGCCGGGAAAGACATGGCGCTGGATGAAATCGGCGCTGCGCCGATACTCCTCGAAATACCGATCGGCGATGGTGATCACCTGCAACGCCGCCAGCCCGCCCGGCGCCAGCCGGTCCCGCAGGGCGGTGAAATAGGCCGGCCAGTAGGCCTCGCCCACTGCCTCGAACATCTCGATCGAGGCGACGCGGTCGAAGGTCTCCGGCACGTCGCGGTAGTCCTGCAAGCGGAATTCCACGCGCCCGCCGAGCCCCGCCGCGTCGATCCGCGCCCGCGCATAGGCCAGCTGCTCGCGCGAGAGGGTGATGCCGGTGACATGGGCGCCATACTCCCGCGCCGCGATCTCGGCGAAGCCGCCCCAGCCGCAGCCCACCTCCAGCACCCGCATTCCCGGCGCGAGGCCGAGGGCGCGGCAGAGCCGGTGATATTTCGCCTCCTGCGCCGCGTCCAGCCCGGCCTGTCCCGGCGCGAACAGCGCGGCGGAATAGGTCATGCTCGGGTCGAGCCAGGCGGCGTAGAAATCGTTGCCGAGATCGTAATGCTCGGCAATGTTGCGCCGCGCGCCGCGCCGCGTGTTCGGCCGCAGCCGGTGGGCAACGAAACTTACCGCCCGCGCCCAGAGCCTGCCGCGCAGCAATTCCTCCCAGCTCTCCTCGTTCAGCGTGCCGAGATGCAGCACGTCGATCAGGCGGGGGCTGTCCCACCAGCCTTCGAGATAGGCCTCGGCAAGGCCGAGACTGCCGCCAAAGGCGAGCCGCGCGATCATCCGCGCGTCGCGCACCACCAGCGTCGCGTTCGGCCCCGGCGCGGCGCCGGCGAAATGATGCACCGAGCCATCCGGCAGCACCACCTCCAGCGTGCCCACGCGAATCATCCGCGCGATGCCGAGGCCGAGGCGCAGCCTGCGGTCGCGCGGCAGTGGCGGGGCGGAGAGGGCGGTGGCGTCGGTCATGCGGGGTCTCCTCGGACGATCGGCTTGTGGCCGTCTTTCGGCTCGCGGTGAAAGGTCGCGCCGCGCAGCAGGGTGAGCAGCGCCTGCCAGTGGATCGCGGCGACGATCTTGAGCGGCAGCAGCGGCATGCGCAGCACCGCGCGCAGCAAGGCGGCGTCGGTGGCGGGCTGGCGAACCAGCGCCATCGCGGCGGTCAGCCGCGGCGCCGGCGCGCCATGAACGATCCGCACCGCGAAGCGCCGCCCCGGCGGGGTGAGGGTGAAGGCGTAGCCGCCCTGCATGTCGAACAACGGCGAGACATGCATGCGCTTGTCCGCCCGCTGGCGGATCGGCGATCCCGCGCCGGCCGGGATCAGATAGCCGATCTGGTCGCCGAACGTGTTCTTCACCTGGTGCAGCACGGCGCCGAGCCGGCCCTCCCGGTCGTAGCAGACATAAAAGCTGATCGGGTTGAACGCATACCCGAGAATACGGGGAATGGTGATCAAACGGATGCGCGCGGCGAAGGCGGAAAGTTCCGCCTCGTCCAGCGCCGCCTCCACCCAGGGGCGCAGCGCCGAGCCGTCGCGCGGCCCGTGGTCGCGGTCGTGCAGCGCGACGAGGCCAAACCGGTTGTGGCGAAACACCCGGCTCGCGCAGGCGAAACCGTCGATCTCGTCGAGATCGATATCGAGCATCCACAGCCGGTAGGCGAACTGGCGCCGCGGCTTCACATGGCGCACATGGCGCAGCACGCCGGCATAGATGCCAGCCCCGCTCATCGCGCCGCGTCCGCGCCCCGCCACGGGATGTCGAGCCCCATCGCCCGCGCCACCCGCACCGCCGAGGCGATGCCGTCCTCGTGAAACCCCCAGCCGGTCCAGGCGCCGGCGAACCACAGCCCGTCCCGCCCCTGGATTTCGCCGAGCCGCTCCTGCGCCGTCATCGCCGCCGCGTCGAATTGCGGGTGGGTATAGTCGCGCACGCGCAGCACCGTCGCCGGATCGGGCTCGACCAGCGGGTTGAGGCTGACCAGCAGCGGCCGCGCGGTCACGAGACCCTGCAACCGGTTCATCCAGTAGGTGACGCTGACGGCGCGGCCATGATCGGCGGCGTCGCGGGCGAGATAGTTCCAGGACGACCACACCGCCCGCCGCCGCGGCATCAGCGCGGTGTCGGTATGCAGCACGGCGCGGTTGGGCTGAAACCGCACCGCGCCCAGAATCGCCCGCGCGTCCGGCGAAGGGTCGGCCAGCATCGCCAGCGCCTGGTCGGCGTGGCAGGCGAACACCACCTCGTCGAACATCTCCTCGCCCGCATCGGTGACGACAATGACGCAGCCCTCCGCGCGCCGCACCTGTCGCACCGGCGCCGAAAGCCGCACCCGCTCGCCGAGTGAAGCCGCCACGCGCTCGACATAGCGGCGCGAGCCGCCGCTCACCGTCCGCCATTGCGGCCGGTCGTTCAGCGTCAGCAGGCCGTGATTGTGGAAGAACCGGGCGAAATGCCGCGCCGGAAAGGCCCGCATCCCCTCGACCGAGGCGGACCAGATCGCCGCCCCCATCGGCAGGATATGATCCTCGACGAAATCCCGCCCGTAGCCGTTGCGGTCCAGCCAGCCGCCCAGCGACTCGTTGCCGGTCGCATGTAGCAGCGCGGGCGCCTCGCGGTTGAAGCGCAGCACGTCGCGCAGCATGCGCAGGAAGCGCGGGCGCACCAGGTTGCGCCTCTGCGCGAACAACTGCCCGAGCGAGCCGCCGCCATATTCAAGCTCGCCGCCGCCGATCGACACGCCGAAGGACATGTCGGTGTCATGGGTAGCGACGCCGAGGTCGCGGAAGAAGGCTTCGAGGTTCGGATAGTTGCGGTCGTTCAGCACGATGAACCCGGTATCGACCGTGATCTCCTGCGCGCCCAGCCGCACCTGCTGGGTGTCGGCATGGCCGCCGAGGATCGGCGCCGCCTCGAACAGCACGACATCGCGCCGCGCCCGCGCCAGCCAGGCCATCGCCATCCCGGCGATGCCGCCGCCGATCACGGCAAGCCGCCCTCCGCTCATGGCGCCGTCCCGCTGATCGCGGCGAAGGCGGCGAGTGCGCGCTCCCGCCCCTCGGCGAGGCCGACGATCGGCCGCGGATAGCTTGCCCCCAGCCGCACGCCGGCGCCGCGCAGCACCATCTCCGGCGCCTCCCACGGCGCATGGACATACTTGTCCGGCAAATTGGCGAGTTCGGGCACGAAACGGCGGACATAGGCGCCGTCCGGGTCGAATTTCCGCCCCTGCAACACCGGGTTGAAGATGCGGAAATAGGGCGCCGCATCGGCCCCGCTGCCCGCCACCCATTGCCACGAGGCCGCGTTGGAGGCCGCATCGGCATCGACGAGACAGTCATGAAACCACCGCTCTCCCGCCTGCCAGGGCAGCAGCAGGTGCTTGACCAGGAAGGAGGCGACGATCATCCGCACCCGGTTGTGCATCCAGCCGGTCCGCCAGAGCTGGCGCATCCCGGCATCGACGATCGGCACCCCGGTCCGCCCGCGCTGCCAGGCGGCGAGGTCCGCGGCACTCTCCCGCCAGGGCATCGCGGCGAAGGCTGGCTTCATCGGCCGGGTCGCGAGATCCGGCGTGTGCCAGAGCAGATAGGCGGCGAATTCGCGCCAGATCAGCTCCTTGAGGAAGGTCTGCCGCGCCGCCTCGCGCCCCGCCGCCGCCGCCGCGTCGCGCCAGACGGCGTCGATCGCGATCTCCCCCCAATGCAGGTGCGGCGACAGGCCCGAGGTGCCGGCGATCCCCGGCAGGTCGCGCTGGCGGTCATAATCGCCGAAGCCGTTGGCGAGAAAGGCGTCGAGCCGCGCCCGCGCCCCGGCCTCGCCCGGCGTCCAGCTCGCCCGCAGCCCGCCGGCCCAGTCGGGCTGCGTCGGCAGCAGCCCCCAGTCGGCGAGCCGCTCGCTGCCCGGATCGCCGGCGGCTTCGATCCGCCCCGGTGCCGCGATCGGCGGGCGCGGCGCGAAAGCCTCGAAACAGGCGCGCGAGAACGGCGTATAGACGCCATAGACCCCGCCGGTCTTGGTGGTGATCCGCTCCGGGCCGAACATCAGCGCCGAGCGATGGCGATGAAACCCGATCCCCGCATCCTGCAACGCAGCCGCCACGCGCCGGTCGGCCTCCCGCAGCCAGGGCTCGTGCGCCCGCCCGGCATGAACCGCGCTGGCGCCAACCTCCCGCGCCAGCGCCGGGATGATCGCCGCCGCATCGCCCCGCCGCAGTACGAGCCGCCCCCCGCGCGCGGCGAAATCCGCCTCAAGGGCGGCGAGCGAATGGTGCAGCCACCAGCGTGACGCCCCGCCCGTCTCCGCCGCCGGGTCGAGTACGAAAACCGCCAGCACCGCGCCGCCCTCGATGGCGGCGGCGAGCGCCGGATTGTCAGCCAGGCGCAGGTCGTTGCGCAGCCAGAGCAGTGTGGTCGTCATCACGCGGCCTTTGCGGCATGGGCGAGGGGAAAGGCGTAAACGCGGTCGCGGCCGAGCAGGAACACCTGCCCGCCGCGCGGAAACAGCGCGCGGATCGGCGGCGCCGTCACCTCCAGCCCGCCGGCATAGGCGCCGAAGGCCGGCAGCAGCACCCGATGCGCGTCGGTCACGAAACAGGGCCGCGCCACCGCGCCCGCCCGCGTCGCGATCCGCGCCTTCGGATGGAAATGCCCGGAAAACTCCACCGTCCCCGGCGCCACCTCACCCGCCGCATGGCGGAACACGGCGCCCGCCTCGGCGTGGTCGGCGCGCCCCGCGCCCTGATCATGATTGCCCTCGATCCAGAGGAAGCGATGCGCCGCCTCCATCCGCGCCAGCCGCGAAGCGTCCTCCGCCGGCAGCCGGGCGCGCCCGGCCGCATCGTGGAAACTGTCGCCGAGCGCGATCACCCGTTCCGGCGCGTAGCGGCGCAGCAGCAGCGCGAGCCGGTCCAGCGTCGCCCGGCTGTCATAGGGCGGCAGCAGCCCGCCGCGCGCGGCGATCGACGAGGCTTTCTCAAGGTGCAGATCGGCGACGATCAGCGCCCGCCGCTCCGGCCAGAACACGGCGCCGGCGGGGTCGAGCAGGAAGCGCCCGGCGGCGCGGTGAATCGGTGCGGCAGTCATGATGCCGCTCATTTCACAGCCGCGCGGGTTAGACCAGAGCGCCCGGCCCCATCGCCTCGGCGATGAGCGCCTCGGCCTCGCCGAGCAGCGCCTCCTCGGCCTCGCCGCCGCCGACCCGCTCGCGGCCGATTTCGAGCAGGACGGGCACGGCGAGCGGCGAAACCCGGGGCAGGGCGCGGTGATGCACCCGCCCGCGCGCCCGCGCCAGCATGCCGGCGATGCGGGCGAGATCGACCAGCCCGTGCGCGGCGTCGGCCCAGGTGGCGCGGAGCAGAATATGGGTCGGGTCGTGCTTGCGGAGAACATCATAGATCAGATCGGTATTGACGGTGATCTGTCTACGGTTCTTTTCGCCGCCCGGATGCACCCGCTCGATCAGCCCGGCGATCACCGCGACGTTGCGGAAACTCCGCCGCAGCATCGAGCTGTCCGCCATCCACGATTCGAGATCCTCGCCGAGCAGATCCTCCTCGAACAGCCGCCCGACCCCGGTGGGCTCGCGCGCGCACCAGATGCCGAGCACGTAATCGGTCGCGACATAGCCGAGCGGCTGAAACCCGAACCGCTCCAGCCTGCGGGTCAGCAGCATCCCCAGCGCCTGGTGCGCCTGCCGCCCCTCGAAGCAATACGCCACGAGATACCACCGCCCGCCGCGCGGAAACGTCTCCACCAGCAGGTCGTCCGGCGCCGGCAGCGCCGAGCGCGCCGCCTGCAGGCCGAGCCATTCGCGCACCGGCGCGGGAAAGCGGTCCCACGTCGCCGGCGTGTGCAGCATCAGCCGCACCCGGTCGGCGAGGTTGGTCGAAAGCGGCATCCGCCCGCCGACATAGGCCGGAATCCTCGGCTCGCCCGTCCCGCCCTCGGCGCAGAGCACGCTGGTCTCGCGAATGCCGAGAAAGCGCAGCAACCGCCCGGCGAAGCGGAACGTGTCGCCCGGTGCGAGCATCGCCGCGAAATACTCCTCGACCTCGCCGAGCACGATCCCGCCGCGCCCGCCGCCGAGCCGCACCTTCAGCACCGGCGCCTCGACGATGGTGCCGATATTCATCCGCAGCCGCCGCGCCACCGCCTCGTTGCGCACATGCACCACCCCCTCGGCGTCGCGAAACAGCCTTCGATACCGCTCATACACCGCGAGCGCGTAGCCCCCATCCTCGACGAAGCGCAGCACGTCGTCGAAATCCTTGCGCGCCAGCGCGGCATAGGGCGCTGACGCGGTGATCTCGGCGAACAGGTCGTCGGGGTGGAACGGCGCGGCGCAGGCGCAGCCCAGCACGTGCTGCGCCAGCACATCGAGCCCGCCCGGCCGCGGCGGGTCGCCGTCGAGATCCTGCGCCGCCACCCCCTCGATCGCCGCAGCGCATTCCAGCACCTCGAAACGGTTGGCCGGCACGAGCAGCGCGCGCGAGGCCTCGTCGAGCCGGTGATTGGCCCGCCCCAGCCGTTGCAGCAGCCGCGAGACACCCTTCGGCGCGCCGATCTGGATCACCTGGTCCACCCCCGCCCAGTCGATCCCGAGATCGAGCGACGAGGTCGCGACCACGGCGCGCAGCTTGCCGCCCGCCATCGCCGCCTCCACCCGACGGCGCTGCTCCACCGCGAGACTGCCGTGATGCAGCGCGATCGGCAGGGTCTCCTCGTTGTGCTTCCACAGCGCCTCGAACATCAGCTCGGCCTGCGCGCGGGTGTTGACGAACACGATCGTCATCCGTGCTTCGCGGATGCGCCCGAGCACCGCCTCCGCCGCCATCAGCCCCATATGGCCGGACCACGGCATCCGCCCGGGGGCGATCAGCATCCCGATCTCCGGCGCCGCCCCGGCCTCGCCTGCGATCAGCGCGGTCGCCCCGCCTCGGCCATCCGGCGAGATCCAGTCGCGGATCGCCGCGGGATGGGCGATCGTCGCCGACAGCCCGATCCGCACCGCCCCCGGTGCGAGCCGTGCCAGCCGCGCGAGGCAGAGCGCGAGCTGGTCGCCCCGCTTGGTCCCGGCCAGCGCGTGCACCTCGTCGATCACGATGCTCGCCAGCCCCGCGAAACGCGACGCCGCCTCCGGATCGTAGAGCAGCAGCGCCAGGCTCTCCGGCGTGGTCAGCAGAATATGCGGCGGCCGCGCGCGCTGCCGTGCCCGCCGGTTCGCCGGCGTGTCCCCGGTGCGGGTCTCGACGCGGATCGGCAGGCCCATCTCCGCCACCGGCGCTTCGAGATTGCGGGCGATATCGGTGGCCAGCGCCTTCAGCGGGCTGACATAGATCGTATGCAGCCCCTCCGGCGGATCGTCGGCCAGCGCGATCAGGCTGGGCAGGAACCCGGCCAGCGTCTTGCCCCCGCCGGTGGGCGCGATCAGCAGCGCGTTTTCTCTCCGCCGCACCGCATCGAGCACGGCGAGCTGGTGCGGCCGCGGCGTCCAGCCGCGCGCGGCGAACCAGTCGGCGAAAGGGGCGGGCAGGGTGGTCACCCGCCAGACATGGCAGACTTGGCGAAACCTGCAATCCGCCCCCATCTTGCGGCCATGCCTCCGCATCCCGAAACCTGGCTGCATCCCCGCCCCGAAGGGCTCCATTGCGTGCCCGGCGACTTCTTCATCGACCCGACCCGCGCCGTCGACCGCGCGGTGATCACCCATGGCCATGCCGACCATGCCCGCCCCGGCCATCGCCATGTGCTCGCCAGCGCCGAGACGCTGGCGATCATGCGGGTGCGGATGGGCGAGTCGCGGGCCGGCGCGGCGCAGCAGGCGGCCGCACCGGGCGAGATCGTCCGCATCAACGGCGTCGGCGTCTCCCTTGTCCCCGCCGGCCATGTCCTCGGCTCCTGCCAGGTGGTGCTGGACTACGAGGGCAGCCGCGCCGTGGTCTCGGGCGACTACAAGCGCCGGCGCGACCCCACCTGCGCGCCCTTCGCCCCGGTGACGTGCGACGTGTTCGTCACCGAAGCGACCTTCGGCCTGCCGGTCTTCCGCCACCCCGACGCCGCGGCGGAAATCGCGAAACTGCTCCATTGCATGAGCGTCTTCCCCGCCCGCGCCCATCTCGTCGGCGCCTACGGGCTCGGCAAGGCGCAGCGGCTGATCGCCCTGCTGCGGGAAGCCGGATACGATTCCCCGATCTATCTCCACGGCGCCCTGCAAAAACTCTGCGACCTCTATGAAACCCTCGGCGTGCCCCTGGGCGATCTCCGCCCCGCCACCGTCGCCGACAAGGACGCGCTCAAGGGCGCCATCGTCCTCGCCCCGCCCTCGGCGGTGGCGGATCGCTGGGCGCGGCGGCTCGATGATCCGGTGATCGCCGTCGCCTCGGGCTGGATGCGCGTCCGCCAGCGCGCCAAGGCCTCCGGCGTCGAGCTGCCGCTCGTCATCTCCGATCATGCCGACTGGGACGAACTGCTCGCCACGGTGGAGGATGTCGCCGCCCCGGAAATCTGGGTCACCCACGGCGCCGAGGCGGCCCTGCTGCGCCAGCTCTCGCTGCTGGGCCGGCGCGGCCGGGCGCTCAGCCTGATCGGCTATGGCGACGAGGCGGAGCAGGAATGAAACCCTTCGCCGACCTGCTGGAACGCCTGCTCTACACCACCGGCCGCAACGCCAAGATCGCACTCCTCGCCGATTATTTCGCCCACCGCCCCGATCCCGAGCGCGGCTACGCGCTCGCCGCCATCGCCGGCGCGCTCGACTTTCCGGGTGCCAAACCCGCCATGCTGCGCGAGCTGGCCGCCGCCCGCACCGATCCCGAGCTGTTCGCGCTGTCCTACGATTTCGTCGGCGACCTCGCCGAGACCATCGCCCTGCTCTGGCCGCCGGCACGGCACGAGGCCCCGCCCGGCCTGCCCGATCTCGTCGCCGCCCTGCGCGCGGCGTCCCGCGCCGAGATCCCCGCGCTGATCGAAGCCTGGCTCGATGCGAGCGACGTCTCGACCCGCATCGCCCTGATCAAGCTGATCACCGGCGGCCTGCGCGTCGGCGCGTCGCTGCGCCTCGCCAAACTCGCCCTGGCCCGGCACTTCGCCGTCGAGGCCGACGAGATCGAGGAAGTCTGGCACGGGCTGGAGCCGCCCTACACCGCGTTGTTCGACTGGCTGGAAGGCCGTGCCCCGCGCCCCGCACAAGGTGCGGCCCCCGTCTTCCGCCCGCCGATGCTCGCCCACCCGATCGAGGCGGCCGATCTCGCCGCGCTCGACTGGTCCGCCCATCGCGCCGAATGGAAATGGGACGGCATCCGCGTCCAGCTCGTCTCCACCCAGGGCGGGCGGCGGCTCTATTCGCGCGGCGCGGAAGACATCTCCGCGGCCTTCCCCGAAATCGTCGCGGCGATGGATTTCCACGCCGTGCTCGATGGCGAGCTGCTGGTCATCCGCGATGGCGCGGTCGCCCCCTTCGCCGATCTCCAGCAGCGCCTCAACCGCAAGAGCGTCCCGGCGAAACTCCGCGCCGCCCACCCGGTCGGCGTGCGGCTGTATGACATGCTGTTCGAGGGCGAAACCGACCTTCGCGCACTGCCCTTCGATGCCCGCCGCGCCCGGCTCGAAGCCTGGTTCGCCCGCACCGCGCCGGCGCGGATGGACCTGTCCGAACTCATCCGCTTCGCCTCGGCCGACGATCTCGCCGCCCTTCGCGCCGGCGCGCGCGACGCCGCGATCGAGGGGCTGATGCTCAAGCGCGCCGACAGCCCCTATCTCGCCGGCCGCCCGAAAGGCCATTGGTGGAAATGGAAGCGCGACCCGCTCAGCCTCGACTGCGTGCTGATGTACGCCCAGCGCGGCCACGGCAAGCGCTCCTCCTATTACTCCGATTACACGTTCGGCGTCTGGACGGCGGCGGGCGCGCTGGTGCCGGTCGGCAAGGCCTATTCCGGCTATACCGATGCCGAGCTGCACCGGCTCGACCGCTGGATTCGCGCCCACACCGTCGCGAGCTACGGCCCGGTGCGCGAGGTGGAGAAGGCGATCGTGCTGGAGGTGGGGTTCGACGCGGCGCAACGCTCCACCCGCCACAAATCCGGCATCGCGCTGCGCTTTCCCCGCATCCTGCGCATCCGCGACGACAAGCCGGCCGAGCAGGCCGACACGCTGGAGACCGCGCTTTCGCTCCTGCCCGGCTAGTCCGGGCCGCTTGCCAGCTTCAGGCTCATTGATCCGCGCCGCTTGCCAGCGGCCCGAGCGCCGCCTGGATGCCGAACTCGCCCGGCAGCGCGCCATGCGGGAACAGCACGTTGACATGGCCGAGCTTGCGGCCCGGCCGCGCGGCGGTCTTGCCGTAGTGGTGCGGGATCAGCCCTTCCGTCGCCACGATACGCGGCCAGAGCGCGATGTCGTCGGGCCCGACGAGGTTCTTCATCACCGCGTCGGAATGGCGGATCGCCGGCGGCAGCGGCAGGCCGGCGACGGCGCGGATATGCAGCTCGAACTGGCTCGCCGGGCAGGCATCGATCGTCCAGTGGCCGGAATTGTGCGGCCGCGGCGCGATCTCGTTGGCCAGCACCCTGCCATCCCGGCCGATGAAGAACTCCACCGCGAGCAGCCCGACCAGGCCGATCCGCTCGGCAACGAGGCGCGCCATCTCCCGCGCCGTCTCCCGCAGCGCGGGGTCGAACGGGGCCGGGGCCAGGGTGAGATCGAGGATATGGTCGCGATGCCGGTTCTCGACCATGTCGAAGGCGCTGACCGTCCCCTCCGCCCCGCGCGCGACCACGACCGACCCCTCCGCCGCGAAATCGACGAAGCCTTCCAGGATCAGCGGCTTCGGATGCAGCAGGCCGAAGGCCATCTCGGCCTCCGCCTCGGTGCGGATCAGCGCCTGGCCCTTGCCGTCATAGCCGAGCCGGGTGGTCTTGAGCACGGCGGGCAGGCCGATTGCGGCGATCGCGGCGGTGAGATCCGCCATGGTCTGCACCGGCGCCCAGGGCGCGGTGCCGATGCCGGCCTCGTTGAGGAAGCGCTTCTCCGCGATCCGGTCCTGGCTGATCCGCAAAATCTCCGGCCCCGGCCGCACCGGGCGGCGATCGGCCAGCAGGTCGAGCCCCTCGGCCGAGACGTTCTCGAACTCGAAGGTGATCACGTCCACCGCATCGGCGAAGCGCAGCAGCGCGGCGTTGTCGTCATAATCCGCCCGCGTCGTCGCGGCGGCGACCTGCGAGGCCGGGGCATCGGGTTCCGGAGAAAAAATATGGCAGCGATAGCCGAGCCGGGCCGCCGCCATGGCGGACATGCGGCCGAGCTGGCCGCCGCCGACGATGCCGATCGTGGCGTTGGGGGGAAGCGGAAAACCGGTCATTCTGTGGGCGGGTCCTCGGGCAGGTCGGGCACGGTCTCGGTCTGGGTGCGGCGCCAGGCGTCGAGCCTGGCTTCGATGGCCTTGTCGGTCACCGCGAGCATGGCGGCGGCGAAAAGGGCGGCGTTGATCGCCCCGGCCTTGCCGATCGCGAAGGTGGCGACCGGCACGCCGCCGGGCATCTGCACGATCGAATGCAGGCTGTCCACCCCCTTCAGCGCCGCGCTCTCCACCGGCACGCCGAGCACCGGCACCGGGGTGAGGGCGGCGACCATGCCGGGAAGGTGCGCCGCGCCGCCGGCCCCGGCGATGATCGCGGCCAGCCCCCGCCCGCGCGCGGCATGGGCATACTCGACCATCCGCAGCGGTGTCCGGTGCGCGGAGACGACGCGCGCCTCGAACGCGATGCCGAGCGCCTCCAGCGTCTCGGCGGCATGGCGCATGGTCGGCCAGTCCGACCGGCTGCCCATGATGATCCCGATCCGCGGAGTCACGCGATATCGTCCGGAATCAGCCGGCTTTCGAGCCGCAGAATCTGGTCGCGCAGCAGCAGCTTGCGCTTCTTCAGCCGCTGGATCTGCAACTGGTCGGTCAGCTTCTCGTCGCCGAGCCGGGCGATCACCGAATCAAGATCCCGGTGTTCGCTGCGCAAGCCGTGCAGTTGGCGGAGCAGGTTGTCCTTGTCGGTCAGCATCCATCGCTTCTAGCACAGCCGCGCGAGGCTGGCCTATCCCGGTTTTGCCGCTCCCGCCCGCCACGGCGCCGGTCACGCGCGCGAATATAAAAGATTGATGACAACCGGAACGCGCAGGACTAGACTCCCCCCAGGCGCCCGGTCGGGGCTCCGACCGGCTTGCGCCACAACAGTCCACACTCGGAAAGGAGTCGAGGATGAGCCTGCAAGCGAGACTGGAATCCCTGAAGCAACGTCACGCCGGCCTGGAGTCCAGAATCACCGAGGAAGACCGCCGACCGCGACCGGATGATGAAAATCTCGCCCGGCTCAAACTGGAAAAACTTCGCCTGAAGGAAGAGATCGAGCGCATCCGGGTCGGCTGACCCGCGCTCGCCGGCAAATCCCGCCGGCTGCAACCCGCCCGGGCCGGCTCACCGGTCCGGGCGTCTCATGTCCGGCTCGGCTCGTGTCCGGCTCAGGCCGCCTCGTCGCTCGAATCCGTCATCGGCTGCGGCATCTCCTCGCCGTCGCGCTCGATCCGCGCATTCGCCGCCGCCACCACGTCGTTCAGGTCGGATTGCTTGCACAGGCCGAGAATCACCGGGTCGCGCGGCTTGATGTTGGCGCTGTTCCAGTGCGACTTGTCGCGCACCTTCTGGATCGTGTCCTTGGTGGTGCCGAGCAGCTTGACGATCTGCGCGTCCTGCACGTGCGGATAGTTGCGCAGCATGAACGCGATCGCGTCCGGCCGGTCGATCCGCTTGGCCACCGGCGTATAGCGCGCCCCCTTGCTGCGCCGCCCGCCGGGAATGGCGCTCTGCAACATCTTCAGCCTGGCCTTGGAATCGGCCTCGCAGCGGCGGATTTCCTCGGCCGTGGTCTGCTTGTTCGCCACCGGATCATAGCCGACGATGCCCTGCGCCACCTCGCCATCGGCGATCGCCTGCACCTCGAGCGGATGCATGCCGCAGAAATCGGCGATCTGCTCGAAGGTCAAGGCGGTCTTCTCGATCAGCCACACCGCGGTGGCCTTCGGCATCAGGGGGAGCGTCATCATCATACCTCAGAGAGAGCGGCGCGCGCGGCCATCCGGCGGCGGCAGGCGCGCGGTCCTGTATATCGTTCCATCATATGGTGCAGAGATCTTGCCCCGGTCAAGCCGCGCGGCGCGGAAATGCCGCAATTCGCCCCTGCGCCCGCCGCGCCGGCGGTTTGCGCCGCCGCGGGTCTTGCCTTTGGTCGCGCGAGCGTAAACATGACGCACATGATCGACCCGTTCGGCCGCGCCATCACCTATCTCCGCATCTCGGTCACCGACCGCTGCGATTTCCGCTGCGTCTACTGCATGGCGGAAGACATGACCTTCCTGCCCAAGGCGGACCTGCTCTCGCTGGAGGAGCTGGAGCGTCTGGCCGGCGCCTTCGTCGATCTCGGCGTGCGCAAGCTGCGCCTGACCGGCGGCGAGCCGCTGGTCCGCCGCGGCGTGATGGCGCTGGTCAACCGGCTCGGCCAGCGGCTTGGCCATGGACTCGACGAGCTGACCCTGACCACCAATGGCAGCCAGCTCGGCCGCTTCGCCGATGAGCTGGTCGCCGCCGGGGTCAAGCGGGTGAACGTCTCGATCGACACGCTCGATGCCGAAAAATTCCAGGCCATCACCCGCTGGGGCCGGCTGCCCCAGGTGATCGAGGGTGTCATGGCGGCGAAGGCGGCGGGGCTGCGGGTCAAGATCAACGCGGTGGCGCTCAAGGGCGTGAACGAGGACGAGTTCGACGCCATGCTTGAATGGTGCGGCCGGCACGGCTTCGATTTCTGCCTGATCGAGACGATGCCGCTCGGCGAGGTCGACCAGGACCGCACCGATCAATACCTGCCGCTCTCCACCGTCCGCCAGCGCCTCGCCGCCCGCTGGACGCTGACGCCGACCGACTACGTCACCGGCGGGCCGGCGCGCTATTTCGACGTCGCCGAAACCGGCACGCGGCTTGGCTTCATCACCCCGCTCACGCATAATTTCTGCGAGGGCTGCAACCGCGTGCGCCTCACCTGCACCGGCACGCTCTATATGTGCCTCGGCCAGGACGACGCGGCGGATCTGCGCGCCGTGCTGCGCGGCTCGGACGACGACGCCGTGCTGCGCCAGGCCATCCGCGATGCGATCGCCCGCAAGCCGAAAGGGCACGATTTCGTGATCGACCGCGCCGGCCGCGCCCCCGCCGTCACCCGCCACATGAGCGTGACCGGCGGATAGGCGCCGCCACCCTCAGCCTGACGCACCCGCCGGCTCCCGCCGCATCCCGCCGGCCGACCCCCGCCACATGGGCCACATCCAGGCCCGTGGCCCGTCCGCGCGCGCCATGGTCCATCCCCGTTTCAGGGCGGCGTCATCAAATCAATATTTGACAAAGATAAACGTATTGGATACGGTTAACCAATAATTGAGAACAAATATCAATAATAATATATCGCCTGAATACTTGTTTCGCGCAGGGCGCCGAAGGGCGGCCGTCGTGATCTTTTGTCAAAATCAAAATCATTGTCTCCGGGCGCCGACGAATGGATCTGTCATACATCTATCTGTTCTTCGACGGTGTAATCACGCTGGCGGGCGTTCTGCTTGTCGTCACCGGCTTCCTCTGCGGCGCCGAGATGCTGAAATGGTGGGGTAGCGCCTATTTCATTGGCGCGGCCGGGCTCGGTGTCTTCGTCGCCGGCCGCCTCGGCTCGCCCGTCCTCGCCCACGGGCTGGCGCCGGGCATCCTGCTGATGGCCTATGGCGTGATGTGGCTCGGCGTGCGCCGCCTCGCCGGACGGTCCGGATCGGTGCCGCTGGCACTCCTCCCGGGCCTGGCCTGGCTGGTCGCCGGGGCCGTTCTCCCCTTCGCCGCCACCCCCTGGCTCTACCTCGTCGCCCAGGCGCCGCTGACCCTGCTGATGCTCGTCCTGCTGCTGGTCGAAATCCTGCGCATGGCGGTCCCCGCGGCGGCGCGCTACCCGCTCGTCGCCGTGCTCGTGGCGCATGGCGTCTTCGTCCTCGTCCGCGCCGCCGCCCTGCTGGCGCATGGCGATCCCGCCGCGCTGCGGTTCTGGCTCGTCGTCTCGGCGGGCGAGGGCATCGCCTTCGTGTTCTGCGATGCGCTCTGCGCCAGCCACCTCGTGCGGATGCTGCGCGAGCGCCTGCTCGACAGCGCCGCCCACACCGATTTCCTCACCGGCGTCCTCAACCGCCGCGGCTTCACCCTCCAGGCCGAGCGCCGCCTGCGCGTCTCGCCCTGCATGCTGCTGGTGCTCGACATCGACGGGTTCAAGCGCATCAACGACACGCTCGGCCATGCCGAGGGCGACCGTCTGCTGCGCGAGCTTGGGAAAATCTGCCTTGAGAGCGTGCGCGCCGCCGATGTGGTCGGCCGGCTGGGCGGCGACGAATTCGCCATCCTGATCGACGGCGGCACGGCCGAAACCGCCGCCGCCGTCGCCAGCCGCATCCGCCAGGCCTTCGCGCAAACCCTCACCCCGCACGGTCTCGCCGTCGCGGTCAGCATCGGGATCGACGGCGCGAAACCCGGCAACACGCTGGATGATCTGCTGCGCCAGGCCGATATGCGGCTCTACCGCGCCAAGGACAGCACGCCCCGAATCCGCCGGCTCGCCCTCGGCACCGGCTAGCACTACTTTGGCACTTTTGGTTTGGCGGTTTCTGCGAGGAGCATTTCACAGTGAGGGCATCGCAGGGGCGGAGGCCGCGCGAAGAGGTCGAGAATGGCTTGCCTGATGGCGGGCATGCTCG
>JAJZSY010000009.1 GCA_021849425.1 Pseudomonadota bacterium
TCGCGCAATGCATAGCGCCGCATGAAAGCCTCCGAAAAAGAAGGCTCTCCATGAATCACGGATTTGCTGATTTGCGAATCCCGGTCAGCCAATTTCTCGAGATTGGCCAATTTGACGACACGCCCTAATCAATACGATATGAAAATTAATTTCGCATGAATCCTTCGGCGCGCCACCGCCCCGCGATACCTATTGATTTTTTTGTGTCAGGCCTCGACTCTCACCCCACCCGCAGAGGCCGGGCATGACGGGGGGGGCGGAAGATGAACGTGACGAGCGGCGATGAAACGGGGGTTGTGCGGATCGGCATCGCGGCATCGGCGGCATTGCGAAGCGGCGCCGACTCGCCGCTCTTCGGCTTCCTGCGCGACTTCGCGCCATTTCTCGCCGCCCCCCGGGTGCGGCTGCACGCGGTTGGCGCCACCTGCGATGCCATCCTTGCCTCCGGCCTGCTCGGCGGCAACCCGCCGGTTCGTCTGCGCCCCGCGCGTGAGGGTGGGGTGATCACTCTCACGTCGATGGTGGTGCCGGATGCCGCCGGCCATGCGGCGCTCGATTTCGTGATCTACCTGATCGATCCGGTCGACCCGATCGGCGTTTTCCCCGAGATGCAGGCGCTGAAGCGGCAATGCGTCGTGCATGGGCGAGCGTTCCTGACCAATCGTGGCGCCGCCTCGGAATGGTGCGCTCTGGTCTGGAATCGTCTGGCCGGAATCGACCGCACCGGGCTTGCGGCGCAACTCGTCCGCTGGGTGCGGCCCGAAGCGGTCGCGGCGGAAACGATCGGGCTGATCGCCCACGACACCCAGAAGCCGGTGATGCTCGATTTCGCCCGGCGGCACCACGCGCTGCTGTTGCGCTTCAGCCGGCGCCTTGCCACCGGAACCACCGGCGGGCTGCTGAACGGCGAGGTGCCGGCGCGGCTTGCGGCCGAGGCGGCGGCATTCCGTTCGCGGCTGCCGCCGCCCGTGCCGGGCTGGACCACCGCCTTCCAGTCCGGCCCGCGCGGCGGCGATGCGCAGATCGCCGAGGAGGTGCTGGAAGGGCGTTGCCGGCGGTTGATCTTTTTCGAGGACCCGCATGTGGCGCGCGAGCATGAGGCGGATATCCAGCTGCTCGAGCGCGCAACCCGCTTCGCCCCGGAAGGCTGTCTCTGCATCAACGATGTGGCGAATGCGGAACTCTGGGCGGCTGGATTCGCGGCGCTGATCTCCGGCTGACCGGCCGCCCGGCCCGTTCGCGGGAGCGATCCTGGATAAATTCGCCCGAGCGATCCCGGACAAAAAGGTGCCGCTCTCTCACGGCAGTCACCGAGTTGCCGACGACATTTTTCGGCGGCGGGCGCGGTCCCCGTGCGTTTTGCACGGCCTGCGGCGTGCGGTTGTTGCCAGCCGGCGCACGCTTTTTTGCGCTCGTGCAGGATTGTATATAGACGTTAAAAATTAACGAACCGTTACGACAAGGCACAGACTTCCACATAATTTTGTGAACATTGGCCACGTCATTCCGACGCACCGGCTCGACGCGGCGCCGCGCGGTTGATAAGCCGGTCCGCCCGGCGCGCGGCGCCCCCCAGGCGGGGCGGCCGCCGCGCGCCATTCTATTGACGAAGCACGTAGTCTTGCCCGAACGCGATACAGCCCGGGCCGGGCCATGCACCAGGAGGCAGCGAATCGGACCATGACCGTGGCAATCGAGATGGGTGTGGCGGCCGGCAACGCGCCTGCCGTGCTCGACCTTGAGGAACTGCTGGCCACGAGATTGCTGGTCCAGGGCAATTCCGGCTCCGGCAAGTCCCACCTGCTCCGCCGCCTGCTGGAACAGAGTGCCGCCTGGGTGCAGCAGGCGATCATCGACCCCGAGGGCGATTTCGTCACCCTCGCCGAGCGGTTCGGCCATCTGGTGATCGATGCCGAGGCGCATTCCGAGCCGGCGCTGCAACTCGCCGGCGAGCGCGCGCGCGCGCACCGTGTGTCCGCCGTGCTGAATCTCGAGGGTCTCGACGCCGAGAACCAGATGCGCCGCGCCGCCGCCTTTCTCGGCGGGCTGTTCGAGGTCCCGCGCGACCACTGGTATCCGATGCTGGTGGTGGTGGACGAGGCGCAGCTCTTCGCCCCCGCCGCCGCCGGCGAGGTGTCGGACGAGGCGCGCAAGCTCTCGCTGGGCGCCATGACCAACCTGATGTGCCGCGGCCGCAAGCGCGGCCTCGCCGGCATCATCGCCACCCAGCGCCTCGCCAAGCTCGCCAAGAACGTCGCCGCCGAGGCCTCCAACTTCCTGATGGGGCGGACCTTCCTCGATATCGACATGGCCCGCGCCGCCGACCTGCTCGGCATGGAGCGCCGCCAGGCCGAGGCGTTCCGCGATCTCGAACGCGGGCATTTCATCGCCCTCGGCCCCGCCTTGTCGCGCCGGCCGCTGGCGCTGCGGATCGGCTCCACCGAGACCGAGGCGCGCCACGCCACCCCGCGCCTCACCCCGTTGCCCCAGGCCACGATCGAGGATGCGCAGACCGTCATCCTCGCCCCGCCGCCGCCCGAGGCCGCGCGCCCGCCGCGCCGCGCCCCATCCCCGCCGCCGCCCGACCTGCTGAGCCAGTTGATGGCGGCCCGGCCGGCGATGGAAAGCCTCGCCGCCGAGTCGCCGCCGCCGCAGAGCCCGGCCGAACGGGCCGCGCATCAGGCCCGGCTCGAGCGCATCCTCGCCGATCTCCTGGCCGATCCCGAGGCGGGGTTCCGTCCGGTCGGCGTGCTGTATCAGGATTTCCTGGTCCGCTGCCGTATCGAGGCGCTGGGCGCCGCCGCCCCCGACCTCGCCGCCTTCCGGCGGATGCTGACCCGCGCGCGCGCCGGGATCAGCGCGGCGATGGCGGAGGATGCGGTCTGGCAGGATGTGCTGTCCCGCGCCGCCATCCTGCCCGAGGACATGCAGGGGATTTTCCTGATGATCGCCCGCGCCGCGCGCGACGGCCAGCCCTGTCCCGGCGACCCCGCGATCGCGCGGGCCTATGGCACCCGCTCGCTCGGCCGCGCCCGCCGGCTGCTCGCCTACATGGAAGAGCAGGGGCTGATCGTCTGCCAGCTCGACGGGGCAGGGCGGCGCATCGTCACCCTGGTCGAACTCGCCTGGGCGACGGCGCCGGGGCTGCCCGACGCCGAGACACCGCCCTCGGCCCTCAGCCCAGCGCCAGCATCGTAAGCCACTGCGCCACCAGCGCCGGTTTCGGCTGCCCCTCGATCTCCATCGTCACGTCATGCGTCAGCAGGATGCGGCCTTCGCCCTTCTCGGCGAGATCGGCCAGCGCGAACCGGCCACGGATGCGCGACCCGGCGCGCACCGGGGCCAGAAACCGCAGGCTGTTCATCCCGTAATTCACCGACATCGCCACCCCCGCGAGCCTCGGCAGCGTGTCGTAGGCCATGCGGCTGAGCAGCGAGAGGGTGAGGAACCCATGCGCGATGGTCCCGCCGAACGGGCTCTCCCGCGCCCGCTCGGGATCGACATGGATGAACTGGTCATCCTCCGTCACCTCGGCGAAGGCGTCGATCCGCGTCTGGCCGACCTCGATCCAGCCCGAACAGCCGACCTCGGTGCCGACCAGCGTGCGATAGTCGGCGAGGGTGAGCGCCGGGGCGCTCACAGAACCTCGAACAGGCCGGCCGCGCCCATGCCGCCGCCGACGCACATCGTCACCACCACATGGCGCGCGCCGCGGCGCTTGCCCTCGATCAGCGCGTGGCCGACCATGCGCGCGCCGGACATGCCATAGGGATGCCCGATCGAGATCGAGCCGCCATCGACATTGAGCAGCTCGTCCGGCAGGCCGAGACGGTCGCGGCAATAGAGCACCTGCACGGCGAAGGCCTCGTTCAGCTCCCACAGGCCGATATCGCCGACGCCGAGCCCGAAGCGCGAGAGCAGCTTGGGCACCGCGAAGACCGGGCCGATGCCCATCTCGTCCGGCTCGGTGCCGGCGACGGCCATGCCGACATAGCGGCCGAGCGGCTGCAGGCCGCGCTGTTCGGCGAGCTTCGCCTCCATCACCACGCAGGCCGAGGCGCCGTCCGAGAGCTGGCTGGCGTTGCCCGCGGTGATGCAGCCGCCCTCGCGCACCGGCTTGAGCCCGGCGAGGCCCTCGGCGGTCGTCTCCGGCCGGTTGCCCTCATCGGCGGCGAGGGTGACGGTCTGCTGGCTGGTGGCGCCGGTGGCGCGGTCCGTCACCGTCTTGGTCGCGGTGACGGGGATGATCTCGGCGTCGAACCGGCCGGCCTGCTGGGCGCTGGCGGTGCGAAGCTGCGATTGCAGGGCGTAGGCGTCCTGCGCCTCGCGCGAGACGTTGTAGCGCTTCGCCACCACCTCGGCGGTGTCGATCATCGGCATGTAGGTGTCGGCGTGCAGGGCCAGCAGCTCGGGGTCGCGATCGACCCGCATCGCCTCGGTCTGCACCGTCGAGATCGACTCGACGCCGCCGGCCAGCACCACGTCCATCCGGTCGACGATGACCTGCTTCGCCGCGGTCGCGATGGTCATCAGGCCGGAGGAGCATTGCCGGTCCATCGTCATGCCCGGCACGGTGACGGGCAGGCCGGCGCGGAGCGCCGCGGTGCGGCCGATCGTGTGCTGGCCGCCCTGGGGCAGCGCGCTGCCGATCAGGCAGTCGTCGATCTCGGCGGGGTCGATCCCGGCGCGGCGCACCGCCTCGCGCAGCGCGTGGGCGGCGAGGGTGGGGGCCGGCGTTGCGTTGAAGGCGCCGCGATAGGCGCGGCCGATCGGGGTTCTGGCGGTCGAGACGATCACGGCGTCACGCATGGCTGTTCGCTCCTCTGGCGGAAAATGGGGTGGAGGGCCTCAGGGTTCGGCCGTCTCCACCGGGTTGGCGGCGACGAGGCCGCCATCGACGGTGAGCACCTGGCCGACGACATAATCGCCGGCGCGGCTGGCAAGATAGATCGCGGCCCCCGCCATGTCCTCGGCGCGGCCGATGCGGCGGGCGGGGATCGCGGCGGCGACCGTCTCGCCCCGGTCGCGGGCGGCGCGGTTCATCTCGGAGGGAAACGCGCCGGGGGCGATGGCGCTGGCGACGATGTTGTCGCGGATCAGCCGCGCCGCCATCCGCCGCATCAGGTGATGGATCGCCGCTTTCGATGCCTGATAGCTGTAGGTCTCCCACGCATTGACGCGCAGCCCGTCGATCGAGCCGACGCAGATCACCTTGGCCGGGCGGTCGGGCCGCGCCGCCGCCTTCAGCGCGCCGTGCAGCGCCTGGGTCAGGAAGAACGGCGCCTTCACATTGACGTCGAACACCTTGTCCCAGCCATGCTCGGGGAAGCTCTCGAACGGCGCGCCCCAGGCAGCACCGGCGTTGTTCACCAGAATGTCGAGCGCCGGCTCGCGTTCGCCGATGGCGGCGGCCAGCGCGCGGGCACCCTCGACGGTGGAGATGTCGGCCGGCAGGGCGATGCAATCGGGCCCGAGTTCGGCCGCGGCCTCGCGACACTGCGCCTCCTTGCGCGCCGAGATGTAGACCCGCGCGCCCTGGGCGAGGAACCCCTCGGCGATCATCCGGCCGATGCCGCGCGAGCCGCCGGTGACGAGGGCGACGCGCCCCTGCAACGAAAACAGCGATGCCGGATCGATCATGCCGGTCCTCCCTTATGGTTCCGGGCCGCGAAGCGGCGCTTCTCTCTGTTCAGCTAAGCCAGGCGGGCCCGGCTGGCAAGCCGGTTTTGGATGAACGTACGGTTTTTCCGGGCGGATCGCCCCGGCAATCGCGGCGGCGAAATCCCCCCGCGCCAGCGCGAGCAGCGCCGTATCCGCCCCGGTGGCGGCGGCGCGGATCAGCTTGCCGACGAAGACGGCCTGCACCGCGAGCGGCCCGGCGGGGTGCGGCGGCGCCGCGCCGATCGCCGCCAGCCGCCGGCGCCAGGCCTGGTGCTGGTCGCGCAGCGTGGCCGCGAGTGCGGCGCGCAGCGCCACGCTCTCGCCGGGCGCCTGGGCGGCGCGCAGAAACACGGCGTAATGGCCGAGCGCCTCGCGCGCATGCTCCAGCACCTCGCGAAACCAGATCGCCGTGGTGAGATCGACCAGCCGCGCCTCGTCGATCGCGGCGGGGTCGATCGCGCCGAAGCCCGCGCGGTAGCGCGCCTTCGCCCGCTCGAACAGCGCGACTTGCGCGGTGGCGAGCAGCGCGCCGATCGCCGGGAAATAATAGGCCGGCCCGCTGCGGGCGAGCCCGGCGCGCTGGGCGATGGCGGCCCAGCTCACCGCCCCGGCCCCGGACTCGACGAGAATGTCGATCGTCGCCTGCACGATCCGCGCGCGGGTCTCGCGCTGGCGCGCGGTGGCGGCGCCAGCCTCGCCCTCCGCCGCGGGATCGGCCGGGCCGAACCGCGCGAAGTCGAGCCTTCCCTCGATGAGATCGCGCGCCGCCTCCGGCTCCAGCCCGAGCGGATGGAGCAGGAAGGTCAGGCCGATCGCCCGGTCGATCGCCGCGCGGGCCGCGCCGCGGTCGAGCCCGAAGCCGAGATTCGCGCCGATGGCGTGCCAGATCTCGTCGAGCCGCGCGTACCAGCCCTGCGCCAGCCTCCGCCCCTCCGCGCCCCGCCCGCCATGCAGGATCAGCTCGCACCAGGCCAGCGAGCGCGTCCGCTCGCGGCCGAGCGCGTTGAGCACGACGCGGATCACAAGATCGTCGATCCGCCCGAGCCCGGTCGCCTCGCCGGCGCTGACGCGGCGTTCGAGCCGGGCGAACGCGTCGAGATAGCCGCTCATCAGATGGCGGGAGGCGCTGGCGATGAGTTCTGTTTTCGACTCGAAATGATAAGTCGTCGCGGCAAGGCTCACGCCCGCTGCTGCCGCCACCGCCCGATGGGTCAGCCCGGAAACCCCGCCCTTGGCAAGAACGCCGACGGCACCTTCATGAATCCGCTGCCGCGTGCGCAGGCTGCGATCCTGCACCATGCGCCGAAGCCCCCCGCTAGAGCGCGAACAGCGCGGCCGGCGCGTCGAGGCTGCTGGTCTCCAGCGTCGCGCACAGCGCGAGGCGCGCAACCGCCAGCGGCAGCTCATGCGCCATGAAATAACGACATGTCAGTATCTTGCCCTCAAGGAACAGGCGCTCATCGGCCGAGGCGTCGCCCCCGCGCGCAGCGGTGGCCGCCAGCGCCTGCCACAGCCACAGCCAGCCGATCACGACATGCCCGAACGCATCGAGAAACACAGTGGCATTGGCCAGCCGCCGGGGAATGTCGGCGCAGCCGAGCAGTGCTGCGGCCGTGCGCTCAAGCTGGTCGAGCGCGCCGCCAAGCCGCGCGGCCTCCGCCGCGAGGGTGGGCTGAAGCCCCGCCCGCGCCGCCGTCTCGCGCATCTGCGCGGCGAAGCGGCGCAGCGCCTCCCCATTGTCCCCGCCGAGCTTGCGGCCCACCAGGTCGATGCCCTGAATGCCGAACGTGCCTTCGTGAATATGGTTCAGCCGGTTGTCGCGATAGAGCCGCTCCAGCGGATAGTCCCGCGTGTAGCCATAGCCGCCGAGAATCTGCATCGCCCATTTGTTGGCTTCGAGACAGTGTTCCGAGGGCCAGGATTTCACCACCGGCGTCAGCAGCCCGAGCAGCGTGCCGAGCCATTCGGCCTCCGCCGCATCGGTCGCGATCTCCTGCCGGTCGACCAGTTGCGCGGCATAGAGGCAGAGCGCCTGCGCGCCCTCCACCGCCGCCTTCTGCGCCAGCAGCATGCGGCGGATATCGGCATGCTCGATGATCGGCACCGCCGCCGCCGCCGGGTCCTTCTGCCCTGCCTTGCGCCCCTGGATGCGGGTGCGGGCATACTCCGCCGAATGACGATAGCCGGCGAGGGCGGACATCGTCGCGGCATGGCCAACGCCGATGCGCGCCTCGTTCATCATCTGGAACATGTATCCGAGGCCGCGATGCGCCTCGCCGATCAGATACCCGATCGTCTCGCCGCTCTCGCCGAAATTCAGCAGGCAGTTGGTGGTGCCGCGCTGGCCCATCTTGTGGTTCAGCCCGGCGAGGGCGATGTTGTTGCTCGCGCCGACGGCGCCGCTCTCATCGACCCGGCGCTTGGGCACGAGGAACAGCGAAATGCCGCGCGTCCCCGCCGGCGCGCCGGCGATCCGCGCCAGCACCATGTGCACGATATTCTCCGAAACCTCCTGATCCCCGCCCGAAATCCACATCTTGCTGCCGCGCAGCGAAAACGTCCCGTCCGCGCGCGGCGTCGCCGTGGTGGTGATGTCGGCGAGCGACGATCCGGCCTGCGGTTCGGAAAGACACATCGTGCCGAACCAGCGCCCCTCCAGCATCGGCGGCAGGAAGTTCTGGCGCAGCGCCGCGCTGCCGAAGGCGGCGAGCAGATTGGCTGCGCCGACGGTGAGAAACGCGTAATTGGCGACGGCGGTGTTCGCACAGGTGAAAATGCCGCTGGCCGCCGTGTGCAGCACCCGCGGCGCCTGCAACCCGCCATGCTCCAGCGCGAAGGGCAGGGCGAAGAACCCCGCGGCGGCGCAGGCGCGCAGCGCGCGCCCGGTCCCCTCCGGCATCTCCACCCGCCCATCGACGAAGCGCGGCTCCTGCGCGTCCACCTCTGCGGCGATCGGCAGGAACAGCTCCTCGGCGATCGCCTGCGCGGTGTCGAGCATCTGGGTGCAGGCGTCGCGGTCGAACGCGGCGAAGCGCTCGTGGCGCAGCAGCTCGTCCATCCCGAGCAGGTCGAACAGAATGAAGTCGAGGTCGCGTCTGTCGACGATCATGGACATGGCGTCGTCTCCCTGGTGCGTCGCGACACTACCGGCCAGTGCCGCCCGTGTCGATCCGGAATTGAACATCCGTACAGTTTTCTCGTCCCCCCGCGCGCCCACCCCGCCGCCCCCTCCCGCGCGGCGTCTTGCCCCCGTCACATTTCATGGCCGGTTTGTCCTCCGCAGCCCTTGCCGCGGCCGCGAACTCGGTCTAATAGGGCCCTCACGCACGGTGGGGCCATAGCTCAGTTGGGAGAGCGCCTGAATGGCATTCAGGAGGTCGTCGGTTCGATTCCGATTGGCTCCACCAGCGATCTCAGAAAATTTAATCGCACATCGGCAAGCACGCTTTGCCCCGATCGCTTTCCGCATCCAACCAGCCGATCAATCAGTTTCGATAGTCCGCCCCCTCTCGCCGCCCAACCTCGCCGTCCCGTTCAGGCGCCGAGATTGAGGCGATAGATCCCCCGCCCGGCGCTGCCGACCATACCCATCCGCACCAGGCCGGCCAGCACGGAATTGACCTTCGGGCGAAGCGCGCGGCCCTTGAAGCGCAGCGCCAGATCGGCGGCGGCAATGCCGGCGGGCGCGCTGGCGAGCGCGGCCACGATTTCCGCCGTTTGCGCCACCTCGTCGGCGGGGAAAACCCGGCGGGCGGTCTCGGCCCGCGCGGCGCGATGTTCGCCGCCGGCAAGGTCGAGTGTTTCCTCCGCCCCGCCATGGCGCGGAATCTGATATGCCGGGCGCAGCCAGCGCACATTGCCGCGGGCTTCCTCGGCCCGCCGCGCGCGGTTGAGCGCAACCAGCCGGGCGAGGGTTTCAGCCTCCGCCAGATCGTGCGGCCAGCCATAAGCCTCGCTCACCGCGCGGTCGAGCGCCTGGTGCAGCTCGTCGAGAATCAGCACCAGCCCGTCATCGAGCGTCTGCCGGTCCGCCACGCTCAGCGCCGCCGGTTTTGCGCCGGCGCGGATCATCTCCCGGACATTGTAAAGCCCCGTCAACGTGAGGTGTGGATGCTCTTCCAGCACGCGCTTGCGGTGGGCATCGAGGTCTTCGGCAATGCCCGCGATTTCGCGCCGGAGCGCGGCGGGCGGATCGGGAAACGGAAACGGGTCGAAGCAGCGGGTTTTCGTGTATCGGGGATCATTACCGACACCCAACCAGCCACCAGCACGAAGCGCCCAATCCGCATGAACCCTCGATTGCAAGATCCCGAGATGGAACGCATCGGCCGAACCGATCGCCACAAGCATGTTATCCGGCAGGATCGAGGCGTCGAGAAACTGGAAAATCCGATGCTTCGCCGTTTCGACCGTGGCGATATAGCGCGGCAGATCCGCAACAAAGCCCCGCATCAGCGTGTTTCTACGGCCAAATAGCCACCAGAATTCTCGGCGATACGGCTCGTTATTTTCATCCCGCTCAGGCTTCACGTTTATCACGATATGCTGATAAGCCTCAGGAAATCGAACGCGAATCTCATCAATCGACAATCCATCAAAATCGATCACCATGACGCCACGCGGCCGCGCGGTCAGATCCCGCCCGTTGCGATACTGCCTTATATGACGGTCGAGCCCGGCGCGGCGGCCCAGCCCCAGATGCGCCGCCTGCGCCGGCGTGACGATAAACCCCGCCCCATGCAATGCCATCCCCCGCGAACACAAGCCTTCATTGGCGAGCAGGGGGGGCGCATCGCCAACGGGAGCCCCGATGGTCAAATCCGCATTGATCCGCCCGCTTCGCCCGTCAAGGTCGATATCCGGCGCGTCGGTATCGAGCCCGGCCTCGCCCGTCACGCTGAACAGCACGCCATCGCCCCTGCCAGCCTCGGCCACCGTCATCGCAATGCGAACCGCGGCGGCATCGCGGGTCGCCCTGGTCCAGGGATGATCGGCAATCGCCATGACGATCGAAATCGGCTTCTTCCCGGCAAGGTGCCGCTCGATGCAGCGGCGCTGGAAGGTCTGGGTAATCGAATTGGTGGTCACGAAGCCGAACCGCCGCAGCGCGCTGCCCCTGGCCGTCAGCAATTCGGCGGCATGATCCCACCAATACATCACGAAATCCGCCGCCTTGTTCATCTGCGGGTGCGCCCGCCACAGCGCTTCGACATAGGCGTTGCCCAGCCGCGCGCGGATATCCTTGCCGCCGATGAAGGGCGGATTGCCAATGATGTATTCCGCCGCCGGCCAGGCCGGGCGGCGCCCGGTTTTCGGATCGAGCACCGCATCGCCAACCTTGATGTTGTGAAAGGCTTGCAGGATCGGTTCGCCCGGCATCCCCTTATGGGTGCGGAAATACCATTGCAGATGCCCGATCCAGAGTACCAGCTCGGCAATGCCCGCCGCCCGTGGGTTGGCCTCAAGGCCCAGGAACTGGTGCGGATCGACGGTCTGGAAATCAAGGCTCGACAATCCTTCCTGCCCGCCCAGGCTCGTCAGCACGTCCAGCACCTCGCCTTCGAGCCGCTTGAGCAATTCCAGCGCGACATAAAGAAAATTCCCGGTGCCGCACGCGGGATCGAGCACGCGAAGCCGGCAGAGCGTTCCGGCGAAGGCCGCGACGGTGGCAATCGCGGCCTCGTCCCGGCCCTCGTCGTGCTGGCGTTCTGCGGTGACCAGCGTATTTCTCCACGCGGCCCGCAACGGCTCGATGATTGTCGCGACCACCAGCCGCTCGACATAGGCGCGCGGCGTGTAATGCGCCCCCAGGGCGCGGCGTTCGTCCGGATCGAGCGCCTGTTCGAGCAGCGTGCCGAAAATCGACGGGTCGACCTCCCGCCAGTCATGCTCGGCGGCGCGGCGCAGCTCGCCAATCGCCTCCCGGCTCAGCTTCAGCACCGCCTGATCCTTGAAGAACTCGCCGTTGAAGCGCGGCACGCGGGCTTGCGCCGCAAGCGCGACACCGCCTTTGTCCATCGCCTGCCAGAGCTGCCCAACCGTCGGCTCCAGCAGATCGGGGTCGGCTTCGCAGCGGTGCAGGATGGCCTTGAACGCATCCCGCGGCAGCAGGCCGCTATCCTCGGCAAACATGGTGAACAGGCAGCGCATCAGGAACAGCGCGACCTCCTCCCGCTCATGTTCGGCCTCCAGCGCGCGTGAGATGGCGGCAAGCCGTGTCGCGATATCGCGCGTGACGCGGGCGGCATGCCGCGCCGGGTCGAGCGCGTGCGGATCGGTCCAGATGCGTCGCAGCCGCTCGCGGATATCGGGATCGCGGAGCTGTTCGAGCGTGATCCGGAAGCCGCGCCGGTCGGGGAATTGCGCGTAGTTTTTCCCCTGTCCGGAAAAATCGGCATAGGTCTCGATCACCTTGCCCACGTCACAGACCAGGATGAACGGCGGCCAGCCATGCTCGACCGGCAGCCAGCGCGCATAATCGCTCGCCTGCCGGTGCGCGCTGAGCATCGGCACGTCAAAAGCCGATGCCGCGCCGCCGGCCCTTCGGCCTCGCCCCGGGCGCGGGGCGCGTTCGCCGAACAGGTCGGGGTCGGGCGCGGCCTCCTTCTTGCCGCCTTGCTGCCTCGTCTGCTTCGCTTCCAGCACGAAACAGCCGCGCTTGTAGAGGTCGATCCGGCCCGTCGAGATCGTGCCGTCGGCTGCGGCTTTCCGCACGGCGCGCTCGAACACGTAATCATTGCCCTCGGTGTTCGCCGACGCGGGATCGGGGCGGGGCACGTCGAGCACGTCGCAGAGTTCCGAAAGAAACATCGCATAATTCGCGCGCTCTGCCCCGCCCTCGCGGTCGCCCCAGCGCATGATGAATGTTTCGATCAGAGAGTTATTATTTTTAGACAATGTCTTGTCGCCTGAAATACACGCTGCAATGGCAGAATGTTAGGCAGGACAGACACGCTCCGGTCAAGCCGCAAGTTTGAGACCGCCGACCGGAAACCGGGATGCGATGCCCGCTTTCGCAGCATTGAAACGATAATCAAACGGCATTGGAACCATCGAGGCGCAGGCGGCATCTTTGCGAAGTCGCACGAGGCGCCGCCGGCACGGCGGACGCGGGAGGCGGCAGGGATCCGCACCACGGATCACGGATCACGCAAGGAGGATACGATGAAAGCACTCTTTCTGCTCGGCGCCCTCGCGCTCGCCGGCACCGGCACCGCCTTGGCGCAGCCGGCCGCCGCCGCCTCGCAGCAACATACCGCCGCGATGAAGGCCGACATCACCCATGTCAACTCTCTCATCGCCAAGATCAACACGACCTACCACACCGATTTCGCCATCGCGCCGAAGATGGAGCATGAGGCGATGATGCACATGGCGCGCGCCGAGATGGAAATGGCGAAGGCGATCATGGACCTGCAGATCAACTTCAACCCGAGCCCGCTCGGCGGTTTTTCGGGCGGCAACTGATCGGAAGGCGCTTCGGCGGCAAGGCATGAAAATGGCCGGAGCGCGATGCGCTCCGGCCGTGTCGCAGGCGCGAAGGGGCTTATTTCTTCGGCAGCGCGAAGATCGCCACCGCGTCGCCATACGGATAGCTGAGCTGGAAGTTGCCGCCGGCGGCAACCGCGACGTATTCGCGGCCGTTCACCGAATAGGCGACCGGCGGGGCGTTCACGCCGGCGCCGAGGTTGAACCGCCACAGGCGCTTGCCGGTCTTGGCGTCCATCGCGTCGAACCAGCCATTGCCCTCGCCGGTGAACACCAGGTTGCCGGCCGTGGCCAGCACGCCGCCCATCATCGGCTGCGGCAGCGTGTCGTTCCAGCGGATCTTGCCGGTATCGACGTCGATCGCCGTCAGCGTGCCGTTCTGAATGCCGTGATCGACATTCTTGAACGTGCTGCCAAGGCGGATCTGGCCGGGGATGGCCGGGCTGCTCTTCTCGTTGGTGAAGGTCATGAGCTGGTTCATGCCCATCACGTAAACGTCGCGGGTGAGCGGCGAGAACGCCGGCGGCGACCACTCGGCGCCACCATTCGCACCCGGCAGCATCTGCACGCCCTTCGGCGTCGGCTGCGCGAACATGTTCTCCTGCTTGTCGAAGGGCTGCGACTTGCGGATCAGCTTGCCGGTCTCGCGGTTCACGATGTAATACCACGCGGTCTTGCCCGCCTCGCCAACGGCGGGAACCATCTTGCCGTGGTCCCGCACGTCGAACAGCATCGCGTTGCTGACGGCGTCATAGTCCCACACGTCGTGCTTCACTTCCTGGTAATACCAGACGAGCTTGCCGGTGTGGATGTTGAGCGCGACGATCGAGTCGGTATAGCGGTTGTCGCCCTTGCGTGCCGAGCCGTTGAGGTCGGGGTTCGGGTTGCCCGTCGCGAAGATCAGCAGGCCCCGCTTCGGATCGACGGTCGGCGTCGTCCACACGGTGCCGCCGCCGGTCTTCCACGAATCGCCTTCCCAGCCGGCCTTGCTGTCGGTGGTGTGGAAGCGCCAGATCTGCTTGCCGGTCGTCGCGTCATAGGCGGCGACGAACCCGCGGATCGGCCACTCGCCGCCGGCGCTGCCGATGATGACCATGTTCTTGTAGACGGTCGGCGCCATCGTCTCCGAATAGCCATAGCGCGGATCGGCAACCTTGGTCGACCATTCCTGCTCGCCGGTCTTGGCGTTCACCGCGACGAGATGATCGTCCAGCGTCAGCATGTAGACCTTGCCGTTCGAGGCGGCCGCGCCACGGTTCACCGGGCCGCAGCAGATCTGGATCTGGCCGTCGGTGTAGGTGTAGGTCCACAGCGTCTGGCCATTGGTCGCGTTCATCGCGATCAGCGCCTGCTTGGAGTTCACCATCGGCGTCGTCAGATACATCACGCCGTTGACCACCAGCGGCGTGGTCTCGAAGCTCGCGCTGTAGCCGGTCTGCGCGATGGCGACCGGAGCGAGATCCTTCACATTGGCCGACGTGATCTGCTTGAGCGGCGAGAAGCGCGAGTTGTCGAAATCGCGGCCATTGACCAGCCAGTTCGCATCCGCCTTTGGCGCCGCTTCCAGCATCGTGGTCGACACGTTGACGTCCGAGGTGATGGTCTTGCCGACCTTCGCGGTGAGCCCGCCGGTCTCCGACCCTTCGGCCTTCACCGCGCCGGCCTGCGCCGACTGCGCCAGCGCGAGGCCGAGCAGTGCTGCCGCCGGCAGCGCGGCAAGCCGCAGCCGGCGCGCGAGGCGGGATTGATTGTCCGTTGTTGTCATTTTGTGAGTTTCCCCTGTGGTTTTAGCCAGTCCCGGCCGCGCGCGCGGCCGGCGTTCCGTCCGGCGTCAGGACTTGCCGGGATAAGGCAGCATCTTGACGCAGGAGGCGGTCTTGGCGTCGAGCGCCGTGGCGCCGGACGAATAGCCGTTATGCTGCAGGACATACGCGAAGATCGCGTCATATTCCGCCGGCTTGAGGCTGCCCGGCGCCTGGTAGGGCATCTGCGACTTGATGAAAGCCAGCAGCTGCGCGCCGGTGATCTTGGTGAATTCGAGATACGACTTGAACTTCGCCCCGCCGATCGCCGGGCCCGACCCGCCCTCCATGTTGGTCATGTGGCAGGCGGCGCAGTTCGCATCGTAAAGGGTCTTGCCGGTCGCCGCCTGGGCGGCGGTGAAATCGCCGCTCGCGCAGCCCGCCGAGGCGATCCCCGGCAGCGCCAGCATCGCGGCGGCGGCGAGGCCAAGCATGGCCCTGTGTGCGTTGGTCATGAATGTTCCCCATGTTCAGTAGGCCCGCAACCGGGCGTTGTTCTCATATTCGTTAGGCGGCACCTAAATGAACCCCGCGGTCCTGTAAAGCGGCGACGATCGCGGCGGCGGCGAAATGTTCCGCTTCGCCACGCCGCCCCCGGCCGCGTCTGGCGGCAGGCGCGGGAATCGTCGTAGCCTGCCGCCAGTTCGGCGCACCGGAGTGGAGAATCGCATGGCAACGCATCCGTCCTGTCTCATCCTCGGCGCCTCGCGCGGCCTTGGCCTCGCGATGGCGGAGGAATATCTCGCCCGCGGCTGGCAGGTGACCGCGACGGTGCGCGGCGCCGCCCGCACCGGCCTGCACGAGCTTGCCGCGCGGGAAGGCGGCCGCCTCGCCATCGAACAGCTCGACATCAACGATCCCGCCCAGCTCGCCGCCCTGCGCGCCCGGCTGGAAGGGCGGGTGTTCGACCAGCTCTTCGTCAATGCCGGAATCGCCAACGACCCGGCGGCGCCGATCGGCGCGGTCAGCACCGAAACCTTCGTCGACCTGATGCTGACCAACGCGCTCAGCCCGATGCGCGCGGTCGAGACGCTGGCCGACCTCGTGGCACCGGATGGCGGAATCGGGCTGATGTCCTCCGGCCTCGGTAGTGTGGCCAACAACACGACCGGCATGTTCGAGGCCTACCGCGCCAGCAAGGCGGCGCTGAACACGCTGATGCGCAGCTACGCCGTCCGCCACAAGGGCTCGGCCCGCTCCCTCGCCCTCGTCGCCCCCGGCTGGGTGCGGACCGACATGGGCGGCCCGCAGGCGACGCTCTCCATCGGCGAGAGCATCCCCCGCGTGGTCGATCAGCTGATCGCCCGGCGCGGCACGCCCGGCCTCGCCTTCTTCGACTATACCGGCGCCGAACTGCCCTGGTGAGGCGCTCGCTGGCCGCAAGGGAGGAGACGGACATGAACTTATCGGGCAACGCCTCGCGCCTCACCCAGTCGGCGCGCGACCGCACCCGCTGGGTCAGCGGCGCCGGGCGCTATGTCGCGGACCTCCAGCCGGACGGCGCGCTGGCCGCCGCCTTCCTGCGCGCGCCCCACGCCCATGCGGCGATCGCCTCGCTCGATGCCGCGGCGGCGCGGGCCATGCCGGGCGTCGTCGCGGTGCTGACCGGCGAGGATTGCGCCGCCGCCGGCTTCGGCAATTTCCGCGCCCTGATGCGCTACGGCGCCGAGGGCGCGCGCCCGCTCGTCGTCCCGTTCCGCCCGGTGCTGGCGCAGGGCAGGGTGCGCTATGCCGGCGAGCCGGTCGCCTGCGTGGTCGCCGAAACCCTCGCCGCGGCGATGGACGCGGCGGAGGCGATCGCGGTGGAGTACGAGATGCTGCCGCCGGTGGTCGGGCTCGACGCCGCGCCGGACGCGCCGCCGATCCATCCCGAGGCGCCGGGCAATCTCGCCTTCCTGCACGAGGCGGGCGATGCCGCGTCGGTCGCCGCCGCCTTCGCCACGGCGGCGCATGTCGCCGCGGTGCGGTTCGACCTGCCGCGCCTCGCCCCCTCCACGATGGAGCCCGGCGGCATCGTCGCACGGTATGACGCGGCTTCGGGCGTCTACCACCTCGCCACCCCGCACCAGGGCATCAACGAGATCCGGCTCGATCTCGAGGCGGTGCTCGGCGTGTCGGCATCGCGCATCATGATCGAACTGCCCGATGTCGGCGGCGGGTTCGGCCTGCGCAGCCCGGCCTATCCCGAGCACGCCGCTCTCCTGCTCGCCGCCCGCGCCACCGGCCGGACCGTGCGCTACGTGCCGACGCGCGGCGAAGCCTTCCTCAACGACAATCACGGCCGCGGCACCAGGCTCGCCGGCCGCCTCGCGCTCGATGCCGATCTCCGCTTCACCGCGATCGAGATCGACTACCAGACCGATCTCGGCGCCTATGTCACCACCGTCGGCGCCTTCGTCAACGTCCATAACGCGCTGCAATCGGGCACCGGCACCTACGCGATCCCGGCGGCGCATGCCCGTTTCGCGCAATATTTCACCAATGCCGGCCCGCTCGGCCCCTATCGCGGCGCCGGGCGGCCGGATATCGCGCTGCTGGTCGAGCGCCTGGTGGACGAGGCCGCCGCCGCAACCGGCGCCGACCCGCTCGATCTGCGGGCGCGCAACGCGATTCCTGCCGCCGCCTTTCCCTGGCGCACCGCCTTCGGTGCCACCTATGACAGCGCCGACTATGCCGCCCTGATCGCCGCCGCCCGGGCGGAATCGGGATGGGACGACATCGCCGCCCGCCGCGCCGAAGCCACCGCGCGCGGCGCGCTCCGCGGCCGCGGCGCCGCGCTCTTCACCGAAATCGCCGGCGGCGGGGCGGCGGCGCAGGACGAGGCGCTGGTCACCCTCTCGCTCGAAGGCGGCCACGCCGTCGCCCGCATCGAAACCGTCACCGGCGGCAGCGGCCAGAGCCAGGCGGAAACCTACGCCTTCATCCTCGCCCGCGAAACCGGGCTCGACCCCGCTCATATCGAACTCGTGGCGAGCCCGCCCGGCAGCACGCTCGCCGGCGCCGGCTCGATCGGCTCGCGCTCGACGGTGAGCGCCGGCAGCGCGGTGGCCGATGCGGGCGTCAGGCTGCGCGAGCGGCTGCTCGCCCTGGCCGGGCTGCGCGCCAATGAAGCACCCGAGGATCTCGCCATCGCCGGCGGCGCCATCCTCCGGCGCGACCGCACCCCGGTCATGACCCTCGCCGAGGCGGTGGCGGCCGCGGGCGGCGAAATCGCCGTCACCGGGGTCAAACCCGTCGCCGCGACCTTCCCCTCCGGCTGCCACATCGCCGAGGTGGAGATCGACCGCGAGACCGGTCTGGTCCGGCTGGTGCGCTATGTCGCCGCCGATGATTCCGGCGTGCTGGTCAATCCCGTCGTCGCCGAGGGGCAGATCCATGGCGGCATCGTCCAGGGTGTGGGCGGCGTGCTGGGCGAGGGGATGCGCTACGACGAAGCCGGCCAGCCGCTCACCGGCAGCTTCATGGACTACACGATGCCGCGCGCGGCCGACGTCCCCGGCTTCGTCACGATCGACCTGCCGACGCCCTCGCCGAACAATCCGCTCGGCGCCAAGGGCCTGGGCGAGGCGGGGACGACCGGCGCGCTGCCGGCGGTCGCCAATGCGGTGGCGGACGCCCTGCGGTCGATCGGTGCGACGCTGCCGCCACTTCCCTGCACCCCGCTGCGCGTGTGGGAGGCGATCCGCGCGGCGGATTCCTGATCCCGCTCAGATCGCCGCCGCGTGCCGCCCGGCCTGGCCGAGCCAGGCATCGAAGGCGGCGGCGGCATGGCGCAGGAACGGCCGCCCGGCCTCGGTGATGGCGATGCGGCTGCCCTCGCGGTGCAGAAACCCGTCGGCCTCCAGCGGGGCGAGGGACTCGCATTCGGCGCCGAACCGGCCGGAATCGCCGCCGAACGCGGCGAGATCGACCGCGAGATCGCACATCAGCCGCTCGATGATCGCCCCGCGCAGCCGGTCCTCGTCATCCAGCGCCAGCCCCTTGGCGGTGGCGAGCCCGCCGGCTTCGATCGCCGCGAGATAAGGCTGGGTGCCGACCGCGTTCTGCGCGTAGCCCTGCGGCAGACGCGAGATCGCCGAGGCGCCAAGGCCGATCAGCAGGTCCGAGGGGTCGACCGTATAACCCTGGAAATTGCGCCGCAGCGCCCCGGTGCCGGCGGCGCGTGCCATCGCGTCCTCGGGCCTCGCGAAATGGTCGAGCCCGATCCGCCGGTAGCCGGCGGCGACCAGCAGTTCGGCGGCGCGCTGTTGCTGGGCGAAGCGCGCCGCGACATCCGGCAGGGCACGCTCGGCGATCACCTGCTGGCGCTTGCGCGTCCACGGCACATGGGCATAGCCATACAGCGCGATGCGGTCCGGCCCGAGGCCGAGCACCGCGCCGATCGTCGCTTCCAGCGAATCGATGGTCTGGAACGGCAGGCCATAGACGAGGTCGAAATTCACCGAGGCGATGCCCGCCGCCCGCGCCGCCTCGGCGGCTTCCCTGGTCTGCGCCACGCTCTGGTGCCGCCCGATCGCCGCCTGCACCGCGGGCGCGAAATCCTGCACCCCGAGGCTGACGCGGGTGACGGCGAGATCGCGCAGCAGCCCCGTGGCGTCCCGCGGCAAAGTGCGCGGGTCGATCTCGATGGCGATTTCGGTCGCATCCTCCAGCACGAAATGCCGGGCGAGCGCCGCATGCACCCGGCGCAGCAGCGGTGCGGGCAGGGCGGTCGGTGTGCCGCCGCCCCAATGGATCTGCCCGGCCGGCAGACGATGCCCGATCGCGGCGGCGACGCGGCCGATCTCGGTCTCCAGCGCCGCCGCGTAGCGCTCCAGCGCGCCGACGCTGTGCACCGCGCTCGTGGTGCAGCCGCAGAACCAGCACATGCTGCGGCAGAACGGCACGTGCAGATAGAGCGAGGCGCGGGCATCGGGCAGAATCGCGGCAAGCCAGAGGGCATAATCCTTCGCCCCGGTCGCGGCGGAGAAATGCGGCGCGGTCGGATAGCTGGTGTAGCGGGGCAGCGGGCGGTCGTAGCGCGCGAGAAGGGCCTGTTCCATGCGCCCTGTCTGGCCCGCCCGCGCCGCCGCGTCCTTGATCGAAATCAAGCGGCGCGGCGGCGGCGGCTTCAGGCGGCGGCGAACCGCCGCTCCATCTCCCGGCGTGCGGCGATCGCCGTTTGCAGCGCCGATCCGGCGGCGGCGAAATCGACATCGTCCCACCCCACCACCTCGCCCTCGGCGATGCCGCGCCGCAGCCGCGCGTGATGCGCGAGCCCGATCGGCAGCGCGCCGACGGCAAGACTCGCCCGCGCCGGCAGCAGCTTGCCCCACACCGTGTAGCCGCCCTCGCCATCGAGCACCTCGCCCGCCGCCAGATCCCGCTTGGCGATGGCGGCGACATCGCCGGCAAAGCCGCGCGGCCGCCCGGTCGGCTCGTTGCGCAGCGCGACCGACAGCACCGAGACGTTCAGCTCCAGCCCGATCAGGTGATAGGGCTTGTACATCGCGGCATAGCGGCCGGAGGCATCGGTCTTCAGCCCGTACTGCGCGAAGCACGCGGCGGCGTAGTCGTTCGGCGCCTCGAACACGGCATAGACGCCCCAGCGCAGGTCGCGGAACACCGGCCGCCCGTCGCGCTCCAGCGAGGAGACCACCTCGACCATGCCTGATCGCTCCAGCACCCCGCCGGCCGCGCGCGGGCGCAGCAGATGCGGCAAGTCGTCCACCCCGCAGGCGGGGAAATGCAGGCCGGACGAGGGCACGGCCAGCCCCGTCGCATTCGCGATCGCCGCCATCTCGATCGCGGATTTGGTGCCATCGAGAAAGGAGTTGAACATTTGCGGGTTCATCCCGCCCTCGCGCGCCTGCTCCGCCGTCAGCCCGTAATGCTGCCACACCGTGTCCGGGGTCACGCCATGATAGAGCGGCAGGTATTTCGTCCCCTTGCCGGCGGCGACCACGGAAAACCCGCAGGCCCGCGCCCAGTCCACCATCTCGGCGACGAGGGCGGGCTGGTCGCCATAGGCCAGCGAATAGGTCACCCCCGCCGCATCCGCCTCGGCGGCGAGCAGCGGGCCGGCCAGCGCATCGGCCTCGACATTGACCATCACCACCGGCTTGCCGGCGGCGAAGGCGGCGCGCGCATGGGCGATGCCGGCGGGCGGGTTGCCCGTCGCCTCGATCACCACGTCGATATCCGCGCGCCGCAATTCCGCGCCGGCATCGTCGGTGAAGCGCGTCGCGGCGACAAGCGCGTCGTCCCAGCCAACGGCGCGGCAGGCGGCGCGCGCGCCGTCCGGCCTGAGATCGGCGATGGCGGCGACCTCGATGCCCCTGGTGTGCGGCACCTGCGAGAGGAACATCGAGCCGAATTTCCCGGCGCCGATCAGCAGCACGCGGACCGGCCGCCCGGCATCGGCCCGGGCGGCAAGGAGGTGGGAGAGATTCATCGCCTCATTCCGCCGCCGCGCGGGGCGTGTGCGCCGCAAGCCGCGCCAGCGCATCGTCCGCCACCGGCACGATCGGCGCGAAATCCCGGTGCGCGATGAACTCCGGCCGCGTCGGCGTGCGGATGTGGTTGGAAACCGCGTTGAGCGTCAGATACACGATGCGGCGCGGATAGGGCGTGATGTTCCCGGCCGAGCCATGCACGAGATTGCCGTGGAACATCAGCACGCCGCCCGGCTTGCCGGTGGGCGCGACGATCCCGCCCTCGGCGACGAGCCGGCTCACCGTCGCCTCGTCCAGCGTCCAGAGCGGGTAGGACGTGGTCTCGACATCGTGGCGCGCCTCCAGGTCGCCCGCATTGTGGCTGCGCGGCACCAGCAGCAGCGGGCCGTTGATCGGCATCACCTCGTCGAGAAACACCGAAATGTTCATCGCCCGCGGCTCCGGCATGCCGTCATCGCGCTTCCAGGTGCCGTAATCCTGGTGCCACTGCCACACCTCGCCGGTAAAGGCCGCCTTCGCGTTGATCTTGTACTGGTGCATGTAGACCTGCTCGCCGAAGATCTGCTCGACCGGCCGGATCAGCCGCGGATGCGCGCCCAGCGTGCCGAACGCCTCGTTATAGGTATGCGCGGCGAAGGCGGTGCGCGGCGCGCCGGTCTTCTCGCGCCAGACTTCGGGCCGGTGCTCGCGATAGATCGCCTCGGACTCGCGCTTGAGCAGCGCCACCTCCGCGGGGCTGAACAGCTCGGGCAGGAACAGCCAGCCCTCGCGGTGGAAATCCTCGATCTGCTGTGCGGTGAGTTGCATGTCGTTTCCTCCTGTTCTGTCGTTTGTCGGTTGTGGCTCAGCCCGTCCGCGCGCGTTCGGCGAGGCGGCGCGCGGTGATCGCGCCGGCATCGCTCGCATGCTCGCGCGCCGCCGCCTCGGCCCCCGCCTCGTCGCCCGCGCGCACGCGGGCGAGGATTTCGGCGTGCTCGCGCCAGGCCCGGGCGCGGTAGTCTTCGGTCTCCAGCACCGCCGCCATGGCGCGGGCGAGGGCGGGAAAATGCGGGCCGGTCATCGTCTCGAAGACCGGGTTGCCCGAGGCGCGGTAGAGCGCGCGGTGAAAGGCGAGGTCGAGCCGCAGCAGGGCGGGAACGCCGCCGGCCGCGCCGGCGGCGGCGATGATGGCGTCGAGCGCGGCCAGGGCGCCGGCATCCCGCCGGGCGGCGGCGCGGCGCGCGGCAAGCCCGTCGAGGGCGGCGCGCACGTCATGGATCTGGACGATCCGTTCGGGGTCGACCGGCGCGATCTCGAAGCCCTTGCGCCCGCTCTCGCGCAGCAGGCCCTGGCGGTGCAGCAGATGCAGCGCGTGGCTCACCGGCTGGCGCGACACGCCGAGCCGCGCGGCCAGCTCGCCCTGGCGGATGCGCATGCCCGGCAGCAGGTCGCCATCGGCGATCGCCTCCACCACCCGTTCATAAACCTGGTCGATCAGCGTCTCCGCGGTCTCGATCCGCTCCATCCCCGTTCCCGCCGCATTCGGAATTCCAAAAATCCTGCGCCATGTCCGCCGCCGCGTCAAATGCCGTCTCCCGCGCGCCGTCCGCCGATCCGGTGCGGCGGCCGGCGACAAGGTTTGGTGACAAGGATTTATGGATTCCGCCGCAGTTCAGTCACAGAAATGACACGCCCCGCCGCTTCAATGCTGCCGCAACTGAAAGGAGAGCGCAGATGGAACGAACCACGATCGGGCTTCTCGGCGCGCTGGGCGGTCTCGCCGCCGCCGCGCCCGCGACGGCCCTGGCCGAGCCCGCGCCGCTGCCGCCGGCCGCGAGCTATGCCGAGCTGCTCGCCCCGGTGGACGCGCCCGCCGCCATCCTCCGCGCGCATGACGCGCTGCTCGCCCGCGCCCCGGCCGAGGCGCCGGCAAGGCTCGACCTGGTCGACCACCACCATCACCACCACCACGCCTATCGCCGCTATCGCTACTACCAGCACCACCACCACCATCATCACCACCATCACGGCTATTACGGGTATTATGGCTATTACGGCTGGTATCCGCGGCCGGACTGGCGTTGAACCGCCGCCGGGTGAGGGGAGGGCGATGACGACGAAGGTAAGGCTGCGCTATTTCGAGCCGGGGCTGGCGCCGCGGCGCACCCGGCTCGACGTGCCGGGCTGGGGCGGCGCGCCCGAGAAGCGGGGCGACGGCGCGCACGAGCAGCCCTGGCACTGCGCCCCCTTCGTCGAGGGCGCGCAATACGGGATCGAGGTGTTCTACCCCTATGAGAACGAACTCCGCGTCACCCGCCGGGATGGCCATGTGGCGCTGGAGAGCGACTGGGGCGCCGATCCGGGCACCAGCGTCAACTGGCCGCCCTTCCGCCCCTTCGGCCCCGGCTACTACACCTGTCAGCTCCTGCTCGACATCGCGGTTGACGAGCCGATGGCCGTCCGCGCCGAGCCCCACCCCCGCTACTTCACCGACGAGACCGGCGACGTGCCGCTGGCCGTCCCCGCGCTGCTGCGCACCGCCTGGTGGCCGATGATCTCCTTCGTCGTCTTCAAGGCGCCGCCTGCGGGCGTCACCCATGTCTTCCGCCGGGGCGAGCCCTTCATCCAGCTCGTCGTGGTGCCGGCCGATCCCGCGCTCGAACTCGCGCCGATGCCCCCCGAGGAAGCCGCCGCGCGCGAGCTGCGCGCCCGCCGCATCCACGCCAGCCGCGACACGCTCGGCCAGTCCTCCCGCTGGACCTCGGCCACCGGCACGATCTTCGACGGCACCTATCGCAACCTGCTGCGCGCCGCTCGCGGCAAGCCGGTCTGACCCCTCGATTCACACCGCCACATATTGCAATTAACTAAAATTTAATCATATCACGCGATAGTGTATCGCTTTACGCAAATGAAATCGCGCCCCAGAGATTGTCCTTGTTCGATCAGTCGTCGATCATCCTCACGGTGGAAGTCCTGCAAACCCTGCTGGATTCGCTGCCCAATCCGGTCTTCCTGATCGACCGCGATCACCGCCTCGTCCTGGTCAATCAGGCGATGGCGGATTTCGTCGGCTATCCGCGCGAGTCGCTCGTCGGCCGCAATGGCGAGGGGCGGGTGCCGCGCGCGCTGCTCGAAGGCTACTGGCGGGTGGACGACCGCGTCTTCGCCACCGGCGAAAGCGACGAGACCGAGGAAATCGTCACCGGCGCCGGCGGCCGGCAGCGCATCGTGATCACCCGCAAGCGCCTGATCCAGCTCGACACGCTGGCCGGTCCCACGCCGTTCATCATCGCCGCCCTGTCGGACGTGACCCGCTTTCGCGAGGCCGAGGCCCGCGCCCGCCACCTCGCCGCGCACGACAATCTCACCGGCCTGCCCAATCGCGGCCAGTTCACCCAGCGCCTCGCCGAGGCGCTCGCCGCGGCCCCGCGCAGCGGCGAACTGGTCGCCGTCCTGCTCGTCGATCTCGACGGATTCAAGCCGATCAACGACCAGTTCGGCCACATCGTCGGCGACAGCGTGCTGCGCATCATCGGCCGTCGGCTCAGCGGGGTGATCCGCGCCGGCGACACCGTGGCCCGCCTCGGCGGCGACGAGTTCTGCGTGATCCAGCGCGGCATCTCGCACGAGGATCACGCGCTCGCTCTGGCCGGCCGCATCGTCACGACGATCGGCCAGCCGCTGGCCACACGGCCCGCGCCGCTCACCGTCACCGCCTCGGTCGGTCTCGCGCTCTGCCCGTCCGACGGCGACGATCCCGAAACCCTGCTCGAACGCGCCGACCGCGCGCTCTACGCCGCCAAGCATGGCGGGCGCGGCGGGTTCCGCCGCTACCATGCCGGCCTGCAACGGCCACTGGCGCCGCCGGACATGGTGGCCCTGCTGCGCGACCTGCCGGCCGATCCGCCGCCCGCCCCGGCGGAGGCGCCGTGATGACCGCGCAGGACGCCGCGCATCAGCCGACGCTCTGCCAGGTGCTCGCCGGCGCCCGCGGGTTCGCCGCCTGGGAGATCGATCCGCTCGCCGGGCGGGTCCGCCCGCTCGCCGGCGGCGCGCCCGGTCCGGACTCCAACCAGCCGGCCGCCGAGTCGCTCGCCGCCTTTCTCGCCGGCATCGATGCGGACGACCGCGCCCGCGTTGCCGCTGCGCTCGACGCCGCGGCTGCGCCCGGCAGTATGGGGCTCGACATCGCCTTCCGCCGCGCCGGGGCCGCGCCCGGCGCCTTCTGGCAGCTCGCCCGCTTCCACGTCGTCGGGCGCGATGAGGCCGGGCGGCCCCTGCGTCTCGCCGGCATCATCGCGGATATCGGCGCCCTGCCGGATCTTGCCGCCGGCGCCCTCGGCAGCACCGAGAACGACCGTCTCGCCGCCCTCGCCGCCGAGCTTGCCCGCCGCACCGAGGAACTCGCCAGCGCCCATCGCCTCGCCCGGGTCGGCGCCTGGCGCTGGGATCTCGCCCGCCATCGCGTCTGGCTTTCAACCGAAACCCTCTGGCTGCTCGGCATCGAGGGCGCGGCCGCGGAGATGGATTACGACCAGCTTCGCCGCATCATCCACCCCGACGACTATCATTACGCCATGGCCTGTTTCCGCGAAGCGGTTCAAACCGCGACGCCGGTCACGCTGGAATACCGCACCGTCCTGCCCGATGGCGCCATCCACGCCGTGCTTACCCATGCCGAGCCGGTGATCGGGGCCGATGGCCGCGTCGCTCAGCTGCGCGGCACCACCCAGGATGTCACCCCGTTCCGGCGGGTCGAGGCGGCGCTGCGCGAAAGCGAGGACCATTACCGCCACATGGTGGAGCTGCACCCGCAAATCCCCTGGACGGCGGGGCCGGATGGCGGGATTCTCGAAGTCGGCCCGCAATGGCTCGCCATCACCGGCATGACCCGCGAGGAGACCATGCCCTTCGGCTGGACCTCCGCCGTCCACCCGGACGATCTCCCGCCCACCCTTGCCGCCTGGCAGCACAGCCTTGCCAGCGGCGATCCGGTCGATGTCGAGTTCCGCATCCGCGCCGCCGATGGCGCCTATGCCTGGGTGCGCGCCCGCGCCGCCGCCCGCCGCGATGAGGCCGGGCAGATCCTGCGCTGGTACGGCACGCTCGAAGACATTACCGACCGCTGGATGGCGGAAAACGCGCGCAAGGCGTCCGAGGCGCTGGCCCTGCGCGTGCTTGAGGCCAGCGGCGACGCGGTGATCGTCTTCGATGCCGCCGGCGCCGTCACCTTCGCCAATGCGCGCCTCGCCCCCCTGCTCGGGCTCGACGCGCCGCCGGAGGGCCTCGCCGCCGACGGTCTCTTCGCCTCCGCCCATTGCCGCGAGCTTTGCGCCGCGCTGAAGCGGGCGATGGAAACCGGCGCCGGCGCCCATTTCGAGCTGTTCTGGCCGCCGACCGATCGCTGGCTGGAAGCCACCATCGTCGCCGAAGCCAGCGACATCTCGCTCTTCCTGCGCGACGTCTCGGAAAAGCGCCTCGCCCAGCAGCAGCTCCGCTACGCCGCCAGCGTCGACTACATGACCGGCGCCGCCAACCGCGCCTCCCTGTTCTCCCGCCTGGCCGAGCAGTTGCAGTGCCAGCAGCCCGGAAACCTCACCGCGCTGCTCTGCCTCGATCTCGACTATTTCAAGGAAATCAACGACCAGCACGGCCACCCGACCGGCGATGCCGTGCTGCGCCAGCTCGTCAGCCGGCTGCGCCTCTGCCTGCGCTCGCGCGATCTGCTGGCCCGTTGCGGCGGCGATGAATTCGTCATCATGCAGACCGGCGTCTCCGCCCCGCCCGACGCCCTGGCGCTGGCCGACCGCATTCTCGCCGCGCTGCGCCAGCCTTTCGAGGTCGATGGCATCTCGCTGCCCGCCGGCGCCTCGATCGGCGTCGCCGTCGCACTCCCCGGCCAGGCCGACGCCGACTCCCTCTACCGCCAGGCCGATCGCGCGCTCTACGTCGCCAAATCCCGCGCCCGCGGCACCTACCGCCTGTTCCACCCCGACATGCTGCAAGCCGACGAGGCCAGCCGCCGCCTGCGCGCCGAGTTGTCGGGCGCGCTCGGCCGCGGCGAATTCGCGCTCGATTTCCAGCCCATCGTCCATCTCGCAACCCGCCGCACCGTCGGCGTCGAGGCGCTGCTCCGCTGGCACCATCCCGCCCGCGGCCTCATTCCGCCCGCCGAGTTCATCCCGCTCGCCGAGGAAAGCGGGCAGATCGCCGCCCTCGGCGCCTGGGTGCTGCGCCGCGCCTGTGCCGCCGCCCGCGCCTGGCCGGACGACGTCAAGATTTCCGTCAATGTCTCACCCCGCCAGTTCGAGATCGGCGACATCCGCGCTACCGTCACCGAAGCCCTCGCCGCCGCCGGCCTGCCCGCGAGCCGTCTCAAGCTCGAAATCACCGAATCCGTGCTGCTCTCGCAGAACGCCGCCAGCGCCCGCCTCCTGCAAGACCTGCGCGAACTTGGCGCGATGCTGGTGCTCGACGATTTCGGCACCGGCTTTTCCTCGCTCTCCTATCTCGACACGTTCAAGGTCGATGTCGTCAAGATCGACAAATCCTTCCTCTCCCGCATCCGCGCGCCCGGCGACCGCCAGCCCATCTTCGAGGCGATCATGGGCATGACCGCGGCACTCAACCTGCCCGTCACCGCCGAAGGCGTGGAAACCGCCGTCCAGCTCGACTACGTGACCAGCCTCGGCTGCGACTGGGCGCAGGGCTATTTCTTCTCCCCCCCGGTCCCCGAGGCCGAATTGCGGCGCCAGCTCCGCACCCCGGCCGCCGCCGCCCGCAACGGCTGACGCGCTCCACATCTGGGCCCGCCAACTCCGCCACGTCCTTGAGGCGCATGGAGCATCACCCGATCGGATGGAGTCATCTGATCGGAAAGTGCTCTATCCTCGGCGGAATCCGCAAATATTTTATCCTGAAAATGATAATATAAAATATTTAAATTATTCGATATTTCTAGAAAAACTATTCCTATTGTTTGCGTCTTGTCCTAAAAAATTTACAATCATAGCATTGAACATAATATATACAATTAATTGCATACTAAAACATGCCAAACGCAAAATCCCGGGCTATGAACAAAGCGTATCATTCGAGGTTTGGTGATGTTCAGAAGAAAGCTGAGGCACTGCACGCGGCTTTTCATTGTCCTGGCTGCGATGACGGCAGGAGCGCGGGCAAATGGGTATGGAACGGATTCGCCTTATCAACTCCCGACGCCAGCCGATCTTGCCAATCTCGGTGCCGTGGAAAGCATAATTCTCCAAAAACAGGCAGGAATGTATCATTCTCCTGTATATAATTCCTACAGTACAACAAATATCGCAAAGCAGACGAACTGCAATGTTGCGCCAACAACGTATGGAAATTCGGGAACGACGGGAGCAACGGCCGGCTCCCCGAGTACTGTCGGGGCCACGCCGAGTGCGATAGGCAATTCAAGTTCAACGCAGTCTTCGCTGTCGGCATCGACCGCAGGCACGCCCCTGACCACGACGGGGCAGACAAACAGCGGAGCGGTCGGAACCGTCCTGAATGGTTCGACAAGCACGTCGATCGCCGGAACCTATTCCCAGGCGCTTAACAGTAACCAGACCAATGGGGGGACGCAGAGCGCGTCAGTAAGCAACAGTACTGCATGTTCTGTTGGTTCCGGATCGCTGAACTAGCCATGACCCAGACAACTGAAAATCGTCTTCTTCCCCTGCCACGCAACCTGGTGGCGCTGGCGACATCCCCGCGCTGCTTGATTCGGCGTGTTTCACGAGCGCGCATGCTGCGCGGCACCGCGGTGCTGCTCTTGAGCAGTCAGGCGCTGGTAGGCTGCGCGTCCATCGGCATGCAGCGGGTTGAGCCCGGAGAGGCGCCTATCGTGCTGGGTCCCAAGGTCAGATACAATCTGACGCCGGTCGATCCGGCCTTCGCCTGCCTCGCCGACGAGATCGTCCGCGACGACAAGCCGCGCCTGACCTTCGCGGTCGGCGACATCAAGGACTACACGGGCCGCTACAACATCAACGAGGGCAACGCCATCACGCAGGGCGGCGCGCTGATGGTCGAGACGGCTCTGGGGCATCTCGGCAACGCGATAACGCAGGTTGAGCGCGTCGATCCTCATATCACCCAGATGGAGCTGGGTTACACCGACCAGCGAGAGCTGGGCGATGGCCGTCCGCACCAGTTGAAGCCGGGCGCAGGCCCGGTGCCGTGGATGCCCTATTATGGCGGCACGATCCTGCGTTCACAATATTACATCATCGGCGGCATTACCGAGCTGAATTACAATATTCAAAGTGGTGGCGTGCAGGTCATGCAGAATCTGTCCGGCCCCTCGGCAACCACCTTCACCGAAAACATCGCGATCGACCTCGAGCTTGTGGATACCCAGACGACACAGATTGTCAAAACCGTCAGTCTCGAAAAGCAGATCGTCGGCTATCAGGTGAGCGCCGGCATTTTCCGGTTCTTCGGCAGCAACCTGTGGGATGTGAACATCGGGGCCAAGAACGAGGAGCCGCTGGAGCTTGGCGTGCGCACCACGCTGGAACAGGGGACTCTGGATCTGGTGGCGGCAGCCGAGCATCTGAGTCCTCTGCCCTGTATGAAAAAGGTCCGGGATCGCATCTCCGAAAAGACGGCCGATCAGCTGCGCAAGACGCCAAACCACGTAAAGATCATCCAGCCGCCAATGCCTCCCGGCGCTGAGCAGCCGCTTGCCAGGCCGCTTGCGGGCGCCAGCGGGGGCGCCATGATCAAGCTGGCCTTCGATTTCGGTTCATCGGAGATCCCGCCAGGAGATGGCGGTCTCCTAACAAAGATCGCGCAGATGGCAGCAAAAGCCCCGGTAACGGTCGAGCTGCTGGCGCCCGCCCTCGAGGATTGGTCTCCCATGAACCGTTACGGGTTCGTCCAGGCCCGCATAGCCGCGCTGAAGTCGGGTCTTGCAACCCATGGCATGGCGGCGCCGGTGGTCACCACCCAGTGGGCCCCGTCCGATACCGACAGCAAAATCTATCATGAGGGCTCAAGTTATCAGAAGGTGGCAATCGTTACGATTAATAAATAATATAAATAAAAGAAAATACAAATGACGACATCGTAAAGCTACCGAAACCTTACGAATCAGATAGACTCAAAACATCCAAAACTGGATGGGTAATCTTCAAAATGGGAGAGAGTTTTGAAAACCGCAAAGCTACGAACTAATCTGCTGGGATCTACAGCGGCAAGTTTGCTATTCTTCGGTGCCATGTATGGCGGCCAGGGATTTGCGCAGACTGCGAAAACAACTGTCGGCGCAACGTCCGCCGTGGCGGCCGGCCCCGGCGCGGCGACTGGGTATACATCTAACTATTTCAACGCCCAGAATACCCCGTCCAGCACGGCAACAGCTAATCTGGCGATCTCGGCCACCGCGTCCAACCAGACCTCTGGCGCGACGTTCACCGGCACCGGTGGTACCGGCACTGTTGCCAATTCGTCAACGACAACCGCGAACACCATCGCTGCGCAGGCCACGGGCAACACCCTGACCAACACGGTCGATCTGGCGACGATCGGCGGCACGACGGCGGGAACAACCGGCAACGGCCTTGCGGTCCTGACCCAGGAAGCCAATAACGCAACGACGAATGGCGCAAATACCTACGTCGTTGCCGTCAACGCGACCACCACCGCCAACACGCTCCAGAACGTCACGACGGACGCCGTCAGCGGTTCCAGCCTCGCCCAGAGCGCCAACGCCATTTCGTCGTCGGCGACCGGAAATGCGAGCAACACCACCATCAGCGGTGCTGTTCCGGTAACCTACGTCGGTCAGGGTGCGGCTGGCAGTGCCGTTCTCTCGTCTCAGGCGACAACGGGCAACGCCCTCGACGCCTCCGCCAATATTGCCCTGAGCAACGCGCAGGCCAATAATTCCATCGCCGGAACAAGCGCTGCTTCCACCACGAACAACACGGTCAATCTCGCGGTAAATTCCTCGGCCGGGACAAACGCGCAGACGCAGTCGCTGACTGCGGCGCAGACGGGCAACACCGTGTCGGCCTCCTACACCGGCAATACCGCGACCAGCACGCTTTCGGTTGCCTCCGGCTCGGCGCCCAGCCTCGATGGCAGCGCGCTGGTCAGCAACCTGCAAAGCAACACCCAGACGACCGCGCCGACAGGTGCGACGACGAGCTCTGTGACTGGAAACAGCATCACCGCGTCCGTCGCGTCGGGTGCTTCGACCAACAACCCGATCACGCTCTCGAACGGCAGCCTGACCCAGTCGGGCAACGCGATCAGCGGCTCCTCCACGGGCAATACCGCGACCAATCTCGCCGAACTCGCCGGCACGATGAACCTCGCCGGTGCGACCACGACGCAGGCGAACACGTCGGCTTCGGGCACGCCCACGAATACCCTCCAGGCTGATTTCGGGATCGCCAGCCAGCAATCCCAGGTCAACTCCATCGCCGCTCAGTCGTCGGTCTCCGGTAACAGCATCACCTCCCTCGCGCAGAACGTGAGCGGCTCGACGGTGAGCGGAACCGGCAACACCATCAACGCGTCGGCCACCAACAATAGCGTGTCGAACGCCGTCACCATCCCGACTTCGGGCGCCAATGCCGCCACGCTCGATGGGCTGATCGGCATCAACAGCCTGCAGACCGCGACCGGCTCGGCCGTCACCGCCAACAACTCCGGCAACACCGTCTCGCTGACCGCCGGAACCGATGGAACCACGACCCCCCTCGCCACCGCCACGGTCAGCAACTCCACCCTGGCTTTGACGGGTAACGGCACCAGCGCGTCGGCGGTTGGCAACAACGCGGTGAGCGCAACCGGCGGCGCCGGCAACGCGCTGACGGTGAGCGGCACCAACGTGAACGCATACCCGAATGCGGGTACCGCGTCGCTGGCGGGCCTGACCTATGATGGAACCACACTGACGGCCGCCGCCGGCCTGTCCGTTGGCAACAACCAGAGTTCCAGCACCTCGCCGGTCACCGCCACCAACAGCGGCAACGCGATCAAACTGACTGCCAATGGAACCACTCTTACCGGTGACACCCTGAGCCTGTCCGGCGCGGCCGGCACCTACGCGGCCCAGGCTATCGCGCAGAGCAACAACGCGTCGAATGCGCTCAGCGTGAATGCTGACCAGTTGGCCGGCTCCGCGGGTCTCGCCAGCGTGCAGACCGACGCCAGCGGCGCCTCCGCCACGCTGCTGAACCCGAATATCGAGATCGCGGCGAATACGACGGGCAACAACCCGATCTCGAACTCCTCGATCACCCTCGGCGGCGCCAACGGCAACATCCTGCGGTCTCTGGCGTATGGCAACGCCAATGCCAACACGCTGAACTCGACCTCGACCGGCCTTAACGTCTACACGGCGACGGCCCCAGCCACCGCTGTGTCTCTGGCGTCGACCAGCAATAGCGCGGATGCGGCGCTGGCATTGTTCAACAGCCAGTCCGAAACCGCGAGTGTGACCGCGAAGGCGACAACCACGAACCCGCTTCTCATCGCTCTCGGTGCGGGCAATGTGAGCGGCTCGACCGTCAGCAACACCAATAACCAGTTTGTTGCGGCGGGCTACGGCAACCAGACCAGCAACGCTGCCAACGTGTCGACCACCGACCTCGCGCAGCCGACTGCCGGAGCAACAACGCCGGCGGCAGCCTTCCTGCCCGTGGCGGCGGTTGCCAACACCTCGACGTTGAGCGGCGCGGTTTCCAGCACCGTGAGCGGTGCCTCGGCGAATACGGGTCTGTTCAACCTGACGACGGCGACCGGAACGGGCACCGTCAGCGGCTCGACGCTGAGCCTCAGCGGCAATAATGCGCTGGCCCAGGCCAACGGCAACCTTGCTTCCGCCAACAACCTGACCGTCACCGGCACCAGCCTGATCGATGCAAGCGGGACGGCCATTACCGCGCCTGTGTCCTATAATGGAACCACGGCGTCGGTGAACGCGGGCTTCAGCGTGGCCAACACCCAGTCCGCCTCCAATACTGTCTCGGCAACCCAGACCAATACTGGCGCGCTTCTCAGCCTCGGCGGCACCGGTGCGGTCTCGAATTCGACCCTGCAGGCGCAGAACAACAACTTCAACGCGTCGGCGACCACCAACAGCGCGTCGAATAACCTCGTGATCGGCACCTCCACCACGCCGGTTGCGGTGCTGACAAGCTCCGCCGGCGGGCTCAATGTCCAGACGGTGACGAGCGCTGGCGGCACTTCGGCGTCTGTCGGTAATGCCGGCTCCCCGGCCGTGACGTCAACCACCGGCGTCAACGGTAATTACACCGGGTCTTCGATTGCAAGCACCAATAACACGATTACACTGACTTCGGGCCAGACCCTTACGTTCAGCACGACAGGGACGGGCCTCACGCCGGCTCAGTTGGCCTCTGTCATTTCGGCTACGGGTGGTGGCACTGTCTCGGTTAGTGGGACCAATGTGGTGTTGACGCCGGGAACGTCGTCGTCGACATTTACATTCCCGACGGGAACGACCTTTACGATCAATACGGCGGCGAAGACTGTCGCAACCGCAGGAACAATTACCGTTCCTGCCCTGAACACCACGCCGTTCGTTCAGGTTGCCACGTCTGGTAATCTGACCAACAGCACCTTGTCGGTGACGGGTAACAACTATGGCGCGGTCGCGCAGGGCAACGTTGGCACCACCAACGTCTCGGTGACGGCGGATACTGTCAACGGCGGCGCCCTTGCGGGAACCCAGAGCAGCGCAACCGTTGCGTCGACCACCTCGCAAACGGCCACGGCCGATCTGTCGGCGGTCAACGCGCAAACCAACGCCTCGATCACCAGCGCCACGGCCTATGGTGGAGCCGAGATCACCAGCTCGGCAACCTCGCCGGCGATTTCGGGATCGACCCTCAGCGTGTCGAATAACTCGCTGAACGCGACGGCCCAGGCCAACGTCGCGACGACTGCCCTCACGGTCAACGGCACGATTTCGCAGAACAATACGACAGCGGGGACCTACGCGACGTCCGGCGCCCTGGTGTCGAGCCAGAATGCGACCAATAACGTGACGGCTACCGCGGGTACCGTGGCCACCTCGCCCACGACCACATCGTCGGTCGGCCAGACCGTGACCTCCCCGGGCGCGATCGGCTCCAGCTCCAGCCTGGCGCTGAACGGCAACACCACAACGGCCACGGCGAATGCCAACAGCGCGACCAACACGCTGACGGCAAACGCGACGAGGCTGGACAACCCCACAACCAGCGCGGCGTCGATCACGACGAATCTGCAAACGGTCAATGCGGCATACGCGTTGAACAACACGCAGTCCTCGTCCGGTGCCACCACCGGCGTGACCGCCCAGGCCAACAGCTCGGTCAGCAACAGCGATACGGCTGGCAGCACCGGCCTGCAGAGCAGCTCGGTTGTTCTCAACGGTAACACGACGACGGCGAACGCCATCGCCAACACCGCGGCGAACACGCTCAACGTCGCGGGCTCGACCGTGAACGCGCCGGCAGCATTGCTGAATAACCAGAACAACGCCGACTCGGTTTCCGCGGCAGGCACCTCGAACGTTCAGTTCAGCCTGACCGGCGGCACCGCGACCACTCCGGCGGCCTCCGGCTCGACGATTGCACTGACGAACAATGCTCTGAATGTGCAGGCGGCGGGCAACTCCAGCGTGAACGCACTCAACGCCCTGCCGACCGCGAGCTTCGGCACCCAGGCGGCCGGTGCTTCGGCTGGCGGAACGACGGCCACCACGGCGCAGTTCGTGGCTCTGAACGCCCAGACCAACAGCGGGTCGGTCAGCGCGACGAGTTCTGAATTCGGTGCAACCGCGCCCACCAGCCAGTTCAGCGTGGCTCTGAACGGTGCAACCGGCGGTACGGCACAGGTTCAGAACACCAGCGTGAGCGTCATGGGCAATGCCGTCAACGTGAACGCCTTCGGCAACTCGGCCCAGAACACGGTGACCCTTGCTGGCCTGAATAGTGGCAACGCAACCAGCGCGTTGCAGAACACCCAGGCCAACACTGGCAACGTGACCGCCACTGCCGGCTACAACGCCTTCGGCGTCACGACCGGTGCTCCTGGCGCAACTGGCAGCACTGTCAATGTCGCGAATAACAGCATTGTTGCCCGGGCGACCGGCAACAGCGCCATCAACACGGTTGTTGCTCACTAACTGGAGCAAGAACACCTTGGAGGGGAAGCATTCGCTTCCCCTCTTTTTTGCTTAACCGCTTGGACATGGAGTTCATTGATGGGTTGTCGTACGTCTCGTCTCGTCAAGGTCGCAACTGTCGCTCTCGCGTGCGGCTGGTTCGCTTCGCACGCAGCCCGGGCCGCCGATGCCAGGGGTAATTTCGCCGTCAATGGCATTGGCGCGACATCCTGCGCGGATACGGTCAACGCCATCAACCATGGCCAGGTCGCCGTGCGTGCGGAGTTGTCGAGCTGGCTGATGGGATATATCAGCGCCCTCAATCGTGTTGATCCCAATACGTTCGATATCGTGCCTGTTCAGTCCGCGAACGCGATGACAAACCTCGTTGTCAACATCTGCGCCAAGAACGGCAAGGCGATGGTCGCCGGAGTTGCGAACTCGATTATCGACACGCTGAAACTCGGCGCGATACACACCTCGTCGCCGCTGGTGACGGCGTCGTTCGGCGGCAAGTCCGTCGCGATCCGCGAGACGACCCTGAAGCGTCTTCAGACCTACCTGAAGAAGCATAAATATCTTTCAGGCCCGGTGGACGGCCAATTCGGCCCCAGCACTCAAGCCGCGATCAAGGCGTTTCAGGTCAAGCAAAAGCTGGTTGTCAACTCTCTTCCCGACGCCGAAACGGTGATCCAGGCCGTCGTCGTTCCCGCGATGAAAAAATAAAGTGGATAGAACATCATTCAACCGGATAGGGATGCTCTATTTCTCAACATGGTAGAGCATCATCCGCCGGGATAAGGATGCTCTATTTTTCAATATGATAGAGCATCATCCGACCGGATAACGATGCTCTATTTCACAGTGCCATGGATCATCCCGGAACCCGGCCCCGCTCAGCGCCCCTGTCTGCGCGGGCAAGGCTCCGAAACACGAACCGCCGGCGCGGTCCCCCGCGCCGGCGGTTCAATCCATTCCGCGCGGTGCCGATCAGTGCTGGCCGAGTGCCGCGACGCCGGGGAGGGTCTTGCCCTCCATCCATTCGAGAAAGGCGCCGCCGGCCGAGGAGACATAGGTCAGCCGGTCGGTCACGCCGGCCAGGCGCAGCGCCGCCACCGTGTCGCCACCGCCGGCGACCGAGATCAGCCCGCCCGCCGTCGCCTCCGCCACCGCGGCGGCGAGTCGCATGGTCGAGGCGTCGAAAGGCGGGGTCTCGAAGGCGCCGAGCGGGCCGTTCCAGATCAGCGTCTTCAGCTCCCTCACCGCGGCGATGATCGCCGCGGTGGTGGCCGGGCCGACATCGAGCGCCATCGCCTTCGCCGGCACCGCGTTCGCCGGCACGGTTTCGGTGGGCGGGTTCGGCGCGAAGGTTTCGCTGACCACGAAATCCGACGGCAGCAGGATGCGGCAGCCATGCGCCGCCGCCGATTCGACGATGGCGCGCGCGGTGTCGTGCAGCGCGGGCTCCTGCAACGATGTGCCGAGTTCGGCGCCCTGGGCGGCGAGGAAGGTGTTCGCCATCGCGCCGCCGATCACCAGCAGGTCGACTTTGGTGATCAGGTTGGTCAGCAGGTCGAGCTTGGTGGAGACTTTCGAGCCGCCGACGATGGCGCCGACCGGCCGCTTCGGGTGGCTGAGCGCCGCTTCCAGGGCGGCGAGTTCCGCCTGCATCAGCCGCCCGGCATAGGCCGGCAGGAGATGGGCGAGACCCTCGGTGGTGGCATGGGCGCGGTGCGCGGCGGAAAAGGCGTCGTTGACGAAGATGTCGCCATTGGCGGCGATCGCCTTCGCCAGCGCGGGGTCGTTGCTCTCCTCGCCGGGATGGAAGCGGGTGTTTTCCAGCACGAGGATGTCGCCCTCCGCCAGCGCGCCGACGGCGGCTTCGGCCGTGGGGCCGACGCAGTCACCGGCGAAGGCGGTGGGCCGACGCAGCACCGCGCCGAGCGCCTCGGCAACCGGACGGAGCGACATCTCGGGCACGACCTTGCCCTTCGGCCGGTCGAAATGCGACAGCACGATCACCTTCGCACCCTTGCCGGCGAGTTCGACGATGGTCGGCGAGAGGCGCTCGATGCGGGTGAGGTCGGTGATCCGCCCGTCGCGCAGCGGCACGTTGAGGTCGGCGCGCACGAGCACGCGCTTTCCCCTGACATCGACCCCGTCGAGCGGGCGCCAGTCCGCCATCAGAGCGACCCGAACAGGGCGGCGGTGTCGCTCATCCGGTTCGAGAAGCCCCATTCATTGTCGTACCAGCCCATGACGCGGGTGAGCGCGTTGTCGATCACCGCGGTCTGCGGCGCATCGAAGCTGCATGAATAGGCGACATGGTTGAAATCGGCGCTGACCAGGGCCTCGGTCGAATAGTCGAGAATGCCCTTGAGCTTGCCCTCGGAAGCCGCCTTCATCGCCGCGTTGATCTCGTCCCTGCTGGCCTGCGTCTTCAGGTTCACGTCGAGCGAGACGAGCGAGACATTCGGGGTCGGCACGCGGATCGCGGTGCCGTCGAGCTTGCCCTTCAACTCGGGCAGGACGAGGCCGACGGCGCGGGCCGCGCCCGTGGTGGTCGGGATCATCGAGAGCGCGGCGGCGCGGGCGCGGTGACGGTCCTTGTGCAGGGTGTCCACCGTCTTCTGGTCGCCGGTATAGGAGTGGATCGTCACCATGTAGCCACGCTCGATCCCGAAGGTCTCGTGCAGCACCATCGCCATTGGCGCGAGGCAGTTGGTGGTGCAGGAGGCGTTGGAGATGATCGTCATGTCCTTGGTCAGCGTGTGGTGGTTCACGCCGTAGACGATGGTGGCGTCCACCCCGTCCGCCGGGGCGGAGACCAGGACCTTGCGGGCGCCGGCCTCGATCAGCTTCGCCGCGGCGTCGCGCTTGGTGAACAGGCCGGTGCATTCCATCGCCACGTCGACACCCTGCATCGGCACCTTCGCCGGGTCGCGCTCGGCGGAAACCCGGATCGGCGCATAGGTGCGGCCGGCATTGGTGATGACGATGCTGTCGCCCTTCACCTCGACGGTGCCGGGGAAGCGGCCATGCACCGAGTCGTAGCGCAGCAGGTGGGCGTTGTCCTCGACGCTTCCGAGGTCGTTGATCAGGACGCATTCGACGTCGGAACGCCCGCTCTCGATCATCGCGCGCAGCACGAGGCGCCCGATGCGGCCGAATCCGTTGATCGCGACTTTGACGGTCATATGATGAAGTCTCCCTCGAAAACGTTCAGGTAAGCTCTGGGCTGTGACAGGGGGGAATTACAGCTTCGCTTTCACTGCCGCAACGACCGCCTCGGCGGTGATGCCGAAATGCTGGAACAGTTTCTGGTAGGGCGCGCTGGCGCCGAAGCCGTGCATGCCGATGAAGGCGCCATCCGCCCCGAGCAGACGCTCCCAGCCGAAGCCGACCGCCGCCTCCACGCCGATGCGCGGGCCTTCGCCCAGCACCTCGGTGCGGTAGCCGGGGTCCTGGCGTTCGAGCAGTTCGAAGCTCGGCACCGAGGCGACGGCGACGGCGATTCCCTCGGCCGCCAGCATCTCGCGCGCCTTCAGCGCGAGGGCGACTTCCGAGCCGGTGGCGAGGATGGTGGCGCGCCGCTGCCCCTCGGCCGGAGCGACGACATAGCCGCCGCGGGCGGAGAGGTTTTCAGCGCCATGATCGCGCGGCAGGGTCGGCATCGCCTGGCGGCTGAGCACGAGCAGCACCGGCCCGTCCTTGTGCCGCAGCGCGATGTCCCAGCATTCGGCGGTCTCCATCGCGTCGCCGGGGCGCAGCACCAGCACGTTCGGCATGGCGCGGAACGAGGCGAGATGCTCGACCGGCTGGTGGGTCGGCCCGTCCTCGCCAAGGCCGATCGAATCGTGGGTGAGCACGAAGATCGAGCGCACGCGCATCAGCGCGGCAAGGCGGATGGCCGGGCGGCAATAATCGGAAAAGATGAAGAACGTGCCGCCATAGGGGATCAGCCCGCCATGTAGGGCAATGCCGTTCAGCGTGGTCGCCATGCCATGCTCGCGCACGCCGAAATGCAGATAGCGCCCGGCATGGTCCTTCGCCGTGAACACGCCCATCGACGTGACGAAGGTGTTGTTCGAGGGGGTGAGGTCGGCCGAGCCGCCGACCAGTTCCGGCACCACCGGCACCACCGCGTCGAGCGCCATCTGGCTGGCCTGGCGGGTGGCGATATTCGGCTTCCCGGCGGCGATCGTCTCGCGCAGGGCTTCCATCGCGGTCGTGTATTCGGCCGGCAGGTCGCCGGCGAGGGCGGCGTCGAAGGCGGCGCGCCGGTCGCTGGCGGCGTGGCGCTTCGCCCAGGCGCGGCGCGCGCCGGCGCCGCGCGCCCCGGCCGCGCGCCAGGGGGCGAGGATCCCGTCCGGCACGGTGAAGGGCGGCGCGGTCCAGCCGAGCAGCGCCTTGGCGGCGGCCGCCTCGTCGGCGCCGAGGGGCGAGCCGTGGGTGGCCGGGGTGCCGGCCTTTTTCGGCGCGCCGAAGCCGATGATGGTGCGGCAGGCGATCAGCGTCGGCTTGCGGCTGCGCAGGGCGAAGCGGATGGCGGCCTCGATCTGCTCGGGGTCGTGCCCGTCGATCCGGCGGGTGGCCCAGCCATAGCCGGCGAAGCGCTTCAGCACGTCGTCGGTCATCGCGATGTCGGTGCCGCCGTCGATCGAGATCTCGTTGTCGTCGTAAAAGACGGTGAGCTTGTCGAGGCCGAGATGGCCGGCGATGGCGCAGGCCTCGTGGGACACGCCCTCCATCATGTCGCCATCCGAGGCGATGACCCAGGTGCGATGATCGACCAGCCCCTTGCCGAAGCGGGCGGCGAGCATGCGCTCGGCGAGGGCGAAGCCGGTCGCCGTCGAGATGCCCTGGCCGAGCGGGCCGGTGGTCATTTCGATGGCGGGATGCTCGATCCGCTCGGGATGCCCGGCGGCGCGCGCGCCAAGCTGGCGGAACTGGCGCAGATCCTCGATCGACATGCCCTCGTAGCCGGTGAGGTGCAGCAGCGCGTAGAGCAGCATCGAGCCGTGGCCGGCCGAGAGGATGAAGCGGTCGCGGTCCGGCCAGTGCGGGTCGGCCGCGTCGAACTTCATGAACTTCGTCCACAGCACCGTGGCGACATCGGCCATGCCCATCGGCATGCCGGGATGGCCGGACTTCGCGGCCTCGACGCCGTCGATCGCCAGCGCGCGCACGGCGTTGGCAAGCTGTCGGGTCTCGGTCATCGGCCGGGCGAGGACCGCCTTCTGGCGCTCCAGCGCAATCTCGTTGCCGGCGGTGTCGCTACTGGCCATGTCATCCCTCCTGTTCGGGCCCCGGTCTTAAGACCCGCGCCCGGCATCGGCAAGTCAGCTTTGATTCATGCCCGTTAAGCATAATTAAGCCCGATGGGACGCGCGCCATGACCCCGCAGGTTTGCAGCCGGGGCGCGATGTTCAACCGCCGCGCCGGCGGCCGGGCTCACGATGGCGCGAGAGCGCCGCGCCGGAGTGTGCCGGAAGGCAAATGATATCGCGGCGCCGGCTGGTCTTGCGGCATCCGCGCCTATATGGGGGCGGGAACACCTGTGGATGCGGAGACAGAGATGGACGACGAGCTCGCCCGGACCGGATTTTTCCACCGCCTGATTTATGTCGCGAAGCCGTTTTTCCGTTCGGAAGAACGGGCGATGGCGTGGGGGCTGCTGATCCTCAACGTCGTCATGGTGCTGGTGATCGTGGCGATGAACTATGCCCTGACGGTCTGGAACGGATCGTTCTTCGATGCGATGCAGCGCTACGACGTGGCCAAGATCTGGCGCCTGTTCTGGATCTTTCTCGGGCTGGCCGCGATGGTCGTGGTGATCAACACCGCGAGCCAGTATCTCGTGCAGATCTTCCAGATCCGCTGGCGGCGCTGGTTGACCGGGCACATGGTCGATGGCTGGATGGCCCGCCAGGCGCATTACCGGATGCAGCTCGACGACCGCGATGTCGACAACCCCGACCAGCGCATTTCCGACGATATCGACTTCTTCACCGGCCAGACCGTGAACCTGCCGCTCAACGCCCTGCAGTCCGTCGTCACGATCGTCTCGTTCTCGGTGATGCTCTGGATGCTCAGCCGCAATCTCCGGCTGTTCGGCGTCTATGTCCCCGGCCTGCTGCTCTGGATGAACCTGATCTATGCGATCGGCGGCACATGGCTGATCCTGATCATCGGCAAGCCGCTGTTCTGGCTCAACAATATCCAGCAGCGCATGCAGGGCAATTTCCGCTTCGAGCTGGTCCGCGTGCGGGATAATTCCGAGGCCATCGCAACCGCGCAGAGCGGCGAGGCGGAGGCGAAGCGGCTCAAGCGGAACTTCGCGCCGGTGGTCGAGATTTTCTATCGCCGGGTCTACCGCACCGTGTTCGTCAACACGTTCAACTTCTCCTTCAACACGCTTGGCGGGCTGCTCGCCTTCGGCCTGGTCATCCCCTCCTACCTCGCCAAGCGGATCCTGATCGGCACGGTCTCGCAGACCAACAACGCCTTCGGCCAGACCCAGCAGGCCTTCGCCTTCATTCTCAACAATTTCAGCTCGATCGGCCAGGGCTACCTGTCGATCACCGAGTGGCGCGCGGTGGTCGACCGCCTCTACGCGCTGGAGGTGAGCCTGCGGCATCATCACGCCGCCGCCGCCGCGCCGCGCATCGTCCATGCGCGCGGCGACGATGCGGAACTCTCGGTCGAGCGCCTGTCGCTCACCCTGCCGGATGGGCGCAAGCTGCTCGATGCGCTCGATCTCCGGGTCGCGCCCGGCGAGCGGCTTCTGGTCAGCGGGCCGACGGGTTCGGGGAAAAGCACGCTGGTCCGCGCCATCGCCGGTATCTGGCCGTTCGGCGAGGGGCGGGTGACGACGCCCGCCGGGCGGATGCTGTTCGTGCCGCAGCGGCCATATCTTGCGAATGGCAGGCTGATCGAAAGCATCGGCTTTCCGTATACCGACACCCTGGCCCCGGCGGAGGTGGCGGCGGCGCTGCGCCGCGTGGGGCTCGGCCATCTCGTCGACCGGCTGGAGTCCGAGCAGCCCTGGGACCGCGAGCTCTCGCTCGGCGAACAGCAGCGCATCGGCTTCGCCCGCTGCGTCTTGCTTCGCCCGGATGTGGTCATCCTCGACGAGGCGACCTCCTCGCTGGACGAGGCCTACGAGGCGTCGATGTATCGCATTCTGCTCGAAGACCTGCCGGCGGCGACCATCATCAGCGTCGGTCACCGGTCAACCATCATCCGCTATCACGCGCGGCGGCTGCTGCTGACCGGCGATGGCGGCTGGCGCATCGAGACGCTGGCGGTCGCAGACCCTGTCAAATAGGCGTTCCGCCGGTTCAGCCGAAGACGAACCAGAGCCGGAACAACAGGTTTTCAAGGGCGGTCTGCCGCGACAGGCCGGGGCAGCGCACGGCGCTCAGGCGTGGCGCCAACCCGCCCTCGAGCCCGGCGGAGATGCGGGCGAGATCGTCGCGCGCCGTCGCGGCGAGCAGGTCGCCATGCGCCTCGAGCTGGCGGACATGGCGCCGCATCATGGACATGAAGATATCCGGGCCGCGCTTGATCGCGCCGACGGCGCGCGCCACGGTCGTCCGCGGCGATCCGATCAGGTTGCCCTCGTGCTGCCGGTACAGCACGACGGGCCTGGGATCGACGGTGATGGAACCGCCGCACGCGCTGACGACGATATAGCTCCACCAGTCATGCACCGTGCCGGCCGGGCCGGGGATACGCCGGATCAGGTCGGCGGCGGCGCGGTTCATCACCGCGGTGTTGCCATGCACGACGTTCTGCGTAAGGCAGGCGGGAAAGCCCGGCTTGCGGCCGGGCAGGCTGGAAAGCCGGCGGTTCTGGAGCCTGGCATCGACCAGATACTGGCGCGCGGTGTAGAGGTGCGCCCCGGTTTTCTGCCCGCTCAGCGCGAGGCGGGCGCGCGCGAGCTTCTCGGGCAGCCAGACATCGTCCTGATCGGCAAAGGCGATGATCCGGGCGTCCTGGGCTTCGGCGAGAAGGGAGAGGAAACTCTGCCCCGCGCCCAGATGGATTCGGGAGTTGGCCGCCTCGCGGCACCGTTCGGCACCGATCCGGCGGGTGAAATCCTCCATCATCTCACGCGTCGCATCCGACGAGCCATCATCGCGCCAGAGCAGACGCCAGCCCCGATCCGTCTGGGCTTCGAAGCTCGCGAGCTGCTCGGGCAGAAACCGCGCCCCGTTATAGGTGGAGAGAAGGATGGTGATCACGGCGCGTCGCCCTGCGCGATGAGGGCGGGGACGATGCGTGAGGTGGCGTCCCGCCAGTGGGGCAGCGCGAGGCCGAAGGTTTGTCTGAGTTTCGTGCAATCGAGTCGGGAATCGGCGGGGCGGCGGGCGGGTGTGGGCCAGTCCGCGGTGGCGATGGGGACGATGTCGGGGCGGGGCGTGCCGTGGCGGGCGGCGATGGCGAGGATTTCGGTGGCGAAACCGTGCCAGGACGTGTCGCCGGCGCTGGTGGCGTGGATGATGCCGGCGAAGCCGGGCTGCCAGCCCGCGGCGAGGATGCGGGAGGCGATGGCGAGGATGGCCTCGGCAAGGTCTTCGGCGGCGGTGGGGGCGCCGCGCTGATCGGCGACGACGCGCAGCGCCGGCAGGCGGCGTGCGGCGGCGATCATGGTGCGGGCGAAATTCCTGCCGGTGGCGGAGAAGACCCAGGCGGTGCGCAGGATGATGGCATCCGCGCCGGAGGCGAGCACGGCCGCCTCGCCGGCGGCCTTGCTTTCGCCATAGACGCCGAGCGGGGCGATCGGGTCGGTTTCGGTGTAGGGCGCGCCCTTGCTGCCGTCGAACACATAGTCGGTCGAGACATGGATGAGCGGAATGCCGTGCGCGCGGCAGAGGGCGGCGAGGGCGGCGGGTCCGTCGCGATTGGCGCGGAAGGCGGCGTCGGCGCTGGTCTCGGCGGCGTCGACGGCGGTCCATGCGGCGGCGTTGACGACGAGGGCGGGGTCGGCGGCGCCGAAGGTGGCGGCGATCGTCTCCGGCGCGTCGAAATCGAATCCGGGGCGGCCGACGGCGCGGGCCGGGATACCGGTTCTGGCCGCATGGGCGGCAAGGGCGTGGCCGAGCTGGCCGCTCGCGCCGGTGATCAGGATCGGGCGGGTCGGCATGTCAGAACCCGAACCACGGTTCGGCCGCGGCGAGGCGGGGCAGCAGCGTGTCCTTGTCCGAGAGCAGGGCGGCGCCGGCGGGAACCGGCCAGGGCAGGGCGAGATCGGGGTCGTTCCAGATCACGCCGCGTTCGGAGGCTTTGTCGTAGGGGGCGGTGACCTTGTAGACGACTTCGGTCTCGGGCTCGGTGGTGCAGAACCCGTGCAGGAAGCCGGGCGGAATCCAGAGCTGGGCGCCATTGGCGGCGGAGAGTTCGGCGGCGGCGAAGCGGCCGAAACTGGGCGAGCCGTGGCGGATATCGACCGCGACATCCCAGATCGCGCCGCGCACGCAGCGGACGAGCTTGCCCTGGGCGAAGGGGGCGATCTGGCAGTGCAGGCCGCGGATGGTGAAGGGCCGGGTAGAGCAGGAGTGGTTGTCCTGCACGAAGGTTTCGCTGAAGCCGAGGGCGGCGAGCTTCGCCTGGTTCCAGGTTTCGCTGAACCAGCCGCGGGAATCGGCGAAGCGCGGCGGGGTGATGAGTTTCACCTCGGGCAGGTCGAGCGGCTGGATCATGCGGCCTCGGCGTCGGCGAGTTCGCGCAGCGCGCGGCCGAGATCTGTCTTGCCGAGCCGCTTGGCGTGGTGGCGCAGCGTGTCGGCGTCGATGAAGCCCATGCGGAAGGCGACCTCCTCGGGGCAGCCGACGAGCTGGCCCTGGCGGGCCTGGATGGTCTGCACGAAGGTGGCGGCCTGCAGCAGCGAGTCCGGGGTGCCGGCATCGAGCCAGGCGGTGCCGCGGCCGAGCCGCTCGACGGTGAGGGAGCCGTCGTCGAGATAGAGCCGGTTGAGATCGGTGATCTCAAGCTCGCCGCGCGCCGAGGGGCGGATGCGGTGGGCGAATTCCGTCACCCGGCGATCGTAGAAATAGAGGCCGGTCACCGCCCAGTGCGAGGTGGGGGTGGCGGGTTTCTCGACGATGCCGGTGGCGCGGCCGGCCTCGTCGAAGGAGACGACGCCGTAGCGTTCGGGGTCGCGCACCTGATAGGCGAAGACGGTGGCGCCGTCCTTGCGGCTGGCGGCCTGGCGCAGCGCGATGGAGAGATGGTCGGCGTGGATGAGGTTGTCGCCGAGGGCGAGGGCGCAGGCCTCGCCGGCGAGCCAGTCCTCGCCAATCAGGAAGGCCTGGGCAAGGCCGTCCGGCGCGGGTTGGGCGGCATAGTCGATGCGGATGCCGTATTGCGCGCCGTCGCCGAGCAGGCGGCGGAACTGCGGCAGGTCCTGCGGGGTGGAGATCAGCAGCAGGTCGCGGATGCCGGCGAGCAGCAGGGTCGACAGCGGATAGTAGATCATCGGCTTGTCATAGACCGGCAGGAGCTGCTTCGAGGCGGCGAGGGTGGAGGGGTGCAGGCGGGTGCCGGAACCGCCGGCGAGGATGATTCCCTTGCGAATCATGCCGCGTGCCCGAGGCGCTGGCCGGCATAGAGGCGGGCGCGGATGGCGCGCCACCAGGGCTCGTTGGCCAGATACCAGTCGATGGTGCGGGCGAGGCCGGCCTCGAAATCGTGCGCGGCGCGCCAGCCGAGCGCGGCCTCGCTGCGCGCGGGGTCGATCTCGTAGCGGAAATCGTGTCCCGGCCGGTCGGTCACGAAGCTGATCAGCCGCTCGCGCGGGCCGGCGGGATCGGGCCGGCGGTCATCGAGCAGGCGGCAGATGGTGCGAACGACGTCGAGATTGGTGCGGGGCTGCCGGGCGCCGATGGCGTAGGTCTCGCCCGGCGTGCCGGTGAGGGCGACGGCGAGGAGCGCCTCGGCGTGATCCTCGACGAAGAGCCAGTCGCGCATGTTCGAGCCATCGCCATAGACGGGCAAAGGCTGGCCTTCGAGCGCGTTGATCAGCACCAGCGGGATGAGCTTCTCGGGGAACTGCCACGGGCCGTAATTGTTGGTGGTGTTGGAGACGATGGTCGGCAGGCCGTAGGTGTGCTGCCAGGCGCGGACGAGATGGTCCGAGGCGGCCTTGCTCGCGGCATAGGGGCTGCGGGGGTTGTAGGGGGTGGTTTCGGTGAAGGGGGGATCGCCGGGTTCAAGCGCGCCGAACACCTCGTCGGTCGAGATGTGGTGGAAGCGGAAGCGCCCGCGGCCGGCTTCGTCCAGCGTGGCGAACCAGGCGCGGGCGGCCTCCAGCAGGACGAAGGTGCCGGTGATATTGGTGTCGATGAAATCGCGCGGCCCGTCGATCGAACGATCGACATGGGATTCGGCGGCGAGATGCATCACGATATCGGGCCGGTGCGCCTCGAAGACGGCGCGCATCGCCGCGGCATCCGCGATGTCGGCATGAACCAGGTGATGGCGCGGATGCCCCAGCGCCTCGCCCAGCGCCTCATGCGACGCCGCATAGGTCATCTTGTCGACCGTCACCACCTCATGAGCCGTATGGCCAATGACGCGCCGGACAACAGCAGACCCAATGAAACCACAACCGCCAGTAATGAGAAATTTCATTTCAGATCAGGTATATCTTCAAAAATAAACGAGGCCGGTAATCCGGCTCGCTCAAATGTTAAAAATTATAGACAATTCGAAAACATTCTAGCCGCGGAAGAAGATTGAATCGCCTCACCTTCCACGTTTCAAACTAGCATCTCCATTCGTACAAGAAAACGGGCCAATCTAAGAAAGATTGAAATAATATTTTATATAATTCCAAAAAGATACTACAACGTTAAGACAATACAAAAACATAGCGTAGGTTTTATTTTTTATACAATCAATGTTGCCTTCGAACACTTTCCGATCCCGAAGGCGCGAAAACCGCTCCGCAATTCAGCGTCGGCGCCGATCTGGTGAACCGCCGGCGGCTTTCCGCCTTCCGCCCGGGCTGGGGCCGGAAGTCTCGCCGCCGAGGCCGGCTTTGCGGGCGAAGTCGTCGCGCCAGCGCCTCTGGGCGAGGCGGATATCGCCGTCGAGGTCCAGCAACCCGTCGGCGATGTTATGGATCCGCGCGATTTCCGCCAGATGCGAAGCGGCGTCGAGCGTGCCGGTGGCGCCGGTCGCGTGCCGGCGGTGGATGTTCAGCGGCTCGGCGATCCACACGACATCGCCGGACGCGTGGGCCAGCAGGTCGAGATAAAGCCGCCAGTCTCCGGCGAGGCGGAAGGTCGGGAGTTCGTCGCCGAGGCGCGCGAGGCTGGCCAGCAGGCAGTCGCGCCGGAAGAGCACGCCGCTCACATTCAGCACGAGATTGCGCACCGCGAGAAAGCGGCTGGCAAAATCCCGCGCCGCCATCGTCATGGAGGCGGCGAGTTCCGGCGCGCCGGCCTCAAGGTAATATCGCCGGTAATCCGGCATCAACGGGTTGTCATCGGCATCGATGGCCCGCGACTCGGCGATTGCCATCACCGCGTCCGGCGCGCCGGCAAGCGCGTCGACGAGAGCCGCGAGAAAGCCGGGCGCGGCATCGTCATCCGCCTCGGCGATCCAGACGAACGTGCCCCGCGCCGCCTCCGCCGCCTCGCGCCATCGGCCGAAAGGCGAGCCGGTGTTCCTCGCGTTGGCGCGGATCACAAGGCTGCGCCGCCACGCCGCCGCGGTCTCGCGCGCGATCTCGACCGACCGATCGGTCGAGGCATCGTCGAGCAGGGTGATCTCCTCGACCGGATGGGTCTGGCCGAAAATGCCTGCGAGCCGCCGCGGCAGATGTTGGCCGTAATTGTAATTGGTGACGAAACAGGAAATGCGCGCAAGCTCGGGCCTGGCGAGCGCCAGCAGGCGGCGGGCATACGCATTGAAATCGAAACGCCGCGCGGCCTCGGCGGCGATGCCCGGCCGCGCCGCCGCGAGGGCCGCATGGTCGAGCCGGGCCGCGATCGCGGCGGCGAAGCCGGCAACGTCGCCGGCGGGCACGCTGTCGCCCGCGCCGGTCTCGCGCAGCAGGTCGGGAATGCCCCCGGCGCCGGCGAAGGCGATGGCCGGAAGGCCGGCGCCCATGGCCTCGATCACCGTGGTCGGCAGCGGGTCCTCGCGCGAGGTCAGCGCGTAGAGATCGGCGCCGCAATAGGCGGGCGCCACGTCGCTGGTGAAGGGAAGCAGATGGAAGCGGCCGCTCTCGCGCGCCGCCTCGATCTCGGCGCCAAGATAGTCGCGGATCCAGAGATGGGTCTCGCCGAGCCAGACGAAGTGGACATCCCGCCGCCCGGCGCCGAGCAGGCGGAAAACCTGCATGAACAGGTCGAAGCCCTTGCGCAGGTCGCCGAACCCGACGCCGAGCACGACGAAGGCGCGCGCCGGAATGCCGAGACCGGCACGGAAGCGTTTGCGCGCCGCCGGGTCGTAGCCGACATTCTGATAATTGCCCTGGGGGATGACATGCGCCGCGGGGGCGATGTCCAGCGCCGCGCATAACGTGTCGCGCACGTGATCCGACGAGAACACCGTCGCGGCCGCCGCCCGCATCCCCTGGCGCGCGACGCCGCGCAGCGATCTCTCCTCCACCAGCCGCGGCATCTCGTGAACCAGCAGCAGGCTGCGGATTCCCTGCTCTGCCAGCTTCACGCAGACCCGCGCGGAGGCGAGGCTGTTGACGATCGCGGCGTCGATCCCCTGGGCGCGGTAGGCGGCGACATGACGCAGCAGCGCCGCCTCGTTGGGAGCGAGATCGACAATGCCCTCGGCCTCGTAGTCCGGCACCAGCTCGCCGCCGCTCAGCAGCAGGATGCGCGGCACGATGCCATGCTCCCGGCGCAGCGCGCGGGCGAGGTGCAGAAGCAGCATCTGCGCGCCATGGGGCAGGGCGTCATGCCCGACCAGCAGCAGATTGTGCGCGGCGCCGGCGGCCGCCCGGCCGGTGATCGCGCGGGCGGTGGCATTGAGAAAGGCGGCGCCGTAATGCAGGTCGGGTTCGAGATAGGCGCCCTCGGCCCATTCGTTCCATGCGTTGATGCAGACGATCGGCTCGCCCCAGACCGGGTTGCGTCTGGCCCGCCCGATCAGCGCGGCCAGCCAGGCCTGATATGTCGCGGGCGTCGCGTCGTGCAGCACAACGCCCGCGCCCTCTCGGCGCGGGTCGTTGTCCCAGCCGGTCACGGCGGTGCGGATCAGCGGATAGGCGGGATCTGGATCGGCGAGCGAGGCGGCGATGATGTCGTTGTAATGATAGACATCGGCCGAAAACTCGGGGTCGAAAAGGTCGAGCGAGGCGTTGAGTTTCGGCGCATCCACCACAAGCTTGTGCGGCGGGAACTCGACGGCGCCGTCCAGCCCGTGCCGCCGCGGATCGTGGTCGTGGAAGCTCTGGGCCATGAAGAGCAGGGGATTTTCGCCGTGGCGTTCCATGAACAGCCGGCGCCAGCGCGCGATGGTCGGCTCCGGGTCGGGAATGAGCGCGGCCCGATAGATCATCAGCAGCGGCCGGCCTTCGAGCCGGATATAGCGCGGATCGGCGAAGTGCCGGGCGAAATCGTCGATCAGCGCCGTATCGTCCTGCGGAAGGTAATCCTGCGCCAGCAGGATTTCGCGCTCGAGCCCATCCCACCGGCGGGTCCAGTTCTCGTTCGCCCACATCAGGCAGAAACTCATGTCGAGCGCCGGATCGGCGAGAAACCGCTCGACCGGCTTTTCCAGCAGCCGCCGGCGGTTGAACCAGTAGTAATAGAACACGAAACCGCCGAGGCCCGCCTCCTTTGCCATGGCGATCTGGCGCGGCATGACCGAGGGATCGTCGAGCGAATAAAACCCGAGATCGCGCGGCGCGCGGGGCTGGTAATGCCCGGCGAAGCGCGGCGTGGCGCGGGCCAGGTTGGTCCATTCGGTAAAGCCGGTTCCCCACCAGGCGTCGTTTTCCGCGATCGCGTGAAACTGCGGCAGGTAATAGGCCAGAACGGTGGCAAGGCGCGGCGCGCCCGGCGGCAGCGGCTGGCGCGGCTCGAAACTGTCGGCCGGCCGTGTCGCAGCCCGCACCGCGCCGGCGATCAGCCGTTCGGCGGCGGGCCGAACCGGCTGGAACCCGCCGTCGCGATGCGCGAGATAATGCAGGAACGGATTGCCGCCGCCGATCTCGGCGGCATAGCGGGCGGCGTAGAAGGCGATGTCGAAACCGGGGCAGGGGTCGCGCCGCTCGGCGGCGCCGAAGGCGCAGAAATGCTCGAAAGGATCGTTGCCGGAGGCCGCGACGTCGGGGTTGTGATCCAGATACCATTGCGGGTCGAACAGCGGCACCGGGCTGACCTTGCCGGTTCGCCGGCGGGCGAGGTAATCGGCCAGGGCGTTCCGGTTTTCCGGGATGCCGTAGGCCTCGCGATACCAGGCGGCGTGGAACAGCGGCGATGGATCGCGCCCCTCGCGGTCGCCGAACTGGATGTAATGAAGCAGAGGATTGACGTTCGAGGCGGCGATGTCCGGGTTGCGGGCGAGGTAATACGCGGGATCGAAGTATGCGTTGGGCCGCAGGCCGGCGCGCCAGCCGCGGTTGCAGAAATCATCGAGCGGATCGTCCCCTTTCGCCAGGTCGCGCGCCTGCAGCGTATAGTGGCCCGGATCGAACAGGGCGCTCGCGCTGATGATGTCGCGTTCGTGCGCAAGGCTGGAAGCGGGCGTCGTGGGGCTGGCGTGTCTCATCCGGTCGGATGTTCCTTTCATGCCGCGGCGCTAGGTCGGCTGCGGGCGGAGATCGAGCGCGCAGCGCTCCGCGAGCGCCAGGCCCGCGGCGAGCAGCTTCGCCTCGTCGAACAGTTCCCCCCACAGGCAGAGCGCCGCCGGCACGCGCCGCGGCGGCGCCTGTTCGGGTGGCGCGAGCCCGGCCGAGGGGCGCGGCGGCGCGCTGGTGAAGCCCACGGGCGTGCACAGGCAGGGATGGCCGGTAAAGGCCGCCAGCGTGTGCAGCGGACCGGCAGCGAACGGGGCGGCCAGCAGATCGACCGCGGCGAAGCCGTCGCGCATCGCCTGCATCCCGCGCCGGCGCAGCCGGTCGAGCTGCACATGATCGACCGCCGAGAGAAACCGGGCGAGGCGGAACTGGTTCGGCCAGGCCGCCTCGTCCTGGCGGGCGAGAAGGTCATCGCGGCCCGAAAGCGTGAGCGGCTCGAAGCTGGCGGCGGCCTCGGCCATCAGCAGCGACACGAGCGTTTCCCAGGGCAGCGGCGGCAGCGTCACCCGGACGAGGGTGGCGCCGAGCGCGCGGAGCCGCTCCAGCGCCCGCCGCGCTTCGCCCGCTCCGGCGCCGGCGAAATCGCCGTCGAGAATGCCGATCCGCAGCCCCTCGGCGCCGCCCGCGACATCGCCGCCGAAAGGGATGTCGCGGCTTGACGGATCGCCCGGATCGGCGCCGTTGAGGGCGGCGAGAACAAGCGCCGCGTCGGCGATGTCGCGGCAGAGCGGCCCGACGCGGTCGAGGCTCGGGCACAGCTTCATGACGCCGCTGCGGCCGATCCGCCCGAAGCTCGGCCGCAGGCCGATGGCGCCGCAGCGCGCGGCGGGGGCGACGATCGAGCCGAGGGTTTCGGTGCCGAGCGCGAACCCGCAAAGCCCGGCGGCGACGGCGGCGGCGGAGCCGGATGACGAGCCCGACGCCCCCTCGTCGGGATTCCAGGGATTGCGGGTGCGTCCGCCATACCAGACATCGCCATAGCCGAGCGCGCCCACCACCGTCTTGCCGAGCAGCACGGCGCCGGCCGCGCGCAGCCGCCGCACGACGGCCGCATCCTCCGGCGGAACCCGGCCGCGAAACGGCTCCGCGCCCCAGTCGGTGACGATGCCGGCGGTGTCGATCAGGTCCTTGCAGGCCCAGGGCACGCCATGCAGCGGCCCGGCCCAGTCGCCCCGCGCGGCGCGGTCGTCGAGGGCGGCCGCCTCGGCCAGTGCCGCCGGGTTGAGCCGGGCGAAGGCGCCGATCGCGGGATCGAGCCGGGCGATCCGGTCGAGATAGATGCCGGTCAGCCGCGCCGCGGTCAGTTGCCCGTTCCTGATCCACGCCGCCTGGGCGCGGGCCGGGGCAAAGGCGATCGCCGCGTCGTCGGCCCCGGGAAAGGGGCATGCCGCGCCGGGCAGGGTCAGCGGTCCGCGCCCAGGCGTCTCGAAGCCGGGCAGGCGCGGGTCGAACACGCAGGCCGGCGCCAGATCATCGTCCAGCTCCACCGCGCGGCGGGCGCGGGCAAGATCGATCTGCGCGGCGATGGTGGCGGCGATCAGCGCCCGCTCCGGCGCGGTCTGCTCGATGCCGAGGATGCGTTCGGCGGCGGCGATATCGGCGCGCGTCGCGTCGTGCCGGTTCTGTTTGTCCACTCAAACCTCCCGTCAGTCTGTTTCGCCGATCCCGAAGTCATTGCCAAGAGCCGTGGCGGCGCCATCTGCCAGGGCATGACCCCTGAACCGATCCCCACCCGTGAAGCCGGGCTCCGGCATCTCGCCGATTTCCTGCCCCGCGCCGGCGCGCGCTACGCCGCCGGCCGCAATACCGATCCGGGGCCCGAGACCAAAGGTGCCGTTTCACGCCTGTCGCCCTGGCTGCGCCACCGGCTGCTGACCGAGGCCGAGGTGGCCCGGGCCGCCTTCGCCGCCCATGGCGAGGTTGCGGCGAAATTCATCGACGAGGTCGGCTGGCGAACCTACTGGAAAGGCTGGCTCGAACAGCGCTCCGGCGTGTACGACCTCTATCGCGCCGGCTTGCGGCGGGCCGAAAACCGGCTGGCGACCGAAGCGGGGCTGCGGCGCGCGTTTCACGATGCCTGCGCCGGCAATACCGGGATCGACTGTTTCGATTCCTGGGCGCGCGAGATCGTGGCGCGGAACTACCTGCACAACCACGCGCGGATGTGGTTCGCCTCGATCTGGATCTTCACGCTGCGGCTGCCCTGGGAACTCGGGGCGGATTTCTTCCTCCGCCACCTGCTGGATGGCGACATCGCCTCCAACACGCTGTCATGGCGCTGGGTGGCGGGGCTGCACACGCCGGGCAAGCACTATCTCGCGCGGGCGGAAAACATCGCGCGCCACACCGGCGGGCGGTTCGATCCGCGCGGGCTGCTCGACGAGGCGGCGGAACCGCTCACCGAAACGCTGACGCCGGCGCCGGCGCTGAAGCCGCGCTTCGATCCGCCGCCTGCGGGCGAGGTCGCGCTGCTGCTGCACGAGGAGGATTGCGCGGCCGAGACGCTCGATCTCGCCGGCTGCGAGGTGCGGGCGGTGGCGGCGGTGGCGATGCCGCAGGCACGGGCGCGCGGCGGCGTCGCACCCGCGGTGGAAGCCTTCGCCCGGGGCGCGGTGATGGACGCGATGGCGCGCGCGGCGGCGCGGTTCGGCGTTGAGCCCGCATTGCTGGAAGCGGACGATCTCGCCGGCTGGGCGGCGGCGCACCGGCTGAAGGTGGTCACCGCGCATCCGCCGGTCGGGCCGGTCGCAGAGGCGCTGGCGGCGGCGGATGTGCCGGCGCTGCGCGTCGCCCGCGCCTGGGACCGCGCCTTGTGGCCGCATGCCGGGCGCGGGTTCTTCGGCTTTCGCCCCCGGATCGGCGACGCCGTGGCCGCCGCGTCCGGGGACTGACCGCGGCTCAGATCACGCCGGAGCCGCCATCGACCGCGAGGATCTGGCCGGTGATGTGACCCGAGGCGGCGGTGCAGAACAGCAGGGCGGCGCCCTTCAGGTCGGCGTCGTTGCCGAGCTTGTTCATCGGCGTCTTCGCCAGGATCTTCTCCTCGAACTGGCCGAGAATGCCGCGCGTCATCTTCGAGGGGAAGAAACCCGGCGCCAGCGCGTTCACCGTGATGTTGTGCGGCCCCCATTCGGCGGCGAGCGCGCGGGTCATGTTCACCACGGCACCTTTCGAGGTGTTGTAGGGAATGGTGCCGGTGATGTCAGGGTGATGGCCGCGCAGCCCGGCGATCGAGGCGATGTTGAGCACCTTGCCGAACTTGCGGGGGATCATCGAGCGCGCGGCGATCGCCTGGGTGAGGAAGAACATGTTGTTGACGTTGAGGTTCATCACCCGCGCCCAGGCCTCCGGTGTCACGTCGACCGCCGCGGCCCCCCAGGTGGCGCCGGCATTGTTGACCAGGATATCGACCGGGCCGGCCGCCAGCACCGCGTCGGCCAGCGCCTTCGGGCCGTCTTCCTTGCCGAGATCGCTGACATGGGCGGTGGCGGCGATGCCGAGGCCGGCGAGGTGCTTCACCGCCTCGTTCAGCTCGTCCTGCTTGCGCGCCGAAATCGCGATGGTGGCGCCAAACTCGCCGAGCGCCTCGGCGATCTGCAGGCCGAGCCCGCGCGAGCCGCCGGTGATCAGGGCGCGCTTGCCGGTCAGGTCGAACAGGGTTTTCAGAGCGGTCATTCGGGTTTCCTCATCGTTGCTGGCCCGGTCCGGGCGGGATTGACGGGCGCGATACGCTCCTATCCTATGGTGCGCAAGCCCTCCTGCCAATCGGGGGCGAACCGGAGGATACGACCCATGAACGAGGTGCACGAACCGTTCCGCTACCGGCTGCTGATCGGCCAGCTGCTGAAAATGCCGATCGCGCAGGCAAGCCGGCGGGAGATCGTCTATCGCGGCGACACCCGCCTCACCTATACCCAATTCGTTGCCCGCGTGCACCGGTTCGGCGGCCTGCTGGGCGCGCTCGGGGCCGGCATGGGCACGCGCGTCGCCTTCATGGACTGGGACAGCCACCGCTATCTCGAGGCCTATTTCGCCGTGCCGATGTCCGGCGCCGTGCTGATGATGGTGAACATCCGCCTCAGCCCCGAGCAGATCGCCTACACGATCGATCATTCGGATGCCGAAATCCTGTTCGTCCACGCCGATTTCCTGCCGGTGCTGGCGGCGATCCGCGAGCGGTTGCCCAAGCTGCGCCAGGTCGTGCTGATCCGCGACGACGACAGCGCCGTGCCGGAGGGGTTCGCCGGCGAGTATGAAACGATGCTGGACGCCGCGCCACCGCTCGCCGCGTTCCCCGAATTCGACGAGGACACGCTGGCAACCACCTTCTACACGACGGGGACGACCGGCCTGCCCAAGGGGGTGATGTTCACCCACCGCCAGCTCGTGCTGCACACGCTGATGGTGCTCACCGGCATCAACGTCTCGGGGCTGAATGGCGGCCTGTCGCGCGAGGATGTCTACATGCCGCTGACGCCGATGTTCCATGTCCACGCCTGGGGTTTCCCCTATGCGGCGACGATGCTCGGCATGCAGCAGGTCTATGTCGGCCGCTTCCAGCCCGACACCGTGCTGCGCCTTCTGGCCGAGGAAAAGGTCACGGTTTCGCATTGCGTGCCGACGATCATGCACATGCTGCTCAACGCGCCGGCCGCGAAGGGCGCGGATTTCAGCCGCTGGCGCGTCGTCATCGGCGGCTCGGCGCTGCCGCGCCCGCTCTGCGAGGCGGCGCTCGCGCGCGGCATCGACATCTATGCCGGATATGGCATGTCCGAAACCTGCCCGGTGATGACGCTGGCGCAGTTGCGCGGCGATATTCTCGACACCCTGCCGGACCGGGAGGAGGCCGAGATCGGCTACCGGATGGCCGCCGGCCTGCCGGGGCCGCTGGTCGAGGTCCGCATCGTCGACGACGAGATGAACGACGTGCCGCATGATGGCCGCTCGGTCGGCGAGGTGGTGACGCGCACGCCGGCGCTGACCGCCGGCTATGCCGGAAACCCGGAAGCCTCCGCCGCCTTGTGGCGCGGCGGCTGGCTGCATACCGGCGATATCGGCACGATCGACGCGGATGGCTATCTGCGGATCGTCGACCGGGTGAAGGACGTGATCAAGACCGGCGGGGAATGGATTTCCTCGATCGGGCTGGAGGAGATCCTGCTCACCCATCCGGCGGTCTCCGAGGCCGCCGTGGTCGGCATCCCCGACGAGCGCTGGGGCGAGCGCCCGGTGGCCTTCATCGTGCCGCGCGCGGGACTGGACGCCGACGAGGCGGCGCTGCGCGCCCACGTCCAGGCCCGCGCCGATGCCGGCGCGATCTCGCGCTACGCCGTGCCGGACCGGGTGTTTCTGGTCGAGACCCTCGACAAGACCTCCGTCGGCAAGCTCGACAAGAAGACGATGCGCGCGCGCGCCGCCGGGGCGGGTGGCTGAATTCGCAAAATTCGCAATCCGGTCGCGAGGCTTTGATCCAACTTGCTGCAATTCGCTTGTCATCTGCGAACCGCCGGGTCTATTGCGACTGACCATCCCCTGCAACCAAGAGCGGAACCGCCATGAAACTTCACGAAGTCCGTGTTCACCCCTCGAAATCGCTGCTCAAGCGCGACAATCAGCTGGCCTGGAAGATCGCCGGCGTGGCGGCGGACAAGGTGACCGTCGACAAGGACGTGACGGCGATGATCATCAACCGGATCATCGACAACGCGGCGGTTGCGGTGGCCTCGGTCAATCGCGGCCCGGTGGTCTCGGCGCGGGCGATGGCGCTCGGCCATGCCAAGCGCGGCGGGGCGACGGTGTTCGGCCTGCCGGCGCGCAAGACGGTGAGCCCGGAATGGGCCGCCTGGGCGAACGGCACGGCGGTGCGCGAGCTTGACTACCACGACACCTTCCTCGCCGCCGACTATTCGCACCCGGGCGACAACATTCCGCCGATCCTCGCGGTCGGCCAGGTGATGGAGCGCTCCGGGCGCGACCTGATCCGCGGCATCGCGACCGGATATGAAATCCAGATCAACCTCGTCCGGGCGATCTGCCTGCACGAGTGGAAGAAGGATCACATCGCCCATCTCGCCCCCGCGCAGGCGGCGGGCATCGGCGCGCTGCTCGGGCTGAAGCAGGAGACGATCTTCCAGGCGGTGCAGCAGGCGGTGCATGTCAGCTTCACCACGCGCCAGAGCCGCAAGGGCGAGATCAGCTCGTGGAAGGCCTTCGCCCCCGCCCATGCCGGCAAGCTCGCGATCGAGGCGGTCGACCGGGCGATGCGCGGCGAGGGCGCGCCCAGCCCGATCTATGAAGGCGAGGACAGCGTGATCGCCTGGATGCTCGGCGGCAAGGATGCCGTCTACCACGTCCCGCTGCCCGGCAAGGGCGAGGCCAAGCGCGCGATCATGGACAGCTACACCAAGGAACACTCGGCCGAATACCAGAGCCAGGCGCTGATCGACCTCGCCTTCCGGATGCGCGAGCAGATCGAGAATTTCGATGCGATCGAGAAAATCATCATCCACACCTCGCATCACACCCATTACGTGATCGGAACGGGGGCGAACGATCCGCAGAAGATGGACCCGAAGGCGAGCCGCGAAACGCTCGACCACTCCATCATGTACATCTTCGCCGTCGCCCTGCAGGATGGCGCCTGGCACCATGTCGACAGCTACGCGCCGAAGCGGGCGCGGCGGGCGGACACGGTGGCGCTGTGGCACAAGATCGAAACCGCCGAGGACCCGGAATGGACGCGCCGCTACCACGCCGCCGATCCGGACGAGAAGGCGTTCGGCGGCCGCGTCGAGATCCGCTTCAAGGATGGCGCCACGCTGGTCGACGAGCTGGCGGTGGCCAACGCCCATTCGCTGGGCGCCCGCCCCTTCGAGCGCGCCGACTACATCCGCAAGTTCGAGACGCTGACCGATGGCATCATCTCCCCGCGCGAGGCGGCCCGTTTCCTCGAGGCGGTGCAGGAGCTGCCGCGCCTGCCGGCCGGCGAGCTGGACCGGCTGAACGTCGCCCTGCCCGCGGGCGCGCTGCTCGAAGGCAAGCCGGGCATCTTCTGAGACGCAAGGAACAGACAGCATGAGCGAGACCACGACGGCGCCGAAGCCGAAAAAGTCGGTCGCCCTTTCGGGGGTTGCCGCGGGAAACACCGCGCTGTGCAGCGTCGGCCGCAGCGGCAACGACCTGCACTATCGCGGCTACGACATTCTCGACATCGCCGAGACGTGCAGCTTCGAGGAGATCGCCCATCTGCTCATCCATGGCACGCTGCCCACCGCGGCGGAGCTTTCGGCCTATCTCGCGAAATTGCAGGCGCTGCGCGGGCTGCCGGAGGCGGTGCGCCGGGTGATCGAGGCGCTGCCGGCGGCGGCGCACCCGATGGATGTGATGCGCAGCGGCGTCTCCGCCCTGGGTTGCGTGCTGCCGGAGGCGCACGACCACAACCCGGCCGGCGCGCGCGACGTGGCGGACCGGCTGATCGCCTCGCTCGGTTCGATGCTGCTCTATTGGCATCATTTCAGCACCAATGGCCGTCGCATCGATGTCGAGACCGACGATGCGTCGATCGGCGCGCATTTCCTGCACCTGCTGCACGGTCGCCGCCCGGTCGATGCCTGGGTGCGGGCGATGCACACCTCGCTCATCCTGTATGCTGAACACGAGTTCAACGCTTCCACCTTCGCCGCCCGCGTCGTCGCCGGCACCGGTTCGGACATCCATTCGGCGATCACCGCCGGCATCGGCGCGCTGCGCGGGCCGAAACATGGCGGCGCCAACGAATTCGCCTTCGAGGTGCAGAAGCGCTACGCCGACCCCGACGAGGCGGAGGCCGATATCCGCCGCCGGATCGAGGCGCGCGAGGTGATCATCGGCTTCGGCCATCCGGTCTACACCATCGCCGATCCGCGCAACGTGGTCATCAAGCGCGTCGCGCAGTCGCTCTCCGAGCAGGCGGGATCGATGAAGATGTTCAACATCGCCGCGCGCATCGAGAGCGTGATGCACGACGCAAAGCGGATGTTCCCCAATCTCGACTGGTTCTCGGCCGTGTCCTACCACATGATGGGCGTGCCCACCGCGATGTTCACGCCGCTCTTCGTGATCGCGCGGACCGCCGGCTGGAGCGCGCATGTGATGGAACAGCGCGCCGACAACAAGATCATCCGCCCCTCGGCCAATTACGTCGGGCCCGAGGATCGCAAGTTCGTGCCGCTCGACAAGCGCGGCTGAGGAGGGTTCGATGAGCTATCTGCAAGCATCCGACCTGCCGGCGCGCGCCGCCGGCCAGCGCTTCCGCGAGCTTGTCGCGCGCGGGCCGATCGTGCAGATCCCCGGCGCGCATAACGGGCTCGCCGGCCGCCAGGCGATGCGGGCCGGTTTCGAGGCGTGCTACCTCTCGGGCGCGGCGATGACCGCCTCGATGGGGCTGCCAGATCTCGGCATCATCACTGTCGACGAGGTATGCTTCTTCGTCCGCCAGGTGGCGCGGGCCTCGGGCCTGCCGGTGGTGGTCGATGGCGATACCGGCTACGGCGAGGCGCTCAACGTCATGCACATGGTGCGCAGCTTCGAGGATGCCGGGGCCGGTGCCGTGCATATCGAGGACCAGCTGCTGCCGAAGAAATGCGGCCACCTGAACGACAAGAAACTCGCCGATCCGCGCGACATGGCGGCGAAGGTGGCGGCGGCGGCGCATGCGCGGCGGGATCTCTACGTCATCGCGCGGACCGATGCCGCGGCGAGCGAGGGGATGGACGGCGCGGTGGCGCGGGCCAGGATGTATGTCGAGGCCGGGGCGGACGCGATCTTCCCCGAAGCCCTCTACAGCGCCGAGATGTTCCGCGAATTCGCCCGCCGGATGCCGGGCGTGCCCCTGCTCGCCAACATGACCGAGTTCGGCCGCACCCCGTTCTTCACCGCCGCCGAATTCGAGGAGATGGGCTACCGCATGGTGATCTGGCCCGTCACCTCGCTGCGGGTGTCGGCGAAGGCGGTGGAAACTCTCTACGCCGCGATCCGGCGCGATGGCGGTGCGCAGAACTGCGTCGAGGCGATGCAGACGCGCGCCGAGCTGTACGAGACGATCGACTATGCCGGGTTCGAGGCGCTGGATGCGACGATCGTCAAGACCATCGTCCCCGAGCCGATCGGCTGACGGAGACGCCGCTTTCGGGAGGAACCGATGAACGCCACGCCGCCATCCGACGCAACGCCGCAATTCGCGCTCGACGAGGCGCAGCGCGCGATTGCCGAGATGGCGCGCGGCTTCGCCGATGAAAAACTGGCGCCGCACGCGGTGGCGTGGGACGAGGCGAAGCATTTTCCCGTCGATGCGATCCGCGAGGGGGCGGCGCTCGGCATGGGCGGGATCTATGTGCGCGAGGAGAGCGGCGGGTCGGGGCTGACCCGGCTCGACGCGGCGCTGATCTTCGAGGCGCTGGCGACCGGCTGCCCCGCGGTGTCGGCCTATATGTCGATCCACAACATGGTGGCCTGGATGGTCGATCGCTTCGGCGACGACGCCCAGCGCCGCGACGTCCTGCCGGCGCTGGTCAGCATGGAGCATCTCGCCAGCTACTGCCTGACCGAGCCGGGCGCGGGATCGGACGCCGCGGCGCTGAAAACGAAGGCCGTGCGCGATGGCGACGATTACGTGCTCGATGGCGTCAAGCAATTCATCTCCGGCGCCGGGGCGACCGACCTCTATCTGGTGATGGCGCGCAGCGGCGGCGCCGGCGCGCGCGGAATTTCCTCCTTCCTGGTGCCGAAGGATACGAAGGGGCTCGGCTTCGGCGCCAATGAGCGGAAGATGGGCTGGAACGCGCAGCCGACGCGCCAGGTGATCTTCGAATCCTGCCGCATTCCGGCGCGGTTCCGCCTCGGCGCGGAAGGCGAGGGGTTCCGCATCGCGATGAGCGGGCTCGATGGCGGGCGGGTGAATATCGGCGCCTGCTCGCTCGGCGGCGCGCAGGCGGCGCTGGAGAAGGCGCTGCGCTACATGGGCGAGCGCGAGGCGTTCGGCCGCCGGCTGGAGGAGTTCCAGGCCTTGCAGTTCCGGCTCGCCGACATGGCGACCGAGCTGGAGGCGGCGCGGCTCTTCCTGTGGTCCGCCGCGGCTTCGCTCGATCGCGGCGCGGCGGACGCGACACGCCGCTGCGCGATGGCGAAGCGCATCGCCACCGATACCGGTTTCGAGGTCGCCAACAACGCGCTGCAACTTTTCGGCGGCTACGGCTATCTCGCCGAATACGGCATCGAGAAGATCGTGCGCGATCTGCGGGTGCACCAGATACTGGAAGGGACGAACGAAATCATGAGACTGATCGTCGCGCGCGGCCTCATCGGGCGGAACGCATGAGCGGTGAGATCACCACGGATGTCGAGATCCGGGTCGAGGGCCGGGTCGGCCGGATCAGCCTGAACCGGCCGCGCGCGCTCAACGCCCTGACCCACGACATGGAAGTGGCGATCGATGCCGCGCTGCTGCGCTGGGCGGATGATCCTTCCGTCGCCTTCGTGATGGTGGACGGGCGGGGCGAGCGCGGGCTGTGCGCGGGCGGCGATATTCGCGCGCTCTACGACGCGGCGAAGAGCGGCGGCGAACGTCTGGCGTTTCCGTTCTTCGGCGACGAATACCGGATGAACGCCCATATCGCGAATTATCCGAAACCCTTCGTCGCGCTGATGGACGGGATCGTGATGGGCGGCGGCGTCGGCATTTCGGCGCACGGCTCGCACCGGATCGTCACCGAGCGGACGATGCTGGCGATGCCGGAGGTCGGCATCGGCTTCGTGCCGGATGTCGGCGGCACCTTCCTCCTCGGGCGGATGCCGGGCGAGACCGGCATCCACGCCGCACTCACCGCGCACCGGATGACCGGCGCCGACGCGCTCTCCTGCGGCATCGCCGATCATTACGTCGAAAGCCGGCATTTGCCGGCGCTGACGGCGGCGCTGGCGGCACTGGTGGACGGCGCGGATGTCGACGACTGCATCGCCGCCTTCGCGACCCCGGCGCCGGACTCGCCGCTGCTTGCGGCGCGCGGCTGGATCGACGAGTGCTACGGGCGGCCGACGGCGGAGGCGATCGTCGCGGCGCTGGAAGCGCATGCCGACCCTGCGGCGCGCGAGGCGGCGGCGACGATCAGGCGCATGTCCCCCACCTCGGTGAAGCTCAGCCTGCGCCTCGTGCGCGCGGCGCGGGGCGATGCGAAGGTGGAAACCGCGATCGACCGCGAGTTCCGCGTCGCGGTGCGCTGCGTCGCCGCCCATGATTTCGTCGAGGGCGTGCGGGCGCAGCTCGTCGACAAGGACCGCAATCCGCGCTGGCAGCCGGCGACGCTCGACGGCGTGGATGATGAAACGCTCGATGCGTATTTCGCGCCGCTCGGCGCCGACGAGCTGGGGCTCGATGCACTAACAACCTGACAGGAGGACACGCATGGCACGGATCGGATTCATCGGCCTGGGCAATATGGGCGGCCCGATGGCCGCCAATCTGGTCCGCGCGGGCCATGCGGTGCTCGGTTTCGACACCGTGCCGGCGGCGCGCGAGGCGGCGGCGGCCGCGGGTGTAACGATCGTGGAGCTTGCCGCCGAGGCGGCGCGCGACGCGGATGCGGTGATCACGATGCTGCCCTCCGGCCCGATCGTGCGCGCGGTGTATGAGGCGGCGGACGGCATCCTGCCGGCGGCGCGGGCCGGCACGCTGTTCATCGACTGCTCGACGATCGATGTCGATTCCGCCCGCGCCGCGCATGCGATGGCGGCGGGGCGGGGCATGCTCTCGCTCGATGCGCCGGTCTCCGGCGGGGTGGGCGGCGCCAGCGCCGGAACGCTGACCTTCATGGCCGGCGGCACCGCCGAGGCGTTCGAGCGCGGCGAGCCGCTGCTGGCGGCGATGGGAAGGCGCATCGTGCATTGCGGTGCCGCCGGGGCCGGGCAGGCGGCGAAGATCTGCAACAACATGATCCTCGGCATCTCGATGATCGCGGTGAGCGAGGCCTTCGCGCTGGCCGACCGGCTCGGGCTGGAGCGGCAGAAACTGTTCGACGTGGCGTCTACCGCCTCGGGCCAGTGCTGGTCGCTGACCTCCTATTGCCCGGTGCCGGGGCCGGTGCCGGCGAGCCCGGCCAATCACGACTACCGGCCGGGCTTCGCCGCCGCGCTGATGCTGAAGGATCTCGGCCTCGCGATGGAGGCGTCGGCGGCGACCGGCACCGAAACCGCGCTCGGCCGCCACGCGCGCGACATCTACGCCGCCTTCGCCGAAACCGGGCATGGCAGCGAGGATTTTTCCGCGATCTTCCGCGCGATCTCGGCGGCGTCGAAGCCCGCCTGAACGGCGCGGAACCAGAACAAGGGAAACGTCCATGACCGACTTCATCGCCGCGCGGCAGTTCCTGCTCGACCACCGGGCCGATCTTGCCGCCGCCTCCGCCGGCTTCCGCTGGCCGGAGGCGCGGGATTTCAACTGGGCGCTCGACTGGTTCGACGCGCATCTCGCCCGCGACGCCGCCAGCGCGCAGCGCCCGGCGTTGTGGATCGCCGATCCGGCGGGCGGGGAGGATGTGCGGCTGAGCTTCGCCGACCTTTCCGCCCGGTCGAACCGCACGGCGAATTTCCTGCGCGCCCAGGGCGTGCGGCGGGGCGACCGGCTGATCCTGCTGCTCGGCAATATCGTGCCGCTCTGGGAGGTGATGCTGGCGGCGATCAAGCTCGGCGCGGTGGTGATTCCGGCAACGACGCTGCTGACGCCCGAGGAGTTGCAGGACCGGGTGGAGCGCGGCGCTGCGCGTTTCGTGGTGACGACGGCGGATCAGGCGGCGAAGTTCGACGCGGTGGCCGGCACGTTCCAGCGGATCGCGATCGGCGGCGCGCCCGATGGCTGGACGGCTTACGCACCGGAGGGCGAGAGCGCCGATTTCGTGCCGGACGGGCCGACGCGGGCCGATGATCCGCTGCTGCTCTATTTCACCTCCGGCACCACGGCGAAGCCGAAACTCGTTCTGCATTCGCATTATTCCTATCCCGTCGGCAGCCTCTCGACGATGTACTGGATCGGGTTGCAGCCGGGCGATGTGCATCTGAACATTTCCTCGCCGGGCTGGGCGAAACACGCCTGGAGCAGTTTCTTCGCGCCCTGGAACGCGGGGGCGACGGTGTTCATCGTCAACCAGCCGCGCTTCGAGGCGAAGGCGCTGCTCGATACGCTGGTCCGCTGCGGGGTGACGACGCTCTGCGCGCCGCCGACGGTCTGGCGGCTGCTGATCCAGAACGACCTCGCGCAATGGAAGGTGGCGCTGCGCGAACTGGCCTGCGCCGGCGAGCCGCTGAACGCCGAGATCATCGACCGGGTGCGGGCGATGTGGGGGCTGACCATCCGCGATGGCTACGGCCAGACCGAGACGACCGCGCAGATCGGCAACTCCCCCGGCCAGGCGGTCAAGCCGGGCTCGATGGGCCGGCCGCTGCCGGGCTACCGGATTTCCATTCTCGATCAGGCGAACGATTCGGTGACCGAGGGCGAGGTGGCGCTGCCGCTCGGCGCGGCGCGGCCGGCCGGGCTGATGCGCGGCTATGTCGATGCCGCGACCGGCGCGCTGCGCGGCACCGATGGCGCCTATTACCGCACCGGCGATGTCGCGCAGATCGATGCCGATGGCTATCTCACCTTCGTCGGCCGGGCGGATGACGTGTTCAAATCGTCCGATTACCGGATCAGCCCGTTCGAGCTGGAGAGCGTGCTGATCGAGCATGGAAGCGTCGCCGAGGCGGCGGTGGTGCCGAAGCCGGACGAGATCCGCCTCTCGGTGCCGGTCGCCTATGTCGCGCTGGTGCCGGGGGCGGTGGCGGACCGGGCCACGGCGCTGTCGATCTTCCGGCATGCGCGGGCGCGGCTGGCGCCGTTCAAGCGCATCCGCGAGATCGTGTTCGTGACCGACCTGCCGAAGACGATTTCCGGGAAAATCCGGCGCGTGCAGTTGCGGCGCGGCGAGGCGGGCGGCGAGGCCGGGCTGGCGGGCGAGGTGGTACGCTTCGCCGAGAGCGCGTTCCCGGAGCTGGCCTCGGGCGAGGGCGGCGGCCCGGCGTGATGACGCACCGGGCGATCTGACGGGGCGGAGCAAAAATGGACATTCGCGACAGGGTGTTTCTGGTCACCGGCGGCGGCTCCGGGCTTGGCGCCGCCGCGGCGCGGGCGCTGGCCGCGCAGGGCGGGCGCGTGGTGCTGGCGGATGTGGCCGAGGCGCCGGGCATGGCGCTGGCGGGCGAACTCGGCGCCGCCGCGCGCTTCGTGCGGACCGATGTGACGGATGCCGGCCAGGCCGTTGAAGCGGTCGCGGCGGCGCGGGCGGCGTTCGGCGGGCTGCACGGGCTGATCAACTGCGCCGGAATCGTGCTTGGCGAGAAGGTGCTGGGGCGCGAGGGGCCGGCCTCGCTCGAGCGGTTCGCGCGGGTGATTTCGGTGAACCTCGTCGGCACGTTCAACATGATCCGCCTCGCCGCCGCGGCGATGGCGGAAGGTGCGCCGGATGAGGGCGGCGAGCGCGGGGTGATCGTGAACACCGCCTCGATCGCGGCGTTCGACGGTCAGATCGGCCAGGCCGCCTACGCCGCCTCCAAGGCCGGGGTCGCCGGCATGACGCTGCCGCTGGCGCGCGAGCTGGCGCGCAGCGGAATCCGGGTGATGACGATCGCGCCCGGCGTGTTCGAAACCCCGATGCTGGCCGGCCTGCCGGACGAGGCGCAGCGCGCCCTTGGCGCCGCCGTGCCGTTTCCGCCGCGGCTCGGGCGGCCGGCGGAATATGCCGCGCTGGTGTGCCATATCATCGCCAACACCATGCTGAACGGCGAGACCATCCGGCTCGACGGCGCGCTGCGGATGGCGCCGCGCTGACCCGCTCCACCCCTCTTGCATCGCGGGGCGGCGGCCTGTAATACCCATCGCACCGCAACGGCGGGCGCGTAGCTCAGCGGGAGAGCACTGCCTTGACATGGCAGGGGTCACAGGTTCAATCCCTGTCGCGCCCACCACTCAAATCCACGAAATCAAACAGTTTTCCGGAATCGTCTCGGGCGTTGACCGACCTTCGCCTGTCCGTAGCAACGACACGGTAACCACCCTATTGTCCTGTTCCCGAAATTCATGGGTGAATTTCAGATGCGAACAGGACGCTAAATGATTGATTTTCCTAGTGTCCACTTTCAATCTGAAATCCATCGGATTTCAGGTTCGGGGCACTAGGGTCGGGGCAGGTTTGCCCCGGCGCCCGGTCAGGCGCGCACCGCGGTGTCTCCGGTCAGCGGCACTCCGGCTGCGCGTCCCACGATCTGATGAAACTGTGCCATGGGCGCGGGGCGGCCGATCAGATATCCCTGCAACAGCGCGCAGCCCGCCATGCGGAGCATCTCCGCCTGCGCCGCGGTTTCCACACCCTCGGCGACGACCGACAAATCGAGTGCCCGCCCGAGCCCCAAAACCGCCAGCACGATCGCCTCCGCCTCATCCACGCGGCCCAGATCGGCCACGAAGGAACGGTCGAGCTTGATCTTGTCGAATGGAAACATCCGCAGCGTTGCCAGCGATGAATATCCCGTCCCGAAATCGTCGAGCGAAATCGTCACCCCCAGCGCCCTGATGCGCGCCAGCGCATCGGTCGCCGCGCCGGCATCGGCGAGCAGCAGTGATTCCGTGACTTCGAGTTCGAGCCGCGCGGGGTCGAGCCCGGTTTCGCCAAGCACTTACTCCACCAGTGCGGGCAACTGGCCGTGCTTGATCTGGATGACCGAGATATTGACCGCAACGCGCAGCGGCGCGCGCCATCCCGCGGCTTCACGGCAGGCCTCCCGCAACACGAAACTGCCGATCTCGATGATCGATCCGGTTTCTTCGGCGATGGGGATGAACACGGCCGGTGAAATGTCCCGGTTGTTCCGCCGCCAGCGCGCCAGAGCCTCGAACCCGACGATCCTCCCCGAAACGATGTCGAGCTGGGGCTGGTATTGCACCGAGATTTCATCCCGCCCGCACGCGCCGCGCAAATCGGCCTCCATCCGCCGGCGGGCAAGCTGGGCATCGTTGATCTCGGTGTTGAAGAACGCGAATCCGTTCCGGCTGGCCGATTTGACCTGGCCAAGCGCCATGTCGGCGTGAGAAAGCAGGGCTTCGGCGGTCGCCCCGTCATCCGGTGCGAGGGCGATGCCGATCGACACGGTTGTCGAGACGGCGGCGGCCTCGCTCGTGGCGAGCCTCTCGCCGACCGCGCCGATCAGCCGCTCGGCGAGGCGGCTGGCATCCAGCTCGGTGGAGATTCCGTTTTGCACGACAACGAACTCATCGCCGCCGCTCCGCGCGATCATGTCGTGTTCGCGCACTTCCCCGCGCAGGCAGGCCGCAAGTTCGATCAGCACCCTGTCGCCGGTGGTGTGTCCGTAAAGATCGTTCACGGTCTTGAACCGGTCGATATCGATCACGTGGACCGCGAATTTCTGCGTCTCGATCCGGGCAGGATCGAGCGCCGCGTCGAGGCACGCGATCAGCCGCCGGCGATTGGCAAGGCCCGTCAGCGGGTCGTGTTCGGCGAGATAGCGGATCTCCTCGGCGGCGCGGTGGCGCTCGGAGATGTCCTGGGTGATCACGAGGTGGCCGCCCCCCTCATCATCGCCGCTCGACGCACTGACCTCGGTGCGAAACCACGTCCCCGCCGTGTTCCCCGGCCATTCGGCCGTGCCGCCCGGCCCATCGAACAGCCTCTCGACCCTTTCGCGCTGGCCGCCGCCCACCCTGTCGAGAAACCATCCGATCCCGCGCAGCGCCTCGCCGTCACACTCCGGCAGGCCGCAAACCTGGCCGATCGGCACAATCTCCCCCTCGGGGCGCGTCAACCGCCAGGCCTCCAGCCGGGCGACGCGCTGCACATTGTCGAGCGCTGCGGCATAGGTCCTGCTCCGCTCCACCGCGCGCTGTGCGGTTTCGAGCATGAAATTCGCCATCAGCGCCAGCTTCTGAACCGACAGGTCCGCGCTATCGGTATGAAGTCGCAATGAAAGATCGCCGGTAACGACCCCGCACATCGCCTGGCACAGCGCCTCGATCGCCGCCCGATCGACCGGATCGCCGCTGCCTGAAACGGTCATGCGCGCGCGAGCGCCGGTTCCGGTTTGAGCCGGATCTCGATGATCGCCGCGCTGCTCGCCGTATCGCCCTCGATGAAGCTGATCTCGGCGATCTCGCCGCGGCGCGCCGCGAGGTTGCGGGCGAGAGCGCAATAGAAATAGGCCAGCCGGTTCGATGAGCGGTAATGCATCCGGATCCCGTCCGGCAATTCCACCGCCCGGAATTTCTCCGCCACTTTCCGCTGCCCGCTCGATCGCAGGCCGCAGGCCAGGCTGTTGTGGATCTCCGGCTGCATCATCAGAAAGCGCCTGGTATCCGGCGCCACGGCAAAGAAGCCGGGAAACGTCTGTTCCGCCCAGTCGAGGAAGAAATCGGCAATCTCGTCGAACACGGTCTCGGTCGCGCCGCCGGTGACATCGGCGATGGCGGCCACCAGCGCGCAGCATTCCGCATCGCCATATTCGGTGTCGAGACGGAACTGCTTTCCGTCCTGAAACCCCGCCCGCAGCAGCACCGCGGCTCGGGTCTGCGCATCGACCCGGCGTTTGAGATATTCGTCGATCGTGTGTGGGATGATGCCAAGCATGCTAACAGACTTGACACAAAATATTTGATTTTGAATTACCGGGCCGGACTTCAGAGCATCTTTATCCGATCGGATCGAGCCACCTGATCGGACAAAGATTCTAAAATTATCAATATTATAGAGCGCGGCATCCGCACTGGATGAATCGAAAAGCGCCTTAGCAGACGGGCCCGGTGGCGCGGTAGGCGCGCACGATTCCGTGAACGATACGAAACGTTATCACGCAGGTATTCCTGTAGATCTGCGGTGGAACAGCTGGCGGAATATCGCCGATCGCCGGCCGCTGATCCACGAAAGCCGGCCCGCCCGTCCAGCCCGGCACCGAATAGGTGATGGTGCGCCGGTATTGATCGTGGATAACATCGCCGTGAACGCTGCGCCGGTCGGGCACGCCCAGGGCCCTGACCAGAGCGGCCTCCGGCTTGCCGACGAAAGCCCGCATCGGCCGGGCGAGACGCGGGCCGGAACACCCTGCCAAGGCAAGACAGACCGCTCCGAGACGCCAGCACGCCGCCGGCATGTTCCGAGTCCGCATGGTTCGGCACCTCTCCCTTCGCGATGGTCGCGGCACTCTCCTGCCAGCAGGTGGACCTCGGGGCAGGCGTAAAAAGACCCCGACGCCGGATCGCTCACGAATTTTTGCACGATCCCATGCCCCGCGACCGGCCGCGACCGGCCGCGGCGCTGAAAGCCGCCAGGCACGCGGCCGTCGCTCAGCCGTGAAGGGCTGCGAGTACCGAGCCGATCGGCCCGCTCCAGTCTCCGAGCGTCTGCTGCCGGTGCAGTCTGATCGAACTGTACCACGGCGTGTCCGACCGGCCGAGCAGCCAGCGCCAGTCGCACGAGGCCGAGAGCAGCACATGGCAAGGCTTGCCCATCGCCCCGGCGAGGTGGGCAATCGATGTGTCGACCGTCACCAGCCCGTCGAGATGGTGCAGAATCCCGGCCGTCGCGCCGAAATCGTCAAGCGCGCCGGCCATGCTCGGCACGTCGTATTCGCCCTGCCGCGCGCCGAGCTGAAGGGCGACGAACCGCACGCCCTCGCTGGCGATCAGCGGCGCCAGCGCGCCGGCCGGCAACGATCGCCGACGGTCGTTGTTGTGGCCCGGATTTCCTGCCCAGACCAGGCCGAACAGCCGCGTGCCGGCCGGCGGCGCGAGATCGGCGAACCGCTCCACCGCCGCGGCCGGCGCGGCGAGATAGCCCGCCGCGGCCGGAATCGTCTCCGGGGTCAGCCGCAGCACGTGCGGCAGGCTCATCTGGTCGATCGCGCAGTCCACTCCCGCCGGCGCCGGCTCGTCCAGCCGGCAAAGCCCGACGCCGAGCCCGGCGAAGAGCGGAAACAGCGTGGCATGGCACGCCAGCGTCACGCGCCGCGCCTCGGCGATGAGCCGCGGCAGGAACCGCGCGAACATGATCGTGTCGCCCAGCCCCTGTTCGGCACGAACCAGCAGATGGCGGCCGGCCAGACTGTCGCCGGTCCAGACCGGGGCGGGCAGGCGGTCGAAATGCGGGCCGTAGAGCGGATGGCGCTTGCGCCATTCATAGGCCTCGAACCCGGTGGCGAAATCCCCTTGCAGCAACGCCGCGACGCCGCGATTCCATTGCGCGATGGCGAAATCGGGATCGAGCCCGATGGCGCGGTCGCACAGCGCGATGGCCTCCCCGGTATCGCCGCGGATCGTCCGCAGCACGGCAAGGCTGGCCAGGGCCTCCCGCAGGTCGGGATCGATGGCGAGCGCCGCGCGCAGATCCGCCTCGCCCTCCTCGATTCGGTCGAGCCCGACAAGCGCATTGCCCCGGTTGAGCAGAGCCCCGGCGTGCCGCGGCTCGGCCGCCAGAACCTGGGTGAACAGGCCGATCGCCGTCTCGGTCTGGCCCAGCGCCGATACGGCGGAGCCCAGGGTGAATCGCGCGTGGTTGCAATCCCGGTCGAGCATCAGGGCGAGGGCGGCGTGGCGCGCTGCCGCCGCGTTGTCGGCATGGGCGAGATAGGCCGCCGCAAGCCCCGCCTGCGCCGGCGCAAATCCCTGCCGCAGCTTGACCGCCTCGGAATAGGCGGCGATGGCGCCGGCGGAATCGCCACGCTCGATCCTGATCGCGCCGGCAACCATCCACCCTTCGGCAAGACCCGGCATGGCGGCACAGGCCGCGCTCGCATCGCGCTCCGCATCATCCAGCGCGCCGAGCAGCCATAGCGCCAGGGCCCGGTTCGCGAGCGCGGCGGGGAATCCCGGGATGGCCTCGAGCACGCCGGTGAAGCACCTCGCCGCCACGGCGTAATCCCCATTGCCGTGCGCCGAAATTCCGGCCGCGAAAAGCGCCTCCGGGCCATCGGCGGCCGTGGTCATGTTCTGATCCATGACCCCGACTCTAGGGCAAGAAACTTAATGAAACCTTACAACACCGTCGCGCGGGTCCGGTTCAACGCGCCGCGACCGCCATCGCCGCATCCCGCAGCCGGGGAACATGCCCCTCGGCCAGCGCCGTCAGGCTGGCGGGCATGTTGCCGATCTGCTCGCCATAGATCCAGCTGTCGGTGAGAACCTGCCGCACGAACCGCCGCGTGGTGGCGTTCGGGATCGATTCGATGAAGATCAGCGGATCGCCGCCATCCCTGATCGTCTGCGCCCATCTCGTCGCGGCCACCGGCCCGGCATTGTAGCTGGCGAGAATCCGCAGCAGATCGCCGTTCACATCCGGCTGCGAGGCGAGATACCGCAGATAGGACTGGCCGAGCGCGAGATTGGCCGCGGGGCTCTCCAGATCGCCGGCGATGTCGTAGCGCCGCGCCATCGCCCGCGCGGTCGCCGGCATCAGCTGCATCAGCCCGCGCGCGCCCACCCGCGAGACGGCGTGCGGGTTGAAGCCGGATTCGGTGCGCGCCAGCGCATAGACGAGCGCCGGGCTCACGCTGAACCCGCCCGCGGGGTGCAGCGCCGGCAATGGCAGCGTCACGCCCGCGATCTCGTTGCCCGGCAGGGTCCGCGCCAGTGTTATGGCGACATCGATGAGCCCCGCCCGCGCGGCAACCCGCAGCACGGCCCGGCCCAGATTGGGATCTGCCTTGATGCGCGGCCAGAGGCTGCGCAGGGCGCGGGCGGCATCGTCGGTGCGGCCAACCTGCAGCAGCGCGAAGGCGAGCGATCCCGCGGGCTGCGCGGCCACCGCCTCGACATCCGCTTCGGACAGGCTGGCCGTCAGGCCGCTCATGCCGAGGTCCCGCCCGAGCAGCCGCGCCGCGAGCATGCCGTAGAACGTGCCCTGGTTGTTCGCGGCCTTGCCGAGGCTGGCGATATAGGCGTCGGGCAGGCCAAGCCGCAGCGCGGCGCGCGCCGCCCAGAACGCGCCGGCGGCGTGCTCCTCGGGGGTCGCCTTCGCCGCATCGGCCGCCTGTTCGAAATGGGTTCTGGCCTCGGCGAGGCGGCCGAGCTGCCAGGCGGCGAGGCCCGCGATGTAATCCGGCGCCCACACCTCGTTCCCGCCTTCCCTGGCGGCGTCGGCGGCAATCTCCAGCGCCTGGGCGTTGTCCCCGCGCTCGAAAAGGTGCCGTGCGACGATGGCCCGCAACGCCGCACCCGTCTGCGAAGACACATGACCGTCGTGGCGGATCAGGTCGATCGCGTGGCTGGTCTGCCCCGCGCCGCTCAGCCGCCGGACCAGATCGGCCATCCGCGCGGGCAGGTGCCTGCCGCCGCGCGGCGTTGTCGCCGCGCCGCTCGCCACAAGGCCCGGCTCCGGCAGATACTGCACCTCCGCCGCCGGCATCGCGGCGCCGCGCGGCAGGCGCGAGGCGAGCAGGTGCCTGATCCTGTCGGTGCCGGGCTGGCCCCCGTATTTCCTGAGCCAGGCCTCAAGCTCCGGCGGCGTCGAATGATGATACGGACCCAGATAGCGCTGCGCCAGCACCTGCCCCATCAGCGCATGGTCGCCGAGCCGCTTGATCAGCGCCGCGGCATCCGCCATCCGCCCCGCTGCCTGATCGGCGAAGATGCGCCGATAGAGCGCGACATCGCTTGGCGCCAGCGGCCGCGCGAGCACGACCTCGTCGCCATTTGCCGGCGCCGATCGCGGGATCGCATACGCTACTGATTCCGGGTGCGCTGCGGCACCCTGCCTGTCGGTCGAAGGCCCCCTGTGTCCAGCCGGCGCCGCATGGGCGACGTTCAATCCGGCAGACAGCGCCGCGGTGACGATACACGCCCGGGCGACGCTTAGGCGGGAGAGCTTTTTAACGGCCCCTCGCATGACCGTTTCGCTACAACCCAATTCCGCCGCTGCGCAACCACTCCGAGAGGTTGAGAATCTCGTAAAATTGGACAAAGCCCGGAATTCTGCGGGTTTCGTTGCGCCCTAGATTTCAACTTTTCGTGATAACTTGCGTAAATAACATGTCAGACTCGCCGTATATGCATGACTCGACACATTCGCGCCGCAATTCGAGCAGATCGGCCCAGGCCAGCCGCTTCGCCTCCGGCTGCCGCAGCAGGAAGGCGGGGTGATAGGTCGGCAAGGCGCGCAGCCCGCCCTCCAGCCCGGGCACCTCGATCTCGCGCCACTTGCCGCGCAGCCGGGTAATCCCCTCCTTGCCGCCGACCAGCGCGCGCACGGCCACGGCGCCGAGCAGGACCACCACAGCCGGGCGCACGAGCGCGATATGCCGGTGCAGGAACGGCAGGCACTGGGCGATTTCGGTCTCCGAAGGCGTGCGGTTCCCCGGCGGCCGCCAGGGCACGACATTGACGATCCGCACCTTGCCGCGATCGAGGCCGATGCTCGCCATCATCCGGTCCAGCAACTGCCCCGCCGGGCCGACGAACGGCCGCCCGACCCGGTCTTCCTCGGCGCCCGGCGCCTCGCCGATGAACATGATCCGCGCATCCTCGGCGCCATCGGCGAAAACGAGCTGGGTCGCCGTGCGCTTGAGCGCGCACTGGTCGAATCCTGCAAGCGCGTCGCGCAGGGCGGCAAGCGTTGCGGCGGCGCCAGCAGGTTCGGTGTGAGGATGGGCGCCAGGATCGGTGCCGGGCAGGGCGGGGGCGATGGATGCCGGCCTCAGCACGGTCGCCCCCGGCACGGCCTCCGGCATGTCCCGCCCGCCCACCCGTGCCGCCATATGGTCGGCGGGCGTCTCCAGCAACGCCTCGTCCGCCCCCCATTCCGCCTGCAGCGCAAGCGAAGCGAGCAACGCGGCGCGCGTATCTCCCGTCATGTTTCCGCCTTGTGCGTCCATCGGCCGATTTGCGCCCGGAGCCGGGCTTTGCGCAATGCCCCGCGCTTCCCTATACGTTAATGACAGCGCAGGAGAACCCACATGTCAGACGCAGTGCCGCCCCGGGAGTCCATGGAATTCGACGTCGTCGTGGTCGGCGCCGGCCCGGCCGGCCTGTCCGCGGCGATACGGCTGAAACAGCTCGATCCCGAAATGTCCGTCTGCGTCGTGGAAAAAGGCGGCGAGGTCGGCGCGCACATCCTCTCCGGCTGCGTGCTGGAACCCCGCGCGATGGCCGAACTCCTGCCCGACGCCGATATCGGCGCGATCGAGTTCTCGGCGAAAGCGGGCGAGGACCGTTTCCTCTTCCTCACCGAATCCGGCAGCCACCGCATGCCGACGCCGCCGCAGATGAACAATCACGGCAATTTCGTCGTCAGCCTCGGCAATGTCGTCCGCTTCCTCGGCGCGAAGGCCGAGGAACTCGGCGTCGAGATCTATCCCGGCTTCGCCGCGGCCGAACTCCTGGTCGAGGAGGGCCGCGTCGCCGGCATCGCCACCGGCGACATGGGGATCGGCAAGGACGGCCAGCCGACCGCGCAATACCAGCGCGGGATGGAGCTGCGCGCTCTATATACTGTGTTCGCCGAAGGCTGCCGCGGCTCGCTCGGCAAGCAGCTGATGTCGCGCTTCGGCCTGCGCGACGGGGTCGATCCGCAAACCTACGGCATCGGCATCAAGGAACTCTGGGAAGTGCCGGCGGAGCACCACAATCCCGGCATGGTCATGCACACGATCGGCTGGCCGCTCGATACGAAAACCTATGGCGGCTCGTTCCTCTACCATCTCGGCGGCAACCTGATGGCCTACGGGTTCGTCATCGGGCTCGACTACGCGAACCCCTATCTCTCGCCCTTCGAGGAGATGCAGCGCTTCAAGACCCACAAGGCGATCCGCCCCTATTTCGAGGGCGCGAAGCGCATCTCCTACGGCGCGCGGGCGCTGAACGAGGGCGGCTTCCAGTCGATCCCCCGTCTCGCCTTTCCCGGCGGCGTGCTGGTCGGCTGCGAGGCGGGGTTCCTCAACGTCCCCAAGATCAAGGGCACCCACACCGCGATGAAATCCGGCATGCTCGCCGCCGAGGCGATCGCCGAGGCGCTGGCCGGCGGCCGCCCCGCGACACTCGATGCCTTCCCCGAGAAGGTCCGCGCCTCCTGGCTCTGGCCCGAGCTTCAGGCGGTGCGCAACATCCGCCCCGGCTTCGCGAAATTCGGCATGTGGGGCGGGCTGATCAACGCCGCGTTCGAAACCTACGTCACCCGCGGCAAGTCGCCCTGGACCCTGCGCAACCACGCCGACAACACCGCGCTGAAACCCGCCCGCGACGCAACCCCCATCGCCTATCCGAAGCCCGACGGCGCGCTCACCTTCGACCGGCTCGGCTCGGTCTTCATCTCCAACACCAATCACGAGGAAAACCAGCCGGCGCATCTCACCCTGCTCGACCCGGCGAAGGCGATCGCGGTGAACTGGGCCGAATACCGCAGCCCCGAAACGCGCTACTGCCCGGCCGGCGTCTACGAAATCGTCGGCGCCGAGGCGGGCGATCCGAGGCTGCAGATCAACGCGCAGAACTGCGTGCACTGCAAGACCTGCGACATCAAGGACCCGACGCAGAACATCAACTGGGTGGTGCCCGAGGGCGCCGGCGGCCCGGCCTATCCGGGCGGGATGTGAGCATGGGCCCGACCCGGATCGGCATTGCCGGCATCACCGGCCGGATGGGCAAGCTGCTGGCCGAGGCGGTGCCGCTGGCCGGCGCCACGCTCGCCGGCGGCATCGGCCGCGATGGCGATCTTGCCGCCCTCGCGCACGACAGCGATGTGGTGATCGATTTCACCCTGGCCGCCACGGTCAGCCGCCATGCCGGCATCCTCGCCGCATCCGGCACGCCCTGGGTGCTCGGCACCACCGGGTTCGATCCGGCCGCCGAGGCCGACATCGAAGCCGCGGCCGCGCGGATTCCGGTGTTCCAGGCGGCGAATTTCGCCCCCGGCGTCAATCTCGTGATCGCGCTGGCCGAGCGCCTCGGCGCCGCCCTCGCCGCCGAAACCCACGACGCCGAAATCCTCGAAATGCACCACCGCCAGAAGATCGATGCGCCCTCCGGCACCGCGCTGGCGATCGGTGCCGCGGTGGCGCGGGGCAGGGGGGTGGAGCTTGATTCGGTGAAGGACTCCGGGCGCGATGGCCATACCGGCATGCGCGAGTCCGGCGCCATCGGCTTCGCCGCCCTGCGCGGCGGGCAGATCGTCGGCAGCCACAGCGCCATCTTCACCAGCGCCGTCGAGCAGATCACGCTGACCCATCACGCGCTCGACCGGCGGATTTTCGCTGAAGGCGCGGTCCGCGCCGCGTTGTGGCTGGCCGCCCGCCCGCCCGGGCGCTATGGCATGCGCGACCTGCTCGGCCTGTAGAGCATCATCCGATCGGATGGCGTCATCTGACCGGATAAAGATGCTCTATTTATTCATGTCACAGAGCGCTGCATCCGATCCGGATGGATCGGAAATCGCTCTGCCGCCGCCCCTCGTCTTGACCCCCGGGCGCGATTGCGCCATGCCCCGGCACGCTCCGGCATTCGGCCGGCGCCGCCGCCCGGCATGGGCACGACGTCTCGCGACAAGAGGAGAAATCCATGCGCGACAAAGGTGACTACCTGTTCACCTCGGAATCCGTCTCCGAGGGCCACCCCGACAAGGTTGCCGACCGGATTTCGGATACGGTGCTCGACGCCTTCCTGGCGGCCGACCCCTATGCGCGCGTTGCCTGCGAAACGCTGGTGACGACCAACCGCATCGTGCTCGCCGGCGAAACCCGCGGCCCCTCGACCATCACCCGCGAATATCTCGCCCATCTCGCCCGCCTCGCGGTGCATGACATCGGCTACGAGCAGGATGGCTTCTCCTGGCGCGACGCGAAGATCGACGTGCTGCTGCACGAGCAGTCGGCCGATATCGCCGTCGGCGTCGATGCCGCCGGCAACAAGGACGAGGGCGCGGGCGACCAGGGCATCATGTTCGGCTACGCCTGCTCCGAGACCGACGCGCTGATGCCGGCGCCGATCTATTACGCCCATCTGATCCTCCGCCGCATGACCGAGCTGCGCAAGATCGGCGATGCCCGCGCCGCCGGCCTGCTGCCGGACGCGAAAAGCCAGGTCACCCTGCGCTATGCCGATGGCAAGCCGGTCGGCACCACCTCGATCGTGGTCTCGACCCAGCACGAGGACGGGATGAGCCAGGACGAGATCAAGGCGATGCTCCGCCCGCTGGTCTCCGAGCTGCTGCCCGAGGGCTGGATGTGCCCGGACGATCAGTTCTACGTGAACCCGACCGGCAAGTTCGTCATCGGCGGGCCGGACGGCGATTGCGGCCTGACCGGGCGCAAGATCATCGTCGACACCTATGGCGGCGCGGCCCCGCATGGCGGCGGCGCCTTCTCCGGCAAGGACCCGACCAAGGTCGACCGTTCCGCCGCCTATATGTGCCGCTACCTCGCCAAGAACGTGGTCGCCGCCGGCCTCGCCACCCGCTGCACCATCCAGGTCAGCTACGCGATCGGCGTGTCCCATCCGCTGTCGGTCTATGTCGACATGCACGGCACCGAGCGCGATGTCGATCACGTGAAGCTCGAAACCGCGCTGCGCGAGCTGGTGAACCTCACCCCCCGCGGCATCCGCGAGCATCTGCGCCTCAACCGGCCGATCTACGTGCCGACCTCCGCCTACGGCCATTTCGGCCGCGAGCCGGACGATCAGCTCGGCACCTTCACCTGGGAGAAGACCGACCTCGCGCCGGCGCTGAAGGCCGCTTTTGGCCGCTGACGATGCAGCCGGGCGGGCGCTGAAACCGCCGCCCGACCGGCTCTACGGCCGTGCCCGCGGCCACGCGCTGCGGGCCCGCCAGGAAGAGCTGATCGAGACCCTGCTGCCCCGGCTGCGCTGGCCGGGGCAGGATTTCGCGATCGCGCCGAGGGAGCTGTGGCTCGAGGTCGGCGCCGGCGGGTTCGAACACGCCGAGGCGATCGCCGCGGCCAATCCCGATATCGGCCTCGTCGCCTGCGAGGTGTTCGTCAACTGCATCGCCTCGCTGCTCTCGCGTCTCGCCCCCGAGGGCGCCGAGCCGACGGTTCCCCCCAACCTGCGCGTGCATGACGACGACGCCCGCGCCCTGCTGCGCGGCCTGCCGGCGGGCTCGGTCTCCCGCCTGTTCCTGATGTTCCCCGATCCCTGGCCGAAGGCGCGCCACGCCAAGCGTCGCTTCGTCCATCCCGCCATTCTCGCCGAGGTTGCGCGCGTGCTGCGTCCCGGTGGCCAATGGCGCATCGCCAGCGACGACCCGACCTATCAACAATGGGTTGATGAAGTCTTTTCTAACGATGTTACATTTTCTTTGTTAAATAAAACGACGTCCCGACCGGATGACTGGCCCGCGACGCGCTATGAAGCCAAGGCGACGAAAGCAGGACGACAGTCGCACTACTGGACATTTGTTTCAAAATAGCTTTTCGCGGCGACGTTTTACGACCTTACGGCGGTTGACAGATCAGGCATGCACGATACAACCGGACTGTGACGTGCGGTCGTCACGGGGTCGTCGGCATCACAATGTTGTCAGGTCGTCTCGTTAGTGAAAACGGGCCGCATGTGTCGCTGAGCCGGTGTGCCGCCTGGCGCGGCCACAGTACGGAAGGGGAAATGATCCAAATGGATTTTGTGAATTCTGCATCGTTCAACCGCCGCGGCCTGCTCAAGGCCGGCGCTGCGGCCGGCGTTTCCAGCCTGGTCCTGCCGCAGGTCACCTGGGGCGCCAGCGAGAAGCCGGTCAAGATCGGCATGATCGATCCGCGCACCGGCGTCTATGCGCCGGCGGGTCACAACGAGATCATCGGCGCCACCATGGCGGTCGACGAGATCAACAAGAAGGGCGGCATTCTCGGCCGGCCCGTGCAGCTCCTCGTCGAGGACGACAACAGCCTTCCCGGGCCTGCCGTCAGCAAGGCACAGAAGCTCGTCGCCGAGGACAAGGTGAACTTCCTCATGGGCACGGTGAACTCCGCCGCGTCCGAATCGCTCAGCCAGTTCGCCCTCCAGCACGAGATGCTGTTCGTCGACACCGGCGGCCACGCCGACGACGTGACCGGCAGCAAGTGCCACTGGACCACGTTCCGCACCTGCTCGACCACCTGGATGCTCACCGCCGGCGACTTCAAGACCCTCTTCAGCAAGTTCGGCAAGAAGTGGTTCTTCATCGTCCCGGACTATGCCTTCGGCCACGCCCTCTACAAGGACTACATGGTGCAGCTGAAGAAGGCCGGCGGCGAAGCCGTGGGTCATGCCCTCGCACCGCTCGGCACCACCGATTTCTCGTCCTACCTGATCCGCGCCCGCGCCGCGAAGCCGGACGTGCTGATCTGCCTGCAGGCGGGTGACGACCTCGTCAACCTGCTCAAGCAGGCCGTGCAGTTCGGTCTCGACAAGCAGATCGCCATCGCCGGCGCGCTGCAGGAAATCGAGGTTCTCCAGGCGCTGCCGAAGGCCGCGCTCCTCGGCTGGTGGACCTTCGAGTGGTACTGGAACCAGCCCGGCGTGCCGCATGTCGCCGATTTCGTCACCGAAGTGAAGAAACGCAGCGGCGGCAAGGTGCCGACGGCGCGAACCTGGTTCGGCTATTCCACCGCCCACGCCATCGCGATGGCCGCGAACCAGGCGAAGTCGCTCGACTCGCTCAAGGTCGTGAAGGCGCTCGAAGGCATGGAGCTGCCGCCGGAAGTCGCGCTGCAGCCGGGCAAGGTGCATTACCGCGCCGAAGACCATCAGATGATGGCGAACATGTTCCCCGGCTACGTCCCCAAGGACGCGAGCTACCCGAACCTGTTCAAGGTCGCGGATGTCATCCCCAGCGAGTCGATCGCGCTGTCGCCGGCCGCGGCCGGCTGCAAGATGACCTATCCGAGCTGATCTCCATCCGCATGGCGGTCTGCGCTGGCCCACGACGCAAGTCGTGGGCCAGTTCGCTAGCACCGCCACGCGACCTGTCTCCAGCCGCGCCCGCGGGCGCTAGATGTGAAGTGAAACCGTGGAATCTCTGTTGCTATACAGTGCCTTCAACGGCTTGGTTGTCGGCATCTTCTACGCGCTGATGGCGCTTGGTCTGTCGCTGATTCTGGGCCTGAACGGCGTCATCAACTTCGCCCATGGCACTTTCATGGCGCTTGGCGGCTATCTCGCCTTCACCCTCGAACCCTATATCGGCTTCTGGGGCGGCCTGGTCGTCGCGCCGCTGCTGGCGGTCGTCGTCGGCCTGGCGGTCGAGCGCTTCCTGATCCGCCCGCTCTACGGGCGCGACCCGCTGTTCTCGCTGCTGCTCACCTTCGGGCTGGCGATGATCATGCAGGACGTGATCCGCACGATCTGGGGCTCGATCGGCCAGCCCTTCGCGCTGCCGAACTACCTCAACTCGCCGCTCAGCTCGTCGATGTTCTTCCTCACCGGCTTCCGCCTCGTCGTCATCGCCATCACCGTGCTGGTGACGGGCGCGCTGTTCGCGGTGCTGCGCTACAGCCGCATCGGCATCCGCATCCGCGCCGGCAACGCCGATCTGGAAACCATCTCCTCGCTCGGCGTGAACATCTTCTTCCTCCGCGCCGCGAATTTCGGGATCGGCATCTTCCTTGCGGGTGTCGCCGGCATCCTCGCCGCCGGCCAGCTCGGCCTGTCGCCGACCATCGGTGATTCGCTGATCATGCCGGCCTTCGTCGCCATCATCGTCGGCGGCGTCGGCAGCCTGATGGGCAGCGTGCTCGGCGGTCTCATCATCGGCATCGCCTCCGGTCTCACCGCGGCCTTCTTTCCGGTCGCGCAGGAAGTCGTCATCTACGTCATCATGGCGGTGGTCCTGGTCATCCGTCCCCGTGGCCTGCTCGGGCAGGAAGGTCTCTTCGAATGAGTTCTGCACTTGAAACCCGGCCGTCCTCGCGGCCTGCCCCCTCGATCGGCGGCCGCGAGATTTCCGCGGCCATCATCTGGCTCGCCCTGCTCTTCGTGCCGATCTGGCTGCCCGCGATCGGCGGCTTCACCGATCTCGCCTCCCGCGTGCTGATCTACGCGATGGCCGCGACCGGGCTGAACCTGCTGCTCGGCTACACCGGCGGCTTGTCCTTCGGCCACGCCGCCTATTTCGGCCTCGGCGCCTACGGCACCGGCCTGTTCATCATCCACGTGATTCCCTCGATGCCGCTCGCCCTCATCGCCGGCACGCTGCTCGGCGGCATCGGCGGCATCCTGGTCGGCCCGATGGTGATGAAGCGCAAGGGCATCTACTTCTCGATGATCACCATCGCCTTCGGCCAGATGTTCTACTTCCTCGCGGTGCGCTGGAACACCGTCACCGGCGGCGAGGACGGGCTGACCGGCTTCTCCCGCGTGCCGCTGCATCTCGCCGGCGAATCGATCAAGCTCGGCCCGGCCCGGTTCTATTACGTGGTGCTGGCCCTGTTCGCCGCGGTCATGCTGGTCGTCTGGCAGATCCTCCGCTCGCCGATGGGCCACGCCTTCGTCGCGACGCGCGAGAACACCACCCGCCTGCGCTTCCTCGGCGTCGCGGTGGACAAGCAGATCTGGGTCGCCTTCGCGATCTCGGCCTTCATCACCGCCCTCGCCGGCAGCCTGAACGCGATGCTGACCGCCTTCGCCTCGCCGGATGACCTGCAATGGCAGCTCTCCGGCTCCTTCGTGGTCATCTGCGTGCTCGGCGGCATGCGCAGCTTCTGGGGGCCGTTCCTCGGCGCCGTCATCTACATCGCGGCGCAGGACTATCTCTCCAGCGTCACCCAGAACTGGATGAGCTATATCGGCCTGATCTTCGTCCTGTCGGTGCTGTTCTTCCCGCAGGGTCTGCTCGGCTTCATCAAGGGGAGGGGGCGGTCGTGAGCCTTCTGAAACTCGAACATGTCGGCCGCCGCTTCGGCGCGCTCCAGGCCCTCAAGGACATCTCGCTCGCCGTCGAGCCGGGCGAACTGCGCGCCGTCATCGGCCCGAACGGCGCCGGCAAGACCACGCTGTTCAACCTGATCAGCGGCTTCTTCCCGCCCACCGAGGGGCAGATCCTCTTCGACGGCCAGCCGATCACCGCGGTCAGCCCGAACGATCTGGTCCGCCGCGGCATCATCCGCACCTTCCAGATCACCCAGGTCTTCCTCTCGCTCTCGGTCTACGAGAATGTCCGCGTCGCGGTGGAAACGGCGATGGGGCTGCAGCTCCGCCCCTGGATCTCGCGGGCGACGCGCGCGAAGGTCGATGAAAAGGTCGACGAACTGCTCCACGTCACCCGCATCGCCGACAAGGCGGACCGCATCGTCGGCGAGATGTCGCATGGCGACCAGCGCGTGGTCGAAATCGGCATCGCCCTGTCGCGCCATCCGCGCCTCCTCCTGCTCGACGAGCCGACCGCCGGCATGGGCGATGAGGAAACCCACCACATGACCGACCTGATCCGCCGCCTCAACAAGGACCAGGGCATCACCATGCTGTTCGTCGAGCACGACATGGCGATCGTGTTCGGCATCGCCGACCGCATCACCGTGCTCGACAACGGCACCTTCCTCGCCGAGGGCACGGCGGCGGAAATCTCCGCCAATCCCCGCGTCCAGAGCGCCTATCTTGGAACCGCCATCGAGGAGACCGCCGCATGAGTGCCGTTCTCGAAGCCGACGGCCTGCAAACCTATTACGGCAAGAGCCACATCCTGCACGGCGTCTCGCTCAAGGTGAACCAGGGCGAGCTGATCGCCCTGCTCGGCCGCAACGGCGCCGGCAAGACCACCACGATGCGCAGCGTCATGGGCCTGACCCCGCCCCGCGGCGGCAACATCAAGCTCTTCGGCAAGGATGTCACCAAGGCGGCCTCCCATCGCATCGCCAATGCCGGCGTCGGATATGTCCCCGAAGGCCGCAAGATCTTCGGCCACATGACGGTGCATGAAAACCTGCTCGTTCCCCCCGAAACCAAGGGGCCCTGGACCATCGAGACGATCTACAAGCTGTTTCCACGGCTTGAGGAACGCAAGACCAGCAAGGGCGGCCGGCTCTCGGGCGGCGAGCAGGAAATGCTCGCCATCGCCCGCGCGCTGCTGCTCAACCCGAAATTCCTGATCCTCGATGAACCCTCCCAGGGCCTCGCCCCGGTCATCGTCCAGGAAGTCATGCGCACGATCGGGCGGATGAAGGGGGAGGGGATGTCGATCCTTCTGGTCGAGCAGAACGCCCATCTCGCCCTCCAGCTCGCCGACCGCGCCTATGTCCTGTCCGATGGCGAGGTCGTCTATGACGGCTCCGCCGCCGAACTCGGCGCCGACACCGAGCGGATGGAACACCTTGCCGGCGTCAGCCACGCCGGCTGACGCCCTTGTTCGGCACCAGCCACGCCGGCTGACGCTCTTGCTCAGCGTCAGCCACGCCGGCCGGCGCTCTTGTTCGGCACCAGCCACGCCGGCTGACGCCCTTGCTCAGCGTCAGCCACGCCGGCCGGCGCCGCAACGATTGGCGGCGCCGCGCCATTCCGTTAAGCATGGCAGGTCAGTCATGAGGCCTGCCATGTCATCCATCGCCGAGTCTCCCGCCGCCATAACCGCGACCGACCGCGAGGCCGCGAAGGTCATGGCGGCCGGCATCGCCAGCATGGTCCTCACCGTCGGCCTCGCCCGCTTCCTCTACACGCCGCTGCTGCCGGTGATGCAGGACCAGGCGCATCTCTCCGTCACCGGCGGCGGCTGGCTCGCCACCGTCAATTACGCCGGCTACATGACCGGCACGCTCCTGATCGCCGCGATCGGCAACCTGCGCACCCGCTTCCTGTTCTACCGCGCCTTGCTGGTCCTCGCCGTCCTCACCACGGCGGCGATGGGCCTGACCACCAGCCTCGTCGTCTGGGCGGTGCTGCGCTTCCTCGCCGGCATGACGGCGGTGGGCGCGCTGCTGCTCGGCACCGGGCTGATGCTCGCCTGGCTGCGCCATCACGGCAGGCGGCTCGAACTCGGCGTCCCCTTCGGCGGCCTCGGCCTCGGCATCGTTGTCTCCGGCCTGCTGCCGATGGCGATGGCCGGCCGGCTCGACTGGGCCGGCGAGTGGATCGCCTCCGGCCTGTTCGGCATCGTCTTCCTCATCCCCGCCTGGGTCTGGATGCCGATGCCCCCGCCGGCCGATGCCGCCGGCTCCGCCGCCCTGGCGGACACGCCGCCCGTCGCCCGCTGGATGGCGCTGTTCGTCGCCGCCTATTTCTGCGCCGGCGTCGGCTATGTCGTCAGCGCCACCTTCATCGTCGCCCTGGTGGCGCATCTGCCGGCGCTGCGCGGGATGGGGAACCTGGTCTGGGTCGCGGTCGGCCTCGGCGCGATCCCGACCGCCCCGCTCTGGGACCGCGTGGCCCGCCGCACCGGCGACATCCGGGCCCTGCTCGCCGCCTTCGCCCTGCTCACCCTCAGCATCGCGATCGGCGCCACCACGCGCGGCCTCGCTTTGTCGCTGTTCGGCGCCGCCCTCTACGGCTGCGCGTTCAACGGCGTCACCAGCATGACGCTGACCATTATCGGCCGGCTCTACCCGCGCAACCCCTCGAAGGCGATGGCGCGGATGACGATCAGCTTCGGCGCCGCCCAGATCGTCGCCCCCGCCGTCTCCGGCTACATCGCGGCCCTCACCGGCAGTTACGACGGCGCGCTCTGGATGGCCGCCGCCGTCATGGTCACCGGCATGGCCTGCCTGCTGCTGCTCCCGCGCCAGCGCACCCGGGCGGCAGCCGGCGCCGCGATCTGAAAATGCCCGGAATGCCGCCCGCGCGCGCCGGCACTCTTGCCAAACCGCCGCGCGCATGGCCTCCTTGCGGCCATGAAACAGCCCCGCAACGGGGCACGCCGAAACCAGGGCGTCGTTCGATCGGCTGGCGTCATCCGATCGGGTAGAGGTGCTCTGGCCATCAATGCCACAGAGCGCTGCATCCGATCCGGGTCGATCGGAAAGCGCTTCAATTATCAATAACATTGAGCCCGATATCCGATCCGGATGGATCGGAAAGCGCTCCAGGGGGAAACGAGGGAATGAGCGAATCGCGCGGAACACCACGCAAGGTCATCATCACCTGCGCCGTCACCGGCGCGATCCACACGCCGAGCATGTCGCCGCATCTGCCGATCACCCCGGAGGAGATCGCCGATTCCGCCGTCGCCGCCGCCGAGGCCGGTGCCGCCATCCTCCACCTCCACGCCCGCGATCCGCGGGATGGCCGGCCAGACCAGTCGCCCGAGGCCTTCGCCCGCTTCCTGCCGCGGGTGAAGCAGCGCACCGGCGCCGTCATCAACCTCACCACCGGCGGCGCGCCCTACATGACGGTCGAGGAACGGGTCCGCCCCGCCGCCAGCTTCCGCCCCGAGGTCGCCTCGCTGAACATGGGCTCGATGAATTTCGGCCTCTTCCCGATGCTCGACCGCTTCAAGGAGTTCCGCCATCCGTGGGAGGCCGAAACGCTTGAAAACTCGCGCGACCTCGTCTTCCGCAACACCTTCCGCGACATCGAATACGTCCTGCGCACCCTGGGCGACTCAGGCACCCGCTTCGAGTTCGAGTGCTACGACACCAGCCATCTCTACAATCTCGCCCATTTCCTCGGCCGCGGCCTGGTGAAGCCGCCACTGTTCATCCAGACCGTCTTCGGCATTCTCGGCGGCATCGGCCCGCACCCGGAAGACGTGATGCACATGAAGCGCACCGCCGACCGGCTGTTCGGCGACCAGTATCGCTGGTCCGTCCTCGGCGCCGGCCGCAACCAGCTGCCCATCGCCGCCCAGGCCGCCGCGATGGGCGCCAATGTCCGCGTCGGGCTGGAGGATTCGCTCTGGATCGGCCCCGGTCGGCTCGCCGACTCCAACGCCCAGCAGGTCCGCAAGGTCCGCCAGATCGTCGAGGGCCTCGGCCTTGGCATCGCCACACCGGACGAGGCGCGGGAGATCCTGTCGCTCAAGGGGGCGGACCGCGTCGGCTTCTGAGCCGCGCCGCCCGCCAGTCCCGTCACAAACCCTGGCATGTTGATAAACCGAGCATTTTTATCCGATCGGATGATGCTCTAAGCCATGATGGAGAGTTGCATGAAGATTGCTGTCGTCGGCGCCGGGCTGGTCGGCTCGGCCTGGGCCATCGTGTTCGCCCGCGCCGGGCACGATGTCGCGGTATTCGATGCGGCGGCGGGCGGCGCCGCCCGCGCCGCCACCCTGATCGAGGCGCGCCTGCGCGATCTCGAGGCCGCCGGGCTGGTCGCAAGCGCCGCCGAAATCCTCCCCCGAATCAGCCTCGCCGCCACCCTGGCGGAGGCGGTCGCCGGCGCGTCCTATGTGCAGGAAAGCGTCTTCGAAACCGTCGAGCAGAAGCGGCTCATCTTCTCCGCGCTGGATGCGGTGCTGGGCCCGGAAACCCTGGTCGGCAGCTCTTCCTCCGGCATTCCCGCCTCCGCCTTCACCGAGCATGTCGCCTGCCGCGCGCGCTGCCTCATCGCCCATCCGGTCAATCCGCCCTATCTCATCCCGGTGGTCGAGCTGGTGCCCGCCCCCTGGACCGGGCCGGATGTCGTGCCCCGCGTCCGCGCCCTGATGGAACAGGTCGGCCAGGAGCCGGTGGCGCTCACCCGCGAGATCGAGGGGTTCGCCCTCAACCGCCTGCAAGGCCTGCTGCTCGCCGAGGCCTTCCGCCTGGTGGCCGAGGGAATCATCTCCGTCGCCGATCTCGACCGCACGGTCTCCGCCGGCCTCGGCCTGCGCTGGAGCTTCATGGGCCCGTTCGAGACGATCGACCTCAACGCCCCCGGCGGCGTCGCCGATTACGCGCGCCGCTTCCGCGGCATGTACGAAACCATCGCCGGCGCGCGCGGCGTCGAGCTGGGCTGGGATGACGGGCTGATCGCCGAGGTCGAGCGCCAGCGCCGCGCCGCCCTGCCGGACTCCGAACTCGCCGCGCGCTCGGCCTGGCGCGACCGCAGGCTGATGGCGCTGATGGCCCACAAGAAGGACGAATCCGGCAAGGCGTGATCCGCGCCGCGCGCCCTACCGCCTGTAGCCCCCCGCCATCCGGCCGGCGTCGCCGCCGGCGAGGAAGCGGGCGAGGCGCCAGAGATTGCCGGCGCTGCGGCGCAGCCAGCCATCCCGCTCATAGGCGGCGGCGTCGGTGGTCACGACGAGCTTCATCGCCGCGAGCCGCCGCCGGCCGAGGCGCCGCGCCAGCGCCACATCCTCCATCAGCGCCAGCGCCGGCACCCCGCCCACGGCCTCCAGCAGCGCGCCCCGCACCAGCAGCGACTGGTCGCCATAGGGCAGGGCGAACAGCGCGCAGCGGGCGCGGACCATCGCCTCGGCGCATCGCGCCCGCCGCCGGGGCGAGGCGAAGCGCAGCCTCGCGTAATAGGCGCGGCCCGGATCGGCGGTGCCGAGGCACGCGGCCAGCGCCGCCGCCCAGTCCGGTTGCAGGATCGTGTCGGCGTGCAGCAGCCAGAGCCAGCCCGGCCCGGCGGCCGCAACGCCGCGGCCCAGCTGCGCGCCGCGCCCCGACGCCCCCTCGATCACAAACGCGCCGAGCCGCCGCGCCAGCGCCGCCGAGCCGTCGCGGCTGCCGCCGTCGCTGACGATGACCCGCTCGACCAGGTGCGCCGCCCCGAGCAGCTCCGGCAGCAGGCGGGCGAGATTGTCCGCCTCGTCGAGCGCCGGGATGACGACGCTCAGCCGCGCCGCCACCGGTGGAACCGTTCGAGGATCGCGAGCCCGCGCGCCGAGGCGTGCGCCTGCCGCCACTGCCCGGCGACGGCGCGGATCGCCTCGGATCGCGTGGGATAGGGGAAAATCGTGCCCATCAGCGCCTTCAGCCCGAGCCCGTGCTGCATGGCGAGGGTGAAGCCGGTGAGCAGCTCGCCGGCCTGGGTGCCGACGATGGTGGCGCCGAGGATGCGGTCGCTGCCCCGCCGCGTCAGCACGGTGACGAAGCCTTCGGTATCGCCCTCGGCGATGGCGCGGTCGAGCTCGGCGAAATCGTAGCGGGTGATCTCGGCTTCGATGCCCCGCGCCGCCGCCTCGCGCGCGTTCAGCCCGACCCGGGCGATCTCCGGGCTCGTATAGGTCACCGCCGGCACCGCCTTGTAGCGCGGGCGGAACCGCCAGAACGGGGCGAACAGCGCGCCCAGCGCGGCATACCCGCCCTGATGCCCGGCCATATGGGTGAACTGGTAGGGCCCGGCGACATCGCCGCAGGCGAAGATGTTGGGATAGAGCGTGCGCAGCCCGTCATCGGTCTCGATCGTCTTCGCCGGGGTCAGCGGAATGCCGAGCGCCTCCAGCCCGTAACCGCTCACCCGCGGCCGCCGGCCGATGGCGACCAGCAGCCGGTCGAACGGCAGTTCGGCGGTTTGCGCCCCGCTGGTCGCGACAAGCGCGAAGCCCGCCTCCGTACGCGTCACCGCCTCGGCCTTGTGGCCGGTGCGGATGGCGACGCCATCGCGCGCGAGCGCCGCCGCCATCGCCGCCGACACCTCGTCATCCTCGCGCACCAGCAGCCGCTCGGCCATCTCCACCAGCGTCACCGCGCTGCCGAGCCGGGCGAAGGCCTGCGCCATCTCGCAGCCGATCGGCCCGCCGCCGAGAATGACGAGCCGCCGCGGCAGGTCCCCGATATCCCACAGGGTTTCCGAGGTGGCGTAGGGCGCGTCGGCAAGCCCGGGAATGGGCGGCACGAACGGTTCCGCCCCGGCGGCGATCACGATGGCCCGCGTGGTGATCCGTTCGCCCTCAACCGCGACGCGCCAGGGCGATTCGATCACCGCCCGCCCGCGCCGGACCTCGACGCCGAGCCCCTCGTAGCGTGCCACCGAATCATGCGGCGCGATCCCCGCGATCGCGGCGCGGACATCGGCGATGGCGGCGCGGAAATCCTTCCCCGCGCGCGCGGCGTGGAGCAACGCCTTCGACGGCACGCAGCCGGAATTGAGGCAGTCCCCGCCCATCTCGCCGGCCTCGACCAGCGTCACCTTCGCCTTCACCGCAGCCGCGACATAGGACGCGACGAGCCCGCCCGCGCCGGCGCCGATCACCACGAGGTTGCGGTCGAACCGCTTCGGCCGGGCAAACCGCGCATAGAGCCTGCGGGCGGCCAGCGCGTCGCGCAGCCGCGGCGCCACGGGCGGCAGGGCGGCCAGCAACAGCAGGCCGATCACGAGGCGCGGGGTGAGGATCGGCCCATGCCCGCCAAGTGTGGCGAGCGAGGCCCCGGCATTCACATAGATCAGCGTCGCCGGCAGCATGCCGATCTGGCTCGCGAGGTAGAAGCCGCGCAGCCGCAGGCTGGTCAGCCCCGCCAGCAGGTTGACGGCGAAGAACGGCACCACCGGCGCCAGCCTGAGCGAGACCAGATAGAACGCCCCGTCGCGGGCGATCCCGCGCTCGAGCCGCTCGAACAGCGCGGGAAAGCGGGCGAGGGCGAAATCCCGCAGCAGGAAGCGGGCGGCGAGAAAGGCGAGGCTCGCGCCGATCGACGAGGCGAACGAGACCAGCACCGCGCCCTCGGCCACCCCGAACAGCGCGCCGGCGCCGAGCGTCAGCACCGCCGCCCCCGGCACCGAGAGCGAAGTCGCCGCCACGTAAAGCCCGAAATAGAAAACAAACCCGGCGAGCGGATGCACCGCCACCGCCTCGCGCAGCCCGGCGAGATCGCCCTCCAGCCTGGCGATGGAAACCCCCTGCCGCTCCAACGCCACCACCAGGGCGACCAGCCCCAGCGCGAGCGCCGCGAAACCCAGCGCCCGCGCGTTGCCGCGCCGCTTGGCGCGCCCGATCGTCGTCGTGCTCATGTCTGTCTTACCTCGCACTCATGCAGGAGGATGCGCCGAATACGCAGAACCGCGCGCAATGCGGATGGTCGAGCGTCACCGCCCGGGAGGCTTCCTCCAGCGTGCCGCCGAGATCGAACCGCGCCTCATAGGGCAGCAGCGTGCAGGCGACGATCGAGAGCGCCGGCTCGCCCCTGCGCTGCACCACCATGCGCGAGGTGCGGCACATCGCATCCGCCCCGCGCGGCCGCAGCGCCGCCCAGGCGGAAGCGCTGACGCCCGCCGCCGCCGCCGGTACGTCCATCTCCGGGAACAGCACGAGATGGTCGGGGTCGAACGCGTCGATCTCCCAGCCCTGTGCCGCGAACAGCCGGGCGAACCCCGCCCGTGTCGCCGCCTCGTCCTCCACCGCCGGGTCGAACCGTGCCGCGATCGAGGGCTGGAACCCGGACGCGAACAGCGCGCCGATCCCCTCCAGCGCCGGCCCCCAGGCGCGCGGCCCGCGCAGCGCCGCGTGGCCCGCCTCGGTATGATGGTCGAGCGAGACGCGCAGATGCAAATCCCGCCCCCGCCACCCGGCGATCGCCGCCATGTGGTGGCGCATCGGCGTCATCGCATTCGTCAGCACCAGCACCCGATAGCCCCGGTCGAGCGCGAGCCCGATCAGCGCCTCGATCTCCGGGTTCATGAACGGCTCGCCGCCGGTCAACCCGATCTCCCGCAGCTCGGGATGGCGGTCCGCCGCCTCGTCCAGCACCCGGCGCAAGCCCTCCAGCCGCAGCCAGCCGAGCCGGTCGTTGCGCGGCGAGCTTTCGATATAGCAGCCCTCGCAGGCGAGGTTGCAGAGCGTGCCGGTGTTGAACCACAGCGTCTCCAGCGCCTCCAGCGCCACGCGCGCATCCGCCGCCGGTCTCTGCTCCAGCCGCGTCGCCGTCGCCGCCCGCTCGGCATGCGGCAGAATGTCGAGATTGGGCCAGATCCCGCTCTCCAGCGTGTCGGCATACTCCTCCGGCAGCCCGGCCCGCCGCATCGAAGCCGCCGCCGCGCGGTAATCATAGTCGAGCGCGTGCAGCCCGATCTCCAGCCCGGCATCAGTGGGGGTGACGATCGAATACCAGCAGCGCGGCGTGCCGTCATTCGCCGGCATGCCGATCGCCCCCGCATTGTGCCACACCAGCTCCCCGATCCGCCGGGTGAAGCCGATGCCGCAATGCCCGGCGATCACCCCGTCGCACCCGGTGATGCCGATCTCCCCGGCCAGCACCAGGTCAGGGTCGGAGGCGAACAGGAAACGGTTGATCCGGCTCGGCGCGCCATGCACCACCGCGAGCCGCCGCCCGCCGATCACAAGGTCGATCCGCCGGGGCAGGGCGGCCATCCAGCGCCGCGTCGCATCGTCGATCCGCGCATCGGCATGGGCGAACCAGGCGGCGGCCAGCCGGTCGCAAGACGAGCCTTCGGTAAAGCCGCAGCCGCAATCGGCCGCCCCCGCGCCGAGCTGCTCCTCGCAATTGCCCATCACCGTCGCGATCCCGTGGCCGCGGATCAGGTCGGCGCAGGCCTGCGGATCGGCGCCATACGCCACCACGTCGCCGGTGCAGATCATCCGCTCGGGCGGAATCCCGTGCGCCCGCGCCGCGTCCAGCAATGCCCGCGTCGCCTGCAGGTTGCTGTAGCAGCCGCCAAACACCAGCACCGGTCCCTCCGCCGCGATCACCGGGATCGACGCCTCGCCTGTGGTCATGTCGAGCATCGGCCGCACCCTACACGCCGCGCGCGGGTGCGGCGCTGAGCTGCTCAAGGGCGAGCCCCCGCGCCTCGATCCCGCCGCGCAGCCGCCAGACCAGGATGGCGATGGCCCCCAGCGCCCAGAACGCGGCGAGCATGATCAGCGCCGCCGGCATCGAGCGCGCGCCGACATAGCCGACCAGGAACGGCGAGAGCGCCGCGCCCACCCGCCCCACCGCGACCGAGGCGCCAATCCCCGTCGCCCGCAGCGCGGTCGGGAACAGTTCCGAGAAGGTCGGATAGGCGGCGATCCAGCTTCCCGTCGCCAGCAGGTTCACCAGCGCGAAGCCGAGCATGATCCAGCCCGCGCCAAGCCCGGTCACCAGGGCGAACAGCACGAGGCCGAGCGCGGTGGCGAGATAGAACCCGCCCACCGTCCAGCTCCGCCCGACCCGGTCGAGCAGCGCCGCCGCGGCCAGCCCGCCCACGGCGGCTCCCACGCTGCCGGCGAGATAGAACAGCGGCAGCCGGTCCGCCGGCAGATGCAGCGCCGGGAGAACAACGATCGGCAGGAAGGCGAACAGCCCGTAATATCCCGAGGCCTCGGCGAAATCGAGCGCCGCGCCGAGCAGCAACCGGCCCGGATATTGCCGCGCCAGCCGCCCGAACTGCCCCGCCTCGCGGCGAATCCGGTGCGCGATCGGCACCGAGGCCGGCGGCGGCAACGAGGTCAGCCCCGCCTCGATCCCGGCGATGATGGCGCGCGCATCCTCCGCCCGTCCGGCATCGATCAGCCAGCGCGGGCTCTCCGGCAGATGCCGGCGAAACCAGGCGGCGGACAGCGCAATGACCCCGCCAAGCCCGAACACCACCCGCCAGCCCAGATCCGGCGGCAGCGCCGAGAGCACCAGCCAGGCCAGCAGCGCCGCGATGAAACTGCCCAGCGGCCAGAAATTCAGCACGATCGCCGCCGCCCGCCCGCGCGAGCGGCTCGGCACCAGCTCGGCGATCGCCGCGTTGATCGCCGAATATTCCGCGCCGACGCCAATGCCGCCCAGCAGCCGCAGCGCCAGCAGCGCAAGCAGGTTCGGCGCGAACGCCGTCGCCAGCGTCGCCACGCCATACAGAACGAGGCTGGCCAGAAACACCCGCCGCCGCCCGAACCGGTCGGACAGCGCGCCAAACCCCGCCGCCCCGATCATCAGCCCGACGAACCACGCCGCCAGAATGACCGACATCGCGTTGCTGCCGAGCCCGAAATGCTGCCGCAGCGCCCCCAGCACATTGCCGATCAGCGTCACCTCGAACGCATCCAGCGCCCAGCCCAGGCCGAACAGCAGCACCGCCATCGTGTGAAACCGGTTCCAGCGAACCGTCGAAAGCGTCTCCAGCAGGCGGTTCGCGGCGCCAGTATCGGCGGCGTCGTGTCCGGGTCCGGTCGAACTCATCGGCGTGTCTCTCCTGTGCGGGGCGTCAGTCCGGCGTCGCGACGCCGTCCGGCCAACGAGCCAGCATACACCTTACGTTGCCCGCTTCAGGATGGTTACACCTCCGATCCGCCGTTTTTTTCCGCCCCGCCCGCCGCCGTCTCGGAGCATCACCCGATCAGATGATTCCATCTGATCGGATGATGCTCTAGCACTACTTTGGCATATTTTATGCGCCCGAAGACTTTTGCGATTCCCAAGACGGGTTTTCGATGATTCATAGGAGGTCGGCTTTTTGGAGGGGC
>JAJZSY010000010.1 GCA_021849425.1 Pseudomonadota bacterium
GGATGATGCCGGACGGGCTGGAGCGGGTGTTCTTCACCGATTCCGGCTCGGTCGCGGTGGAGGTGGCGATGAAGGTCGCGGTGCAGGCGCGGCTCAATCGCGGCGAGCGCGGGCGGCACAAATTCCTCGCCTTCCGCGACGGATATCATGGCGACACGCTGGCGACGATGGCGGTGTGCGACCCGGAGGAAGGGATGCACGCGCTGTTCGCCGGGCTGTTGCAGGAGCATGTGATCGCGCCCCTGCCCCGGGATGCGGCGACGGAGGCCGCGTTCGCGGCGCTGCTGGAGCGGCACGCGGATGAGCTCGCGGGGATCATCGTCGAGCCGCTGGTGCAGGGGGCGGGCGGCATGGTGTTTCACGACGAGGCCGTGCTGCGGACGCTGCGGACGGCGGCGGACAGGTATGGGCTGACGCTGATCTTCGACGAGATCTTCACCGGGTTCGGGCGGACCGGAACGATGTTCGCCTTCGAGCAGGCGGGGGTGACGCCGGATATCGTCACCTTGTCGAAGGCGCTGACGGGCGGGACCTCGCCGCTGGCGGCAACCGTGGTGCACCGCGACCTGTACGAGGCGTTTCTCGGCGAAGACCCGATGAAGGCGCTGATGCACGGGCCGACCTTCATGGCCAATCCGCTCGGCTGCGCTGCGGCGAATGCCTCGCTCGATTTGTTCGAGACCGAGGACCGGCTGGGGCAGGCCACGCAAATCGGGGCCTGGCTGCGCGAGGGGCTGGAGTCGTGCCGGGGGCTGCCGGGCGTGGTCGATGTGCGGGTGAAGGGGGCGATCGGCGTGGTGCAGCTGGAGCGGAGCAAAAATCCGGCGGGGTTGCGGGAGCGGTTCGTCGCGCGCGGGGCGTGGATCCGGCCGTTCCGCGACATCGTCTATCTCACCCCGGCGCTGACCATCGCGCAGGACGAACTGGCGCGCCTGACCGGGGCGATCAGGGACGTTCTGGTCGCGGGCTGAACGTCCGATCCCGCGCCCCCTCGCCATCCGAGGGGGCGGAGGAAGGCCGGTGACGGAAGAGCGTGAAGGGCCGAGGCAGCACGAACACGCTTACACTGTGGCGCCAAAAAGATGACCGATCAGGGTGGTGGCAGCCATGGCAAGGGCACCCCAGAAGGCGACGCGCATCGCCGGTTTGACCATCGGTGCGCCCCCTGCGCGGCCACCGACGGCACCGAGCACGGCAAGGAAGATGAGGGCGCCGAGACCGATCCCGGCGGTGAGAACTGGCTTCGGCAAGACAACGGCGAGGGTGAGCGGGGCTGCGGCGCCGATGGCGAAGGTGGCGGCCGAGGCGAGTGCCGCCTGGATCGGATTGGCCGCGGTGAATTCGGTAAGGCCGAGTTCGTCGCGGGCATGGGCGCCAAGCGCGTCATGCGCCATGAGCTGGGTGGCGACCGCGCCGGCAAGATCAGGGTCGAGACCACGGGCGACGTAGATTGCGGCAAGTTCGGCATGTTCGGATGCGGGATTTTCGGCGAGTTCGGCGCGCTCCTTGTCGAGTGCGGCGGACTCAGTATCCGCCTGGGAACTGACGGAAACGTATTCGCCGGCGGCCATGGCCATCGCGCCAGCGACCAGCCCGGCGACGCCGGCGACCAACGCATCGTGCCGGACCCCGCTGGCCGAGATCACGCCGAGTATAAGGCTGGCGGTTGAGATGATGCCGTCATTGGCGCCGAGCACAGCGGCGCGGAGCCAGCCGGTACGGCCAAGGAGGTGAAATTCCGGATGGGGAAGATGCATTTCGTATCCTTCGCTGCGCGGCCCGGATGGTGTGATGTAACAACAGCAGCACAGATTTTGGACAGGATAGCGCCGTTCGCTGCGTCATTGAAGATGAACAGAAGCGGGGCAGGCGAAGCTCAGCCGGCACCCGGCGGCACGACCGCGGGCAGCCTCACAGCTTCGCGGCCGGCACGGTTGAGCCAACGGCGCAATGGCACATCATAGAACCGGCCCGCCGCCCAGGCGAGGCCGATCGAGGCCAGGGCCGCAAGAAGTGCGAGTTCTGGAGCAAGGCGATGCAAGTGATGATTCGCGAGGTCCGCGAGCCCGGCGACCAGCGGGTAATGCAGGACGTAGAGCGGATAAGAGAGCGCTCCGAGCCATTTCCAGACCGGATCAAGACGGCGGCTGGGCGTGGCGAGTGCGCCGGCAGCGACCAGGGCCGGAAAAGCGAGCAGCACCGCCGCGATATCGAACCAGGCACCCAGCGGCAATGGCGCGGCGAGGAGCAGGAGAAGCAGCGGCACCGTGGCGTGCGCGGCGGTGCGCCAGGCGGCGCGCGCCGGCGCCGCGGCGGGGGATGGAAGAATGGCACGGCGCATCAACAGGCCGACAGAGAAGGGGAAGACCACCCGCGCCGCTGCGGCCCAAAGATCGATCCAGCGATAGCCGGCATTCAGCCCGTGATAATGCAACGCGGTAGCGCCCATCAGCACGGCGCCGAGAAGGCAGGTGGCGAGAAGGCTGGCGCGCGTGAGCCAGCGGAAGCACAAAGCGTAGAGAATGTTCACCATCAACTCGATCGATAGCGACCATAGCGGCGTGTCGAGCGGGAAAGCCCAGGGGCGGAAGCCAAGGAGGGATCGGGTGGGCAGCAGCAGCGCGTTTGCCAGCGCTGCCCGCAGGACGGCGCTGGCGCCGGGACCGCCGGGGGCGGTGGCAGCAACGAGATAGCCGGCGGTGCCGAACAGCACACCGAGCCCCGCAAGGGGATAAAGCCGAATCAGCCGCAAGCGCAGGAAGCCGGGAAAGCTCATGCCGCCGCGCAACTGCCGGTCATAGGCGTGAGCGATGACAAACCCGCTGAGCATGAAGAAGAAATCGACGGCGAGATAGCCGTGGACGGGCTTGAACGGCAGACGGAAATATTCCGTGACGTGAAATGCCAGCACGGTAACCGCGGCGATGCCTCGCATACCGTCGAGGACGAGATAATGCGTGGTCTGGTCGGACTGGCGGGCCGATATGTCGCGCAGGGCCTGGATGGCGGCTCTCCTCACCCCGACACGCCATCAAAGCATCAGGGTTGCTTAAAAAATGATAATAAATACGAAATTATTTTTTTAGAGTAATTTTTTTGATCCAACAACACTGTCTGTCGAGACGTGCATAATTTAATTTTCACGATCGCGTGGCCACGGCCGGTCGCGCTGCCAGACCTTGATCTGGCGGATGCGCAGGGTCAGCGGCGAGGTGAGGTTGCCAATCGGCCAGCCGCCACCGAGCGCGAGATCGGCCAGCATATACATTGGCTGGCGGTATTGCGGCGGCGTCGGGGTCGACCAGAAACGGCGGCGGTTGAGATAGAAACTCGTGGTCCGTGGCGTGATCAGCACCCCGAAACGATTGAACCGGGAGGTCAGCAGACCGGCCGGAACCCGAACCAGTCGGCTGCGCAGCAGGGCGTTGCGGCCGCGCACCCAGACATGCTCGGTGGCATGGAAGTAGCGCGGAAAGCCGCCGTAATACTCGATCACGTCGATCTCGTCGGCGAAGTCGCGCTTGTCCATGCCGATCAGCCAGAACGCCGGCCAGGTCCCCATTCCACCCGGCAATTCCGCTGTCATTTCGAAATATCCGTATTTCTGGGTGAATCCGGCATGCGGATCATTGTCCCGATAGGCCGAGCTGATCAGCCCGGAACGCCACTTTCCTCCTGCCGTTTTGCTGGCGATGATGGAAAGCCCTTGCGGGGTGATACGGAACACTTCCGGCGAGGGATTGGCGAAGGCGGCGTCGCCGAAATCGCCTCCCCAGGGCGTGTGGGCGCTCCATACCGTATCGGGCCCATGGGCTGAGAGGCTGAGGGTCTGGAAGCGGTCGAGGAATGTGACGTGATAGACGGACAGGTCAATCCGCGTGCCGCCCCCTGCCCTTCCCATACTGCCACGCAACGCGACCACGGCCGCGAGAGCGACGCAAAATCCCGCGAATGCCGCATAGCTCAGGCCACGGAGGGAAGGCCGCAAGGAGAGGAAAAGGTTGGGCACCCGCACTTGGTGGCAAATCGCGTGACATTTGGCAAACAGTCAGCCGTCTGTTCAAAAAAAGTAAAATTATAAAAAAATCTAATTATTTTTATTGCGATGTTGTTAATTTAAATTTATTTCGGTTGCGGCGACATGGCTCGGTCGGCCCACAAACGGTGACAGACAGGACACAGCGTGAGGACCACCTCGATATCTGGCCGTATGGCGGAAACTGGCGGCCGCAGCAGCGGTTTCGACGACCTGCGACTGATTCTGGCAGTGTCTGTAGTCGTTCTGCACGTCGCCGCGGTATCGAACGGGATGCAGGCGGAAATGGCGGTGTTTCTGAGCCCGCTGCGCCCGCTCGTGCGGTTCATCCTGCCGGCTTTTTTCGCACTCAGCGGCTTCCTCGTGGCCGGGAGTCTGGCGCGATGCCGCACCGTGGCGCTGTTTCTCGGGCTGCGGGGGTTGCGGGTGATGCCCGCCCTGACCTTCAAGGTCTTGCTGGCGGCCCTCGTGCTCGGACCTCTGGCGACGCGCGACACGCTTGGACGATATTTCCATAGCCCCAGTCTCTACACCTATCTGCTGAACATCGTCGGCAGCGTGCATTTCGGGCTGCCAGGCGTATTTATCGACAACCCGCTGCCTGGGGTGGTGAACGGGCAACTCTGGACCATTCCCTTCGAGGTGGCGAGCTATGTCGTGCTCGCCGGGCTGGCTGTGCTGGGGCTAAGCCGCAGGCGAAGCCTTGCGCCGGCCGCGGCGGTGGGGATGACCTTCGCATATCTGGCCACAACCCTGATACGGCATGGCGGGGTGCTGGTGCCGGTACCGGGCATGCCCAACGGCGCGCTTCTCATTGTCTGCTCGCTCTGGGGGGTCAGCCTCTACCAGTATCGGGATATCGTACCGTATTCGCGGCCGCTCTGCCTCGTCGCGACGGCGGTGGCGGCGTCCTGCCTCGGCTTCATACCCTATGGCGACTTCCTTGCGCCGCTGCCCGCCGCCTATGTCACGGTCTATCTGGGGCTCAGAAATCCGAAGCGCCGGTGGCTGGGCAAAGCCGACTATTCCTATGGCATCTATCTCTCAAGCTTCATGATCCAGCAGGCGTGCTGGCAGTTCCTGCCAGCGGCGCGCAGCTGGGAAGGCAATCTTCTGATCGCGCTGCCGCTCTCGGTTGGGGCGGCTGCAATATCGTGGCATTTCATCGAGAAACCGGCGCTAGATCTGCGCCACGCACTGCGCGAGATCGAGACGGCGTGGCTCGAACGCCAGGCGCGGCGCGCCGACGCCAGCCTGCCGGCAGAGGCCGACTGAGCGTGTCGGGGCACAGGATGGGCAAGGGAGCGGATATGACGATTCTGGTGGTCGGGGCAGGATTTTCGGGCTCCGTCTATGCGCGCACGCTGGCCGAGGCGGGATACCGGGTCGTGGTTATCGACCAGCGCCCGCATATCGGCGGCAATGCCTATGACCAGGAGGACGAGAACGGGGTACGGGTGCATGTCTACGGTCCGCATCTGTTCCATACGCGCTCGGCGCCGGTGCTGGAGTGGATCCGCCGGTTCGGGCAGTTTGTCCCCTACGAGCACAAGGTTCGCGCGAAGCTGCCGGATGGGCGGATGGCGCCGCTGCCGATCAATCTCGACACCGTCAACATGGTGTTCGGCACGAACTACGAGACCAGCGCCGAGGTGCAGGCGCATCTCGCCCGGGTGGCGCTCGATTTTCCGCAGCCCCGCAATGCCGCCGAACATCTCTACGCAACCATCGGCCGCGAGCTGACCGACCTGTTCTTCCGCCCCTACACCCGGAAGATGTGGCAGCAGGAGCTGGAGGACATGGCCGCCGCGGTGGTCAAGCGGATTCCGTTGCGCACGGACAGGGTCGATACCTATTTCGCGAGCGAGGACACGCAACTGATGCCGGTGGACGGCTATACCGCGCTGTTCGGCGAAATTCTCGGGCATCCCGGCATCGAGGTGAGGCTGGGGACCAGATTCGAGCGGGCGATGCTCAAGGAATTCGCCTTCTGCTTCAACGCGATGCCGATTGACGAGTATTTTGACTTCGAGCTGGGCGACCTGCCCTATCGCTCGATCCGCTTCCATCACCGCAGCGAGCCAGATGGGCCGCCCCCCCCGGCACCGGTGGTCAATTTCACCGATGACGGACCGTTCACCAGGGAGACGTGGTGGGATGCGCTGCCCCATCACCGCAGGCGGCAGACCGGGCGGCGCAGCGTGACCACCGAGGAGCCGTGCGATTACCGCGACAACGGGATGGAACGGTATTACCCGGTGCGAACCGCGGACGGCCGGTATCAGACGCTGTATGCGGCCTATAAGGATCTGGCCGCGCGCGAGACGCGGATGGAATTCATCGGGCGCTGCGGCACATATCAGTATCTGGACATGGACCAGGTCATCAACCAGTCGCTCGCCGGGGCGCGGCGCTGGCTGGCGGCGCAGGGCCGCGGGTGAGCGGATGAGAAATTTCCGCGTCCCGGCGGACCTGCCAGAGGCGGACTGCGCCGCGGATCTGTGCATCGCGGGGACGGGGCCGGCCGGGGCGACGCTGGCGCGGGAGCTTTCCGGGTCGGGTCTACGGATCCTGCTCCTGGAAAGCGGCGACGAGACGCGACAGGTCGAGGCCGACGCGCTCAACGAGGTTGAGCAGGCCGGCTATCCGAGGGTGGAGGATCAGTGGCTGGTGCGCAACCGCATTCTCGGCGGCACATCGCACACCTGGAGCGGGCGGTGCGTGCCGTTCGATGACATCGATTTCGTGCGCCGCCCCTGGGTGCCTCATTCAGGCTGGCCTCTGGCGCCGCGCGACCTTGTCCCCTATCTCGACCGCGCCGCCGCCTATCTCGGCCTCGATCCGGGAACCGGATTTTCCGACGCACGGTTCTGGGCGCTGGCGGGCCGGCGATGCCCGCTGCCGGAATTCGACCCAACTCTGGTACTTCCGCATCTGTGGCAGTTCTCGCGCGATACGACGAGGAGGCGGGATTACATGCGCTTCGGCCAGAGGCTGAAGTCGCAACTCGGCGACAATGTCACGCTGGTTACCAATGCGACGCTCTGCGACATCCATCTCGTCCCATCCTGCGACCGGGTGAGCGGCATCACGCTGGCAGGGCCGGACGGGGCGCGGCGGCGGATCGCCACCGGGATGGTGGCGATCTGCTGCGGCGGGATCGAAAATGCAAGGCTGCTGCTGAACGCCGACAGCCAAGTGCCGGGCGGCATCGGCAACGGGCGCGATCTGGTGGGGCGGCACCTGATGGATCATTTGCGCGGGCCGACCGCCACGTTCGCGCTGCGCGGGAGCGCTGCGCTGCGGCGTGTGTTCGGCCATTACCGGCTGAATAACGGACAGGTTTTCGCACTCGGGTGGCGGCTGAGTCCTGCGTTGCAGGAGGCGGAGGAACTGCTCAACTGCAGCGCCTGGCTGGAGGGACGGATCTCCGCCGATGATCCCTGGAACGCGCTGAAGGCACTGACCCGCGGGCGCGGTGGGGTGCGGGCCATAGGCCGGGTGACGACCCATGCCGGGTTACTCATGCGCGGAGCACACGACTATCTCGTGCGGCGCATCGGCCTGCCACGCAAGATCGACCGGCTGGACCTCGTTTGCATGGTCGAGCAGATGCCGGACCCGAACAGCAGGGTCACGCTATCGGCACGGCGAGATCGGCTCGGACTGCGGCACGCACGGATAGAGTGGCGGGTAAACCGCCAGGACATCCGAACCATGACGCGGATGACCGCGGCTCTCGGCGCTGAGTTCACCCGGCTCGGCCTTCCGTCCGCAAGGCCCGACGCCTGGGTGGCGGACAGCGGAACGCTGCCCGAGACATTCCGTGATGTCGCACACCCGACCGGAACCACGAGGATGGGGCGCTCGCCGGCTGACAGCGTGGTCGACCCAGACTGCCAGATACACGGGGTCGCCGGGCTGTTCGTTGCGGGAAGCTCGGTGTTCCCGACCTCGAGCCACGCAAACCCGACGCAAATGATCGTGGCGCTCGCGCTGCGGCTGGCAGACCGGCTGCGCGAGACCGCGCGGCAAGGCAACATGGCCGGCGACCGGGTGCGGGATGACGCGGCGGTGGGGATGTAATGGGATATTCGCCTGGATTTGCCGATGTTTCGCTGGTTCCAGCAGGAATTAGCCATTATCTGGATAATCAAATCGTTTTGAGGATAAGGGTTTCAGCGCCATGAACGGGCAGATTTCCGGCCGACGCCGCAACCTCGTGATCGTGCGGGCGGGCGACAATTCGTTGCATCCTCGCTGGCTCGCCGGCGGCGACGCACGAAGCTGGGACATTGTTGTCAATTATTACGGTGAGCAGGAACAACTCTACCGCCGTCCCGATATCGAACGGATCGACAGCAAAGGACCGAAATGGCCGGCGCTGCAATTATTGCTGCAGGAGACCCCCCGCTTTTTGCGGGACTATGATTATGTCTGGCTGCCGGATGATGACCTCGACACCACGTCGGACCAGATCGACCTTCTGTTCCGGATCATGTCCGGGCACAATCTCCAGGTGGCGCAGCCTTCACTCGAGCACAGCAGCTATTTCGGCCATCTGACCACGCTGCATAACAACCGGTTCCGAATCCGCTATACCAACTATGTCGAGGTCATGGCCCCGTGCTTCACGACCGCGGTGCTGGAACGGGCGGTGCCGTTGTTCAACGCCAACCTCAGCGGGTGGGGGCTTGATTTCGTCTGGCCGAAGCTGGTCGATGAGCCCGCGTCACAGATCGCGATCATTGATGCGGTGCAGGTGCGCCATACCCGTCCGGTCGGCGGACCGAACTACAAGATGCTGCGTGAGCGTGGGGTTTCACCCTGGGACGAACTGCGCAGCTTCTGCCGGATGAACGACATCGAGGAAGAACCGGTGATTGCGACGCTCGCGGCGGTGACCAGCGACGGTAACCTCGTCGACGCAATGGCGCAGCAGCGGCGCTTCGTCTTGCAATTGCTGGCCGGCTACCTGCCCGCGCTGAAACGCACGCCGCAGCGCCAGCACATGCTACGGCGGATGGGTGGGATGCTGTGGAAGGCGCTGAACAATCTACCGGATCGGGTGGCCGAGCTGCCGATGCCACGCAAGTTGGCACTGCGCCGCCCATAGGCGATGGCGTTTTTGGCCAGACCTGACGGAACCGGCAGCAGTTGGTCACTCCTGCTGACATGATTACATATGAAAAATTGACGCTCTCGAATATCACGTTTTTGTGATATCGAGACAAATGCCTTTGGATTATCTTGAATATTAGGACCGAACGCACACGGCGCATGGCTGACTGACCTGAAATTCGGAATTCCGCGAAACTTTCCGTTAATGATCTGGCTTGATACTCATAACATACAAGAACGATCGTTTCATTTCGACATTTTGGGGTAAAAATGTTTTTATCAGCGAAGGCTGCGATAAATTCCCAGAATTTTGCCTCTATGCAGAATTCCTTCCTGGTAATCAGTTTTTCTCAAGACGGTGAAATTCTTTCCGCAAACGAAAAATTCCTGGAGGCAACAGGCTACAGGCTCGGCGACATTGTCGGGCGCCACCATCGCATATTTTTGGACACTGCCGAGCGGGACAATTCAGACTACGCCCGTTTCTGGCCCGAGCTTGCTGCAGGAAAACCCCGTTCGGGCGAATTCCGCAGGATCGGCAAGGCTGGCGAAGCGATCTGGCTTCGCGCGGCCTACAACCCCGTGCGCGACAGGAGCGGCAAGGTCATCCGCATCGTCAAGGTCGCCCTCGATATCACCGGGCAGAAAGAGCAATCGGCGGAAAACGCGAGCGTGCTTGCCGCAATCGGCCGCTCTCAGGGGATCATCACCTTCGGGCTGGATGGCACAATTCTCGATGTAAACGACAATTTCCTTTCGTATATGGGCTACACCCGCGACGAGGTGATTGGCCGCAAACACAGCATGTTCGCCCGGCCCGAATTCGCTGCCAGCACAGAATACGCGGCGTTCTGGGCGCATCTGCGCAGCGGTGAGTATCTCTCCTCGGAATTCGAACGCATCGCCAAGGGCGGCCGGCAGGTCTGGCTGCAGGCGACGTATAACCCCGTGTTCGACACACAGGGAAAGGTCGTGAAAGTGGTGAAGTTCGCGGTCGACATCACCGAGCGGATGCATAACCTCTCGCGCATCGCCGCGGCGCTCGAAAGTCTTTCGGCCGGCGACCTCACGGCGCGGATCGGCGAGGCGCTGATCCCCTCGCTCGATCGGCTGCGGGTAGACTTCAATACCGCGATTGCCACGCTCGGCGAAAGCATCAGCGGGGTCAAATTGAGCACGGAAGAGATCAGCCTCGGGGTCGGCGAGATTGCCAAGGCGGCCGAGGATCTGGCGCGGCGCACCGAGCAGCAGGCAGCAGCCCTGGAAGAGACCAGCACCGTGCTCGACGGTGTTACCGGCGATATCCGCAAGACCGCTGACAACGCCGCCAAGGCGGCCATGGCGGTGGACGCGACCAGCGCTGCAGCACACCGCTCACCCAAGATCGTCAGCGAGGCGGTGATCGCGATGAACGGCATCGAAACCTCATCGCGCGAGATCGATCAGATCATCGGACTGATCGACGAAATGGCGTTCCAGACCAACCTCCTGGCCCTGAATGCCGGCGTCGAGGCGGCGCGTGCCGGCGATGCGGGGCGGGGTTTTGCGGTTGTGGCGTCAGAGGTGCGCGCCTTGGCCCATCGCTCCGCCGAAGCGGCGAAATCAATCAAGGCGTTGATCGCGAGGTCGTCCAAACAGGTGGGCGATGGGGTGAGGCTGGTGGGCGAAACCGGCACCGCGCTCGACACCATTCTGCGTCATGTCGCGGAAATGCACGGGATTGTCGGCGAGATCGCCGATGCGGCAGGGAACCAGGCGGGCAATCTTTCCGAAATCAACATTGCCGCCGGGCAGATGAACCAGGCAGTGCAGCAGAATGCCGCCATGGTCGAGCAGACTTCCGCAGCGACCCATTCGCTACGCGAGGAAATCGCGCGGCTAAACTCTCGCGTCGCCGGATTTCTCACCCCAGAGACCGAGGAGCAGGATCAGTTCCGGCCGATGAACCAAACCTACCGGCCGCGGACAGCCCTCCGGGTAGTACACTCAGGCTGAAGCAGCTCCCGCTCGAGGAGGCGGATGTCGTGCCTAATCACATTGCTGCTCAAAAATCCGGCACCTCGAATCCGCTGAAGCATTTCACGGATGGGCCGGATGTTGAGTTTTTCTGATCTGGAGCACCACCCGATCTGGTCCGATCGAGCATCGGACGGCGACTTATCCCATTGTTTTCGAGCGGTAGAATGACACTACGCGCGGGCAACGCAGAGGCCGTACGGAGCGAGCTCCGCACGGCACTACGAATTTATCGGACCCAACTGGTCTGAGCCACCAGGTTGGGCTCGTCAGAAATGAACCGCGACGGTACCGTAAATGCCAAAAGGCGCACCCGGATAGGCATAGACCAAGGCGTTCGACCCTACGGCAGGGGTCGGGACAGTCGCGCCCGGCGGTGAGAAATAACCACCTGCACCAACGATTTCATACTGGTTGTACCGGTTGTTGGTGACGTTCAGCGCAGTGAGACTGACATCCACCGTCTTGCGTCCGGCATAGGGGAGTCGGACGGGCACCTTCAGCTTCAGCGCCATATTCAGAACGCCATAGGCCGGCATCTGGACGTTGGAAGGAGCGCCGGTCGTATCGTCGAACATGTACTGGCTGCCCGTGTACTGATACCAAAGCTTCGGCTGCAAAATCATACCGCCCATCGGGATGTCGTAATAGGCCCCGACATTGAAATTCACCGCCGGCACATACGGGACATGACTGCCGTTATAGGATGTGCCGCCAGTAACATAGCTTTGGTATTTGGCATTGATAAGCGACAGATTGCCAAACACGAACAGATTGTAGAGCGGATTGTCATCAACGAAGAGATTCGCCCCGTCATAGATTGAGGTTCCGGTCGCGAAAACCGACTGACCGCCACCGATCGCATAGCTCAGCGACTGCTTGGCATAGCGGATGTGGAAATAGTCGATGCCCGCAAGGAAGTGGTGCAGGAATCCCCGGTTCTCGACATTAAACTTCAGACCGGCGTCGTAATACTGTCCCTGTTCCAGACCATAGGCGGAGGGGTTGATCTTCGCAAACAAGCCGAACGCACCGCCAACCGCGGGCGTACGATAGGCCTCGCTATAGGAGCCATAGGCTGTCAGCCAGGGCAGGAGTTGGGCGTTTACCGAGATCGAGGGTTCGATGCCATTGCGGCTGGCATGGGAGCCGCAAATGGAGCCGGAATCGAAGCTATTGCCATTGCCGATCTGCAAATGCCCCCCGGTAAGGGCGCATTTCGCATAGTATCCCTGGTTGGGCAGGATGGTGAAATCCTGCAACGCAGTGTCGTTATAAGCGGTCTGGAAGCTGACGAAACGAATGCCGGGAACAATGTGCAGCATTCGGATCGGATGGATATCGTCCTGCGCGAAGAGAGCGAAATCGTTCTGGCTGAAATTACCCGACCGGAAGAACGGGCCCGCGACAGTGGTGTTGGTGCCATAGGCTGTCGAGTAGAAATTGTTCCGCGTATTATAGTCGTCGTGGATGTAATAGGCCCCAAGCGTCGCCTTGTTCAGCGGCAGCCGGGTCGTGAGCCATATCTTGTCGCCGATCGCGTTGGTATGCGGATCGTTATACTCCATCGCCTCATTCTGACCGAAAGAATAGAACAGGTCATGCAGACGGGAATGGGTTCGCTTGTAATTCTGATAATAGGTCAGGTTATGCAGTGTGGTGGACGAGTCGAGGCGGATATTTTCTCGCGCATAGACCATCCAGAACCGGTTCTCGTCCTGCTTCTCATAAACATTGAAGGGCGGTGTGCTATAATACCCCGATGTTTTCTGACTGTAAGGAACGGTGCCGGTACTACCGGTGATATAGATTCCAGGATAAGGCGAGGTCGGGATGATCGGTGCGCGGTAAGCAACGCTGCGCGCGAAATAACCGCCAAATTCAAAAGAGCCGGCGGAAAAGCTCTTGATCGTCTTAAGATAGATCGCATAGTCGTTATAAGGATTTTGGAAACCATCAGCCGCTTTTCGGAAGCTGTTGCCATTACCCATGCCGCCGGCAAGGACAGTCGACCAGCCGTGATAGCTGCCGGTGCGCAGGTTGAACTCGATATTCTTCTGGCCGTAATTTCCATAGGTCGCGGTGATGTCGCCACCGGGCTTCGTCGTTGGTTGAACCGGGGTGAACTCCACATTGCCCGCGACATTGGCATACCAGCGATCGGCCGGGTTGCCGGGGCCGTAGGTGGTGGTCGCGCTCGCAATAAGCCCGTTCTGCGGAATGAAGTTCGACTGCCACAAATCAGTCGAAGGATCGACCATCGGCACACCGTCCATGGTGATCATCACCGCGCCATCGCCAGTAAAGCCGCCAAAGCCACCCCAGCCCTGCTGAACGCCGTTCAGGGTGATCGTGTATTTGTCGGCACCGGTGTTGCCGTAGCCTGAAACCTGAACGCCCGGCGCGTAGGAAAGCATCTGCGCGGCGCCCCCAACCGGACCGGCCGCATCGAGGATCTTGCGGTTCAGAACACGCTTCGTTGTGCCCGACTTGAATATCTTCTTCTGGCTGGGCGCCTGCGTGGCACCCGCAACGAGTCCAGCCGCGCCGCTGGCGCTCACCTCTCCGGCACTCACCGTCTGTGCGCCCGCCGCGATGGGGACCAGACAACTCGTCGACAGGAGCAGGATTGTCAGCCGACGGCGCATACCCCGCGTGACGCCCTTGGAACCAAGATAACTCCGCATCATTCATATCCCTTTTCTGGTGCGGGTGCTGACCCACCACGCCTGGCCGAGAAGACCGCGCGGAAGTCGTTGCCCGACCCGAGGCAAGGCCAGAATGGGCGAACATGGACAACCCGTAAGATCGGATTTCAAAACGATTTCACTGAAATTTCCTCGAATATTCAAAAGCTTGTCACGATCACGGAGCGGAGTGACGCAATTACGGCCAGGATCGAGCACCGCCGCCAGCTCCCATGCCGGATGCGCCGTCAGGCGACCAGCATGGGGCAGCGCGCGGCGGCGCAGCGACCGCTCAGTCTGCGGCGGCAGCGAGGTTTCCGCTTTGCAGATCCAGCCGCACGAGCGTCTGGTTCAGCAGGATATAGGCGATTTCACCGAAGGTGACCGGGCCGGTGAAACTGCCGGTGGTTCTCCCTTCGAGCGAGGCATAGAGATAGTTCAGAATGCAGTTGCACGACAGCGCCGTGGCGCCGCCAACATCATGAAGCGAGTTACAATAGGTGCCATAGGCCGAGGAATAATCGCCGACGGGGGCAGCAAGGCGATAGGTACGGCCGGCGACAACCGGTGCGTAAAAATCGACCTTGTCCTCATGCACCGCCTGGAAAGCGACGTTGATCATCGCACCATTGTAGTTGGCAACGAGCGGAAGCTCGCTGCCGGCACCAGTCTTGCGCAGCCATTCGGCAAAATTGCGCTCGACACCATCCACCAGACAACTCGAGGCGGAAAAGCCGGTCTCGGGGAAGACGAGATCAGGGCCGTCGCCCTGGGTAAAGAGATTGACGATATCGGCCTCGGCAAAGATACCGGGCTTAAGCGCCACATGCATCACCACGGCCTTGTCCTCGAAGGTCTCGCCAGTCACCCCATTGACCACAACAGGGCGCACCTTGCCGAGATCGGCAAGGTCGATCCCGGTGACCCAGCCGACCAACGGCTGGTCATAAAGCCCGGGCAGGACATGCGCATCGACGGCGAAGCGCTGGTGCACCGCCGAGAAGGCGGGGATCAGGACATAGGAGAAGCCATTGGCGAAGCGGCCGGACAGCAAAGATGGCAGTTCATCCTCGCCGGCAACCGCACAACGCATATCCGCCGCGTTATCAAGAATGGTGCAGAATACCTTGTCATGGTCGAGCAGCCCGCCAGAGGCCGTCATGAAATAGGGCGTGGAGCCACCGATCCATTTGCCTGGCGGCAATGTCGCAAGGGCCTGGGCGCTACCCGCGGCGAGCAGGACAGCGCCCGATTTGATAAGATCGGACGCCTCCCGCGTGGAGAGAAACATGTTGCGCATGGGATGTCTTTCAGTATGGAGGTTCAGAGGGCGGGAAGGTCGCGCGCGGCAAAAGCATTCGCGGAAAAGAATCCGTGCAACTGGTTCACGGCATCGTTCAGCGCGGAGGGATCGCGGCGGACATCGTCACGCAAGCGGGAGATCAGCAGCCGCGTAGCCAGAGAGGTTACTTTCGGTTCGGCGCCGGTGAGAGCGCGGCGCCAGCGCGGGTCCATAATCGAAGGGGTAGACATGGAACAGCCTCCTGTTGTGGTGCGGTTCCGAACCTAGATCGCAACGATTAACTGAACGTGAACGTAATCGGTAACGAAATATTGTCTCGTCACCGATAATCCGCCGCGGCCGCGCCGATCTACACCGTGGTTGCGCTCCTCGTCATATGACGGTCCGCAAAGCCTGTCGTTAAAATAAAGGAATTATCAACATGACGAAAAGGAGGTGAGAGATACCGTCTCACCTCCTGGCCGGCGCGCATAACCGTACGGCGCCCGATGATTGCTCCAGCAAGAGTATCATCCGATCAGATCGAGTCGTCTGATCGGATGAAATTTCTCTAACGGCTGCGTAGCCGGATAAAGATCGTCACCGTGATCGGGTGGTGAGGCATGTCTGACGAGAACGGCGGCAGCCGCGTCGCGCGCACCGCGGCCAGTGCTGCACGGTCGATCGGCGGAGCGCCGGAGGAGCGCACCACGCTGGCCGAAAGCAGATGCCCATCAGGGGCGATGCGCAGCGCAAGTTCGGTAACGCCGGAGAGTTGCATCATCTCGACGACCCGCGGCACCTTGAGATCCGCCTGCACGGCCGCATGAACGGCGCCGGCATAGGATTCGAGAGCGCTTTCCTGAACCGCAGCGGGCACCGGCTGCGGCTTCGGCTGTGGCGGAGCGACAGGCTTCGGCACCGTGCGCGGCAACGGTTTGGACTGCGGCTTCGGCTTGTGATGAACAACGTGGCGCGGCACCGGTTTGGGGCGCGGCACCGGCTTAGGCGGTGGCGGCACCGGCACCGGCACCGGCGGTTTCGGTAGTGGCGGCGGCGGCGGCGTTTGCGGCTTGGGCGGCGGCGGCAGCGGCTTCGGCGGAGGCGGCACCGGCTTGGGTGGCGGCGGCAGCGGCTTCGGCTTTGGCGGTGGCGCCAGCATCTTGATCCGTGTGACCTGCGGATGCGGCGCGACCGCGGCATGGCTTGGCGGCAGGTAGGCAACAAGCAGAACCAGCCCGAGTTCAAGGGCCAACGCCACGATGAGCGCGAGAGGGAACGAGAAGCGATCTTCTGGCAAGGGATTCATGCCATCACCGACGCCGCGAAAAGTGTTCATGAAAACTCATGGTCCGGTTGGGAAAAAATCCGGCCGGATGATGCCATCTGGCAGGATCGTCTCCGCGTGGTCAGGTGAGCAGAACCCGCCCCCGGCCCTGTCCGGCGGGGACGCGTTCCGGATAATCCACTCCAGCCAAAGCCAGAAGGAGCGGAACAGGCGGAAGGAATGCGCCGGGAAACGATGGCGCGGACCGAAACGGCCCGCGCCAGTGACCCGATCAGACGTCAGAAGTGAAAACCAACGCTGCCATAGATCGTGAACGGCGCGCCGGGATAGGCAAGACGGTAGCCGCTGGTCGAGGTTCCGAAGTAACCGCCGCTCGAGATGTATTCGAAAGCGTTATATTTATTGCCGGTGACATTAAGAGCGGTCAACGACACGTCCATGGTCTTGTGCCCAGCATAGGGCAGATTCACCGGAACGTTCAGCTTCGCAGACATGTTGAGCGTGCCGTAGCCCGCCATTTTCTGGTTGCTGGGCCCTGGGTTGCCGCCGGGGCTTGATGCACCGGTATTGTCGAACAGATACTGCGATCCAGTATACTGGTACCAGATCCGCGGGGTGAGAACCATGGAGCCGATCGGCAGGTTATAATACGCGCCGATGTTGAGGTTCATGTCGGGCACGTAGGGGACGTGATAACCGTTAAAATATTGCGGCGCGTTACCCGGTCCAGGATTGGCGTTGTAGCTCTGGTATTTTGCCTGGACGAAAGAGGCATTGGCGAAGACGAAGAGATTGTAGATCGGGTTGTCATTGGCAAAGAGATTGACGCCCTGATAGACCGACGAACCCGTTGCGAAATAACCGTTGCCGTTGATCTGCACGCTGAGCGACTGCTTGGCGTAACGGAGGTGGAAGTAATCCACACCGGCGAGGAAGTGATGCAGGAACGGCCGATTGTCTGCATGGAATTTCAGACCGGCGTCGAAATACTGCCCATATTCAAGGGCGTAGGTCGTGACAGGATTTATCTTCTGGAACAGGCCGCCACCGCCGCCCACCTGAGGTGCGCGGTACACGTCCGCGACGGTGCCATAGACCGCCATCCACGGCAGAACCTGAAAATTCGCCGACAACGACGGCTCGACGCCGTTGCGACTGACATGCGCGCCACAGACCGAGCCCTGCTCGGTAACATTGCCAGCGGTCGAAGTCCCGTTAAGGACACACTTGGTGCCGAGCACCGCGCCTGGAGCGAGCCCGAAATCCTGCTGCGCCGAGTCGCCATAGGAGGTCTGGAAGCTGACGAAGCGGACACCCGGCGTGATGTGCAGGCGCTGGATCGGATGAATGTCATCCTGTAGGAAGAAGGCCACGTCGGTCTGGCTGAAATATCCGGAGCGGACCTTGCCGCCGATATTGGCAACGCCCTTGTTCCCGCCATTGGCAGTATTATAGAAATTATTTCTTGTATTATAATCGTCGTGGATAATGTAGGCGCCGGCATCAACTGTGTTAAATGGCAACTTCTCGGTAAGCCAGAGCTTGTCGCCGATCACGTCAGTATGGGGATTGTTGTATTCCATCTGCTGCGGCCCGGCGCTGTAGATATCGTTGAGCCGGGAATGGACGCGGGAGAAATTCTCGAAATACGTCAGATTGTGCAGCGTCGTGTCACGGTCGAGATTGATGTTTTCGCGGCCGAACACCATCCAGAGCGCGTCGGTGTCAAATTTCTCGTAGTTGGTGAAACTCGGCGCACTGTAGAAGCCGGAGCTCTGCTGGCTGTACAGCGTACCGGACGTGCCATTGGTGTAGACGCCGGGCTGAACCGAGGTCGGGATTACCGGGGTGCGGTAGCCGGCGCTGCGGGCAAAATAGCCGCCGAAAGCGACATTACCAGCCGAGAAGGTCTTCACCGTCTTCAGGTAGATTGAATAGTTCTCGCTCGGGCTCTTGAAGCCGTCAGGGGCAGTGCGGAAGCTGTTGCCATCACCGGTGCCGCCAGCAAGGATTGTCGACCAGCCATGGTAATTGCCGGTGCGCAGGTCGAACTCGATGTTCTTCTGACCGTAGCTGCCATAGGTGAGGTTGATGTCACCGCCAGGTTTTGTCGTCGGCTGCAACGGCGTGAACTCGATGCCGCCGCCAAAATTGTTATACCAGCGATCGGCCGGCTCGCCGGGACCATAGGTGGTGCTGACGCTCTGGATCATCCCGCTCTGCGGGATCATGTTCGACTGCCAGAGATTGGTGGACGGATCGACAACCGGCACGCCATCCAGCGTGACGCCAAGCAGACCGTCGGCGCTCAGCATGCTGCCATAGCCACCCCAACCCTGCGACACGCCGTTCAGAGTAACGGTGTATTTGGTGGAGCCGGTATTACCATACCCACTGACCTGCACACCCGGCGCATAGGACAGCATCTGCGCGGCGCCCGCGACCGGGCCCGCCGCTTCAAGAAGCTTGCGGTTCAGCACGCGGGTCGTGGTTCCCGACTTGAACACCTTCTTCTGGCTCGGCGCCACGGTGGCGCCCGCGACATAACCGGAGCCGGCGGCGCTTACCTCGCCGGCGCTGACCGTCTGCGCATGCGCAGCGACTGGGATGAGGCAGCTTGACGAGAGAAGAAGTGCCACGAGGCGACGCTGCGCGACACGGCCGCCTGACCGGGCCGTTTCATGGTTGAGCGACCGTGCCTGCTGAGAAAACCGCACAATGAGTCCCTTTCCGATAGTGGGTTTTTTCAGACCGTCTCGCCCGCAAGCCTGTCGGATTGCGGGGGGTCTGATTGTGTCGGCGTGTAAGCAGACCGGATGGAGGGTTACAATGTGGCAGACCTGGCGAACCGGCTGGTTTCACTGAAACTTCGTCGAAACGACCCTGAAGTGTAACATTCGCAATCAGCCTTCCGGAGACGGATTGATATGCGTCATGGCCTCCGCCCGCTGGCCGTGCGCAAGGTGCAACGCCATCCGCCGGCGGGCCGTTCGAGCGGATGCGCCGTGCAGGAGACGACGCATGAGCGGGACGCCGGGCGCGGATGCGAAGGGGATTTTGGCTCGGCGCGCGAGGCGCGCGGCGATGATGCTCACCGTTGCGGCGCTGGCGGCTGCCGGGGTGTTCGGCTGGCAGGCGGCGCAGCGGCGGCGGCAAGGGCCTGCCTACATCACCGCCGCGATTACCCGCGGCAACATCGTCGAGGCTGTGACCGCGACGGGGACGGTCAATCCCGTGCTCAGCGTGATCGTCGGCTCCGCGGTTTCGGGGATCATCCAGTCGATCGACTGCGACTACAACACGATCGTGCGGCTCGGGCAGGTCTGCGCGCGGATCGATCCCCGCCCCTATCAGGCGGTCGTGGACCAGGATATCGCGGCGGTGGCGGTGGCGCGGGCGCAGCTCGCCAAGGATGCGGCCGGGCTCGACTACGCGCGCCGCAACGCAAGCCGGCTCGCGGCACTGGCGCCGCGTCAATATGCTTCGCGCAATGCCGCCGACAGCGCCAAGGCCGCGATGCGCCAGGGCGAGGCGCAGACCACGCTGGACCGCGCGGTGATCGCGCAGGACGAGGCCCGGCTCAGCGCGGCCCGCGCCAATCTTGGCTACACCGACATCGTCTCGCCGGTGAACGGCATCGTCGTCTCCCGCAACGTGACGATCGGGCAGACCGTCGCGGCCTCGTTCCAGACGCCGACCCTTTTCCTGATCGCCACCGATCTGACGCGGATGCAGGTCGATACCAATGTCAGCGAGGGCGACATCGCCGGTGTCCGGCCCGGGGAAACGGCGCAATTCACCGTGCTGGCCTTTCCGGGCAAGATGTTCGAGGGGCGGGTGACGCAGGTTCGCCAGTCGCCGCAGACGGTGCAGAACGTGGTCACCTATGATGTGGTGATCGCGATCGACAACCGCGACCTCGCGCTGAAACCGGGCATGACCGCCTCGGTCAGGATCATCACCGCATCGCGTGAAAATGTGCTGCTCGCGCCGGGACAGGCGCTGCGCTTCGCCCCCGCGGGCGCGACCGGTGGAACGGGGGCGGGCGCGCGGGTCTGGGTGATGCGGGACGGCAGGCCTGTCGCCGTGCCGGTGAAGACCGGACTTGCCGGCGACAACCAGACCGAGATTGCCGGCGGCGGGCTGCGGGTGGGCGATGCGGTGATCATCGGCGAGCGGCTGAAGCGCGTGGGCGCGCCCTGGGTGCCGCGATTCTGAAGGCGAGGGAATGACGGCGACACCAGTCATCGCGTTGCAGGGGATCGGCCGGAGCTATGGCAGCGGCGGGTTCGCGGTGCGGGCGCTGCAAGATGTCGATCTCGTGGTGGAGCGTGGCGAGTTCGTCGCCATCATGGGGTCGTCCGGATCGGGGAAATCGACACTGATGGCGATTCTCGGCTGTCTCGACCGGCCGAGTTCCGGGGAATACCGCTTCGAGGGCGTCGATGTCGCCGGGCTGGCGGAGCCGGTGCTCGCGGGGATACGCAGCGCGCGGATCGGCTTCGTGTTCCAGAGCTTCAACCTGCTCGCCCGCACCAGCGCGCTCGACAACGTGGCGCTGCCGCTCGTCTATGCCACGGCGGGGTCGGTGGATGGCGCGGCGCGGCGGGCGCGGGCGCGGGCGGCACTCGGCCGGCTCGGTCTCGCCGGGCGGGAGGCGAACACGCCCGCGCAGCTTTCGGGCGGGCAACAGCAGCGCGTCGCGATCGCGCGGGCGCTGATCAATGCGCCGCAGCTCCTGCTGGCCGACGAGCCGACCGGCAATCTCGACACCAGGACATCGCACGAAATCATGTCGACGCTGGCGGCGCTGAACCGCGAGCAGGGGGTGACGATCCTGGTGGTGACCCATGAGCAGGATATCGCGCGCTATGCGCGGCGGGTGCTGACGATGCGCGACGGGCGGATCGTCGCGGATGAGCGGCAGGACGCACCGGCCGGCCCGGCGGAATCGTGTCCGTCACCGCCGGCGGCGCCAGAGCCGGCGCCGGCCATGGCACCGCCCCGCGGAAGCAGCGGCGCGGCGCTCGGCTTCGTCCGCATGATCGTCGCGGCGGCATTGCAGGCGCTGGCGCGCAACCGGCTGCGGGCGGCGCTGACAATGCTGGGCGTGTGCATCGGCGTGGCCGCGCTGATCGCCATGGTCGCGGTGGGCCAGGGCGCGAACCAGGCGATCCGCAAGCAGATCGAGGGATTGGGCACCAACCTGCTCGTGGTGCTGCCAGGGGCGACGACGGCGGGCGGCGCCCATGCCGGGTTCGGCAGTGCCTCGACGATCACGGTGGATGACGCGCAGGCGATCCTGCGCGAGGACCCGGCGGTGGGCCGGGTCGGCTATCTGATCCGGGCCGCGGCGCAGGTGCGCCACGCCAGCCAGAACTGGACCACCGCGATCCTCGGCGTCAGCCCGGATTATCCCGCGATGACCAACTGGCGGATCGCCGAAGGGCGGGCGCTTACGCCGCATGACGAGGTGGCCGGCGCGCTCGTCGGGCTGATCGGGCAGACGGTGCGGCAGATGCTGTTCGCACGCGGAGAGACGGCGCTCGGCGCCACCGTGCTGGTGAAAGGCGCGCCGATCCGCATCGTCGGCGTGCTCGCCGCCAAGGGGCAGACGCCGTTTGGCACCGATCAGGACGATGTGATGATGCTGCCTTTCAGCACCGCGGAGCAGCGGGTGCTCGGCGCCGCCGCGCCGAGCCGGGAGGAGACGCCGCTGAACTGGCCCTACCCGCCCTGGCCGAACCCCTATGCGCTGCAACCCCGGCTCGCCGGATATGTGAACCAGCTCTTCGCGCAGGCGGCGACGCCGCAGGCCGTGCCCGCGGCAATGGAGCAGATCGGCCGCACGCTGAGCCAGCGCCACCGGATCCAGCCGGATGGGCTGAAGGATTTCTCGGTGCGCAACCTGAGCCAGATCGCCGCAGCGGCGCAGGGATCGAGCCGGGTGATGGCGCTGCTTCTCGCGATCGTCGCTTCGATCTCGCTGCTGGTCGGCGGCATCGGGATCATGAACATCCTGCTGGTTTCGGTGACCGAGCGAACTCGCGAAATCGGGCTCAGAATGGCGATTGGGGCGCGGCGGCTGCATGTGCTGCTGCAGTTTCTCGCCGAATCGGTGATCCTGAGCGTGACCGGCGGGCTGGCGGGCATCGTGCTTGGCGCAACGCTCTCCGGCGCCATCACGCTGTTCGCCGGCTGGCCGGCGCCGCTCTCGCCGCTGGCGGTGGCTGGAGGCTTCCTGTTCGCGGCGGGCGTTGGCGTGGGGTTCGGGTTCTATCCCGCGCGCAAGGCTTCACGGCTCGATCCGATCGAGGCGCTGCGCTACGAGTAAGCGGCGGCGGACAGATTGACAGCGCCCGGCCTCGCATCGCAAACATGACCCGCGCGGCCCGGCCGCGCCGGTGATGGGGTTCGCCGCAAACCGCCCGCGGGGCTGATGACTCCTGTTTCATTCCGTCAGACTCGGAGGAACAGGCGTGCCTATCACCCGACCTTGCCGAACGAACCGCGCGGCGCGCGCCGCTGCCGTTCCCCTCCCCAGCCATTCAAATGCATCGCCACGACAGAAAGGCAGTTCATGATCAAGACGCTTGCGTCAATCGCCGTGTTCGGCTCGCTCGGCTGCTGGGCGCGCTACGGCCAGACGATTTTCATGCAGGGGCTTTTCGGCCGCGGCTTCCCCGTCGCCGTTCTCAGCATCAACGTGCTCGGTTCGTTTGCGATCGGGTTTCTCTTCGTCCTGACCGCCGAGCGCGTCGCCATCGATCCGGCGCTGCGCACCGGTATCCTGACGGGGTTTCTCGGCGGTTATACCACGTTCTCGACCTTCGAGCTTGAATCCCTCATGCTGGTCGAGAACGGCGAGATCGCGAGAGCGGGGCTCTATGTGCTGCTGTCGGTCGTGCTCGGGTTCATCGGCGCCTTTCTTGGCGTCTATCTGGCAAGGAATGTCTGAGATGGAAGAACAGGCCACACTGGTGCGCATCGCCCTCGACGAATCCGACCACGGGCGGCGGCGGCATCTGATGCAGACCATCCTGGAGCGGCTGCGCGACGATTTCACGCTCGACGGGGTTTCGGTGTTCCGCGGCATCGCCGGAATGAACGGGCAGCGGATCATCCATGCCGCCGACCTGATGCATTTCGATGTCGACCTGCCGCTGATGATCGAATTCTGCTGCGCGCCGGAGACTGCCCGCGCGGCGGCGGCGGCACTGATCGATCTGGTGCCGGAAGGGCATGTGATTTCCTGGCCGGTCACCCGGCATCTGCCGGGATAACAAGGCGCAGCAGCGCCGGCAGGGCGAACAGCACCAGCGGAAACGCCACCGCGAACCCCGAGATCACCGCGATGGCGAGCGGCTGCTGCATGCCGCTGCCCTGGCCGATGCCGAGTGCCAGCGGCAGCAGCGTCAGGATCGCGGCCAGCGTGGTCATCGCGATCGGCCGCAGCCGGTTGCGGCTCGCCGCGACCAGCGCCTCATGCCGCCCCTGGTGCGCGGCGAGGCTCTGGAATTCCGAGACGTAGAAAATCGCCATCTCGGTCGCGAGCCCGACGATCATCGTCATCCCCATCAGCGCGGTGATGTTGAGCGCCACACCCGAGAGATCGAGCCCGATGAACACCGCGAGGCTTGAGAGCAGCGCGGTGACGACGATGGCCCCGGCGATGACGAAGCTGCGGTAGAGGAACAGCAGCAACACGAATTCCGCCAGCACGGCGGCGACGAACACGCGGGCAAGGCCGATGAACGCCTTCTGCTGCTGCCGGTAGAGCCCGCCGAGCCGGTAGCTCATGCCCACCGGCAGCAGGCCCGGCCGCGCCAGCACCCGGCGCACTGCGGCAATCGCCGTCGAGATGCCGCCGCCGCTGATCCTCCCCGTCACCGCGACGATCTGGCGCAGATTGTCGCGGGCGATCTCCGGCCGGCCCGACACCGTGTTCAGCGTCGCGATCGCCCCGAGCGGCACCAGCGCGCCCGAGGGCGCGGCCAGCGGCAGGCGCAGCAGGTCGCCGGTCTGCGCGAAGGCGTCGCGCGGCAGTTCCAGCCGCACGCCGGTAAACCGATCCTGACCCGGCAGCGCGGTGACCACGCTGCCGCGCAGCGCCGTCGTCACCTGCCGCTCCACGGCGGCGGGATCGAAGCCGAACATCGCCGCCTTCGCCGGATCGACATGGATGTCGATCGAATCGCCGGCGATCACCACCCCGTCCTGCACGCCCACCACGCCCGGAATCCGCCCGATCGCCGCTGCCACCGTCTTCGCCGTGGCGTCCAGCCGCGCCGGGTCGCCATGCAGCTCGATCTCGATCGGCTCCGGCTGGCTCACGAGATCGCCCAGCAGGTCGGACATCAGCTGCGATTCGTCGAAATCAATGCCCGGTACGCGGTCGATGATGCGCCGGCGGATCCGGTCCATCACCGTCCAGATCGGCGCCCGCTGCCCGAGGGGGCGGAGTTGAACGAAAATGTCGCCCTGATACGGCTCGTTCAGGTCGCCGCCGAGCCCGGCGCCGAGCCGGGTCGACCATGTCGCCACCGCCGGGTCGGCGCGCAGGATATCGCCCACCTGCCGGACCTCGCGTGCCCCCTCGGCCAGCGAGGTGCCGGGCCGCGCCTGATAGTTGATCACGAACCCGCCCTCGTCCATCCGCGGCATGAAGCCGGTCGGCACCACCGAATAGGCATAGGCGCCGGCCAGCGCGAAGGGAATGAGCGCCACCAGCAGCCAGGCCGGCCGCGCCACCACGCGGTCGAGCAAGCGCCCATGCACGCGCGCCAGCAGCGACTCCTGCGCCCCGCCGCCGGCGACCGGATCGTGCCACTTGTCGAAATCGATCAGCCAGCGCGCCAGCACAGGCACCGCGAAGGCCGAGAACAGCCAGGAGGCGATCAGCGTGGAGGCCATGGTGATGGACAGCGCCTTGAAGAAGGCGCCGGTCACGCCCGAGAGAAAGGCAAGCGGGACAAACACGATCAGTGTCGCCAGCGAGGAACCGGCGAGCGGCGCGAGGAATTCCTCGGCCGCCGCCAGCACCGCGCCGCGCGCCGCGATCCCGCCCGCGCGCCCGGCCCGCCGCGCGACGTGCTCGATCATCACGATCGCATCGTCGATCACCAGCCCCACCGCGGCGGCGAGCCCGCCCAGCGTCATGATGTTGAAGCTCATGCCCAGCAGCGTGAGGATCAGCACCGCGGTCGCCATCGAGGCCGGCAGCACCAGCAGCGCGATCAGCGTGACGCGCCAGCTCCGCAGGAAGCCGATCAGCACCAGCCCGGCCAGCACCACGCCGATCGCGATCGCATCGCGCACCGAGCCGGCGGCGGCGGTCACCAGCGTGCTCTGGTCGTACCATTTCACCAGCCGCACGCCCGCCGGCAGCCGTTTTTCATAGGCCGCCAGTGTCCGGCGCACCGCCGCGTCCACCTGCACGGCGTTGCCGCTGGGCTGCTGGAACACCTGCAACGTCACCGCGCGGTGGCTGTTCTCGCTCACCCGGTCATAACGCGGCACCCGGCCCATCTCGACCCGCGCCACCTGGCCGAGCCGCACCACCCCGTCCGACCCGCCGCCGACCACGATGCGCCGCACCTGCGCCATGGTCCGCAGCGTGTTCTGCTGCACCACCAGATAGAGACTGTCGTGATCGGCGAGCCGGCCGACCGAGGCGAGCACGTTCGCCCGCGACACCGCCTGCTCGACGCTCGTCAGCGTCACATGCATCGCCGCGAGCTTCGCCGGATCGACGATAACGTGCACTTCCGGCGTGTCGCCGCCCTGCACGCCGATCTTGGCCACACCCGGAATCCGTTCGAGCACCGGCACGATGTGATATTGCGCGATCGTTCGCAGTTCCGCCTCGGAAATGCTGTGCGAGATCAGCGCATAGGCGATGATGGGAAACACGGTCGGGTCCATCCGCCGCACCACGTAGCGCGTGCCCTTCGGCAGGTCGGGTAGGCGCTGCGCCAGTGCTGCGTCGACCTCCAGCGTCGCCGCCCGCATGTTGGTGCCCCAGTCGAAATCGATGAACGCCTGCATCGACCCGCGCGAGGTGGTCGAGCGCACCCCGCGCACGCCGGGCAGCGCCCGCAACGCCTGCTCGACCGGCTGGGTCACCTGCAGCATCATCTGATGCGCCGGCCGCGCCCCTGAATCGATGTTGATCCGCACCCGCGGGAACGAGGTGCGCGGAAACAGCCCCACCGGCAGCGACAGCGCGCCGACCGCCCCGGCCAGCGCCAGGCTCGCCATCAGGAACAGGATCGCCTTCTGCTGGCGGCCGAGGAAGCCGGCGAAACTCGGTATCAATATCCCTGCTCCGCCTGCACGCGCACGGCGATTCCCGGTTTCAGCTGGGCATTGCCCGCGACCACGACCGGCAGCGCCGGATCAACAGGCCCGGCGACGATACTCTCGCCATGCGCGCTCGCCAGCACGTGGACGATCACCCGCACCGCATGGCCGGCCCTGACCTGCCAGATCACGTCGCGCCCCTCCGCCGGCAGCGCCGCGTCGCGCGGCACGAGCACACCGCGCACCGTGCCGGTATCGATGCGCGCGCGGACCATGGCGCCGATCAGCGCCGGCGCGCCGCCGAGCCCGACCGTCGCATTGACCAGCCCCGTCCGCGGATCGACCTCGCCGGACACCGTCTTGATCCGCCCGCGCAGCGCAGCGCCGCCAAACACATCCACCGAAGCTGGCTGTCCCGCGGCAAGGCGCCCGGCCTCGGCCGGATCGACGCCGACCACCGCGACCAGCCCCGCCCGCCGCACCACGGTCGCGATCGCCGTTCCTGGCGGTAACGTGGCACCTGGCGCGGCGGCAATCGCGGTGACAATGCCTGCGAACGGCGCCTCGATCGTCGCCGCAGCCCGGTCCGCCCCCTCGCGCTTCAGCGCGTCGAGCGTCGCCAGCGCGGTTCGCGCCGCCTGTTCCGACTGCGCCAGCTGGGTCCGTGTCGCGAGGTGCCGGGCCAGCAGCGCGCGCGTATGGGCGAGCACCCGCAGCGCCCCATCCCGCGCCGCGACGGCCTGCGCATAGGCGGCACGCGTCGCCGGCGCGGCGGCGATCCGGGCGATCACCTGCCCCTTGCGGACAGCCATGCCCGGCCGCGCCTCCACCGCCGTCACAACCGCTTCGTAAAAGGTCGTGAGCGTCCGTGCCGCTCCCATCCCCGGCGCGATCCGCCCATAGGCGGTGATCGTGCGCTCGAGCGCGCCCCTCGTTACCGGAATGGTGGTGACCAGCACGCTCGGCCCGGCGGCCAGGGCGGCGTTTCCCGCAAACCAAGCAACGGCCACCACCACCCCGGCAAGGCGCCGCGCGTCAGAGCAAAAAAATCGTGTCATCGCATCAGTCCTTGCCGGAAGCGGAGAGGGAGCGGATCGTCGGCAGCCCGGCGCCGAGCAGCGTGCGCAGCGACACCCGCCCGGCCGCGATCCGGCCCCGGAGGTCGATCGCCTCGGCCTGCCGGTTGGCCGCCGCGTCGATCAGGTCGGCCTCGGCGCGGGCGTCGATCAGCCCCGCCGCAAAGGCGCCTCGCGCCGCCGCCGCATCGCGCCGGGCGATCGCGGCGCGCCGCGCCGCCCGGCGATATTCCGCGCGAAGCAGGGTCAGCGCCTGTTGCGCCGCCTCGGCCTGCCCGGCCGCCCGATCGAGTGCGGCACGGAAGGCGGCCTTGAGCTGCCGGCGCGAGGCCCGCGCCACCGCGATGGCGCCGCGATGGCCATCGAACAGCGGCAGGTCGAGCGTGATCGTCGGCCCCAGGCTGGCCACCCTCGTGGTGTCGGTCCCGCCATTCACCGCGAGCGAGACCAGCGGAAACTGCGCGCGGAGTGCGGCGCGCAGATCGGCATTCGCCGCCCGATAGCCATAGCGCAGGGCGATCAGGTCGGGCCGCCGCCGGGCGAGGCTGCCGACCAGTGCTCCCACCCGCCGCGCCGGCAGCGGTGCCAGATCCGGAGCGGAAACCGGCAGCGCGGCACCGGGCGCCAGGCCGAGCAGCGCGGCGAGGGCGGCGTGATCGGCCTGCTCCCGCCGCGCGATGGCATCCCGCGCCGTCTCGATCCCGGCAAGGCTCGCCGCCGCCGCCGCCCCCGCGCCGAGGGCAAGATCGCCCTGCCGGATCGCCGCGCGCGACGCCCGATCGAGCCCGGCCAGCGCGCCGCGCGCCCGGTCCAGCGCGGCCAGCCGCCGCCGCTCGCCCCAGAGGCCGATCGCCAGCGTCTCCGCCTTCGCCGCCACCTGCCATTCCTGCCACTCGAATTGCGCCGCCGCCGCCGCCGTCCGCGCCCGGGCGGCGGACAGGCGCGGGCCGCGCGTGGCCAGCGCCGCAATATCCTGGGCGATGCCACCCGAGATCGACGGCGCGACCGCCGGCCCGCCGAGCAGGGCCGCGAACCCGCCGGTCACCTGCGGATCGGGCAGCAGACCGGCGGCGAACTGCCGAGCGGACGCCAGCCGCACCCCCGCCCGCCCGGCGGCCAGCGCCGGATCGTTCAGCACGGCGAGCGCCGCATAGGCACCGGGTGTCAGCGCGCCGCGCGCCGCAATCCTCCCGCCGCCCGGCAGCGTGCGGTCGAGTGCCGTGAGCGACACGGCGGCGGATGGGCGCAGCGCGAGCGGCGCGGGATGAAAACGGGCGCAGGCCGACAGGCCGAGCATCACGGCAAGCCCGGTGAGGCGGCGGAGGAACGCGAGGGGAGAGCGGATCACGCCCGGTTGGATGGCGGAGGGCTGCTGCCCCGCAGCTTACGCGGAGTTTGTGATTCGGTAATGTTTCCCGCCGTCGCTTGACCAGCGCGCCGCGACCATGATTCTCACGCATCGTGAATGACCGGACCGATGCGATGACGCGACCCAGCCTGGACATCCTGCTGGTTGAGGACGACGAGCTGACCGCCAATCTTGTGCGCGCCGCGCTCGGCGCCGAGGGGCATCTCGTCGCCGTCGCCGCCGATGGCCGGGCCGGCCTGCTGCGCGCCGCCGCCGGTCATGAGGGCCGGGCTTGGGACCTGCTGATCGTCGACCGCATGCTCCCTGGCCTCGACGGTCTCGCCCTGGTCCGCACCCTGCGCGGCGCCGGCCTGACGATGCCGGCGCTGTTCCTCACCGCCCTCGGCGGCATCGACGACCGGGTCGAGGGCCTGCGTGCCGGCGGCGACGACTACCTCGTCAAGCCCTTCGCCGCCGCCGAACTCGCCGCCCGCGTCGCCGCCCTGGCCCGGCGCGGCGAGATGCGCCCCTCCGGGCCGGTGCTCCGGGTCGACGATCTCGAACTCGACCGGCTCACCCGCGCCGTCACCCGCGCCGGCCGGCGCATCGACCTGAAGCCCCGCGAATACGAGGTGCTGGAATACCTGATGCGCCATGCCGGGCGCGTGGTGACGCGGACGATGCTGCTCGAGGATGTCTGGAACTTCCATTTCGACCCGCGCACCAGCGTGGTGGAGTCGCATGTCTCCCGCCTGCGCGCCAAACTCGGCGCCGGGCGCGAACTGCTGCACACCGTGCGCGGCGCCGGATACCGCATCGGCGACCCCGCATGACCCGGCGCTGGCCGGCACCCGGCCATCCCGCGATCCTGCGCACCTCCGGCGTCCGCCTCGCCGCCCTCGGCGCCGCGGTGGCGGCGATGGGGGCCGTCATCGTCTTCGTCGTCATCTATTACGGCACCCTCGGCTCCCTGCGGCAGACGCTCGATGCCTCGGTCACCAACGAGATCGGCGAGATCCTGCCGCAGGGAACGGCAACGCCGTCGGCGGAGGCGGCCGGCGCCATCCGCGCCGCCCTCGCGGAGAAGCCGTTCCGCATCTTCTACGCGCTGGCCGGGCCGAACGGCGCCGCCCTTGCGGGCAATCTGCGCCTCCCGCTGCCCGCGCCCGGCTGGCACACGCTGGACGCGCCTCATGCCGGCGGCTTCGCCCCAGGCGTGACGGAGCTGCGCGTGCTCGTGATCCGCCTGCGCGATGGCGCGTCGCTGCTCGTCGGCGTCGACGGCACGATGATCCATCGGCTGAACGCTCTGATCCGCCGCAGCTTCCTGATCGGCTTCGGCCTCACCCTCAGCCTCGGCCTCGTCGCCGGCATCGGCTTCGGCCGCAAGGCCCTCGCGCGGGTGAACGCGGTGAGCCTCGCCAGCCGCGAGATCATGGCCGGCGACCTGTCCCGCCGCATCCCGCTTGCCGGCACCGGCGACGAGTTCGACCGCCTGGCCGAAACCGTGAACGCGATGCTCGACCGCATGCAGCACCTGATGGAAAATCTCGGCGCCGTCGGCAACGACATCGCCCACGATCTCCGCTCGCCGCTGGCCCGGCTGCGCGAAACCCTCGAACTCGCGCAGCGCGACCCCGACCCGGCGGCGGCCGGGGACGCCATCGCCGAGGCGATCGCGCAGGTCGACGGCGCGCTGGCGCTCTGCGGCGCCATTCTCCGCCTCGCCCAGATCGAAACCGGCGCCCGCCGCGCCTCGTTTTCCGACATCGACCTGAGCGACCTGCTGGACCGGCTGGTCGAGACCTACGAGACCGTGGCGGAGGAGGCGGGCCACAATCTCGTCGCTCATGTTCCTCGAAGCCTTTCCATCCGTGGCGATGCACAGCTCCTCAACCAGATGTTCGCCAATCTGATCGAGAACGCGATGACCCATGCGGGCGAGGCGGCGCGCATCGCCCTCGTCGCCGTCGCCGCGGCGGCCGGCGTGGTTGTCCGCCTGGAGGATGACGGGCCCGGCATCGCGCCGGAGCAACGAGGGGCCGCGCTGCGCCGCTTCGGCCGGCTCGACCCGGCGCGCCACCGGCCCGGCTACGGCCTCGGCCTGCCGCTCTCCGCCGCCATCGCCGAGCTGCACGACGCCGCCTTCACGCTCGATGCCGCCGCACCCGGCGCCGATCGCCCGGGCCTCGCCGTCACCCTGGTCTTTCCGGCGGGCGATGCCTCCAGACCTGGGTAACGATGACGTCGAGCAGCGGGCGGCCCACTCACGACCGGGATTTGCAGTGCACCGCTCCGTTGCGCGCGGTGCCGCGAACCCGGCGCCGATAACGCTGGATGCGCGTCAGCAGGTGCCGTAACTCGGGGCCGATCTGTTCCAGCTCGTCGAGATGCGTTTGCGACAGCGCGGCGAGCCGCGCTTCTCCGCTTTCGGTCAACGCCAGCCGCACCCGCCGCCCGTCCTCGGGATCGGTCGCCCGCATGACGAAACCGGCGGCCACCAGCCGATCGACCAGTTCCACCGCGCTGTTGTGCTGCAGGATCAGGAACGCCGCCAGGTCGGACACGCTGGCGCTCCCCCGGTCCTGCATGGCGCGGATGCCGAGCAGCGCCTGATGCTGGCGCGGCGTCAGCCCGTCGCGCCGGGCGGCGGCCTCGCTGAAGGCGATGAATTTCCGCAGGGCAAAGCGGAACGAGGCCAGCATTTCGTGGTCCTCGTCGGTCAACCGCGCATCGGCCATGCTGTCTCCTTTTTCCGGCTGGTTGCCGTTGTATATCGTATTGCGATATATGACCAGCTCTTCCCCGACTCGGAGTCCGCCATCGATGTCATCTTCGCCCCATCTGCCACCGCCCGTTCGCCTTGGCGATTTCACGACCGATCGCGGGATCTTCCGGCTGATCGGGTTCGGCGCCTGCGCCGGCCTGTTCGGCGTCGTCGCCGGCTGGACTCTGCTGCGCATGATCGGGCTAATCAACGATCTCGTTTACTACGGCGTCTGGTCGACACGGATGCTGGCGCCGGGTGGCGCACAGGCGGGCGGCCATCCGGGGCTCTGGACGATCCTCGTTCCCGCCGGCGGCGCCGTGCTGATCGGGCTGATGGCCCGCTACGGCTCGGAGAAGATCCGCGGCCACGGCATTCCCGAGGCGATCGAGGCGATTCTGCTCGGCGGCGCCCGGCTCGACCTGCTTGTGGCGATCCTCAAGCCGATCTCCTCGGCGATCTCGATCGGCACCGGCGGCCCGTTCGGCGCCGAGGGGCCGATCATCATGACCGGCGGCGCCGCCGCCTCGCTGATGGCGCAGTGCTTCACCCTGACCGACGCCGAGCGCAAGACCTTGCTCGTCGCCGGCGCCTGCGCGGGCATGACGGCCGTGTTCGGCACCCCGGTCGCGGCCATCCTGCTCGCGGTCGAGCTCCTGCTGTTCGAACTGAAGCCGCGCAGCATCATCCCGGTCGGCACCGCCTGCATCACCGCCGCGATCCTGCGCCGCTTCTGCATGACGCCGGCGCCGCTGTTTCCTTATGCCGGCGGCGTGATCGTCGATCCGCTGCACGCCCTCGGCTGGCTCGGCCTCGGCCTTGCCGCCGGCTTCGGCTCCGCCCTGCTCACCGTGCTCGTCTATGCCGCCGAGGACGGTTTCAACAAACTCCCGGTCCATTGGATGTGGTGGCCGGCACTGGGCGGCCTCGTCGTCGGCATCGGCGGCATGGCCGACCCCGCGGCGCTCGGCGTCGGCTACCCCGACATCGCGCGCCTGCTCGCCGGCGCGCTCGCCGGCGGGGCCGCGATCCGTCTCGTCCTGGTCAAGGGCGTGATCTGGTCGGTGGCGCTGGGCTCGGGCACCTCGGGCGGCGTGCTGGCGCCGCTGCTGATCATTGGCGGCGCGCTCGGCGCGGTCCTCGCCCCCGTCATGCCGCACGCCGCCCCCGGCTTCTGGGCGGTGCTCGGCATGGCGGCGATGATGGGCGGCACGATGCGCGCCCCACTGACCTCGACGCTGTTCGCCGTCGAACTCACTGGCAATCATCTCATCCTCCTGCCGGTGCTCACCGCCAGCATGGCCAGCATGGCGGTAACCGTCCTGCTGATGAAACGTTCGATCCTCACCGAGAAGATCGCCCGCCGCGGCCATCACCTCACCCGCGAATACAGCATCGACCCGCTGGCCGTGACCCGCATCCGCGACATCATGGCAACCAGGGTGGACACGCTGGGCGCCGACCTGCCGGTTGGGGCGGCGATCGAGCGCTTCCTCTCGCACGCGGCGGCGCACCGCGCCTTTCCGGTGACCGAGCCTGACGGGGTGGTGCTCGGCCTCGTCTCCCGCGCCGACATCCTCGACTGGATCGGCGACGAGGTGCGGCGCGACCTGCCGTTGCGCGCGATGATCGCCGGACGCAAGGTGGTCACCGCCGCGCCCGACGAGATGGCCGATGCCATCGCGGTGCGAATGCTCACCCGGAACGCCCCGCGCATTCCCGTGGTCGACACGGATGGCCGCCTCCTCGGCCTCGTCTCCCGCGCCGACCTGCTGCGCGTCCACCAGCGCGTCATGCTCGCCGAAACCCGTCGCGAACGCTTTTTCTCCTTCCGCCGCCGCGCCGGCGCGAAGGAAGCCGGAAAGCCCGAGCCGCTCGCCGTGCCATGAGGCGCACGCCGGATTGGCGCGCCGCCCCCGACCCCGGCATAACGGCGGCGGACCATGAGGCCGGCCCCTCGACTCCGGCGGGAGCAAAGACATGCTGATCCTGAACCCCGATCCCGCCCACCGCGCGCCGCTCGACGCCGCCGATGCGGCACTGCTCGGCGCGGACGCGGCCGATGAACTCGCCCGCTACCTCGCCCACCGCCCCGATCACCGCCCGACGCCGCTCATCGCCCTGCCTTGCCTCGCAGCCCGGCTCGGCGTCGCGGCCCTCCACCTGAAGGACGAATCGCCCCGCTTCGGTCTCGGCAGTTTCAAGGCGCTGGGCGGCGCCTATGCCGTGGTCCGCCTCGTGCTGGAGGAAGCCGCCCGCCGCCTCGGCCGCCCCGTCGGCTACGATGAAATGACCGCGCCGGAGGTCCGCCGCGTCGCCGCCACCATGACCTTCGCCTGCGCGACCGACGGCAATCACGGCCGCTCGGTGGCGCAGGGCGCGGCGATGCTGGGCGGCCGCTGCGCGATCCTGGTGCATGCGGGCGTCAGCCCGGCGCGGGTGGCGGCGATCGCCGGCCTCGGCGCCGAGATCATCCGCGTCGACGGCACCTATGACGATTCCGTGGCGGAGGCCGCCCGCCTGACCGCCGCCCGCGGCTGGACGCTCGTCTCCGACACCTCCTGGCCCGGCTACGAGCGGATTCCCGGCCTCGTCATGCAGGGCTATGTCGCGATGGTGGACGAGGCGCTCGCCGCCATGCCGGCGCCGCCCACCCATGTCTTCGTCCAGGCCGGCGTCGGCGGCCTCGCCGCCGCGGTCGCCGGCCATCTCGCCGAACGCCTCGGCGCGCGGCGGCCGACGCTGGTCGTCGTCGAGCCCGACCGCGCCGCCTGCGTGCTGGAGACCGCGCGCGCCGGACGCCCCGTTCGCATCGCCGCCGGCGCGCCGACGGTGATGGCCATGCTCGAATGCTACGAAACCTCGCTGCTCGCCTGGCGCATCCTCGCCCGCGCCGCCGACGCCTTCATGACGGTGAGCGAGGAGGACGCCGTCGCGGCGATGAACCGCCTCGCCCGGCCCGAGTCCGGCGACGCGGCGGTGGTGGCCGGCGAAAGCGGCGGTGCCGGTCTCGCCGGCCTGCTCCGCGTCGCCGCCGATGCCGGGGCACGGCAGACGCTCGGCTGCGGCGCGGAGGCGCGGGTCCTCGTCTTCAACACCGAAGGCGCGACCGACACGGCGCGGTACCGCGACCTCGTTGGCCTCGACCCGGCGCTGGTAGCCGGCGCCGAGTCAGCGCCGGATCAGTAATAACCCTTCTTGATCAGCGGCTCGATCTTGTCGAGCAGCGCCTTGTCGTCGGTGCCGGCGGCGGTGTTGACGTTCATGCCCTCGAGGTCGAACCGCTTGGTCAGCACGCACTGCACCACCGGCAGGAAGCCCTGCAGGTAGAGCTGCTGGTTCAGTGTCGCCGCGATATAGCCGCTTTTCACCCCGGCGATGGTGGTCGGCGCGAGATCGATGCCGCCCACGGTGATCTCCCCAGGCTTCTTGCCGGCCTCCTGCAGCGCCTTCGGAATGAACGAGGTCACCAGCCCCTGCTGCGTGCCGATCGCCTTGAGCTTCGGATGTCGCTCGATGAAGGCGACGAGGATCGGCACCGACAGCGCGGGGTCGGCGTTGACGGCGTCAGAGATGTTGAGCTTGAAGACCTTGAGGCCCGCTGCCTTCAGCCCCTTCACCACGCCCTCGGCGGACTGGCCGCGGATGCCCTCGGCGAAGACGCCATAGACCAGCGCTTCGTCGCCCGGCTTCAGGTGCCCGGCCTTGACCATCGCCGCCGCGGTGGTCTCCCCACCCTGCACAAGAAAGGTGCCGACATAGCCGAATCCGTTGGCCCGGTATTGCGCCTCCAGCTTGGGCAGCGGCACGTTACCGGCGGTGACCACCATGCCCTGGGCCTCGGCCTTGCTCACCAGCGGGGCGAAGGCGGCATTGCCCGGATGGCCCATGATCTCGGCGCATTGCGGGCCGGCGGCGATGGCCTGGCGGAACTGCTCGATCATCTTTTCCGGCTGCCAGTTGGAATATTGCGCGATCAGCCGCACGCCGAGCGCCTTGGCCGCCGCCTTGGCGCCGAGTTCGCGCGGCAGGGTCGAGGCGTCGCCGGGGCTGCCGCCCATCTGGAAATACATGGTCAGCCCGGTGCCGAGCTTGTGCGGAGCCGCGGCGGCCGTGCCGCAGACCAGTGCCGCCGCGATGGTGACCGCCGATGCGAAGGACGTCCTGAGTCTCATCTCGTCTCTCCCTGTGTTTGCCTTGAGAGGCCCGTCATACCGGCGGGCTTCACTCGCGTTGCATCAGTCTCCGCTGCAGAGCCTTCACCCTCGCCGGGTCGCCGAGACCGGTGTGCAGCACCACCGCGGCGACGAACACGAGGCCGACGATCACCTCGACCCAGAACCCCGAAACCCCGGTCGCGACGATCCCGGCATCCAGCATGCCGATGATCATGGCGCCGAAGAAACTGCCGACCACGGTGGCCGATCCGCCGAACACCGAGGAACCGCCGATGAACACGGCGGCGAGCGCCGAGAGCAGCAGCCCTTGGCCCTGTGTCGAGAAATAGCTGAGATTGGCGACCGTCATCAGGAAGCTCGCGAAGCCGGCGAGCGCGCCCATCAGGGTGAACAGCCTGACCCGTTCGCGGACCGTGTTGATTCCGACCACCCGGGCCACCTCGCGCGAGTCGCCGATGAACAGCAGGTGCTCGCCGAAGCGGTGCCGGTTCAGGATCGCCCAGATCAGCACCGCGACGGCCACCGCCCACAACGCCTCCACCGGCACGCCGAGCAGCGTCCCCGAGAACACCCGCGCGATCACGGTGCCGGTCAGGTCGTTCAGCGCGTAGGACAGGCCGCCCGAGAGCACGGTCGCGACACCGCTCCAGAAGAACGACGTGCCGATGGTGATGATGATCGAGGGAATCCCGAGTGCGGCGACCAGCCAGCCATTGATCACCCCCACCAGCGCGCCGCCGCCGAGTGCTGCGGCCAGGCCGAGCCACGGCAGGTGCAGCTTGTCGGCGCAGAACGCGAACAGGAAGCCCGACAGCGCGATGACCGCCGGGAACGACAGATCGATCTCCCCGGCCGCGACCACCAGCGTGAGGCCGAGCGAGAGCACCAGCATCGGCGGAATCGTGACGAGGAAGGAATTGTAGATCGGCCAGCGGAGGAAAACCTCCGGCGCGAACCCGATATAGACGCCGATCAGCGCGAAGAACACGACGATGATCGGCACAGCGCCGAGATGCGCGTGCCAGCGCGGGGAGGATTTCGGCGCCGCCGGGCGCCCCGTGCTCACGTCGCTGCCGCTCATGCGTGGCCTCCTGTTGCCGGCGTGCCGTGCTGCAGGTCGATCAGGAACCGGGTGAGATCCTCGAGGGTCATCTCCCCGGGCCTGATATTCGCGACGATCCGGCCGCGGTCGAGCACCACCAGCCGGTCCGCCAGCGCGTGAACATGCGCGAGATTGTGCTCGATATAGATCGCCGCGCGCCCCGAGCGCTTGATGGAGCGAACGAAGTCCAGCACCTTCTGCACCTCGCTGATGGCGAGTGCGGTGGTCGGCTCGTCGAGGATGATCAAGTCGGAATCGAAATGCATCGCCCGGCCGATCGCAATCCCCTGCCGCTCGCCGCCCGACAGCTTGGCAACGGTCGAATCCGCGTCGATGCCGACGCCGCGGAACCCGAGCTGGCGCTGCAGGATCTCGTTGGCGATGCGCCGCTGCTCGCGCACGTTGATGAAGCCGAAGCGGTTGACGATCTGCCGGCCGACGAAGAAGTTCCGCCACAACGGCTGCTTCTCGCCGAGCGATTTCTCCTGATACACCGTCTCGAATTTCAGCGAATGCGCGCGCCGGACCGAGTAATTATACAGGTCCACCGGCTCGTCGCGAATATAGAGCCGACCCGAACTCGGCCGCACCACGCCTGTCAGCGCCTTGATCAGCGTGGACTTGCCAGCCCCGTTGTCGCCGATCAGGCCGACAATCTCGTTGCGCCCGATCGCCAGGTCAATATTGTCGAGGGCGCGAACCTTGCCGAATTCGACACAGAGCTTCTCGGCGCGGACAATGTCGGACCAGTCGCTGTGCAGTGCCGCATGTCCCTCCGGCGTGCCGCCGCGGGACTCCGCGATCGGATATCCTGGTGAGCCCATCGTTCGGCTTCCATTTTGACGTTTCCTTCCGTTCATTATTGATGAAAGACAGATCGAGTCAATCAATGTATCAGTCCCCGAGTACAATTTTCCGTGCGCAGGTAAATCGGCTTCGCCGCATCCTCGGCTTGCCCGCGCCGCCGCCGCCTGATTTAACAATCCCAAACAGGGGAGACCGACCATGAACGACATGCCGCCGGGAATCACGAAGGCCGACGAGGGGATCGACGGTGTGGTCTGGAACGTCCTCGGCCAGACCTACACGCTGAAGCAGGACTCCGACCCTTCGATGGCCTGGCACGCGATCTTCCCGCCCGGCACCTTCGTCCCCCCGCATGTCCACCCGACGCAGGACGAATTCATCTACATGCTGGAGGGAAAATTCGATCTCTGGCTCGACGGTCATGACCTCGCGGCCGGCCCCGGCGACCTGATCCGCATGCCGATGAACAAGCCGCACGGCATCTTCAACCGCTCCGACACCGACGTGAAATGCCTCTTCTGGGTCGCCCCGGCCCGCTCGCTGCGCGCCCTGTTCGAGCGCATCCATAACCTCGCCGACCCCGCCGAGGTCGTCCGCATCGCCGCCGAGCACGAAGTCCATTTCCTGCCGCCGGGCTGAGCCCGCCATGCGCGTGCTCATCGCCGGCGGCGGCATCGGCGGGCTCACCCTCGCTCTCATGCTGCACCGACGTGGCATCGAGTGCCTCATGCTGGAGGCCGCGCCGGAAATCCGCCCGCTCGGCGTCGGCATCAATATCCTGCCGCACGCCGTCCGCGAACTCGCCTCCCTCGGCCTGCTGCCCGCGCTCGACGAAATCGGCCTGCGCACCCGCGCGCTCTCCTACCTCAACCATCGCGGCCAGGTGATCTGGACCGAGACGCGCGGCCTGCACGCCGGCCACGACGCGCCGCAATTCTCCATCCATCGCGGCCGGCTGCAGCACATGCTCTGGCGCGCCGCGCGCGAGCGCCTGGGGGAGGAGGCCCTGCGCCCGGATGCGCGGGTCGTCGCCGCCACCGAGGCGGACGACGCGGTGCGGGTCACGCTCGCCAGCGCCGCCGGTGCTCGCGAGACGATCGCGGGCGACGCGCTGATCGGCGCCGACGGCATCCATTCCACCCTGCGCCCGCTGCTGCTCGGCGCCGACCCGCCGATGCGCTGGAACGGCATCCAGATGTGGCGCGGCGCGCTCGACTGGCCGGCCTTCGGCAGCGGCGACGAAATGATCATCGCCGGCAACGCCACCGCCAAGCTCGTCTTCTACCCGATCGGCCGGCCCGCCGCCGACACCAGCACGCGGCTGACCAACTGGGTGGTCTATGCCCGCACCGGCGCCGAGGGCATGCCGCCGCCCGCGCGCGAAAGCTGGTCGCGCCGCGGCACATGGGAAGAATTCGCCCCGCTGGTCGCTGGCTTCGCGCTGCCCTTCGTCGATATCGAGCGCCTCGCCCGCGAAACGCGCGAAATCTTCCTCTACCCGATGTGCGACCGCGATCCGCTGGAGCGCTGGACGCGCGGGCGCATCACTTTGCTCGGCGACGCCGCGCACGCGATGTATCCGGTCGGCTCGAACGGCGCTTCACAAGCGATCCTCGACGCCCGCTGCCTCGCCGACCGTCTGGCCGAAAGCGCCGACACCCCCGCCGCACTCGCCGCCTACGAGGCCGAGCGCCGCCCCGCGACCGCCGCCGTCGTGCGCTCGAACCGCGTCGGCGGCCCCGAGCGCGTCATCGACCTCGTCGCCGCCCGCGCCCCCGACGGCTTCGCCCGCATCGACGAGGTCGCCCGCCCCGACGAGCTGGAGGCCATCGTCCGCGGCTACGCGACCCTCGCCGGCTTCGCGGCGCCGCAACCTGCGAGCGGCGCGCCATGACCGGCCCGTCCGACCCCGTCTTCCAGTATCTCGCCGGGCAGATGCGCCCCGGCCATCCGGCGCTGATCGAGGCCTTCCTGCGCGAGGGCGACGCCGCCATCGCCGCCCGCGCGCCGCGGCTCGACATCCCCTACGGCCCGCATGAGCGCGAACGCTTCGACCTCTTCGCCGCCCCCGGTGCCGCGGCGACCCTGCTCTACCTGCACGCCGGCTACTGGCAGGGGCGTGACAAGGCGCAGTTCCGCTTCCTCGCGCCGCCCTTCGTCGATGCCGGGTTCAACGTGGCACTGGCGAACTACCCGCTCTGCCCCGATGCCAGCCTCGCCGCGCTGACCGCCTCGGTGCGCCGCGCCATCCCCGCCGTCCTGAACGCCGCCGGCGGCACCGGCGGCCTCGTCGCCATCGGCCATTCCGCCGGCGCCCATCTCGCCGCCGAACTCGCGCTGACCGACTGGGACGGGCCCAGCCCGGTTACCGCCATCATCGGCCTCAGCGGCGTGTATGATCTCGACCCGCTGCGCGCGACACCGCTGAACGACAGGCTCGGGCTCGACGCCGAAGCCGCCCGCGCCGCCTCGCCGGTGCATCGCGTGAAGCCGCACATGCCGCCGGCGATCTTCGCCGTCGGCGGCGACGAAACCCCCGCCTTCCGGGCGCAGACCGGCGCGATGCACGCGGCCTGGCGCGCCGCCGGCAACATCGCGCACGAGATCGTCGTTCCCGGTGCCGATCATTTTTCTCTCCTGCGCCACCTGGCCGATCCCGCCTCATCGCTCTTCGCCGCCATCGCCCCGCTCGCTGCCCCGCGCGCTTGATTCGCGCGCCTGACCGGCGCGACGCTCATCCATCCCCGCCGCGCAATGATGGAGATCAATGCGCCGTCCGCCGCCCCCTGTCGTCTTTCGGGCCGCACACTTTCGGGGAATGTCCAATGATGAGAGCCGATCTCCTGGCCGAGGCGCCACCCGCCGATGACGGCCGCGCGCCGTGGTCGCACGCCGAATTCGAGGCGAAGCTGCGCGAGGCCGGCAGCGCCTACCACATCCACCATCCGTTCAACGTTATGCTCAACACCGGCAAGGCGACGCCGGAGCAGATCCGCATGTGGGTCGCCAACCGCTTCTATTACCAGATCGCGATCCCGGTGAAGGACGCGGCGATCCTCTCCAACTGCCCCGACCGCGAGATCCGCCGCGGCTGGATCCGCCGCCTCCTCGACCATGACGGATTCGACTACGAACTGCCCGACGGCACCCATCTGCGCGACGAGGGCGGCATCGAGGCCTGGCTCCGCCTCGGCATCGCCGCCGGCCTCCCGCGCGAGGAGATGCTCGACCTGCGCCACCTCCTGCCCGGCGTGCGCTTCGCGGTCGACGCCTATGTCAATTTCGCCCGCCTCGCGCCCTGGCAGGAGGCCGTCTGCTCCTCGCTGACCGAGCTTTTCGCGCCCGACATCCACCGCCAGCGCCTCGCCACCTGGCCCGGCCACTATCCCTGGATCGAGAGCGAGGGCCTCGACTATTTCCGCAACCGCACCAGCCAGGCCCCGCGCGACGTCGTCCACGGCCTGCGGATCACGCTCGCCCATTTCGCGACGCGGCCGATGCAGGAGCGCGCCCTGCAGATCCTCAAGTTCAAGCTGGATATTCTGTGGACGATGAACGACGCGATGGGACGGCACTACGGCGTGAACGCGTGAGCCAGCCGCACGGCGCCGTCACCGGGGAGCGATGCCGCAAGGCTGGTTGCGTCGGTGGGAACCGGAATCTGTCGCGCATTATGAACTTTCACGCGCAAATCAATAATTGAACGGAAAAATTAAATGAGTATAAGGAATTGATCATTTTTGGTCCGGGCTTTCAAATTTCTTTGTGCAAGGCGCTGCACGAGACGCGGGGACGGAGAGGCTATGAGCAGAATTCACTTGATCTCGCGGACGATGCTCGGCGGGCTGGGTATCGCCCTCATGGTTCAGGGAGCTGCAGATGCCGCAACGCCGGAGACCTCCGCGCGGATCCGTGAACTGAACGCAAGACTGGACCACCAGGCAGCTGTGTTGCAGCAACAGAAATCGAGCCTGGTCGCGCAGATGGACGCGATCCGCACGGAACTCGAATCGATCCGGCGTGAGCGTGCCGAACTCGCCGCGTTGAACGGCAGCGCCCCGCCGCCCACGCGCCGCCTGCCTCGCCGGCGTGTTGCGGAAGCCCCGGGCGCGCCCTCAGCGACGGCTGCCGAGCCGGCGCAAACCACGACGGCGCCGCGCGAGACGACGGCCCCGGCCGCCGAGGCCGCCGCCTCGACCCAGCGCGAACAGGCCGACGCCAACCGCAAGGCGCGGACCAACCTGGTGCTGCAAACAAACTCGTCCCTCGCCCAGTCCGGCGGGGTGCTGACGCCGAAGGGGACGCTCGTGATCGAGCCGTCGCTGCAATATTCCTATTACGATACCAATCAGGTGAACGTCAGCGGATTCACCATCGTCCCCGGCATCACCTTCGGCAATATCAACATCAACAAGGTATATGAAAATCTGCTCACCGAGCAGCTCACCCTGCGCTATGGCCTGACCGGGCGGTCGGACGTCTATGTGCGCATCCCTTTCGAGACCGGTTACAACACCACGATCACCTCACCGATCCTGGTCGGCCAGAGCGTGGGGCCGCTGACCGTCTCGGCGCACGCCTTCAACCTTGGCGATATCCAGTTCGGCGGCAGCTACCAGCTCAACCGCGGCTCGGAATCGGTGCCGACCTTCGTCGCCAACCTCAACTTCAAGACGATGACCGGAACAAGCCCGTTCAGCGTGCCGATCTTCACGACCAACTCGCCTCAGGGAATCTACCTTCAAGGGGTGGACAAGCGACTGCCGACCGGCACCGGCTTCTACCAGCTCCAGCCGAGCCTGACGATGCTGTATCCGACGAGTCCGGTCATCCTGTTTGCCAACCTGAAATACGTCTATAATTTCGGCCGTACCGTCAGCATCCAGAACCCCGGCGGCGGCGCGCCGGTGAAGGCGAAGCTGCAACCGGGCAATGGCATCGGCCTGTCCTTCGGCATGGGCTTCTCGCTCAACAACCGCGCCTCGTTCAGCGTCGGCTACGAGGAGGACCAGTATTTCGACGAGCAGCAGAACGGCCAGAGCATCAAGGGCACGGCGTATGACGCGGGCGCCTTCGATTTCGGGCTCGGCTACCAGATCACCCATAATGCCAGCCTCAATGTCGGGGTCAGCATCGGCGTCGGTCCCAACTCGCCTGCCGCACAGATCGTCGTCCGCCTGCCGATCAGCCTGAATATTCTCTGAGCGCCACCCCCCGAAACACGCCGGGGAATTTAAGGTCCGGGCGGAGTGAACGGCTCGCTTGACCGTGAGCGGCGAATGGTGTTTGCTCCGCTGGTCTGCTGGCTGGTCCAGTGGACAAGCGGGAGGATAAACGACGTGCCGCAAGGCGCCTTTTCCGTGATCGGGCATCTGCCGGATCTGCGCGACTCCGTCATGCGGCGGACGACGCGCGAGCTGGTTGCCGAAAAGATCGCCGGGCTGATCGCCGCCGGGATCGTCCGGATCGGGGATGCGCTGCCAAGCGAGCGAGATCTTGCCACTTCGTTTCAGGTCAGCCGCGAAACCGTTCGCGGCGGCATCCAGATCCTCGCGGCGCGGGGCGTGATCGAGGTATCGCAAGGCGCACGGACGCGGGTCATCAGCACCGACCTCGGCCCCATGGCGCCCGGCGTGACCGAGACCCGGCGGATCAATGAATACGATATCGAGACCGTTCACGCGGCACGCATGCTGGTCGAGCGCGAAGTGGTCGCCGCCGCGGCGCGGGAAATCAGGCAGGACGATCTCAACTTCTTGCGCCGCTGCCTCGAGACGCAGAAATCGGCGCAGACCGACCCGGTGCGGTTCCTGATTTCCGACCGCGAATTCCACCTCGCGATCTATCGCGCCTGCGGCAATCCCGCGCTCGCCGATTTCGTCAGCGACCTCTACGCCCACATGATGGAGATCCGCCGCCGCGCGGTAGCGCAGGACCAGGCCGTGGCGCGGAGCGTCGCCGATCACGAGGCGATCCTTGATGGGCTGGCGCGGCATGACGAGGCGGCGGTGGTCGCCGCCTTCGACGTGCATCTCGACCGGATCTACCAGACCACCCGCCACGTGATCGAGGGCGGCAGGCCGCCATCCGGCGCAGCAGGCCGGAACGACTGAACCTACAGTCTCAAACAAACAGGAGGAAACCATGACTGACGACATCATCATCCGCGCCAAACCTCGCCTGATCACGAGGCGAACCCTAGGCAAGCTCGCCGCGCCGACAGTCTTCGCCGCGGCGATGGCGCCGGGCCTCGCCTTCGCCAAGGGCAAGCGCCTCGCCTACATCACCCCGGGGCTAGACCTGCCCTACTGGCGCACCCTGTCCAACGGCATCGCCGACGAGGCGAAGAAACACGGCGCCAGCTCGGTCACCTATGACAGCCACAACTCGGCGCAGACCCAGCTGACCAACGCGCAGGACGCGATCGCCAAGAATGTCGACGGCATCATCCTCTCGCCGACCGACACCTCGACCGCGCCCTCCGTTCTCGCCGCCGCCGCCCGCGCGCGCATCCCCGTCGTCATCGCCGATATCGGCACCTCGGGCGGCGAGTATCTCTCCTTCGTCATTTCCGACAACCGCAAGGGCGCCTATGGCATCGGCAAGGTGCTGGCCGCCGAACTCAAGGCGAGCGGACGCAAGCACAACACCGTCGGCCTGGTGACGATCTCGCTCGCCCGCCAGAATGGCAAGGATCGCACCGCCGGCTTCATGCAGGCGATGGACGAAGCCGGGATCAAGCGCGTCGCCCTCTCGCAGATGCAGACCTACACGGCCGATGAAACCTTCAAGTTCGTGCAGGACATGCTGACCGCGCACCCCGAGATGGACGGGCTCTTCGTCGAGACCGACGAGCCGACCATCGGCGCGCTGCGCGCGATCCGCGCCGCCCACCGGCAGAAGACGATGAAGGTCGCCGCGTTCGACGGCATCCCCGAATTCATCAAGATGATCGAGGACGGCACCATCGTCGGCTCCGGCATGCAGCAGCCCTACCTGTTCGGCACCGAATCGGCGAATGCGCTGTTCCAGCATTTCGCAGGCACAACCCCGCCGAAGCGGATCGAGATCCCGATCATCGTGGTGGACAAATCGAATGTCGCCAAGGAAGCGCCAATCGTCCGCAAGACGACGTTCGGCCTGAGCTGAGCCGATCGCCGTGGCCCTGCTCGAACTGCACGACATCTGGAAGCGTTTCGGGGTCACCCAGGCGCTTTCCGGTGCCGCGTTCGATCTCCGCGCGGGGGAAATCCACGCTCTTGTCGGCGCCAATGGCGCCGGCAAGTCGACCCTTTCGCGGATCATCTCGGGCCATATCAGGCCCGATTCCGGAGAAATCCTGCTGAACGGGGCCCGGTTGCGGCATGCCGGCGCGCGCGACGCCATCCGCGCCGGTATCACCATGGTGACACAGGAAACCTCGCTCGCGCCCGATCTTTCGGTGCTCGAAAATATCATGCTGCCGCGGATCGCGATGCCTGGCCGGCTCGACTGGCGCGCCCTCCGGGCGCAGGCGCGGGCGCTGATCGGCGAGATCGGCCAGAGCGACGTGCTGCGGCCCGACATGAAGGTGAGCGAGCTGAGCATCGGCCAGCGCCAGCTGGTCGAGATTCTCAAGGCGCTGGCGCTGGACAGCCGGATCATCATTTTCGACGAGCCGACCGCGGCACTGTCGCCGCACGAGGCGGAGCAGCTGTTCGGATTGATGCGCAGCCTTGCCACGAGGGGGCACGGGCTGATTTTCGTGTCGCACCGGCTGGAGGAGATTTTCGCCGTCACCGACCGGGTGACGGTGCTGCGCGAGGGACGGATCGTCGCCAGCGGGCTCGCGACCGAGACCATGCAGCAGGGCGAGCTAGTGCGCCTGATGGTGGGACGCGAGTTGCAGGACATCTACGACCGCGGCGGCCGCAGCCGACGGCGCACGGACGGCGCGGTGGTCTTGCGGGTCAGTCACCTGAGCTGCCCGCCGATGGTGCGGGATGTGTCCTTCGAGGTACGCGCCGGCGAGGTGCTCGGCCTTGCCGGGCTGGTCGGCGCCGGACGATCGGAAACGATCGAGACGATTTTCGGCCTGCGCCAGCCGGTCTCGGGCACGATCGAACTGGATGGCAAACCATTCCGGGCGCGCTCGCCGCGGGATGCGATAAGGGCAGGCATCGGCCTTGTACCGGAAGACCGGCGGGGCCAGGCGATCGTGCCGGATTTCTCGGTGCGCGAGAACCTGCTGCTCGCGCATCTGGGCGCGCGCTCGGCGATGACGCTGGGCTATGGCACGCGCGGCGCCGCGGTGCGCGCGCTGCTCGAACGGCTGGACCTGCCGGAGCGGCGCCTGCTCGACGCCAACATGCTCAATTTCAGCGGCGGCATGCAGCAGAAGGTGATCCTGGCGCGCGGTCTCGTGCTCGCGCCACGGCTGCTGCTGCTCGACGAGCCGACCCGCGGCGTCGATATCGGCACCCGCAGCAGCATCTACGCGATGCTGCGCCGGATCGCCGATGAGGGTGTTGCCTGCGTCGTGGTGTCGTCGGATTTCGAGGAAGTGATCGGCGTGTCCGACCGCATCGCCGTGCTCAGCGACGGCGTCAGCGTCGCGGAACTGCCCGCGGAGCTGATCGACATCGAAAAGCTCGGCATGTTCGCCGCACCGCGCAGTTCGGCGGAAAAGACCCATACCATGCTCGGGCAGCTGGTGGCGCGGTATGGCGGCACGGCCTACTGGATGGCCGCCGAGGGAGGGCGGCTGTTCTGCTTCGACAGGGTGGGCGACGATCCGTCGGCCGATCCCGGCTTCGTCACCGGCGGCTTCCCCGAAATCGCGGCGACTTCGATCGCCCATGCGGTGGGGGCGCCGCGCGGCGCGCTGCACCGGGCGCCTGATGGTTCGCGCCCGACCCTGCTGGTGCCGATTTCCGGCAAGCGCGGCCACAGCCTCGGGATTGTCGGGCTGACCTTCGGGCGAGAGCCGGCGGATTTCGACGCCCCCGCGGTGACCCAACAGATTCTCGCAGCGCTCGGCGAGCGGCGGGATGCTCAAAACGAGACCAGGATCGAGGCATGACCCCCATGAACGGACCCGCCACTTCCCTCACTGGGCAGACCGGCGCCGCACCGCGCCGCACGCTGCTCACCCTGCTTGCGACCCAGATCGAACTGCGCATGTCGCTCGTTGTCGTCGCGGTGATGGCCGTGCTGTCGCTGATCTCGCCGTATTTCCTCACCTTCAACAACATGCTGAACCTGCTGAGCCAGTCGGTCGTGGTCGGGCTGCTGGCACTCGGGCAGACGCTGGTGATCCTGATCGGCGGCATCGATCTGTCGGTGGGCTCCCTGGTGGGGGTGACGGGGATCGTGCTCGGCCTCTCGCTGCACCATGTCCCGATGCCGGTGGCGTTCCTGTTCTGCCTTGCGGCGGGCGCCGCGGCCGGGCTGGTCAACGGCCTGATCATCACCTACGGGCGGGTGGCCGCCTTTGTCGTCACGCTCGGAATGATGTCGGTCGGGCGCAGCCTTGCCTATGTGCTGAGCGGGGCGAATTCAATCAGCGGACTACCGGCTGGCCTCGGCGCGCTTTCGGCGGACTCGCTGTTCGATATTCCGGTGGACTTTCTCGTGCTGATCGCGTGCTATGCGCTGTGCTGGTGGTTCCTGAACCATACCAAGGGCGGGCGGACGCTATATGCGCTCGGCTCGAACGCCGAGGCGGCGCGGGTCGCGGGCCTGCGGATCGGGACGTGGAGCGTGCTCGCCTATGTGATTTCGGGGCTGATGAGCGGGGTGGCCGCGATATTCATGGCATCGCGAATCCTGTCCATCGACCCGATCGGCGGCCAGGGACTGGAACTCGACGCGATCGCGGCGGTGGTGATCGGCGGCGCCAGCCTGTTCGGCGGGCGCGGCTCGATCGTCGGCACCCTGTTCGGCGTGTTCGTTATGCTGTTCATCCGCAACGGGCTGAACCTGCTCAACGTGTCACCCTACTGGCAGGGCACGGCGATCGGATCCGTGATCATCATCGCGGTTCTGGCCGAGCGGCTCCTGAGCGGCGCCCGCCGCCGCGGCTGAGCCGCTCAGAACCTGTAATGCAGGCCGGCTGAAATCAGGTTTTCCGACTCCATGCCGCCGGTGCGGTCTTCGGTAGCCGTGAAATAGGTGTCCTGCAAGCGGACGAACCAGGCGCTGGCGAGCGGCAGATCGACACCGAATCCGCCATCAAGCCCGTATTTGCCCCAGCCGGCCACCGCGCCGAATTTGGCGAAGACCGGGTAACCCGGGAGATAGACAAGGCCATCGAGGCTGAATTCCGGCCCCGGCCGCACCGCCCGCTCTTCCTTGCCGGTCGTGATCAGGAACGCATCGATGCCGAACGTGGTCAGGCCAGGAACCGCATGGCGATAGCCGAGCGAGACATAGGCGGAGCCGGGAATGAAATTATACCCCGCACCGATATCGACGTTCCGAGCCTGCGCGGCGGAGCCGAATGACACTGCCATCAGGATGCCGGCAATGCTTGCCCCGCGGCGGGCTTTCGATGCGATTGTTTTCATTATGAGTTTGGCACCTCCCGAGCCTGACCGCTATGCCACCGTACACAGCCGCGATCCGCGGCCTGCGCCGTGCGAGCGGTTCGTTGAGCAGCGTAGCCTTCGCGACAGGCTCAATCAAGCGACCGGTGCCGCGTTCGGGAACAGCGTAGAAGGATCGGACGGTCGTCTTATCCGGAAAGACTACGCATTGTTATTTGCATGAACGAATACTGCCAATGAGTCGTTCTGCGAGGCACGCATTGCGATTAGGTAAATTTTTTGCTAACAAAATAGTCAATTGCTTTTTTGAGAAATTGTTTCGGAGGAAGTATTTTTTTGATGCATAATTCTCAAAATTATCAATTTGATTTTTCGTTTGTACTTATGTGGTGCGCCGATGGCAAAACCCGCTAAACTCGTCATTAACAATTCTGATATAATGATTTTGTGGCGGCGGCAGGCCCGTCGATGTTTTGCAAGCCGGCAGATTTTACCGGATCATTTTCGAAGCCTTCCTGATTTGTCACCGTTCAAGAATGCCATGCATGTAATCGTCCGGGCCGAACGCTTACCCAACGATGCGCCTGTACGGCGGTGCACAACGGCACCATGCTGAATGCGCATCCCCTATTGAGCCTGTTGAAGGCGCCGCTTATCGGGATTGGCACGGCAAGCGTCGTTTACGCGATAGCGGCGCGCGCCGGGGGCATGAAGCCACGCGCACGCATTGCCCTCGCCGGACTCGCCGGAACCGTGGCGGCGATCGGGGGCTGGCGGGTATTCCTGGTCAGCCTGCACATCTATTTTCCGCATGTTCGCGACGCGATTCCCCTCGCGGCAAGGCTTGAATCGTTCAGCTTCATGACGGGCGGCGCGTTTATCGCGCTATTCATCACGCTGTTTCTGACGCGTAACAGCCGGAACATGGCGCTTGCCAGTTCGACGATCGCCGCAGGTGCGTCCTGTATGGTGTTCGGTGTTCGCCGCCGTCAGCGGCATCGCCGAGCCTTTCACCCTGGCGTACGAGCTCAGCCGGGTCATCATCACGATGCTGGCCGGCGGCCTGCTCGCCGCGGCCGGAATCCGGTTGGCAAACCGGGAAGACGGCTTCCGCATCCTGAGCATTCCCGCGCTGGGATTTTCGCTCGTGGTGCCGATTTTCGGCGCACTTTCGGCCATCCTGCCATTTGCCGACTGGGTGACGGCAACGCGCCAGCAGAACGCCTTTGCGCTGCATCCCCTGCAACTTGTGTTTGTGTCCGAACTCGTCGTGATGCTGGCCTTCGCACTGGCCGGCGCCGGCGTCGACAGGCAGAACGCGCTCAGGGTTGCCAGCGAAAACACCCGCCTGCGCGAACTGACCGACAACATGTTCGAGGCTCTGCTGATCCATCGCAAGGGTGTGATCGTCGACATCAACCAGGTGTGCTCGCAACTGCTCGGCTGGCCGGCCGAAGTTCTGATGGGCAGCCCGATCGACCGCTTTCTGCCAGGGCTCGCGACGGCCGACTGGTCCGACGCCGAGAGGCCGCATGCCGCGGAAACCATCATCATGACGGCGGGCGGCGAAACCATTCCGGTCGAAACACTATCGCGGATGATCAGCTTTGGGGGCAGCAAGGCGCAGGTCACGGCATTGCGCGACATCAGGAGCCGACGCGCAGCAGAAGAGAAAATCCGCTTTCTCGCGCATCATGACGCGCTGACAAAATTGCCGAACCGACTGATGCTGCAAGACGCACTGGCGCGGGAGATCGCGGCGATCCGTGCAGGGGGGCTCGGGCTTGCGATCTTCTACATCGATCTCGATCGCTTCAAGTCAGTGAACGACACGCTCGGCCACCAGATCGGCGACAAGCTACTGCAGATGGCTGTGGCGCGCATTCTGTCCAATATCCGGGACATCGACCTGCTGTGCCGGATTGGCGGCGATGAATTCGTGCTGCTGCAGCCGCGTGTCGAGCATCCCGACATCGCAGGGTCGCTTGCGGCGCGGCTCAATCATGCGATCAGCCAACCCTACGACATCGACGGGCATGCGGTGAATATCGGCGCCAGCATCGGAATCGCGCTGGGCCCCCAGGATGGAACGGAAGCCGAGATGCTGATCGGCAAGGCCGATGTCGCACTCTACCGCGCCAAGGCCGACGGCCGGAACCGGCATTATTTCTTCAGGCCCGGCATGGATACCGTCCTGCGCCGGCGACGCGTGCTCGAACAGGAACTCTCGGCTGCGATCGAGCACGAGGATCTTACCATCTGTTACCAGCCGGTGGTGACGGCTGATCACGAGTTGGTCAGGTTCGAGGCTTTGCTGCGCTGGACGTCACCGACATGTGGCAGCATCTCGCCTGACGAGTTCATTCCGATTGCCGAGGAGACCGGGCTGATTGTCCGGCTCGGCGCCTGGGTGCTCGACGCCGCCTGCCGGCAGGCGACAAGCTGGGGCGGGCGATACTGGGTGGCGGTCAACGTGTCTCCACGGCAACTGACCGAAGAGGACTTTCCTCGCCTGACGGCGGAAACCATGGCGCGCGCCGGGCTGGCCGCGCATCTGCTCGAACTCGAAGTCACCGAAGGCGTGGCGCTGCACGACAACGCCCAGGCGCTCAACGCCCTTGCCGCGTTGAAGCATCTCGGCCTGCGTATCTCCCTCGACGATTTCGGCACCGGGTATTCCGGTCTGTCCTCGCTGCATCACTACCCGTTCGACAAAGTCAAGATCGATCGATCCTTCATCGCCCGGATCGCCGATGGCGATCGTGCGCGAGCCATCGTGGCAGCAGTGCTGGCGATGAGCCGGCAACTCGGCCTGACCGTGACAGCCGAGGGAATTGAAACGGCAACCGAATTCACGGTGGTACGCGACAGCGGCTGCGATCTCATGCAGGGCAATTTCCTGAGCCCGCCGATATGCGACAATGACCTTGATCTCTACATCGAAGCCCGGGAATGCCGCGATGCCGCACACTCGTGAGCGCACAGATCCGCGGGCACAACAGGTCAGTCCATCTGCCGGAACCACGCGGATTGTCTTCGCATTCGTTCTCGGGTTGGCGCTTCTGGCCGGCATCGCCTATGGCCAGACCCCACCCTCCGCGCCGTCCTTTACCGCAACAGATATCAAGGTCCTCAACAAACTGCTGACCTTCGTTCGTCCAGCGGTGAAAGGCGATGGCATCATCGCGATCGCGTATCGCCCCGGCAATGCGGCCTCGAAAGCCGACGCCGAGGCGATCGCAGCAACAATAGGCCATGGCATCATGACGGGCACCGCCCATCTCCGACCGGTTCCGGTCCCAGCCAACCGGCTGATGGCAGGTGAATTCGACATCATAATTCCCGCTGACAGGGCTCCCATGCAGGAAGTCGCCGCGGCATGGGCCTCGCATCATGCGCTTTGTGTCACCTCACAAGTCGCACGGGTGCGGGCAGGAACGTGCACGCTTGGCATCGCATCGCGACAACGGGTGACAATCGTCCTGAACACGAAAGCAGCGCGCCGCGCCAGGGTGGATTTTGCTGCCGCGCTGTTATTGATGATCGAGGAAGTATGATGCGGCAGCAACATCGCAGATCGGCTTGTGCGATCATTCAGCTGGCTCTGCTTGCGTCTCTGTCCCTGACGGGACGGGCCCATGCGCAGATCTTCCCGTTCGGTCAACTGGAACAGGTGTTCGGCGCGCCGGTCACCGCAGCGGCCACGGGCACGCCGCTGCTGGCGCGCGATGCGCCGGCCAATGTGGTGATCATCACCCAACAGCAGATCCGGCGTTCGGGGGCGATTTCGATTCCCGGCGTTCTGCAGTATGTGACCGGACTCGACGTGCGCCCCTATACCCTCAACGCGCCGGAGGTCGGCGTGCGGACCTACAACCAGCCATACAATCCGCGCCTCCTCGTGCTGCTGAATGGCCGGCAGGTTTATCTCGACGAATTCGGCCACGTCGCCTGGAGTTCCATCCCGGTTCAACTCTCGGAAATCCGGCAGATCGAGGTCATCAAGGGGCCGGCAACCGCACTATATGGATTCAACGCCGTCGACGGTGTGATCAACATCGTGACCTTCGATCCTCTCGATGATCGGGTAGACAGTGCCGAGGTCTATGGCGGCACCCAGAGCCAGTATGGAGCGTCGCTTGCCGGTACCGCCCATGTCGGGCGTATGGGCATTCGCCTCTCGGCGGGAAGCTATTCGGCCGATCCGAAATATACGACCGTCCTGCAACGGCCGGACGCCATCTCGCTGCTCAAGCCCCGGAACGACGAGATTCATCTTGCGACCCGCACGGCGCTTACCCCCGGCGTCAGCCTGTATGCAAGCCTGAGCTACAGTTATGGCGAAATCCCGAGCGAGAGTTTCGCATCGGTTCTGAGCACGCTCTTCCTCTACACCAATTCGCAGCGAGTCGAGCTTGACGCGGATACAAGGATCGGGCGGATCAGCCTGAATGCCTATCGCAACGGTTTGCGGGAAAATATCTTTGTCCCGTTCTTCACCCAGCCCAACAACCTGTTGCAGCAACGCGTCTATGTCTTGCAGGCTACCGACCTCATCAGGGCATCACGCAACCACGTTATTCGGCTAAGCCTCGAATATCGCAACAACTCCGCCCACTCGCTGGACTTTCTCGGCGGAACAGCCAGCTATCAGGACATCGCCGCCGATGCGACATGGATGTGGCATGTAACACCGTCCATTTCCCTGACAAACGCGGTGCGGGTTGACGATCTCTGGCTCGGATATGACGGCGTGCCGATCCCGAATTCCGGCCTGACCGCGCAGCAGATCCGCCAGGGCGGGTTCGCAGCACTAAGCTTCAATTCCGGGCTCGTCTACAAGCCTACAAACATTGATACGCTCCGGCTGCTGCTCGGCCAGGGGGTGCAGGCGCCGAGTCTGATCGATTTCGGCCTGCAAGGAGCCGCGGGAGCGTTTGGTCTGGTGGGAGCCACCGGCAATCCATTTCTGCACCCGATGATCGTCGATAACGCCGAACTTGACTGGGATCGGCAACTCCCGGCCCTGCATTCAACACTCCATACGGCGCTTTTCATCCAGCGCGACCACGACATCATCACCTCGCCGGTCGGTGGCATCATCGTGCCGACGCCAGCAGCGCCCATCATTCTTGCGGCAGAAAATTCCGGCTGGTCCGAAGCGGGCGGGGGCGAAATCTCGCTGAAGGGCCACACGAGTTCAGGATGGCGTTGGTCGCTTGGATTTGCCTACGAAGACACATTCGAACGCAAAGTCGGCAATCGCCAGATTGTATTCGACAGCAACAGCAACCTGTTTTCGACCGTTCCACGCGACAGCGTTATTGCCCATGTCGGGCGCACCTGGGGCCACTTCGATATCGATGCTTACGGCCGCTGGCAATCTTCTTATCGTGATATTTCCTTTACGACGGCCATGCTGAATTTTATTCCTGTAACGATCTCCAGCAACTTCACGCTCGACGCGCGGGTGGCCTATCACCTGAGCAAACATGTCACCTTGTCGGTCGTCGGGCAGCAGCTCAACGCGATCCGTATTGCCTCGACACCAGGACCTTACACCAACCGCCAGGTCATCATTGCGCTGACGGCCCGATATTGAGCGCCTGACCCTGATATGCGTTCTCGACCATCAGGGTCAGGGAAGCCGCAACCACCCCTCCGGAACTACCGAGCCGCTCTCAACACCGTCGGCCGGCGGAGGGGCGGCGCGTGGATAACCATCCCCACCCTACGCCCGGGACAGCGTCAGAGTTCAGCTTCGGTGAAAATGCGGGTGGTGTCGCCGTGCCAGGCGCCGTGATAGCGGCCAAGCCAGTATTCGGCCTGGGTCGGCCCACCATTGGCGATTGCCTCAAGCGGGGCGAGGTAGATGCGCTCGTCCTCGCCCTTGTCGTTCGTTCGCGCGCGCGACTTCAGCCCCCCGGCAGCAATTGCGATAACGTCGCGCGCGAGGTCGCGCAGGGTGCCCGCGCCCAGCGCAATATCCAGACCATGACGAGGCACCTCCTCGCGCAGATGGACGATCTGCTCGTAGGAGAGGTCACGGATCAGGGCACAGGCTGAATCAAGCGCCGCGTCATCGTAGAACAGACCGGTCCAGAGGGCGGGCTGGGCCAGAAGCATCGCCGGATTGCCGGCATCAGCGCCGCGGGTCTCGATGAAGCGCTTGAGGCGGACATCGGGAAAGGTTGTGGTGGTATGATCGGCAAAATCACCGATCGTGGCCGGCTCAGCGCCGAGCCCATCGAGCCGTCCGGCGATGAAGTCACGGAAAGACTTGCCGGAGACGTCGATATACCGGCCGTCCCGGTAGACGAAATACATCGGAATATCGAGCATGTAGTCGGCATAGCGCTCGAAGCCGAACCCGTTCTCGAAGACCATTCGCGGAATGCCGGCGCGCGCATTATCGGTATCGAGCCAGACATGGGCGCGATTGGAGAGCAGACCGCTCGGCTTGCCCTCGACGAAGGGGCCATTGGCGAAGAGCGCCGTGGCGAGCGGCTGCAAGGCGAGGCCGACGCGCATCTTCTTCACCATGTCGGCCTCGGAGGAAAAATCGAGATTGGCCTGAACGGTGCAGGTGCGGAGCATCATGTCGAGCCCGCGCGCGCCAACCTTCTGCATGTAGGCGCGCATGATGGCGTAGCGGCCCTTGGGCATCCAGTCGAAATCCGCGCGCCGCGCCGTCGGGTGAAAGCCGAGCGGCGCGAAGCCGAGGCCGAGCGTGTCGCCGATGCGGTGGACACGGGCGATATGGTCGTCAATCTCCCGCTTCGTCTCGTGGATCGAGGCGAGCGGGGCGCCGGACAGCTCGAACTGGCCGCCGGGTTCGAGGGAGATGGAGAACCCCCTGCCCTTCAGGCCAATCGGGTTGCCGGAATCGAGGATGGGCTCGATCCCCTCGTCGGCGGCGACCGAGTCGAGCACGGCGCGAATGCCGTCCGGCGCGTAGGGCGGCGGAGCAAAATTGTCGCGGCGGAAGCCGAAGCTCTCGTGTTCGGTGCCGACGCGGAAATCGGCTGGCGGCTTGCAGCCCGCGGCAAACCAGTCGGCGAGTTGCCGGGCTGCGGGCTGAGCGGGATCGATCGGGGTGGCGTCGGCCTCTCCGGGGTTGGACAAATTCGGCTCCTGAAATCAGCTGGGCGCGGAACCCGCGAGCAGGCGCGCGAGCCCGGCGATGGCGGCGGTTTCGGCGCGCAGGATGCGCGGTCCGAGTGTTACCGATGACACAAACGCATGGCGGGCCATCGCGTCAAGCTCTTCCGGCGCAAAGCCGCCTTCGGGACCGACAAGAAGCGCGTGGGGTTGCAACGGATCGACCGGCGACAGGGGGGCGGCGTGGCGGCGCTCGGCAGCAACGAAAAGGCGGCGAGACGGCGGAAAGGCGGCGAGAAAACCCGCGAGCGGGAGCGGCTCGGCGATTGCGGGGATGGTCAGGCGCTCGGACTGTTCAGCCGCCTCGGTGGCGATGGCGGCGAGGCGGTCGGCGCGCAGCCTTGCAGGCTGGGTGCGGGCCGTGAGCACGGGAACGAGGCGGGAGACGCCGAGTTCTGTGGCCTTTTCGACGACGAGTTCGGTCATGTCACGCCGGATCGGGGCGAAGCAGAGCCAGCAATCGGGCTCGGGCGCAGGGGCGCGGGTCCGTTCGCCAATCACGAGATGGACGGAGCGGCGGTCGAGCCGGTCGATAGAAGCGGCGAATTCGCCGGATTCGACATTAAAGACCAGCAGCCGGTCGCCGGCGCGGCGGCGCATGACCGCCCCGAGATAGTGCGCCTGGGCTTCCGATGTGGCAAGGGTTGCGCCGGGCGACAGTGGCAAGGGAAGGTGCAAACGGATGAGCGAGGCCATGAGCGACCCTGTAGCAGGCGGAACGCGTTTTACCGATATCCGGGCCGGAGGATGGGTGGCACGACTGCCGGCGCGATTCCGGCCTTTGGCACTGCTGGCGCGACTGGACCGGCCGATCGGCGTGTGGCTGCTGTTCCTGCCGGGGCTCTGGAGCATCCTGCTGGCGCAAGTGGGCGCGTGGACCAGCCTCGGCCTGGTCGCGCTGTTTGCCTTGGGCGCCATCGTGATGCGGGCGGCCGGGTGCGTGGTGAACGATTTATGGGACCGCAAGCTCGACCGGCTTGTGGCGCGGACGGCGGGGCGGCCGCTGGCCTCCGGCACGGTGTCGGTCCCCGTGGCATTGGGGTTTCTGCTCCTTCTGCTGCTGGCGGGGCTGACGATCCTGCTGATGCTGGGGCGGACAGCACAAATTCTCGGCGTCGTCTCGCTGGTGCTGGTGGCGCTTTATCCCGCGGCGAAGCGGGTGACCTGGTGGCCGCAGGTGATGCTCGGCTTCACCTTCGGCTGGGGCGCGCCGATGGGCTATGCCGCGGCGCACGGCGCGCTGGGCTGGCCGGTGCTGCCGCTCTATGCCGGGACGATTTTGTGGATTCTCGGCTATGACACGATCTACGCGCATCAGGACCGCGAGGACGATGCGCTGGCGGGCATCAAGTCATCCGCGCTCAGGCTCGGCGGACGCACGCGGCTGTGGGTCGCGCTGTGGTATTCTGGAACGATCGCGCTGATCGCCGCCGCGATGGCGATGGCCGGGATGGGGCGGGACGCGATGATCGCGCTGGCGCTGCCGGGCGCACTGCTGGCCTGGCAGGTGGCACGGCTCGATATCGATGACCCGGCGCGCTGCCTCGCGCTGTTCAGGCTGAACCGATGGGTCGGGCTGCTGGTGGGCCTGGCGATGCTGATCGGGCGATGAAGGACGCGGCCGCCTTCATTCGCGCGAGCACGGCGCGCGCAGCACCGGCGCTGGTGCCGGAAATCGAACTGCATCTGGCCACCGAAATCACGCCGATCTGGCAGGCGACCGAAGCATTCCTGGCGGAGACCGGCATTGCGCCGCCCTACTGGGCCTTCGCCTGGCCGGGCTCGATCGCACTGGCGCGGCATGTGCTCGACCACCCGGAGAGCGTGCGCGGCAGGCGGGTGATGGATTTCGCCGCCGGCTCGGGCCTCGCCGCGATCGCCGCGGTGAAGGCGGGGGCGGCGCGGGTGACGGCGGTGGAGATCGACCTGGTGGCGGGGGCGGCGATCGGGCTGAACGCGGCGGTGAACGACGTTGCGGTCGAGATCGTGATCGGGGATGTCACCGGCAGTCTGCCGGCGCAGGATCTCATTCTCTGCGGGGATGTCTGCTATGAGAAACCGATGACCGCGCATATCTGGCCGTGGCTGCAGCGCTGCGCGGCGCAGGCAGACGTATGGATTGCCGATCCCGGCCGAGCCTATGTGCCGCGGGCAGGGCTGGTTGAATTCGGACGCTGCACGGTTCCGACCCTGCACGAACTCGAAAGCAGAGTCGCGCGAGAGACCGTATTGTACCGGATCGCGAACGCTTGACAGTGAATTGACCCTCGCCACCTCGGGGACTAAGCAGGTGCAGCATTTCAATTTCGTCATGTGGCGATACTCGGTTCCCGTCATGCGACGACCGTCAGAAAGGTGATGACGAACATGCAGGATGTGCGTGAAGCGCTCATGCAGGGGCGCAACTCGGCGGGCGGAACGGTCCGCCGCCCCCTGTCGCCCCATCTTCAGGTCTATCGTCCGCAGATCACCTCCACCCTGTCGATCCTGCACCGGATCACCGGAGTTGCGCTGTCCGCCGGGGCAATCCTGCTGTCGCTCTGGCTCGCGGCGGCGGCGACCTCGTCCGGCGCGTTTTCCGTGGCACAGGCGATCGTCGGCTCGGTGCTCGGCATGATCGTGCTGTTCGGCTTCACGCTCGCCCTCTTCTACCATTTCTGCAACGGCATCCGGCATCTGCTCTGGGATGCCGGGTTCGGCTTCGATCTTCCGAGCGTGCATCGCTCGGGCAAGGCCGTGGTGCTCGCGGCGGCAGGTCTGACGGTTCTGGCATGGCTGATCGGGCTGGTGGTGCTGTGAGCGCCGGGGGACAGGCTGGTGAAGGAGTTTCATCGATGAAGATCATGCGGTCCGCACTTGGCCGCGCGCGGGGCATGGGCGCCGCCAAGGCCGGCGTGCATCACTGGTGGGCGCAGCGGCTGACCGCCCTGGCCCTGCTGCCGCTCGCGCTCTACGCCGTGCTGTCGGTGCTGCTGCTCAAGGGCGCGACCCAGGCCGAAATGCTGCGCTACATGGCCGAGCCCTGGAACGGGGTACTGTTCCTCGCCCTGGTGATCGCGCTGTTCTATCACCTGCAGCTGGGTTTGCAGGTCGTGATCGAGGACTACATCCGCTCCGAGGGCAAGCGGCTCACGGTCATGCTCGCGATGCGGGCGACGGCCGGGTTCTTCGGTCTGCTGGCCGTCATCTCGGTTCTGAAACTGTCCTTCTGACCCGCCTGGGGAAAACATCGTCATGAACGCAATGTCGAAGCCGTCGCTCGGCGCCTATACGATCATCGATCATACCTATGACGTCATCGTCGTCGGCGCCGGCGGGTCCGGCCTGCGGGCGACGCTCGGCATGGGCCAGGCCGGGCTCAAGACCGCCTGCATCAGCAAGGTGTTCCCGACCCGCAGCCACACCGTCGCCGCGCAGGGCGGCATCGGCGCAGCACTCGGCAATATGGAGCCGGACGACTGGCGCTGGCACATGTATGATACGGTCAAGGGCTCGGACTGGCTCGGCGACCAGGACGCCATCGAATACATGTGCCGCGAGGCGATTCCGGCGATCCATGAGCTGGAGCATTTCGGCGTGCCGTTCAGCCGCACCGAGGACGGCAAGATCTACCAGCGGCCGTTCGGCGGGCACATGAAGGATTTCGGCCAGGCGCCGGTTCGCCGCGCCTGCGCCGCCGCCGACCGCACCGGCCACGCCATCCTGCACACGCTGTATCAGCAGAGCCTGAAGGCGGATGTGGAGTTCTTCGTCGAGTATTTCGCGACCGACCTCATCATGGATGACGAGGGCGCGTGCCGCGGCGTTATGGCCTGGTGCCTGGAGGACGGGACGATCCACCGCTTCCGCGCGCAGCTCGTGGTGCTGGCGACCGGCGGCTATGGCCGCGCCTATCTCTCCTGCACCTCGGCGCATACCTGCACCGGCGATGGCGGCGGCATGGCGCTGCGCGCCGGGCTGCCGATGCAGGACATGGAGTTCGTGCAGTTCCACCCGACGGGCATCTTCCCGGCCGGCTGCCTGATCACCGAGGGCGCGCGCGGCGAGGGCGGCTACCTGACCAACGCCGAGGGCGAGCGCTTCATGGAGCGCTACGCACCGACGGCGAAGGACCTCGCCTCGCGCGACGTGGTCTCGCGCTCGATGACGATCGAGATCATGGAAGGGCGCGGCTGCGGGCCGAACAAGGACCACATCCTGCTGCACCTCGAAGGGTTGAAGCCGGAGCAGCTGCATGAGCGGCTGCCGGGGATTTCGGAAACGGCGCGGGTGTTCGCCGGCGTCGACGTGACCAAGGCGCCGATCCCGGTGCTGCCGACCGTGCACTACAACATGGGCGGCATTCCGACGAATTATCGCGCCGAGGTGCTGCGCCCGACGAAGGACAATCCGGACGCGATCGTGCCGGGGCTGATGGCGGTGGGCGAGGCGGCGTGCGTTTCGGTGCACGGCGCGAACCGGCTCGGCACCAACTCGCTGCTCGATCTCGTGGTGTTCGGCCGCGCGGCGGCGCATCAGGCGGCGAAGGTGGTGACGCCGGGGGCAACCCAGCCAGCCCTGCCGACCCGCGCCGGCGAGGCCTCGCTCGACCGGCTGGACGCGACGCGTCACGCCAAGGGCGGCACCACCGTCGCCGCACTCCGCGACCAGATGCAGCGGACCATGCAGAACCACGCCGCGGTGTTCCGCAACTCCAAGACGCTGAAGGAAGGTGTGGCAAAGATGTCCGGCCTCTGGCAGGGGCTGAAGGACATCTCGATCGCCGATCGCGGGCTGATCTGGAATTCGGACCTGATGGAAGCGCTGGAGCTGCACAACCTCATGGGCAACGCCATCACCACCATGGCCTCGGCCGAAGCCCGGCACGAGAGCCGCGGGGCGCACGCGCATGACGACTTCCCCGAGCGCGAAGACGCCGAGTGGATGAAGCATTCGCTCGCCCATTGCACGGATGAGGGCGAGGTGGCGCTCGATTATCGCCCGGTGCGGATGCAGACGCTGACCAATGACGTTTCGGTGTTCCCGCCGAAGAAGCGCGTCTACTGAGAAAGGGTTTCGAACCATGGCCGAACTGACCCTCCCGAAGAACAGCCGCGTGACCCAGGGCAAGACCTACAAGGCCGAGCCGGGGGCAACCCGGGTGAAGAGCTTCAAGGTGTATCGCTGGAACCCGGACGAGGATGCCAATCCGCGCGCCGATACCTACGAGATCGACCTCGACAAGTGCGGGCCGATGGTGCTGGACGCGCTGATCAAGATCAAGAACGAGATCGATCCCACACTCACCTTCCGCCGCTCCTGCCGCGAGGGCATCTGCGGCTCCTGCGCGATGAATATCGACGGGACCAACACGCTCGCCTGCCTCAAGCCGATCGAGGAGGTGAAGGAGGCGGTGAACATCAACCCGCTGCCGCACATGCCGGTGGTCAAGGACCTCGTGCCCGACCTCAACCAGGCCTATGCGCAGTATCGCTCGATCGAGCCCTGGCTGCAGGCCGAGACGCCGCCGCCGCCGGATGGCGAGCGCAAGCAGAGCGTCGAGGAACGCGCGGAGCTGGACGGGCTGTGGGAATGCATCCTGTGCTTCTGCTGCACCACCTCCTGCCCCTCCTACTGGTGGAACGGCGACCGCTATCTCGGCCCGGCCGTGCTCATGGCGGCGTATCGGTGGATCGCCGATTCGCGCGACGAGGCGACCGGCAAGCGGCTCGACGCGCTTGAGGATCCGTTCAAGCTCTATCGCTGCCATACGATCATGAACTGCACGCAGACCTGCCCGAAAGGGCTGAACCCCGCGAAAGCGATCGGCAAAATCAAGCAGATGATGGCCGAACGCCAGGGCTGACCCCGGCACGCCTGCGGATCGGGAAAAGGGTCGGCGCAAATGCCGGCCCTTTTTCGTGGGCGGAATTATCCGCGCGGCAGACGGATGACAAAGCGGGCACCGATGACGCCCCCATCGGGGTCGCGGCGGTTCTCGGCGGTGATGCGGCCCTGATGCGCCTCGACGATCTGTCGGGAAATCGACAGACCGAGGCCGGAATGGTTGCCGAACCCCTCGCCCTGCGGGCGCTCGGAGTAAAACCGGTCGAACACATGGCCGAGTTTGGCATCGGGAATGCCCGGGCCTTCATCTTCGACGGCGAGTTCGACGATGCTGCCGGTAACGCGACCGCGCAGCCAGATCTTGCCGCGTGGCGGACTGAACGAGATGGCATTGCCGATCAGGTTGCGCAGGACCTGAACGAGCCGCCCCTCGGCGCCACGAACGACAAGGTCAGCCTTCGGCGCGTCGAGCACCATGATCGGCGCATCGGCCTCACGGGTCGATTGATGAATTTCGGCGAGGGCGGCGAGGATGGGAGCGAGGTCGACCGGTTCGAGCGCAGTGCGCGACATTTCGGAATCAAGGCGCGAGGAATCGCTGATGTCGGAGATCAGCCGGTCAAGCCGGCGAACGTCTTGCGAGATGATGTCGAACAGGCGGGCGGCGCGGGCGGGATCGTCCATCCGGCGGACGGTCTCGACAGCGGATCGGATCGAGGAAAGCGGGTTCTTGATTTCGTGCGCGACATCGGCGGCGAACCGCTCGATCGCATCCATCCGCGCCCACAGGGCATGCGCCGATTCCTCCAGGGCGCGGGCAAGGACGCCGATTTCATCGTCGCGCGCGGCGATTGGCGGGGGCACGGGCTCGGTCATCGCACCGCGGCCTTCGCGCAGGCGGCCGGCCGAAGCGGCGAGGCGGAGGAGCGGCGTCGCGATCGTGCGGGCGAGATAGACCGAAAGCAGCACGGTCAGCACGAGGGCGAGCACGAACAGGCCGAGGATCGACACCCGCACGGCAAAGACCGCGCGGTCCACCTCGGTCGCCTCGCGGGTGAGGAGTACGGCGCCGACCGTGTTCTTGGCGCGGACGATCGGCACGGAGACGGTGATCAGCAGCCGGCCATCGGCGGCACGACGGATGAAGGGCGGCGCCGCGCGCGCTGGCTGCGCACTGGTAAGTTTCAGCACCTCCCGCACGCTGGGCTGCCAGCCGAGACCCGCAGCGCCCGGATCGTGCCCGGCGGAGGTGACCTCGGCGCTGGGGAGAAAGGCGACGAACTGATCGTAGAGGAAGCTGATGGCGCGGGCGAAGTCGCCACGCGGGCGAACCGGCGGCAGCGGTTCGGTAATGATGGCGCCGCCCGGCCCCTGACGAATGCGCGAATTGGCGATCACCCGACCATCCGGGCCATAAACCAGCGCTTGAGCGTTCGGCGTCGGCTCGATCAGGCGATAGAGCAGCGGGCGGGCAAGATCGGGCTTCAGCGCCGGCTGGTTGGCCACATCGGTCTGCACCGCCGATTCGGCGAGCGCGCCGGCATAGATCCGCGCCTGCTCACGCAGCGCGGTGACCTCGGCGGTCAGCAACCCGTGCTGGTACTGGTCGAGATAAAGCAGGGCGGCGACGATGAGGGCCAGCGGCAGGGCATTGACCAGCAGGATCCGGCGCAGCAGCGGCGAAATCCGCCGCCAGCCGAGCATCGCCGCACCCGGACGGGCCAGGCTCATGCTTCCTTGTAGCGGTAGCCGATGCCGTACAGCGTCTCGATCTGGTCGAACTCGTCATCGACGGCGCGAAACTTGCGCCGCAGCCGCTTGATATGACTGTCGATCGTGCGGTCATCGACATAGACGCTCTCGCCATAGGCGGCGTCGATCAGCTGGTCTCGCGACTTGACCATGCCCGGGCGAGCGGCAAGCGCCTTGACCAGCAGGAATTCGGTGACGGTGAGCTGGATATCCTGCCCCTTCCAGAGGCATTGGTGCTTGGTTTCATCGAGCGTGAGATCGCCCCTGCCAATGACGCCGGTGGGGGCGGCGCCGGAGCCTTCGGCGCGACTCGTCTCGTTGCGGCGGAGCAGGGCGCGAATGCGCTCGATCAGCAGGCGCTGGCTGAAGGGTTTGGTGATGTAGTCGTCGGCGCCGAGGCGCAAGCCCATCAGCTCGTCAAGCTCATCGTCCTTGCTGGTGAGGAAAATGACCGGCATCGCCGAGCGGGCGCGGAGGCGCTGGAGCAGCTCCATCCCGTCCATGCGCGGCATCTTGATATCGAGCACGGCGAGATCGGCCGGACGGGTCAGCAAACCCTGGAGTGCCGACTCCCCGTCGGTATAGGTGCGAACGGCATATCCCTCCTGTTCGAGTGTCATCTGCACCGATTCGAGGATGTTCCGGTCGTCGTCGACGAGAGCGATGGTCTGTTTCATGAAAATTTTGCCTTGCAGCGAACTTCGTCGCATTATCCCGACATGACGTGACGGGAATATGGCGTCAAATGCAAGAGCACCGTGAGATCCAGAACGACATTCACCGTGACGCGCGGCTGCTGCTGCGGGCGGCACGGTCAGGCAGTCTTGCGGTGATCGAGGACGATTATCCTGCGATCGCGCTTGTTACCCCGGCCGTGCTGCTGGATGGCGACGTCGTGGTGCTGCTCTCCCAGCTTTCCGCCCATACCAGGGCGCTCGACCGCAACCCCGCCTGCGCGTTGATGGTGAGCGGCGAGGCAACCGAGACGAACCCGCAGACCAGCCCACGCCTGTCGCTGGTATGCGATGCCGAACGGTCCGAAGCGCCAGAGGACCGGGAGCGCTATCTGACGATTCACCCCTATGCCCGCGCCTATGCCGGATTCAGCGATTTCGGGGTCTATCGGCTGACCCCCGTTGCGGCGCGGTTTGTCGGCGGGTTTGCCCGGGCGGCGACGCTGGATGTCGACCGGCTGGCGCCGCGCACCCCGGCGCTGCGGGATGAACGGGCCTGCATCGAGGCGATGGCGACCGCAAACCGCACGCTCGGCGCGCGGCTGGATGCGGCCGCAGCGGCGGCGGGCGGCACCGGAGGCGGCTGGACGATGGTGACGCTCGACCCCGACGGGTTCGATCTGGCACGGGAGGACATCGTGCTGCGCATCGACTTCGAGCGGATGTTGCGGGTCTATTCCGACGTGCTCACGGTCTTGGCCGATAGCGCGGCGCATGGTTGAGTTTCGCTGAACGCGGTCATATTTTCGCTTTTCAGGTTTGGAAAAACCCGAAAGGGACGGCATAAGGCTTAAATCGAACATCAAAGCCGAGCCAAGAAAGATCAGAGCCGTGACGCCAAAGACGACGAACACCGACTCCGCCGCCCGCAATGCGGCGATCCTGGCCCATGCGGGCATTACCCGCGCCGCCACTCTGCACGTGAACCTGACCGCTCCGGCGCTGGTGACCCATGCGCTACGCCGCGGCGAAGGACGACTTTCCGCAGACGGCGCGCTGATGGTCGAAACCGGCGTGCATACCGGCCGGTCGGTTGCCGACAAGTTCGTTGTGGACGAGCCGGAAACCACCTCGGAAATCTGGTGGGGCAGCGTCAATCAGAAATTGTCCGCTCCACATTATGCGACGCTCCGTGGCCGGGTGCAGGCCTTCCTGCAGGACCGTGAGCTGTTCATTCAGGACCTGTTCGCGGGCGCCGATCCGAAAAACCGCATCCGCGTGCGGCTGGTGACCACCAATGCCTGGCAGGCGCTTTTCGCCCGCAACATGTTCATCCGCCCCGCCGAGGCGGAGCTGGAGGGTTTCGAGCCGGATTTCGTGATCCTGCACGCGCCGGACTTCGAGGCCGACCCCGCAATCGACGGGGTGCGCTCCTCGACCGCGATCGCCCTGTCCTTTGCCGAGCGGCGGATCGTCATCGCCGGAACCCGATATGCCGGCGAGATCAAGAAATCGATCTTCACGGTGATGAACTGGCTGCTGCCCGCGCGCGGCGTGCTGCCGATGCATTGCAGCGCCAATATCGGCCAGGACAACGACGTCGCCCTGTTCTTCGGCCTGTCGGGCACCGGCAAGACCACCCTCTCCTCCGACCCGGCGCGCCGGCTCATCGGCGATGACGAGCATGGCTGGGGGCCGGATGGCGTGTTCAATTTCGAGGGCGGCTGCTACGCCAAGGTGATCGACCTCTCGGCCGAGGCCGAGCCGGAAATCCATGCCGCAAGCCATCGCTTCGGCACCGTTCTCGAGAACGTGGTGGCGGATGCGCGCGGGGTGGTGGACCTCGCCGATCGCAGCCTGACCGAGAACACGCGCTCGTGCTACCCGATCGAGTTCATCCCGAATGTCGAGCGCAGCGGCCGCGGCGGCATGCCGCGCAACGTGGTGATGCTGACGGCGGATGCGTTCGGAGTGCTGCCGCCGATCGCGAAACTGACGCCGGCGCAGGCGATGTATCATTTCCTCTCCGGCTACACCGCCAAGGTGGCAGGCACCGAGAAGGGGCTGGGCCGCGAGCCGCAGGCGACCTTCTCGACCTGTTTCGGCGCGCCGTTCCTGCCCCGCCCGCCGCGGGTTTACGGCGAGTTGCTGGCGAAGCTGATCGCCGAGCATGGCGTCTCGTGCTGGCTGGTGAACACGGGCTGGACCGGCGGGTCGTTCGGCACCGGTCAACGCATGTCGATCCGCCATACGCGCGCTTTGCTCAATGCAGCATTGTCCGGCGCGCTGGAGGGCACAAGCTTCCATCCCGACCGGGCGTTCGGCCTGATGATCCCCGATGCGGTCGCGGGCGTGCCCTCCTCGGTGCTCGATCCGCGGGAAGCCTGGGCGGACAAGGCAGCCTACGACCGGCAGGCGGCGGAGCTGGTGGCGCGGTTCGAGGAGAATTTCGCCCGGTTCGCGGAAACCGTCGACGAGGATATTCGCGCCGCGGCAATCCGCTCGGCCGCCTGACGCGACCGAAGCCAGAATGGCCATTGTTTCCCGAATATCGGAGACAGCCCTGGGCCAAATGAAACGCCCCTGAAATTCGCATGTGAATTTCAGGGGCGGCATTCCTGCGTATTGCCACCAACATCGCGACCCGCCGCATGCGGCGGGCGCAAAGTCAGCGCGTTTTACTCAGTTGTTGTGCTGGGCCTCGGCAGGGGCAGTGTGGCTGGTCTTGAACTGCGTGCCGTAAGCGTTGTTGATCTTCTGCACGAGCTGGTCGTGGGCGCTGCCGATATTGGCGGCGCTGGCAGCAGCCGGCGCGATGGCGCCAAGGGCGGCGATGAGGGCGATTGTGCGGGTCAGCTTCGTCATGGGAGTCTTCCTTTCTGATCTGGCTTTCGGCCTTGCTGTTCCGGAGCCGCGCTCCGTCTGAAACTGCATATAGACCCTTTGCTGCACCGCAATAACGGGTGAGGAATACCTATCACCCATACGTCAGCCGCATGAAACCTTTTGCCGATACAGGTTGAGCCAAGCAGCGCGGCATGGGTGACGGCATAGTGGTTTTGGTCTTATTCTCGACGCCATGACGATCGATGAGCAGCTCATTGCATGGGCAGCAGAATTTTCCTCCTGGCGCCGCGACTTCCACGCCCATCCTGAACTCGGCTATCAGGAACGCCGCACCGCGGCGCTGGTGGCTGAACGGCTTTCGGCGTTCGGCCTGGAGGTGACGACCGGGATCGGCGGCACCGGCGTGGTCGGCACGCTGCGGGCGGGCTCGGGCAACCGGGCGATCGCGCTGCGCGCCGATATGGACGCGCTGCCCATCGAGGAGGCGGGCGACGCGCCCTGGCGCTCGACCACTCCGGGGACGATGCATGCCTGCGGCCATGACGGACACACCACGATGCTGCTTGCCGCGGCGCGCTACCTCGCCGCGACGCGGCGGTTTTCCGGGACAATCCATTTCATCTTCCAGCCCGCCGAGGAAGGCGGCGCCGGCGCGCGGGCGATGCTGGAGGACGGGCTGCTGGAACGGTTCCCGTTCGATTCGGTGTTCGGCGCGCATAACGATCCGCTCCTGCCGATGGGTGTGGTTTCGGCATCCCCCGGAACGGTGAACGCGGCATCGGATACGCTGCGGATCCGGCTGACCGGCAAGGGCGGCCACGCGGCGAGGCCGCACCAGACGATCGACCCGATCGTCGCAGGGGCGCAGATCGTGGTCGGGTTGCAGAGCCTGGTCGCGCGGCGGATCGCGCCGCTCGATTCGGCTGTGGTCTCGGTCTGCACCTTCCATGCCGGCAGCGCCAATAACGTGATCCCCGAGGCGGCGACCCTGTCGGGTACGGTGCGCACGCTGCTGCCGCACGTGCAGGACCAGATGGCGCGCGAGATTCCGGGCCTGGTGGCCGAACTCGCCGCCGCCGCCGGGGTGGCGGCGGAGATCGGCTACGAGCGGGGCTATCCGCCGGTGGTCAACGATGTCGCCGCCGCTTCCGCCTTCGCCGAGGCGGCGCGGGGGGTGGTCGGCGCGGCGCAGGTGCGGACGACCATGCCAGCCTCGATGGGCGGGGAGGATTTCGCCTTCTATGCGCTGGAGCGGCCGGGCTGCTTCTTCCGCATCGGCCAGGCCGACGGCGAGCGCGGCGCGGTGCCGCTGCATCACCCGCGCTATGATTTCAACGACGCGATCATCCCGCTCGGGGCGGCGCTGTTTGCCGCTGTGGTGGCGCGGGAGCTGCCGGCTTGAGCCTGTTCGGCCCCGGGCTGCACGCCTTCCTGCTCGGGTTTCCGGCGCTGCTGTCGATCGTCAATCCGCTCGCCGGGGCGATCATCTTCAACGAGATCACCGGCAATGCGAGCCGCTCCGTGCGGGCGATGCTGGCCCGCAAGGTGGGGATGAACAGCGCCGCGGTGATGCTCGTCTCGCTCTGGGCGGGCAGCTATATCCTGAATTTCTTCGGCATCACGCTGAACGCGCTGCGGCTGGCCGGCGGCGCGGTGGTGGCGAGCCGGGCGTTCCAGATGCTGAACGCGCCGGAAGTCACCGAAGCGCGCAAACAGGCGCAGGCGGCGAGTTCGCTGCCGGCACCGGACCAGGACCCGGACGAAATCGCCTCGATGGCGTTCTTTCCGCTCACCCTGCCCTTCACCACCGGGCCGGGAACCATCGCCGTGGCGGTGACGCTGGGGACGGAGCGCGGCGCTTATGGCACGCCGCTCGGCGCGTTCTTCACCGGCATGTCGCTCGCGGCGATCGCGATCGCCGCGATCACCTGGATCAGCTACGCGGCGGCCGATCGGCTGGATGTGATTCTGGGCGCGACCGGGCGGCGGGTGCTCTCGCGCCTCGCTGCATTCATCCTGCTTGGAATCGGCGTGCAGATCATGCTGTCCGGCGCCATTCCGGTGTTGCACGAGGCGCTGGCCCGGTAAGCGCCTGGAGCCGGCGCGGGCGGCGCAAGGGCATGAAACGAGGACCGGCCCCTGCGAAAAACGCAGAACTGCGGCAGTAGCACTTACTCGTAACGCACCTTATTATCTCGGGCGCTATGTCCCAGTTACCCGCCGAACCCGACCTGCTGCTGCTGCTGCACGATGTGGCGCGGCTGCTGCGGCTTGAAACCGATCGCCGTGCGAGGCTGCACGGCATGAACCGCGCGCAATGGGCGATGCTGATCAAGCTCGCCCGGCATCCCGGCCTGTCGCAGAAGGATCTCGCCGAATTGCTCGAGGTCGAGCCGATGAGTGTGGCACGGCTGACCGACCGGCTGGCGGCGCGCAACCTGGTGGAGCGGCGGGCCGACCCGCGTGACCGGCGTATCTGGCGCCTGCACCTGACCGAGGCGGCGCAGCCGCTCCTCGCCGAGATCGAGACCCAGCGCGGCGCCGTCGCCGCACTGATCGGCAACGGGATCGCGCCCGAGACGATGGACACGCTGGTCACCGGATTGCTGCGGATCAAGGCGACCCTGCTCGGCGCGGGCCGCTGCGGGGCCGCGACACATGATGAGACCGGCGCGACAGATCACGGCACAAGGGCCGGCGATGCGCCTCGCGACAATACCACGGCAGACGCCGAACAGGAGATGGTTTGATGTCCCATACGAGTACAGCCGCCGGCCCGGTGGCCCGCGAGGCCGAGACCCGCGAGGAAGCGACCCGGGGCCGTCGCTCGGGCCGGATGCTACGGCCTTTGCTGATGATCGGCGGTGTGGCGGTGATCCTCGGCGCCATCCTTGTCTACTGGCTGGTGAGCGGTGGGACGGTGAGCGTGACGGACACCTATGTCCAGGCGGGCAAGGTGGCGCTGTCCACCGACGTGTCAGGCCTGGTGGAAACCATCGACGTTCACGACAATGAAAAGGTGAAGAAAGGCCAGGTGCTGTTCACCCTTGATCCCTCGCGCTTCGAGGTGGCGATCGCGCAGGCGAAGGCCAACCTCGCCGAAGTGAGCCAGCAGGTCGAGGCAACTCGGGCCGGCTATCGCGCCGAGATCGCCAAGATCCGTACCCAGCAATCGGTGGTCGACAACGACAGGCTGAACTTCAAGCGCTACGCGGCACTCGTGCATACTGGCGGCGTGACGCGCACCGCCTATGACGATGCGAAATACAAGCTCCAGGGCGACGAGGCGACGCTAGATGCGATGACCGCGCAGGCGGGTGTCGATCTCGCGAAACTCTCGGGCGACCCGAAGATCAAGGCGCAGGACACGCCGCAATACAAGGCGGCGAAGGCGGCGCTGGCCACCGCCGAGCTGAACTACCGCCATTCGATCGTGCGTGCGCCCTTCGCCGGAGTAGTAACCGAAACCGACAAGCTGCGGCCGGGCATGTTCCTGCCGGCCGGCACCGCTGCCTTCGCACTTGTCTCGAATACGGATATCTGGATCCGCTCTCAGCCGAAGGAAACCTCGCTGACCTGGGTGAAGCCGGGGGACAAGGTGAGCGTGCATGTCGACACCTATCCGGGCCGCACCTGGCAGGGCGTTGTCGCCAGCATCGCGCCGGCCAGCGGGTCGAGCTTCTCGATCCTGCCAGCGGAGAATTCCTCAGGCAACTGGGTGAAGGTCGTGCAGCGCATTCCGCTGCGGGTGAACATCATCGGCGGGCCGAAAAATCTCGTGCTGCGCAACGGCATGACCGCCGAGATCACGATCCATACGGGCCATCAGAACCGGCTTTCGGACCTGTTCTGAGCCGGATTGACGCGGGGGCGCTGAACCATGGCCGGGCCGGCTTCGCACGAGGAGGAAATGCAGCTCAGCGGGCTGCCGCGCGCGATCGTGACGGTCGGCTGCATGATCGGCACGCTGATGCAGGCGCTGGACGCGACCATCGCCAACGTCTCGCTGCCCTACATGCAGGGCTCGCTCTCGGCCTCGTATGACGAGATCACCTGGGTTCTGACCTCCTACGTGATCGCCGCGGCGATCATGACCGCGCCGGTTGGCTGGCTTGCCGCTCAGTATGGGCGGAAGAACATCTTCCTGATCTCGCTGGTGGGCTTCACCGTCAGCTCGATGATGTGCGGCGTCGCCACCTCGCTCGGCGAGATGGTGATGGACCGGCTGCTGCAAGGCGTGTTCGGCGCGGCGCTGGTGCCGTTGAGCCAGTCCACCATGCTGGACATCTACCCGGTCGAGAAGCGTGGCTCGGCAATGGCGATCTGGGGTGTTGGCGTGATGATCGGCCCCATCCTCGGGCCGACGCTGGGCGGCTATCTCACCTATTTCTACGACTGGCGCTACGTGTTCTTCGTCAACGTGCCGTTTGGCGTCGCTGCCCTGCTGGCGCTCGGCGCCTTCATGCCGAAGCGGGCGAAGCGGCCGGCAAGCGGGCATTTCGACTGGATCGGCTTTGCCGTGCTGTCGCTCTTTCTCGGGTCGTTGCAGATCATGCTTGATCGCGGGCAGGAGAAGGACTGGTTCGGTTCACCCGAAATCGTCACCTTCGCGGTGCTGGCCGTCATCGGGCTCTATCTGTTCATCGTCCACATGATGACCGCGAAGGCGCCTTTCATCCCGCGCGGCGTGTTCGCCGACCGAAATCTGAATGCCGGGCTGATCACCATGTTCGCGGTCGGCTCGGTGCTGCTCTCCTCGGCGACGCTGATGCCGCCCTTCCTGGAAAAGCTCGGCAACTATCCGGTGGAGACGGCGGGCCTCGTGATGGCGCCACGCGGCATCGGCACGATGGGCGCGATGATGCTGGCGGGGCGGCTGTCGAACCGGATCGACCCGCGCGCGCTGATGGCGGCGGGCTTCGCGCTGCTCGTCGTCTCGTTCTGGATGATGCAGCAATGGTTGCCCTCCTCGCCGCAGGACTACATGGTCGAAACGCTGATCGTGCAGGGGATGGGGCTTGGGTTCGTGTTCACGCCGCTGCAGGTCGTCGCCTTCTACACGCTGCCGCAGGCGCTACGCACACAGGGAACCTCGCTGCTCAGCCTGATGCGAAATATCGGCATGGCGGTGGGCATTTCCGTCACCGAGGCGGTGCAGGTGCAGATGGCGCAGGTGAACCACGCGACTCTGGCCGACCACGTGACGCCGTTCAGCCGCAACCTTCAGGTGGGCGGCGCTGTATCGCACATGCTCGATCCACTCACGCATGCCGGCGCCGCGCTGCTGAACGCAACCCTCGACCAGCAGGCCCAGATCATCTCCTTCATCGATTCGTTCAAGTTCATGATGATCGTGAGCATCCCGACCATGTTCTGCCTGTTGCTGATGCGCCGGCCGCCACGCACCGCCATGGCCGCGAAGACGGAGAAGCCGGAAATGGCGGTCATGGAGTGATTTTTCACCTTCCCCGCCGTTCGGGTGGGGGGGGGGCAGAATCACTTGGTCCCGAAGAGACGGTCTCCCGCGTCGCCGAGGCCGGGGCGGATATAGGCGTGCTCGTCGAGCTGGCGATCGATCGCCGCGGTGTAGACCGGGACATCCGGATGGGCGGCGTGCAGGGCGGCGATACCCTCCGGGGCGGCGATCAGGCAGACGAACTTGATCGCCCCCGCCCCTGCCCGCTTCAGCCTCGTGACCGCAGCCGCCGCCGAATGGCCGGTGGCGAGCATCGGGTCGACCACCACGGTCAGGCGCTGGTCGATGTCGTCAGGGACCTTGAAGAAATATTCGATCGGCTCGTGCGAGGCCGGGTCGCGGTAGAGGCCGACATGGCCGATGCGGGCCGAGGGCACGAGATCGACCATACCATCGAGAATGCCGTTGCCGGCGCGCAGGATCGAGATGAAGCAGAGTTTCTTGCCGGAGATCTGGCGCGCCGTCATCGGCTCCAGCGGGGTTTCGATGTGGACCGGCTCGGTCGGCAGGTCGCGCAGCACCTCATAGCCCATCAGCAGGCTGATCTCGCGGACGAGACGGCGGAAATCGCCGGTCGGCGTTGCCGCAACGCGCAGCAGGGTGAGCTTGTGCGCGACCAGCGGGTGATCGATCACCATGACAGCGTCCGCCATTGGCCGCATCCCGCTCTCCTGTCGCCCCGAGGTTCAGCGCCGGCGCGCGGCCGCCCGGGGTTTCGCGGCCACCGCCTTCCTTACGGCGGTCGGCGTCGCTGGAGAAGGCTTGGCAACGGTCGTCTTTGCCGCGGCGGCCTTCGAGGCGCGCGCAGGTTTGGCGACAGGGCGCGTCGGCGCCGCCTCCGGCATGATATCGCGGCCAGCGATGCGCGCCATCTCGGCGCGGAAATCGCGCAGATATGTGGCGAGATCGAGATGGGCGCTCGCATAGGCGCGGGCGTTTTCGCCAAGGCCGGCGGCGAGATCGCGCTCCTCCAGCATCCGCAGCACATTGTCGGCCACCGAATCGGGGTCGAGATTCATGGCGACGAGGCCGGTCCGCCGATCGGCGATGAATTCGGTGACGGTTCTGGTGTCACCGCCGATGATGGGCGCGCCGATCGCCATCGCCTCACGCAGACTCCAGGACGCGACGAAGGGGTAGGACAGATACACATGCGCGTCAGACCGTTGGAGCAGGGCGATATGATCCTCATAAGGGACGCGGCCGAGGAAATGCACACGTGACAGATCGATCCGGTCGCCGAGTTCATTCATCATCACGCTACGCCAGGTGCCCTGCGGCGGCGGTGCGCCGTAGCTGATCTCGTCGCCGCCAACAAGGGAAACAACGACGTCGTTCCGAGCTTCGAGGATGCGCGGCAAGGCACGCATGAAGGTGTGAAATCCGCGATAAGGCTCGAGATTGCGCGCGACATACGTCACGAGTTTCTGCCGTGGCGAGACGCTGAGCGGGCCGAGCTTGAGCGTGCGACGACGCAGCGCCGGATTGGGGCAGCAGATGTCGAGATCGACCCCCTCGCGGACGATCGACAGCCGCCCCTGCATCCATTCGGGATAGGTGCTGCGCTGCCAGTCGGTCGGGGTCTGCCCATGCTGGCCGAGGGCGAAGGCAAGGTGGTTGACCCCGTTTTTCGCCCGTACCATGCCGAACCGCTCGGGCGACATTGGAAATTCGGGATCGTAGTTCACGTCGGTACCGTCGATCCGGTAATAGAACTCGAAATAGCCGAGAATCGGCACGCCGGGAAAGACATCGCACAGATTGAGCATCTCCCCCCAGCCGTGATGGCCGACAATGACGTCCGGCCGGAAGCCGAGGTTGCGGATCTGCATCGCCCCGGCATAACCGGCCTCGGCACGGCGCATTGCCATGTCGTATTCGCGGGCGGCGGGGTGCACGCTGTCCGGGCTTTGGGGGGGCAAGGCATAGGTGACCTTGCGCACGCCAGAGATATGATTCCGGTTCGGCTCGGTCATGAACACGATCTCATGCCCGCCCTCGGCCAGAAGATCACGGACAATGTGCAGGTACTGGCCCGGAAAATTCTGGTGGACGAAGAGGAACTTCACGTCGTCTCCCCCGGATCAGCGGCGGGCGCGCGGGGCGGATTTCGCCGGCTGTCGGGGCTGCAAGGTGATGCGGACGGACTCAAGGGCGGACAGGCTCTCCGCCTCGCAGGTTTCATCGCTGCCGAGCGGGCCGACCTTTGAGCCATCGACGAAGGTCGCCTCGCAGAGCAGGTCGAACCGCTTCGCCGCCTCACCCTGCAGACGCACGCGGAAGCCAAGGAGCGGCAGGGCCATGCCGCGGCTGCCGCAATACTGCCCGGCATCGACCCAGGGCGAGAGCCAGCCGCGGCCGAGCACTGCCTGATAGGACAGATCGGTCGGATCGAGACCCTCCGGAGCGGCAATGGCAATGCCTTCGATCCAGGCGCCCGAACCCGCCTCGCCGAGCCAATCGCCAAAGCGAGCGCCGACATCGCCGCGGGTCTGGATATGGGCCAGCAAATCCATACGCTCCGGCGCGGGGGGCGTCGCAGGCTGGGCGGCAGCTTGCGCGGGCGCAGCGGCGCCGCCGGCAAGGCGCAGCACCTGCAACCGAGGAGCGGAATCTGCCTGGCCGGCCTGCTGATAGACCGTCACCATCACCTGGGCGGGGCCGCGCAGCACCCGGATCAGGGCGGCGTCCCCCACGCCGGAAAGCCAGCCATCCGGCCGGAAGGCGAGGATCTCGACGGTGTCGGGCGCCTGCGGCGGCGGCGAGATCCGTACGCCCGGCAGGCCGCCGCGCTGCGCGGCGCCGGGACTGGCCTCGTTGACGAGGCAGAACAGGCCGGCATCCAGCGTCATCATATGGGCGGATACCTTGAGTTCCTCGATTCCCGCGGCGCGCGCACTGGCGGGGGCTGGCGCCGCCTGCTGCGGTGGCGCGGCCGGGGCGGCGGCCGCGCGGGAAGCGGTTTTGCGAGCGGTCGCCAAAGGTTTGGACGGCTTGGACATTCTGGGTCTCTCCATGGTCAGAACGGTCGGAACAGAGGCGATGGCAGCGCCGGGGGACGGATGGTCCGAGCCGGCGGCTGCCAGGTCAGAAGCACGTCGTTGATCCGGTTCGGCGGAAGGCCGAGCGGCAGCACGTCACCCCAGCCGGTGGCACGGATCCGATCGGCCGGGGCGCCGATGTCGAACCCGATGACATGCAGACCGGCGCGCCAGAGCTCGCCGAGGGCGAAGCACCATGTTTCCGGCCAGATCGAGGGAAGGAAACCGAGCACGGCGCCCGAACGGCGCAGCAGGGCTTGCGCTTCGCCCTCGCGATAGGTGCCGGTGATGCGGACCCGACCGGTGGCGATCAGCGTGGTGTCATCCTCGCTGGCGCCCGCGAGGAGGAAGGAGAGTGGCAGTTCGCGGGCGGCGGCGTCACGCGCGCAGTCAACCAGCAGGTCATAGCCCTTGGGCGCGCCGATCCCCCCCGCGAGCGCAATCAGGCGCGGCGCCCCGTGCGGCGGCGGCGCTGGAGGCGGCAGGCCGGCATCGTCTTCCCAAGGGCTGACGGTGATGGCGATGCCTGGAAAATGGCGGCGCAGCCGTGCCGCTGTATCGGTGGAAGGCACGATGACCTGCCGCGCCCCGGCAAGTTCCCTGGCCGAGCGCGAGCGCAGGGCAGCAGGCGCGATCGGGTCGTTCAGATCGCTCCCGGCGGTGGCTACGCAATCGGCACAGCCGGCGGCGTCCGGCTCGCCGCAATAGCGGCGGTTAGGGCCGACGAGGTGAACCCGCTTGCAGAACGGCGAATAGTCGTGGACCACGTGATCGGCGGGAACACCAAGGCGAGCGGCGAGCATGCGGATCGCGGGCGCATGGCCGAGCGTATGATGGTACTCGACATGGCGCACATTTTCCCGCCGCAGCAGGTTAACCAGCCCGGCCATTTCACGGCCGAGATCGAAGATCAGGTTCGGATAGGCTTCGGCACCGCCATCGGCGAGGCGCGTGGGGCCGGTCTTGCTGACCGTACCGTCCGGGCGGATCAGGTCGGGGCTGAGCAGGATGGGCCGCAGCCCCGGCTCCCTCAGCGCAGCCACCCGAGCGTCGACGACACGGGCAATTCCACCGCCATGATCGTGGGTGACCAGCGCCACGGCGCCGCCTTTGCGGCGCCCGGCGGCGAAACGGGCGATATCGAGGCGCCGCCGCGCGCCGTGCAGCGGGTCCGTCGCCTCATGCGTCGCGACCAGCGCGGCATAGCCGGGATGGCGGCGCTCAAGCAGGGCGAGGTTGCGGGCGCGCAGGGCGGCGGCGCCAGCCCCAAAAGACGCGCTGCCGCGATGCGCGACAAAAATTCCGGGTGCGCCGACATGACGCCACCCGCGAAGCGCCGCACGGCGGCACCAATCATTCTCCTCGCCATATCCCTGGGCGAAGAGCGCGGCGTCGAACCCGCCGACGGCATCGAGAGCGTCATGACGAATTGCCATGCAGAAACCGATGGCGGTGGGAATGTCGATAAGGGCGCCCGCATTGACGCGGCGGCACAGCGCATCGAACGCGATGGTCGCGGCTTCGTCGGGCGGAGGATTACCGCCGGCACGGGCCGGGTAGCTCATGATCGTCGCCTCGTTGGAGAGCGGCGTGACACTGGCGATGTCGGGCGCGCGATACAGCGCGGCGTGCAGTCTGGCAGGGGCGGATGGCGGCAGCAGGATGTCGGCGTTGAGAAGAAGGATATCGCAGCCGGCGGCGAGGCGGCGGGCAAGGGCGATGCCGGCATTGGCGGCGGCGGGAAAACCGCGGTTGCGGCGGTAACGGCGAAGCACGATGCGCCCGGCGGCGGCCTCTTCATCCAGCAGACGGGCAAGGGCGGGTTCGGGCGATGCGTCATCCACCACCACCAGCGGGAAAGGCTGAACTGCATGGCGGACCGAAGCAATCGCGGCAGCCGTCGCCGCGGCATCGCGATAGGCCGGCATCACGGCACAAAGCGGGGCGCGGCGGGGCGGCAGGACGGGAACACGACGGCGGGTCCGGTCCGGCTTCAGGACAGCGAGGGCGGCAGGATCGATCGGCGTTCCAGCCAGAACGCCGCCATACTCCGTCTCGATCGTGAAGGGAGGGACAAGGCGGGCCAGGCGGGCGGGAGCGATGCTGAAACCGTAGCGCTCCCCGAACGGCAGGTGTTCGGACGGGCCAAGCCGACGACCGGGCGTGACGATACGGCGGGAGCCGGTGCGATCCACAAGCGTAAGACGCGGCACCCGCCACGGCGCTGCGGGATAGGCAACCCAGCCCTTGATCCCCTGCCCCGCCGGTAGCGCGACACCCTCGTGACGGCAAATCGCGGCGAGGTCCGGCGCGCCGAGAAGGCCCACGCCATCCGGACCTTCGCCAACGATTTTTCCGCCGGCGGCGCCGCGCCAGCCGGCGCGTCCAGCAGCGAGCGCAATGCCGCGGGCAAGAGCTTCGAAACTCCCCCCGTCCTTGAGGACAGGCGGCACCTCGTGGCGAGACAGCAGGGCAGCCAGGGCGGTGGCGGCCGCCTCATGCGCGCCCTCCGCCTGGCGGAAGCGGGCCAGGGCAATCCAGGCATCGGCGCAATCGAACCGCTCGGCGATCTCGGCAAGCGCGGCAGGGGCGGCAGAATCTCCCGTCGCGGCAAGAAGGAGGGCACGCTCGAAGCGCGGTCGCCCATCATCGGGTGCGAGGCGGCAGACGCGATCGAGCCAGAATGCCGCGCCGGCGGCATCGCGCGCGGCAAGGGCGAGGGCCGCGCGGCGCCATGCGTCGACCGCCTCCGTGTTGCGGCGACGGCGGATCGTCGCGAGGGCGGCCTCAATCGCCTGCGGCACGGGCGGACGCGGGTTCGGACCCGGCAAGCTTGGGGGCTTCAGCAAGAATTTCGAGATCGGCGCGGGCATCCTCGATACCCTGAGCGAGAGCCCGGCGCAGCCAGGTTTCGGCTTCTGCCGGGTCAGGCGGGCCAGCCACCCCCTTGCGCAGCCAACGGCCAAGCATCAGCTGCGCGAGCGGATGGTCCGCCTCGGCGGCGCGGCGATACCAGTGCAGCGCCGCGGCGCGATCGACCGGAATCTCATGCCCGCCGCCATGCAGCGCGCCGAGCGCGAACATCGCGCCGGTATGTCCGGCTTCGGCGATACGCAGAAAAATGTCGCGTGCGCCTTCGTGGTCCCGTGCGGTGCCGCGGGCATGCAGCTTCATCTCCGCCTGCTCGGCAAGAGCGTCGACCAGGCCGGTGTCAGCAGCGCGGCTGATCCACTCATACGCGGCAGCAGGATCGGCGGCGACGCCCCTGCCCTGCACCAGCATGAGGCCATAAAGATACTGGGCGTTGGCGATATTCTCGGCGGCGCGGCGCAGCCACACCACACCCTTTGCGTCATCCCTGGGCACTCCGACACCCTCGAGGAGACAAACGGCGTAGTTGAACGCGCCGATCGCGTCGCCGGAACTCGCGGCGCGCTCGAACCATTCATGGATCGGCAGACCATCGACCGCAGAGTCGCGGACCTGCCGGCGCAGAACAAGACTGGCGAGATTGATCTGGGCGTTCGTATCGCCACCGCTGGCCGCGCGGGCGAGCCAGCGGGCCGCCTCGTCGGCATCACGGGCAACGCCGGCTCCGGTGAGATAGAGCATGCCAAGGGCGCGGGCAGCGGTGCGGTGGCCGGTTTCGGCCGCGGCGCGAAACCAGATCGCCGCTTCAGCATAGTTCGGCGGCAGGTCTCCGCCGCGGGCGTAGAGATCGCCCACCAGGGCGGCGGCTTCCGGATCGCCGGCAACGGCAGCCCGGCGCAGCCAGGACTCCCCCTCGACAGGTTCGGGCGCACAGCCCTGGCCGGACAGCAGCATCATGCCGAGCTTCGCCTGTGCGTTGCGGATACCCTGGATTGCCGCTTTGCGGTAATGGGCCAGAGCGCGGGACAGATCGGGCAGAACGCCCACCGCCTGCTCGTGGATGACGCCGAGCAGGAAATGCGCGGTCGGTAGATCCGCCTCGGCGGCACGCTCGATCGGCCGAATCGCCTCAACCGTCTTCTCCGCCGTATCCGCGCGGCTCATCAGCAGCATGCCATAGCCGAGATGCCCCTGCGGCCAGTCCTGCGCGGCGGATTTGCCATACCATTCGAGGGCTGCATCCAGGTCGAGAATGCCATCGGGGCCGTTGGCCAGGATGAAACCGAGCAGCGACTGGCCATCGGCGGAGCCGGCCTCGGCCGCCTTGCGGGCCCAGACGAGTGCCGCCGGATAATCGGCGGCGGCGGTGTCAGTGATCCAGTGATCTTCGGGAAACAGGCCGGCGCCGGGCGCAGGGGCCGAAACGCCAAGAAGATACAGGCTGGCGAGGCGGCACATGCTCGGAACATGCCCGGCTTCGGCGGCGGCGAGAAACCAGCGAGCGGCCTCGGCGAGGTTGCGGGGGAACAGGATGCCGGCGAGATAGGCAAGGGCCACCTCATGCTGCGCCTCGACAAGGCCAGCGGCTGCGGCGGCACTCAAAAGCCGCGCGGCGCGGACGCTCTGGCCCGCAGCCGCGAGCCGGCGCGCCCGGTGTAACGCATGGGCTGGCGAGCGGGACGCGAACTGGTCGATGAGCCTCATCGCCTCGCCAGTCTCAGGGTTCGCGCATGCTGTCGGTTGCGACAGGCAGCAGCTTGGTCATGAAATATGACAGAATCGTACGCTTGCCGGTCTTGATGTCGGCGGTGAGCGGCATGCCGGGGGTAAGCCGGAAGCCAGACGGAACGCCATGCAACTTCAGCCGATCAATCGAGATCCTGGCCTTGTAGTAGAGAACATGCGGCCGGTTGGGCAGAGGAGAATTACCCTCGGACGGGAGTTGCTCGGGGCTGAAACTGTCAGCACTGATCGAGCGAAGGGTTCCGACGGCGTTGCCATAACGAAGGTAGTTGAAGGTGGCGAATTTCACCGTGACCGGATCGCCGACATGAACATGGCCGGATTCGGTGCCGCTGATATCAGCCTCGACCTCCAGGGGCGCATCCATCGGAACAAGGGTGATGAACTTTGCGCCGGATTGCAGAACCGAACCGACCGAAACCCCGGCGACGGTCAGCACAACAGCTTCGCGTGGCGCGCGCATCACCACCAGTTGGCTTTGCAGCCGCGCCTTGGCGAGATCTTGTTCGGCCGCGATCAGCTTGCTGGTCGTCTCGGCGAGCTTCTGCCCGACATCGGCGGCCCATTTCTTTTCATAGGCATCGCGCTCGGCCTGCTGGGCGGCAAGGTCACGCTCGCCGGCAGCCGCGGTGGCAATGGCGCCGGACAGCGAGTTCGAGACCGAAAGCCGGTCGTTCATCGCCAGCAGCGAATTGAGCTTGCTGCCCACCTGCATGTGCTGGAGCTGGTCGCGCATATGTTCGACATCGGTGGCAACGCCAACCTGCTGTCGATAGATGCGGGCCGCCTGCTCGTTCTTGGCGACGATCAGGTGCAGCTCGGCGATTTTCTGATCGAAATTCTCGATTGTATAGGTGCGTTCGGCCTTGCGGCTCGCGAAGATCGCCGCCTGCAACCGCTGCGCCGCATCCGGATGCGCCGGCGCGTAGGTCATGCCGGCGGCTTCGGCGGCGAGGCGGTCGCGCTGGGCGGAAAGCTGCACCACCTCGGCGTGGAGCGCCTGGAAATTCGCGCGGGCAAAGGTGGGGTTCAGCGTCGCCAGTATCTGGCCCTTGTGGACGATCTCCCCTTCATGGACATTGATCGACTGGACGATCGAGGTACCGAACGGCTGCAACAGGATGTTGGCGGAGGTGGAAACAAGCCGACCAGGCGCCGCCACCACCTTGGGAATGCGCACCACCGCTGCAACCACCAGCAGCATCGTAACGAGCAGCGTGACAATGAGCATCGTCTGGCGCGCCACCGGCGTGACCGGCGCGGCGACGATGGCTGCGGTCGGCGACTGGAATTCCAGGAGCGGCATCGGCATGTCAGCCAACGCGGCCGAGTCGCCCAGAGCAAGGTTGCCGCCGCCAGACGGCTGGCGCTCGCGCCCCTTAGGCGAGGGTCTGGGTTGGCGCATGGCGGCCTCCTTCGGGATTCATGTGGCGGTTCTGCTGAAACCAGAGATGGCGATAGATGTCGCAACGCTCGACGAGATCGTCATGCCGGCCGATATCGGCGACACGTCCGGCATCCATCACCAGGATCATGTCGCAGTCGACCAGAGAGGCGAGCCTGTGGGAAACGATCACCATCGTCCGGCCGCGGGCGATGCGGAGCAGATTGGCGTTGATCAGCGCCTCGCTCTCCGGATCGAGCGCACTGGTCGCCTCGTCGAGGATCAGCAGACGCGGATCGGCGATCAGCGCGCGGGCTACTGCAAGCCGTTGCTTCTGCCCGCCCGACAGGTTGGGAGAACCTTCTTCGACGAAGGTTTCGTAGCCCTGCGGCAGCCGCTCGATGAACTCCTCGGCGCCGGCAAGACGGGCGGCGCGGATCGCATCCTCGAAGGTGAGGCCAGGGCGGCCGGCGATGATGTTGTCACGGACCGAGCCACGAAACAGGAAATTGTCCTGCAGGACGACGCCGAAACTCTTGCGCAGATGACGCAGATTGATCTCGCGCAGTTCGGTATTGTCGATCTTCACCGCGCCCTGGTAGTCGCGGTTGATCCCCTGGAGCAGACGGGTGATCGTGGATTTGCCCGATCCGGAACGGCCGACAATGCCGAGCATGGTCCCCTCGGGCACCGCGAAACTGACCTTGTTCAGCGCCGGTGTCTTTGCGCCCTCATACGTGAAGGTCACATCCTCGAATTCGATGGCGCCATGAAAAGCCGGGCGCAGGCCGGTGTTCATGGCGCGCCGTTCGGTCGGCCGGTTAAGCACTTCGCCGACAATGGCAAAGGCCGCGCGAGCCTCCTGCGCGTCCTGCACAAGACGGGCGAAAGAGACCAGCGGGCCGGCAACACGCCCGCCGAGGAGCATGAACCCGACCAGCGATCCGGCGGCGAGCGGATTCTGCGCGGTAAGCGCGACATAGCCGCCCAGCAGCAGAACGCCGATCGAGGCATAGCGGTCGAAGGGGAGCGAGAGCACCTGCGGCCAGGCCGAGAGCTGGCCCATTTCGAGGTTAAGCCGACTTGTCAACGCGACACGGCCATCCCAGTCATCAGCGCGAACCTTTTCAAGCGCCAGCGATTTCACCGTCCGCACGCCGTAAAGACTCTCGACGAGAACCGCGCCCTTCGCGCTCTCTGCCTCGATGATGCGCCCGGTCAGACGGGCGATCGCCGGGAGAAAGGCAGTGATGATGATGGCGATGATCGCCGAAGCGATCAAAATGGTCCAGGCCAGGAAGGCATTGAGGTAGAACAGGATCGGCAGAACCAGCGCGATCATGAAGATGTTGATGAAGGTCGTCAGCAGGCGACCGGTGATGAAGTCGCGCACACGATAGATCTGGGAAACCTTGTAGGCGATCTGCCCCGCCTGGTTGCGTTCGAAGAATTCGATCGGAATCGTCATCAACCGATCGAAGATCATCAGATTCAGCCGGGCATCGATCCTGGTGGAAAGCGTGACCAGCATCATCTGCCGACCCCAGGTGAGCAGCGCCTCCCAGAGAATGCTGATACCGAAGATGATCGACATCAGCGCCAGCGTATTCATCGCGTGGTATTCGATCACGCTGTTGAGCACGACCATGACGAGCAGCGCCGGAATGATCTGCAGGATGGTCAGGGTGACGGAACTCACCGCGATGTCGCGCAGGAGGCGCTTCTCACGCCAGACCATCCGGAACAGCAGGGTGAAGTTGAAGATCGGATCGGCGTCTTCTTCGGCGCGCTCGCCGCGGATCAGCAGAACCGTGCCATCCCAGAGCTGGGCGAGTTGCAGCTCGTCAATCGGCACCGAAGCCGTTCCCTGCGGGGCGCGGGGATCGCGCAGGAAGACGACGGCGCGCTCACGGTCGCAGGCCATCATCAGCGCCGCGCCGCCATCCTTCATCAGGAGAATTACGGGAGCGGTCGTGTCAGTCTTGAGGAGCTGGCGGAAACCGACACGGATGGCGCGTGCCCAGAGCCCGGCCTCGCGCGCCCACTCGACAAGGGCGGGCGAGCCCGGCACTGCCGCAGGATCCGTGTCCTTGCGTAGCAGCTCAGGGTCGAGATCGACCCCGTGAAACCGCGCCGCCGCCCTGACCGCGAGGACGCGGACATGAGGTACCACGCCGCTCTGCGGCGCAGGGTCGATCGGCTCGCTGGTATCGTGCATCAGACAAATTCTTTCCCCGTTGCGATGGATTTTTCGCCCGGGGCGCATCTGCCGGTCTGCAGCGCCGAAATGAGGCACCGCGGGGTGCAAAAAACGCACCCGGTTACGAAATAAAATATCCAATCAAACATCTATCCATAACCTAACACTAAATCAGACTATTTGCCATAGATCGTGCTCACTGGCGTGCGGGTCTTGCGTTTCCGAACCGGCGGTGCTGCATCAGAGTCCGACCTGCAAAGGAGTTGCGTCGATGGATATCCGCCCCGCCACCCCGGAAGATCTGCCCGCCTGCCAGGCGATCTACGCCCATCATGTGCTGGAGGGCACCGGCACGTTCGACGAGGTGCCACCCTCGCTCGAGGCGGTTGCGGCGCGACATCGCGAGATCACCGGCAGGGGACGAAGCTGGGTGGTCGCGGCGGATGCGACGGGCATTCTCGGATATGCCTATTTCGACCAGTATCGCGACCGCTCGGCCTATCGGTTCACGGCTGAGGACAGCGTCTATGTGCGGGAGGACGTCAGGGGCCAGGGCGTGGGCAAGGCGCTTGTGGCACGGCTGCTCGATGAAGCGCGCGAAGCAGGATTCCGGCAGATGCTTGCAGTCATCGGAGATTCGGACAATGTCGGCTCGATCGGCGTGCATGCGAGCCTCGGGTTCCAGCGCGTCGGCACGCTCCGCGACGTGGGGTTCAAGTTCGGCCGCTGGATCGACGTCGTCCTGATGCAACGGCATCTCGCCGGACCAGGCTAAAGCGTCATCGGCGCCTCTGGGATCATCCGACCGGATCGGGACACTGTAATCCTCGATATCACAGACCGACATATTCGATCCGGGAGGATCGGAACATGTCATGGGCATGATCAGGTTGCGATCTTGAGGGATTCGATCGACTCCTCAAGCTCGCTGAATGTCGGCATCAGGGGGTTCGGCACCATCTTGCGGCCGACCTCCACACTGACCTGCGGCGCGTTGCCGTGCAAATGGGCAACCAGAACCGCGCGGATCACTTCCAGATAGCGGGATTCCTCCTCGACCACGCCGCGTAGCCGCGTGGACAGCGGCCCCACCACGCCATAGGCCAGCAACACGCCGAGAAACGTGCCCGTGAGGGCCTCGCCGATCATCTCCCCGAGCACCGCGGGCGGCTTGCTAATGTCGGCCATGGTCTTGATCACGCCAAGCACGGCCGCGACGATGCCGAGCGCAGGCAGACCATCCGCCATGGTCTGCAACGAATGCGCGCCGTGCAGTTCCTCGGCAAGGGTCTTGCGCAATTCCCGCGCCATCACGTCCTCGATCTGGTGCGGATCGTCGGCGTTCATGCCAACCATCCGCAGATAGTCGCAGATGATGCCGGTGGCCTCGTGATTTTTCAGGATCGTCGGGAAATGCTTGAAGACCGGACTTTCATCCGGCCGCTCGATATGCGGCTCCAGCGCCATTGCGCCGCGTGTCGCCGCGAGGCGGACGAGGTAGAACAGCAGGCACAGCAGATCGATATAATCGGTCTTCTTGAAGGCGCTGCCGCGCAGAACCTTCTTGAAGCCGCCCATCGTGTGCTTGATGTCGTGCATCGAGTTGCCGGCCACAAACGTGCCAATCGCAGCGCCGCCGATCGTGATGAGTTCGAAAGGCATCGACTTGAGCAGCGGGATGATGGCCCCCCCAGTAACGATGAAGACCCCGAATACACAGACGAGCAGGAATGCAACGCCTCCCAGAGTGAGCATAAATCACCGATATTCCAGAATATTGCTTCTCCGGTCGGGTCATGGCGCCGCAGCGCCAGCTGTTTTGACCCCTTTAGGCAGTGCCGGTCGCACCACCAGTATCCCCACCCGCCGATTGGCCGCCGCCAGAGGGTTGGATGGGATGAGCAACTTGTGGTCGGCATAGCCGCTCACGCGCGCGATCAGTCGCTTCGGAAAGCCGGCCTTGACAAGAACCTGGCGCGTCGCGTTCGCGCGCTCGACAGAAAGATCCCAATTGTCCTTGGGGCCAGCGACGTAAGGTCTCGCGTCGGTGTAGCCGGCGATGCGGATGTGATCGCCGAGGCCGCTCAGGATTGGCGCTATCTTGGTGAGCAGCCGCAGCGTCATGGGATTGGGCTGGGACGACCCCAACGCGAACATCGGCCGCTTGTGCGCGTCCATGATCTGGATGCGCAGGCCTTCCGGCGTGACCGTCACGCTCACCTGTTTGGACAGCGAGGCGAGGTTCGGATCCTGCGCCACCATATCCTTGATCTCGGTGCCGGCGATCTTCAGTTGGGCGATCCCGAGATTGCCGGGCGCAACCCCACCGAAGGCGCCCTGGATGGCTGACCCGGCAGAGCCGGCTGGCTGCGGCTTCTGCAAGACAGGTGCCGGGCGCGGCGTGGATGACGATTGCGAACTGTCGGCACGGGGCTGATGGCCAGAACCCGGCGAGGTATTCACCATGTCCTTGCCGGTCGGATGGTCGGGACGGACCTGACGCCCCTGCGGCGTGTGCGGCACCTGATAGGAGACGGGGTTGTGCCCGACAGTGACACGGACCGCACCGAGATCGGACGCGAGCGAGCCTTTGTCGAATGGAGTCTTGCCACCGAAGGGCTTGCCCTCGCCGGAAGCGCCGCGATTGAGCACGTTGGCCTGGCTGAAATAGTCGGCAAGGCCGATGCGCTGCGCCTTTGTCGTGGCGCTGATCAGCCACATCAGCAGAAAGAATGCCATCATCGCCGTCACGAAGTCGGCATACGCGATCTTCCAGGACCCGCCATGATGGCCGGCCTCGATGATCTCTTCGCGACGGATGATCAGGTTGACCGCCTGATCGCCGCCCTTGCCGCCCTTTTTCTTGCGCTGCGCCATGAACTCCGTGCTGCCTTTCGGAGCCGGAGTATCAGGGGTAGGTGTTAAAAAAGCCTAAATCAGGCCATCAGGAGGTCACAGCAAGGACGCGGGTCAGAATTTCCGGATCGGCGTTCCCCCCCGACAGGACAACGCCGACGGACAAACCGTCAAGCGGCAGCGCCTCGGCCAGCACCGCCGCCAGCGCCACGGCGCCCCCGGGTTCGACCACGAGCTTGAGATGCCGCAGCGCGAAGCCCATCGCGGCAAGCACCTCCACCTCGCCAACCGCGACGGCGCCGGCGAGGCGGGGCGCGTTCAGCGCGAAGGTGAGTTCGCCGGGCGTCATCGCCATCAGCGCGTCGCACAGCGCGGAGCCCGCACCGTCATTGGCGAGGCGGGCGCCGGCCGCCAGCGAACGGCCGGTATCGTCCCACCCCTCGGGCTCGACGGCGATCAGCCGGGTCTCCGGCGAGGCGTGTTCGAGGGCAAGGGCGCAGCCGGCGGTGAGGCCGCCGCCGCCGGTGCAGACGAAGACAATATCGAGTTCGGCGCCCGCCGCCCGCGCGTCATCCACCAGTTCGAGGGCAAGGGTGCCCTGCCCGGCAATCACGTCGGGATGGTCGAAAGGCGGGATAAGGACGGCGCCGGTGCGCGCGGCAATTGCGGCGGAGATTGCGACGCGGTCTTCGGTACGGCGGTCGTACTGGACGATTTCGGCGCCCCAGGCGGCGGTCGACTCGCGCTTGATGGCAGGCGCGTCGCGCGGCATCACGATCGTGGCCGGAATTCCGAGAGCCGCCGCAGCGCAGGCCACCGCCTGACCATGATTGCCCGAGGAATAGGCGACGACGCCCGCTTCACGCGCCGCAGGGTCGAGTCTCAGGATCGCGTTGGTCGCGCCGCGCAACTTGAAGCTGCCCGTGCGCTGCAAGGGCTCGGCCTTGATGAAGACCTCGGCGCCGGTCCGCTCGTCGAGCGCGGGAGAGCGCAGCGTCGGGGTGCGGACGATGTGCGGGGCGATCAGGGCGCGGGCGGCGAGAACATCCTCGGCGGTGGGCAGGCGGGTCATTGCTTGGGCCTCATGAGTGCGGCGGGGGCGGCGGCGAGCCGGGCGGCGGACA
>JAJZSY010000036.1 GCA_021849425.1 Pseudomonadota bacterium
CTCCAAAAAGCCGACCTCCTATGAATCATCGAAAACCCGTCTTGGGAATCGCAAAAGTCTTCGGGCGCATAAAATATGCCAAAGTAGTGCTAGTGTCCCGAATCTGAAATCCGGTGGATTTCAGATTGAAAGTGGGCACTAGAGCGTCGTCCGCTCTGATGAGTCGGATATTGTGCTCTACCCCGGATCTCTCGCGCAACGCGCCGTGATGCTCCGCTCATCGGCAAGGCCGAACGAGTGCGAGGCGCGGCGGCTGGCCTGAAGCGCTATCGGTGCTCGACGGGAACGGCGACCTCGTTGCGGCGCAGCCAGGGCAGCGTCCAGGGCGGATCGTAGAACCAGGCGACGACGCTGCCCTCCGGCTGCCATGGTGAGTGAGCCAGTGTTGCGAGCAGCCTTTCGCTGTGGGCCGCGACCGAACCGGCGCCGGGGCTGCCGGAAAAACGCAGGACCGCCATCGTCTCGGCGGGAATCTCGACGAGCTGGACCGAGGGGTCATGCGGGCGCGGCGCGGTGGCCATCGTCATGCCGGCGGGCAGGAAGAAGCGGATGGTCCAGCGGCCATTGCTCCCCTGCTGGGCGACCGGTGCTGTCATCGCGATCCGGCTGCCGCCGGCGCCAGCCTGCTCGACGGGGGCGGTCATCGCGATCTTCCCGCTGCCGCCGCCGGGCCTCGTGTTGGCGCCGAAAATGTAGGATGCGAGCTTGCGGAAGCCGGTGGAGCGGGAGCCGATCTCCCCGCCCTCGACGGTCGTTTCCGCCGCCAGCCGCGGCCCGTAGTTGCGAATCTGCACCGCGCCCACCCGTCCGGTGACGGTATAGCCGGGCTGCGGCGTGCCAGACCGGATTCCGAACACGGTACATCCTCCGAGAAGCAGGAGCGTGGGCAAAGCGGCGATCTTGCGCATCATCGGGAGGACATGGTGCGCCACCCCCGATCTGCAATCAATGGCGACGAAGTGCGATTTTTGTCAGCGATGGCGGGTTTTTCAATCCCCCGGATCGGATGATGCTCTGGCATCCTGTATCACGCGCACTGTATGTGCCATGCGAAAACCAAGCCTGCATGTCGGGACCAGGAAGAGATGCTGCCGACCTCTCCCGCGGTCTCTGCTTCGCCCGCCAATTCACGAAAGGTGACTGTCGCCCATGAGACCGATATCGAGAGTCCGGCATGCCGGTCGCCGGCCCGTCTGCGCACTGGCTGCCGCCTGTGGCGTGTCGATCATGACGGCACCCTTGGCCGCGGCAATGAGCTTGCCGGCACCGATGCATCTCGACGCCGGGCCACTGGGCACTCTCGAAGTTGCTGGCGGGGTCGATGGATACATGTATGCGCTGTCCGGTGCCGGCCGCGGCGCCGAGACCGGCCTGCTGGGCACTAGCAAGTCGACCGGCGCGGAGTTGATGAACGGCCTGATCAAGGTCGAAAAGCCCGACGGGCCTGTGCGTTTCACCCTCCAGGCCGGGGCGACGACGCCGTTCACGCTGGGGACGGCGCCAACACCGGCAACAGCGCAGGCATTCCCGACCGGGCCGCTCTATGCCGCCTACCTGACCCTCGCTCCGGTTCCTGGCTTCACGATTTCCGCTGGTCAGATCGGCTCCGTGGAAGGCTATGAATCCGCCATTGATTGGGAGAATGCGAACGTTCTGACGACGGACATCTTCTACGTCGAGAATGGCCAGAGCCTCGGTGTCACCGCGACCTACAATCGCGGCCCCTTCAGCGCCACCGCATCGCTCGGCGACGGGTTCAACACCGGCGTGTGGAATTTCCTTCAGGCGGATGTCAGCTATGCACCCGATGCTGCCAACAGCATCACGATATTCGGTGCGACCAATCTCGGCCGCACGGGGCCTCGCGCGCATGTCTACGGCTCCGCGACCACGCCCTATGCCGCATCCCATGTCGGGGCTGGCCCGCTGAGCGAATCGCCCCTCGTCAATTCGACAATGATCGGCGGGTTCTACTCATACACGTCGGGCAATCTGAACCTCGTGCCCGAACTGCAATATGTCTACGCGAAACCCGACCATCGGATCGGCCTGAACAGGGGTTCCAGCAATTTCGGCGCCACCTTGTTCGCCGATTACCAGTTCGGCGCGTCGCCGTATTCGATCGGTGCCTGGGGCGAATATTTCGCCTCCAATGGCCCCGATCTCTGGTTCGCAAATCCGGGCTCGCGCGGGGTCGGCGTTTCGGTAACCCCGACTTGGCAAACCAGATATCTCTTCGCGCGCGCCGATCTCGGCTACCTGCACCTGACGAAAATCGGCGCCGGGCCGGCCTATGGCAGCAAAGGCACGGGTCGCAACCAGGTTACCGGCGTGATCGAGGCGGGTATCCTGTTCTGACTGCCACCGGCATGCGGCCGGGCAGGATGTTCGGCGGGGCGTGTACCCGTCGTCTCCGGTCCGGCTGGCGGCACCGCGCCCTCACGCTCATACGCCGCGCCGCATTTATACATTTTCTATACAAACTCGCCTGAATTCGGCCTCGAATCTTTACCGCCGCGCCGCCCATACTCCGAATTGCGTAATCGCCACACGACAAGGCCAATTCGGAGCCAGGCGCCATGACAGACCTTCTTTCCCTCTCGCTCGCCATCGCGCTGTTCGGCGCGCTTCTCCTCTACGTGAACGCCTGCGTGACGATCTGACGAAAGCCGCAGCGGTGATCGATCTGTGGGTCTCCGGCGTCGTCGCCATGCTGGTCCTCGTCTATCTCGTCTGGGCCTTGCTGCGACCTGAAGATTTCTGAACGCCATGGATGTCGCGGCGCACATCGCCGGCCTCGCCTCCGACGCCCTGATCTGCCTTGGCAGCGCCTGCGCCATCATCCTTGTCGTGCTGTGGATCTGGCAGGTGGTCCAACAGCTTCTCCACCGGCATTCGCCGGACCAGTAGCAATCCGGAACGGAATATCGCCCTCCATGACCTTGCACGGAATCGGGTTCATCGCCCTCGCGCTCGTTCTCGTCCTCGCTGCCGCCTTTCCGCTCGGCGCCTATCTGGCCCGCCTCTATCGCGGTGAGTGGCGCTTCTTCGCTGCAATCGAAGCGCCGGTCTATCGCCTCTGCGGGATCGATCCCACCCGCCAGATGGCCTGGAGCGCCTATGCCGTGGGCCTGTTGCTGCTCGCCCTGGTCCACGTCCTGCTGCTCTACGCGATCCTCCGGCTCCAGGATTACCTGCCCTTCAACCCCGAACATATCGGGGGCATGAGCCCCAGGCTCGCCTTCAACACGGCGATATCCTTCGCCACCAACACAAACTGGCAGGCCTACGCGCCCGAGAGCCAGATTTCCTATGGCGCGCAGATGTTCGGTCTTGCCGTGCACAACTTCCTCTCCGCGGCCGCCGGCCTCGCCGCGGCGGGCGCGCTCATGCGGGCCTTCGCCAGTGGCGGTATTCGCACGCTCGGTAATCTCTATGTCGATCTCGTCAGGATCACCCTCTATCTCCTGCTGCCGCTCGCCGTCATCGCCGCGATCCTGCTGATCGCTTCCGGCGTGCCGATGACGCTCGCCCCCGCTGCCCATGTCCATGCCCTCGCCGGCGGCATTCAGACCATTTCCCGCGGGCCGGTCGCGCTGCAGGAGGCGATCAAGGAACTGGGCACCAACGGCGGCGGGTTCTTCAACGCCAACGCGGCGCATCCGTTCGAAAACCCGACCGCCTGGACCAACCTTCTGGAAATCTGGCTGATCCTGGTCATCGGCTTCGCGCTGCCGATCGCCTTCGGCCATGTGGCGGGGCGCAAGCGCGACGGGCGGGCCCTGTTTGCGGCGATGGCGGTGATCCTCGCCTGCGGCATGCTGGGCGCCTATGCCGCGGAGGCGGCGAACAATCCCATCCTCGTCCATGCCGGGCTCGCGGCGCATCCCGGCAACATGGTGGGCAAGGAGGCGCGCTTCGGCATCGCGCAGTCCACCACGTTCAACATCGCGGCAACCGGAACCTCGACCGGCGCGGTCAATTCGGTAACAGACAGTTATCTGCCGCTCGGCGGGCTGGCCGCGCTCTTCATGATGCAGCTGGGCGAGATCGCACCCGGCGGCGTCGGCTCGGGGCTCTATGGCATCGTGCTCTTCGCGCTGCTCGCCGTGTTCGTCGCCGGGTTGATGGTCGGCCGGACGCCGGAATATCTCGGCAAGAAGATCGAGGCGCGGGAGATGAAACTCGCGATGCTCGCGGTTCTGGTGCAGACCCTGGTCATCCTCGTCGGTGCCGGCGTCTCGCTGCTGAGCCCTTCGGGCCTCGCCTCGCTCGCCAATGCCGGGCCGCACGGTCTCTCCGAAATGCTCTATGGCTGGACTTCGGCCACCGAAAATAACGGCAGCGCCTTTGCCGGCCTCTCGGCGAACACGGCGCTGCTCGATTACGGGCTGGGCATCGCCATGCTGCTCGGCCGGTTCGCGGTGATGATCCCTGTGCTCGCAATCGCCGGATCACTCGGCGCCAAGCCGAGCCTGCCGCATTCCGAGGGCACCTTCCCGACCGATGGCCCGCTGTTCATCGGCCTGCTGATCGGCGTCATCGTCATCCTGGTCGGGCTGCAATTCATGCCGGTGGACCTGCTCGGCCCGATCGTCGAGCATTACCTCCTGCTCGCCGGCAAGACCTTCTGAGGAGCGCCGCCATGCCCCGCAACGTCGAGACGATCGGGCTGTTCGATCGCGATATCCTGCTCCGCGCACTGCGCGATGCCCTCGCCAAGACCAACCCGCGGACACTCTGCCGCAATCCGGTCATCTTCGTCACCGAGATCATCGCCCTGCTGACGACATCCGTCGGTATCCACGAAATGGTTTCAGGCCATAGCTGGGCATTCTCCATCGTCATCGCGGCCTGGCTGTGGATCACGGTGCTGTTCGCCACCTTCGCCGAGGCCGTCGCGGAAGGGCGCGGGCGGGTGCGGGCGGAAAGCCTGCGGCGGGCGCGCAGCGACGCGATGGCGAAGCGGCTCGACGATCCGGCGGACCGCGCCGCGTTCACCCTGGTCCCGGCGCCGCAGTTGCGGCGGGATGATCTCGTGCTCGTCGAGGCCGGAGACCTCGTCCCCGCCGATGGCGACATCGTCGAAGGCATCGCCAGCGTCAACGAAAGTGCCGTGACCGGCGAATCCGCCCCCGTCATCCGCGAGGCGGGCGGCGACCGCTCGGCGGTGACGGGCGGCACCGAGCTGGTGTCGGACTGGCTGGTCGTCCGCGTCACCGCCGAGCCGGGTGCGAGCTTTCTCGACCGGATGATCGCCCTGGTCGAGGGCGCGGCGCGGCGCAAGACGCCGAACGAGATCGCGCTCGACATCCTGCTCGCCGGCCTGACCATCGTGTTCGTGATCGTGGTGGTCACGCTGCCCGGCTTCGCGTCCTATTCACACGCGCGGCTCGGCATCGCCGAGCTTGCCGCGCTGTTCGTCTGTCTGATCCCGACCACGATCGGCGGGCTGCTTTCTGCCATCGGCATCGCCGGGATGGACCGGCTGGTGAGCTTCAACGTCATCGCCACCTCCGGCCGTGCCGTCGAGGCCTCAGGCGATGTCGACACGCTGCTGCTCGACAAGACGGGCACGATCACCTTCGGCAACCGCATGGCCTCTGCGTTCCATCCGGTGCCGGGTGTGGATGTGCGGCGCATGGCCGAGGCGGCCGCCTGCGCCTCGCTCGGCGACGAAACGCCGGAGGGGCGGTCGATCCTGCGGCTGGCGCGGGAGGAATTCGGCGCCGATCCGACGCTGCCGGAGGGGGCGGTCGTTGTGCCGTTCAGCGCGAATACACGGCTTTCCGGTCTCGATGCCGGCGAGCGGCGCTGGCGCAAGGGGGCGGTCGACGCCATCGTCGCGCTTGCCGGCGGCGCCGCGCCGGAGGCGTTCGGCGCGGCGGTGGACCGCATCGCGCGGGCCGGCGGCACGCCGCTCGGCCTGATGGCGGACGGCGCGCTGCTCGGCGTCATCGAGCTGAAGGATATCGTCAAGCCGGGAATCCGGGAGCGGTTCGAGGCGCTGCGGCGCATCGGCATCCGCACCGTCATGGTCACCGGCGATAACCGGGTGACAGCGAGCGTGATCGCCGCCGAGGCCGGCGTGGACGACGTGATCGCGCAGGCGACGCCGGAGGACAAGCTCGGCTACATCCGCGCGGCGCAGGCCGAGGGGCGGCTGGTCGCGATGTGCGGCGATGGCACGAACGACGCGCCGGCCCTGGCGCAGGCCGATGTCGGCGTCGCGATGCAGACCGGCACGCAGGCGGCACGCGAGGCGGGCAACATGGTCGATCTCGACAGCGACCCGACCAAGCTGATCGAGATCGTGCAGATCGGCAAGCAGCTGCTGATCACCCGCGGCGCGCTCACCACCTTTTCCATCGCCAACGACATCGCGAAATATTTCGCGATCCTGCCGGCGATTTTCGCCGCCAGCTACCCGCAGCTCGACGCGCTCAACATCATGGGCCTGGCCTCGCCGGAAAGCGCCATTCTCTCGGCGGTAATCTTCAATGCGCTGGTCATCGTCGTGCTGGTGCCGCTGGCGCTGCGCGGCGTCGCCTTCCGGCCGATGGGGGCGGCGGCGCTGCTGCGGCGCAACCTGCTGATCTACGGGCTTGGCGGCATCGTCACACCGTTCGTCGGGATCAAGCTGGTCGACATGATCCTCGCCAGTTTCCACATCTTCAGCTGATCGAGCGAGGCCGTCATGTTGCGCGAACTCCGCCCCGTGGTTTCCCTTGTCATCGTGTTCACCCTGCTGCTCGGGCTGGTAGCACCGCTGGCGCTCACCGCGCTGGCGCAGCTCGTCTTTCCCTTCGAGGCGAATGGCAGCCTGATCCGGGTTCACGGAAAGCCGGTCGGCTCGGCGCTGATCGGGCAGGAGTTCCGCGGGCCGCAATGGTTCCACTCGCGCCCCTCGGCGCTGACCGGAACCAATGCGAAGGGCCAGACCATACCCACGCCCTATGACGCGGCGGAATCAGGCGGTTCCGATCTTGGGCCGACCAGCAAGGTGCTCATCTCCCATGTCGCCGCACGGATCGAAGCCTATCGCAAGGCCTATGGTCCAGGGCCGGTGCCGGACGATGCGGCGACATCGTCGGGGTCGGGGCTCGATCCGGACATCTCGCTGGCGAACGCGCTGCGGCAGGTGCGGGCGGTGGCCAAGGCGCGGGGAATGAAAGCGGCGGCGGTCGCGCGCCTGGTGCGCCGCCTCGCGGCGCGGCCGGCCTTCGGCGTGATCGGCACCGCGCATGTCGACGTGCTGCGGCTCAACCTCGCCCTCGTGAAACGGCCGCAAGCGTGACGCCGGAGAGCCGCGTCATGGGGCTTGCGCGCTTGCCGGGGATGGCGTGATCATCCCGCATGGGATCAGCATCGCCAGAGAATCGGCCCGATCCGGACGCGCTGCTCGCCCGCGCGAACAGCGACGGGCGCGGGCAGCTCAAGATTTTCCTCGGCGCCGCCCCCGGGGTCGGCAAGACCTGGGAGATGCTGGCCGCGGGACGGCGACGCTTCGAGACGGGAACAGATGTCGTCGTCGGCCTGGTCGAGACGCATGGGCGCGCCGAAACCGCCGGGCAACTCGGCGACCTGCCGGTGCTGCCAAGGCGCATCGTGCCCTATCGTGGCCGGCTGCTGGAGGAGTTCGATCTCGATGCGGCGCTGAAGCGGCGGCCGGCGCTGCTGCTGGTCGACGAACTCGCCCATGCCAACGCGCCGGGCCTGCGCCATGCCAAGCGCTGGCAGGACGTGGCGGCGCTGCTGGAGGCGGGGATCAATGTCTGGACCACGCTGAACGTTCAGCATCTGGAAAGCCTGAACGACCAGGTGGCGCGCATCACCGGTATCCGGGTGGCGGAAACCCTGCCCGATACGGTGCTCGGCCTCGCCGACGATATCGAGCTGATCGACCTGCCGCCGGAGGAGTTGCGGACGCGGCTGAAGCAGGGGCTGGTCTACCGGCCGGATGTCGCGCTTCGGGCGCTGGGCGGCTTCTTCCGGCCGGGGAATCTCGCCGCCCTGCGCGAGATGGCGCTGCGGCGGGTGGCGCAGCATGTCGATCGCGACATCGCCGCCTACATGCGCGCGCAGGCGATCGCCGGGCCGTGGCCGGCGGCGGAGCGGGTGATGGCGGTAGTCGAGGCGGGCGAGGCGGCGGAGCAGGTGGTCAGGCACGCCTCCCGGCTTGCCGAGGCGCTGCGCGCGCCGTTCTTCGCCTTCCATGCCGAGCGGGCGGCGACCGGCATGGCCGTGCAGCCGGCGCTCGATCTCGCGATCCAGCTTGGCGGCACCGTCGAGACGACGACGAACGCGGATGTGCTCGCGGCATTGCTCGACGCGGCGGCGCGGCAGAACGTCGCGCATATCGTGATCGCGCGGGGCGGGGGGCGGTGGCGGTGGCGCCGGGGCCTCGCCGCGCGGCTCGCGCGCGGGGCGCGGGCCTATGCGCTGCATGTCGTCCCCGATCCCGCGGCAAGCCGGCCGGCGCCGCCGCATCGCGCGCCCCCGCCGAGGCTGATGCCCTTCGGCCTCAGCCTCGGTATCATGATCGCGACGACCATCGTCGGGTTCGCCTTGCGCTTCCTGCTGCCGGCCGAGGCGATGGGCTATGTCTTCACGGCGATCGTCGTCGGCATGGCGAGCCTGTATGGCCGCAGCGTCGGCATCTTCGCGGCGCTGACCGGCTTCGTGCTGTGGAATTTCTTCTTTCTCCCGCCGATCTACACGTTTTCGGTCACCAATCCCCGCGACGTGACCGCGCTCTTCGCCTTTCTCGTCGTTGGCGTGCTCACCGGCTCGCTGGCCGGGCGGGTGCGGGCGGAAGCCGAGGCGGCGCGCACGCGGATCGAGGCGCTGCGGCGGATCACGCTGTTCGGCCGCGCGCTGGCGCAGGTTTCGGACGAGGCGGGGCTCGCCGCGGTGGTGGAGGCGGAGGCGCGGGCGCTGGCCGGCGAGGCGGCGCTGCTCATCGCCCGGGCGGGCCGGCTGCCCCCGGCCAGCGGGTTCGACGAGACGGCGGTGGCGGCGGCGGAATTCGCCTGGCGCAACCGTGTCGCCACCGGCTTGGGCACGACGACGCTGCCCGCATCGGCCTGGCGGTTCCAGCCGCTGGCGACCGAGGCGGGGGCGATCGGCGTGCTCGGCGTGCGGCCGGAAACCCCGCCGGCCGAGCCGGTGATCCAGACGCTCGGCGCGCTCGCCGACCAGGCCGCGCTGGCCGCCGAACGGCTCCGGCTCGCCACCAGCGCGGCCGAGGCGCGGGCGCATGAATCGACGCAGCGCCTGCGCACGGCGCTGCTCTCCTCGCTCTCGCACGACCTGCGCACGCCGCTGACCGCGATCCGCGGCGCGGCCGAAACGCTGGCGGAATCGGATGACGACCTGCCGGAGGCGACAAGGCGCGACCTGCTGGCCAGCATCGTCCAGGATGTCGGGCGGATGACGCGGTTTCTCGCCAATATCACCGGGATGGCGCGGATCGAGACCGGCGAGATCGTCGCCCGGCACGAGAGGGTGGATCTCGCGCCGGTGGTGGAACTCGCGGTCGCACGGGTGAGCGAGGCGTTCCACACCGCGGTCAACATCCCCGAGGACGCGGCCACGGTGCGCGCCGACCCGGCGCTGCTCGAACAGGTGCTGGTCAATCTGCTGGAGAACGCGGTGAAATACGGGCCCGAGGGCGGGGCGATCTCGGTGTTCGCGCGGCGCGCGGGGGAGGTCGTCGTGCTGTCTGTCGCCGATGAGGGGGTGGGGATTCCGCCCGAGGACCTGCCGCATGTGTTCGACAGTTTCTTCCGGGTGGTCCGCGGCGACCGGGTGGCGCCGGGCACCGGGCTCGGGCTCGCGATCGCGCGGGCCTTCGTCGAGGCGATGGGCGGGACGATCGCCGCCGAAAGCCCGCGGCGCGACCTGCCGGCGGACGGGCTGCCGGGGACGATCATCCGCGTGGAGCTGAAACAGCCATGACCGAGGCGAAACGGATCGAGACGGGCCGCGTGCTGGTGGTGGATGACGAGCCGCAGATCCACCGCTTCCTCAAGCCGGCGCTGGAAGCGGCGGGATATCTCGTGCTGCGGGCGGATCGGGGGGCGGAGGCGTTGCGGCTGGCGGCGACGCTGGTGCCGGACGTGATCCTGCTCGATCTCGGCCTGCCCGATCTCGATGGGCAGGACGTGATCGTGAAGCTGCGCGAATTCTCCGAGGTGCCGGTGATCGTGCTCTCCGCGCGGGACCAGGAGGCGCAGAAGATCGCGGCGTTCGACGCGGGCGCGAACGACTATGTCGAGAAACCCTTCGGCCTCGGCGAACTGCTCGCGCGCATCCGCAACGCCTTCCGCCTGATCGCGACCGGCCAGGGCGTGCCGACCGAGCTGATCGTCTTCGACGGGCTGCGGATCGACGAGGCGGCCCGCAGCGTCAGCCTCGATGGCGCGGAAATTCATTTCACGAAAACCGAATTCCGGATTCTCACAGCCCTGGTGCGGCATCGCGGCAAGCTGGTGACGCATGACGACATCCTGCGCGCCGGCTGGGGCGGGGTGCACGAGTCCGACCGCACCTATATCCGCATCTATATCCGCAATATCCGCCAGAAACTCGGCGCCTTCGCCGACAACCACATTCGGACCCGGCCGGGGCTCGGCTACATCGTCGAGTAAAGTCCCCGCGCGCGGCGACGCCGCGTTGTCCGAGAGGGGCGGGCCGACCGACCCGTGATGTCCGCTTGCATCGCAAGATCGGCGTCGGCACTATCGCGGCTGGACAGTCTTGTCCGTTCAGGATCGAAGAGGTTTGCTTGCAGAACGATACGCTCGCCAATAATCGCGATGCATGGCGGGTTGGAATCCTGTTTTCACGCTCGGGCGTGATGCGGATTCCCCAATCCGAGCATTTCTTCGGCACCGCGCTGGCCATCGAGGAGGTCAATGCGGCCGGAGGAATTCTCGGGCGTCCCGTCGAGCCCATCGCCTATGATCCGGGCTCGAACCCGGCGGCCTATCGCGAGCTTGCCGAGCGCCTGCTCATCGACGACGGCGTGCAGATCATTTTCGGCTGTTCGACCTCCGCCGAACGCAAGGCGGTGCTGCCCTCGATCGAGCGCTGGAACGGCCTTTTATGGTATCCCTCGCTCTATGAAGGTTTCGAATACTCGCCGAACGTCATCTATACGGGCGCGGTTCCGAACCAGAACAGCATCCAGCTTGCCAGGTATCTTGCCGGGCGGCACGGATCGCGGATTTTCCTGATCGGCTCCGACTACATCTATCCGCGCGAATCCAATCGGGTGATGAAGGAACTGGTCGATGCGGCGCAGGGCGAGATCGTCGGCGAGGAATATTTCCCGCTGGTGCTCGCGGATCGCACCTTCGATGCAACCCTCGACCGGCTCTGCCGCATCCGGCCGGATGCGATTTTCTCCACGCTTGTCGGCGAAGCCGGCATTGCGTTCTATCGCCAATATGCCGAGACGAAGCTGTTCGCCGCCGGCATCCCGATCGCCAGCCTGACCATGGCGGAGGGCGAACTCGCCGAGATCGGCGGCGAGCGGGCCGTTGGACACATCACGGCGGCGCCGTATTTCTCCACGGTGGCAACGCCGGCCAACCGGCAGTTCAGCGAGCGGTTTCGCGCGAAGTTCGGCGAGGGTTGCCCGATCAGCATGTATGCGGAAGCGGCTTATTGCCAGGTGCATCTTTTCGCGCAGGCCCTTGCGGCCTGCGGCACCACTACCCCGCAGGTGCTCGCCCGCGAAGCGCTCGGCGCCGAGTTTCACGCCCCCCAGGGGGTGGTGACGATCGACCCTGACAACAATCACGCCTATGTCACCCCGCGCATCGGAATCGCCACGGCGGATTGCACCTTCAGGATCGTTCACGAGGAGACCGAGCCGGTCAAACCCGATCCCTACCTCGTCAGCCACGATTACGATCAAGGCGGCTTCGCCCCAAGCGCCCCGGGGCGGCCTGGCGTTCAGGATATCTCCGCATGATGGACCTGCGGATCCTTCGCGAACTGCGTGACCTGCGGGTTCTCATCGCTCACCCGCATGATGGGGATGGCGACGAGCTGGTGCGTCAACTCCGGCGGATTGGCTGCGATGTCAGCCATGTCTGGCCGGCAGCGGCGAAGGCGAGCGAACGCGCCGATGTTGTCTTCTTCCTCGTCGAACACGAGTCGGCGACGCAGCGCGGCTTCAGCTACGACGACACGAGCCTGACCCGGATTGCCGTCGTCAATGCGGAGAGCCCGCTGACCTTGCGGGCGCTGATGGATGCCCGCGCCCATGCGGTGATCATGAAACCGATCCGGCCGATCGGTATCCTCACCAACCTCGTCCTCGCGCGGTCCCTGCAATCCTACGAGGCGAAGCTGTCGTCGAAAGTGGCCAAGCTCGAGGAAACCATGAAATCGCAGCGCCTCATCGCCAAGGCCACCCGGATCATCATGGCGAAGGAATCCATTTCCGAAAACGAGGCCTATACCCTGCTTCGCCGCCAGGCCATGAAGAAGCGGGTCTCGATGGCGTCGATCGCCGATGCGGTGACCCGTGCAGAGGAACTGCTCGAAGGCATCCGCAACGCGCCCTGACCCGCGCCGCGGCAAGATGCCAGCGCGTTTCGGCACCCCGTCGCAGCTTCAAACCCGCCCGCTCGGCTAGAGCGTCATCCGATCCGGATGGATCGGAAAGTGCTCTAAAATTCATGTTGACAGCGCGCGCATGAGCGGAACAACATGCTTGGGCCCCGTCATGATATGCCGGGGACCGGCGAGCAGGGTTGCTTGCCACCATATCAAGGGCAAGTCCGCCCTCGTCCCGCTCCCGTCACGTCATGGGGGCAGGCCGAGGGCTATTTTTTTTGGGGAGTGCTGTCTGATGGCCGAGCAGTCCGGGAGCCGCAACATGGTGCGGGTGGCGTGCCTCCAGATGGAGCCGCATGTCGGCGAGAAGGACGCCAATCTCGACGTCAGTCTCGGATTGATCGAACAGGCGGCGGCAAATGGCGCGAAACTGCTCGTGCTGCCGGAGCTTTGCAATTCGGGCTATGTGTTCAGGAGCCGGGGGGAAGCATTCTCCCTGGCGGAGCCGATCCCCGACGGGTCGACCGTCCGCCGCTGGGAGGCCGCCGCGTCGTCCCACGATGTCTACATCGCCGCCGGAATCGCCGAGCGTGATGGCGACAGCCTCTATAACGCGGCGGTGCTGATCGGACCTTCAGGCTATATCGGGACATTCCGGAAGGTGCATCTCTGGAACGAGGAAACCCTTTATTTCGAACCCGGAAATCTCGGATTTCCGGTCTTCCACACGCCGATCGGCCGCATTGGCATGGCGATCTGCTACGATGGCTGGTTTCCCGAAACCTATCGGCTGAACGCGCTCGCCGGCGCCGACATCGTCTGCGTGCCGACGAACTGGGTGCCGATCCCCGGCCAGGCCGAGGGGCGCGAGGCGATGGCGAACATTCTCGTCATGGCCGCTGCACATTCGAATTCGCTGTTCATCGCCGCGGCTGACCGGGTCGGCACCGAACGCGATCAGCCATTCGAGGGCCAGAGCCTGATCGTCAGCTACACCGGATGGCCGGTCGCAGGGCCCGCCAGTCGGACACGACAGGAGATCATCTACGCGGATGTGAATCTCCAGGATGCCCGCCGCGGCCGGAACTGGAACGATTTCAACCAGATCCTCCGCGATCGGCGGACGGATGTCTACGATGAAATGCTCGGTGCCGACGTGCCGCGTGGATGGTACTGAGCACCCGCGTCCAACGATAAAAACCAACGGGATACGCCAGCCCCTAACCCCAAGGAGGATAACATGAGTGAAAAGCTGAATTCCGCTAACGGCGTGAACCGCCGCTCTGTTCTGTTGGGCAGCCTTGGCGCGGCCTCCGCCCTTGGCGCGCCGGCGGTCATCCGCAGCGCCTATGCCGCGGCACCGATCAAGGTGGGCGTGATCTCGCCTCTCACCGGCGCATGGACGGTCTATGGCAAGGCGCATTCCGAGGGGTTCAAACTCGCGGTCGATGAAATCAATGCTGCCGGCGGCGTGCTCGGCCGCAAATTCGAAATCATCATGGCGGATTCCAAGACCGAGCCGCGCATCGTCGCCGAGCAGGCCAACCGGCTGATCCGCGAGGAGGGCGTCGACTTTCTGGCCGGCACATTCTCGAGCGCCGAGCGCAACGCTGCGGGCCCCGTTGTCACCGCGGGGAACAAGGTGCTGCTCTATCCCACCTTCTATGAAGGCCAGCAGCAGAAATATTTCCCTGGCGTCTGCAACCCGAACATCTTCATGTTCGGCCCGGTGCCGAGCCAGCAGGTCTGGCCGCATCTGCCCTACATGATGAAGAACCACGGCAAGAAATTCTTCATGGTCGGTTCGGACTATGTCTGGCCGCGGGTGACCAACGCCGTGACGAAGAAGCGCCTGGTCGAGCTGGGCGGCGAAGTCGTCGATGAAATCTACATCCCGTTCAATACGCCGCAATACGACTCGGTGCTCTCCAAGATCCGCAATTCCGGCGCGAACGTGATTTTCCTCTCCCTCACCGGCAGCGACACCATCAATTTCCGCAAGCAGTTCGTCTCCGCCGGCATGAAAAAGGATTTCACCCTCTGGACGGTGGATGACGAGGAAGTCGTGACCAGCGCGCTCGGCCCCGAAGCCTCGGCCGGCACCTATGTCAGCTTCGACTATTTCATGTCGATCAAGCAGGCGAACAACGACGCCTTCCTCAAGAAGTTCCGCGCGAAATTCGGGCAGAACGCGCTGATGGATACGGTCGGCGTCGCGATGTACAATGCCGGCCACATGGCGGCGATGGCGATCGCCAAAACCGGCAAGGTCTCGACCGATGGCCTGCGCCAGGGACTTGCCGGCCTGACCTTCGACAAGGCGCCGCAAGGCAGCGTCACGATGCGGGCGATCGATAACCAGGCGATCCTGCCCTCCTACCTCATGCGTGTCCGCGACCACTGGACCGGAACCGGGGACATGTTCGAGCAGGTGCAATACTTCCCGGACGTGACACCCGCGACCGCCAGTTGCGCCCATCTGCCGCTGAACTGATCCCGAGCGTGCGGGCAGGCGGGCGCTTCGCCAGCCTGCCCGCACGGCAAGGATTTCCTGCAATCCGGTCCCGGCGCGCCGGCGTGCTCGCCCTGAGGCTGGAACAAGACGAGGCTCCGACCGCAATGTATCGATCATGACCCACGAAACGGTGTTTCACGCCATCCTGTCCCTCGCCATCCAGGGCACGCTCATCACCTTCGTCTACGCCCTTGCCGCGCTCGGCCTTGCCGTCGTCTTCGGATTGATCGGGGTGATCAACATGGCCCATGGCGCGATGATCACGCTCGGGGCTTATTTCACCTGGGCTTGCCTCTCGGCGGGGCTGCCTTTCGGCCTCGCCGTTCTCGTCGCGGTCGCCGGCGTCGGGCTCGTCGGCCTGATCGTCGAGCACGCGCTGATCCGCCATTTCTACGACAAGCCGTTCGAGACGCTTCTGCTCACCTGGGGGCTTTTCCTGATCCTGACCGAGCTGATCAAGATCGCCTTCGGCAGCGATATCCGCACCATCCCCACGCCGCTGCCCAGCGCCATCGCCTTTCTCGGCTTCCATATTCCCGAATACGAAGCTCTCGTCGCGCTGCTCAGCGCGGCCCTGCTCGGCGCCATCGGCCTCGTCTTCTACAAGACGTCTTACGGCATCAAGATCCGCGCCCTGACCCAGAATCGCGAGGTTGCCGGCCTGCTCGGCCTCAATGTCGCGGCGACCTACAAGATCGTCTTCGTCGCCGGCGCGATGCTTGCGGGGCTTGCGGGCGCGTTGATGTCCCCGATCCTGAGTATCGATCCGACGATCGGCAACATCTATCTCGTCCGCTCGTTTTTCGTCGTGATCGTCGGCGGCATCGGCCAACTGCTCGGCGGCACGCTGGCCGGCAGCTTCCTGATCGGCGGCTCGCAGACCATCTTCGGTGCCTTCTCCAGCCAGGTCATCGCGCAGACCATCGTCTTCGCGCTTGCCATCGTCGTGCTGCGGTTCCGTCCCACCGGAGTGTTCAAGGAAAAATGAGCAACGCGATGTCAAACACCCGACCGGTCCCGCCGATGCCGCGAATCAGCCTGCGCTCGGAATCGGCTGCGGCGATCGTGGTATTCGCCGTCCTCGCACTGCTGCCCCTCATGATGGGCGGCTACGTCATTTATGTCCTGCCGCAATATCTGATCTATGGCGTTCTCGCGATGTCGCTCGGCATGCTCTGGGGCTATGCGGGCATCCTCAGCTTCGGCCAGGCGGCGTTCTTCGCCCTCGGCGCCTATGCGATGGGCCTCGCCATGAAGGCCGGCTTCGGCGCCGGCGATGGATATCTCGGTCTGCTGGCGGCAATCGTCGTCGGCGCCGGCCTTGCGTTCCTGGTTGGCTATTTCCTGTTCAGCGCCGGCGTGCGGGATATCTATTTCGTCCTGATCACCCTCGCATTGTCGATCATGGTCCAGCAGATCGCCATCAGCCAGTCCTCGCTCACCGGCGGATTCAACGGGATGTACATCCCGCGGATGGACCTCGCGCTTGGCCCGCTCGGCCGCGTGTCTCTCGCGCATGACCGCGCGATCTACTATCTGGTTCTGCCGGTGACGGTCGCGATCTATGCCGGATTGCGGCGCCTCACCCGCAGCGATTTCGGCAAGGTGCTGGTCGGCATTCGCGAGAACGAGGGCCGCACGCTTTCGCTCGGCTTCGACACTTCGTGGTACAAGACCATCGCCTTCACCATCTCGGGCGCGGTCGCGTGTTTTGCCGGCGCCCTGTACGGGGCGCATGCCGAATTCGTGTCCCCTTCGCTCGCCAGCGTCGCGTTTTCGACGGAGGTGGTGATCTGGGTTGCGATCGGCGGCAGGCAGTCGCTGCTCGGCGCGCTGCTCGGCGGCCTCGGCGTGGCGGCGCTTTCGAACTATCTCGATGGTTTGTCGCCGGTATTCTGGCAGCTGATTCTCGGCGGAATCTTCGTCGCCGTGATCATCGCCTTCAAGGGCGGCATCGCCGGCGCGCTCGGCCGCCTTGTCGCGCGCAAGGATGACGCCCATGGCTGAGTTTCTCAGGATCTCGAAACTGACCAAGCATTTCCGCGGCCTGGTGGCGAATGAGGATGTCGATTTCACCCTCGGCAGTGGCGACGTGCGCTGCATCATCGGGCCGAACGGCGCCGGCAAGACGACCTTCATCAGCATGATTTCCGGCCATGTCGTGCCGACATCGGGGCGCATCGCGTTCAAGGGGCGCGACATCACTCCCATGAGCGTTCCAGGGCGGGCCCGGCTCGGCATCGGCCGCAAGTTCCAGACACCCTCGGTGTTCGACAACCTGACGGTCGCTGAAAATATCGAGCTTGCCTCGATCGGCAAGCACGCGGAAGGCGCAGACCGGCGCGCCCGCATGGGCGAGGTGCTGCAACTGACCAGGCTGGAGGCGTTTGCATCGAAGCCGGCGCTCACCCTTTCCCACGGGCAGCGCCAATGGCTCGAGATCGGCATGCTGCTGGCCAATCGCGCCGAGCTGCTCCTGCTCGACGAGCCGACGGCGGGGATGAGCGCGGAGGAAACGCACGCGACCGCGGCGCTCATCAAGACGCTCGCCGCCGAATTCGGCATCGCGATCGTCATCATCGAGCACGACATCAACTTCATCCGCGACCTCGGCGCGCCGGTCACCGTGCTGCATCTCGGCCGGGTTCTCATGGAGGGCGATTTCGCCGCTGTCAGCGAGAACGACGATGTGCGCAATGTCTATCTGGGCGGAGAGTGGGAATGCTGAGCGCGACCGGCCTGCATGTCGGCTACGGGGCGATCGAGGTCATCCATGGCATCGACTTCAAGGTCGAGACCGGCGAGATCGTCGGCCTTCTCGGCCGCAACGGCATGGGCAAGACGACCCTGATCCGCGGCCTGAACGGATCGCTGCCCGCGCGTTCCGGGCGTGTCGTGCTCGACGGGGAAGATATCACCCATCTGCCGATGCATCTCCGCTCCCGGCGCGGCATCGCGACCATCGTTCAGGGGCGCGGCATCTTCCCAAAGCTCACGGTCTGGGAAAACCTCGAAATGGGGCGGATTGCCGGCGGCGGGCAGAAGGTGAGCCGGCTTGACGAGGTGATCGGCTATTTCCCGCGGCTCGGCGAACGCCTGAAGCAGCTTGCGGGTTCGATGAGCGGCGGCGAGCAGCAGATGCTCGCGATCGGCCGCAGTCTGATGAGCCATCCGAAGGTTCTCCTGCTCGACGAACCGTCCGACGGCATCATGCCGATCCTCGTCCAGCAGATCGCGAAAATCCTCGCGGAAATCAATCGCAGGGAAAAGATGACGATCGTGATCGTCGAGCAGAACGTCCCGATGGTGTTCTCGCTCACCTCTCATTGCATCATTCTCGAGAAGGGGCGCATCGTCGCCGAAGGCAATCGCGACGATATCGCCGACAGCGAGATCATGAAGGAATATCTCGCACTCTGAAGCGTGTTCCGGCCCGCCCGGATCGGGCGGCCGGCTGTCTGGTTCACGACTGGCCTGTTTTTGGGGAGGACTGCATGACACTTCATACCGTCAAGGTTCCGTCGCTCGCGACTCTGCGTGATGTGGCTGCCGAACTGGGCATGAGTTTCGACGAGACCGATCTCGCCGGACACCATGAAGCGATTGCCTCGAGCATCGCCGCCCTGCAACTCGTCGACCGCATGCAGGACGAACTGCCCGAGGTCCGTTATCCACGGCTGCCCGGCCAGCGCGTCGCCCCGGAGGAGAACCGGCTCGGTGCGTGGGCGATCAAGTCCGTGATCGAGGGCGCCGCCACCGGCCCACTCAAGGGCAAGACCGTCGTGATCAAGGACAATGTCTGTGTCGCCGGTCTGCCGATGTCCAACGGCGCCTCGACCCTGGACGGCTACATGCCTGAAGTCGACGCGACGGTCGTCACCCGCATCCTCGATGCCGGCGGCACCATCGTCGGCAAATCGGTCTGCGAATATTTCTGCTTCTCGGGTGGCAGCCATACCAGTTCGAGCGGCCCGGTGCACAATCCGCACCGGCACGGGCACTCGGCCGGCGGCTCGTCTTCGGGCAGCGCCGCACTCGTGGCGTCGGGTGAGGTGGATATGGCGCTCGGCGGCGACCAGGGCGGATCGATCCGCATGCCCTCGGCCTTCTGCGGCACCTACGGCATGAAGCCGACTCACGGGCTCGTGCCCTATACCGGCATCATGCCGATCGAACTCACCCTCGATCACACCGGGCCGATCACCGCGACGGTCGAGGACAACGCCCGCCTGCTCGATGTCCTTGCCGGCCCCGATGGGCTGGACCCGCGTCAATACGGTGGCGATCGGGCATACGCTCATGTCGAGGCGCTCGGCCTGGGCGTGAAGGGCATGCGGATCGGCGTTGTCCAGGAAGGGTTCGGCCATCCGCAGTCCGAAGCCGCGAGCGATACCCTCGTCCGCGCCGCCGCCGAGCGCTACAGGGCGATGGGTGCCGAGGTCGAAACCGTCTCGATCCCGATGCACACGGTCGGGCCGGCGATCTGGCTCGCCGTGGCCGCCGAGGGGGCGACGATGCAGATGATGCATGGCAACGGGTTCGGCTTCAACTGGCAGGGCCTCTACCTGACCTCGCTGATGGACCGCCACGCCGTGTGGCGCGACCGGGCGGACGAGTTGTCGGACACGCTGAAGAACACCATGCTCCTCGGCCATTACATGACCAGGACCCATGGCGGCCGCTACTACGCGAAGGGGCAGAACCTCGTCCGCCGCCTGCGCGCCGCCTACGACGCCGCCTTGCAGCGCTTCGACCTCCTGCTGATGCCGACCGTCCCCATGGTCGCGCCACCGTTGCCGGATGCCGATGCCCCGGTCACCGAGATCCTGCAGCGGGGCTTCGAGATGCTGTCCAACACCTGTCCGTTCGACTGCACGCATCATCCGGCCATGAGCATTCCTTGCGGCAAGGTGGACGGACTTCCGGTCGGGATGATGCTGATCGGCCGGCTATATGACGAGCGATCGATCTATCGTGCCGCTTCAGGTTTCGAGAGCGGTGTGGACTGGACCGCGATATCGGCATAGCGAGGTCTCCGATCCTTCGGGGTCGGATGCGGCGCTCCGCGATATCGGCAATCACGGCATCCTTGTCCGATCAGATGAATTCATCTGATCGGATGATGCCCTATCGTCAGCCCGCCTCTGGCAGCATGGAACTCAGTCGGAACTGGCCATCGGCACGAGCGGCGAGGTTTCGGTCACCTGGCGGTAGGCGCGGTGATAATTCCGGGACGACGATGTTGTCCCCTCCTCGTGGTATTCCGCGTCCTGGTTGACCTTCCAGAGATCATAGACCTGCTTTCCCGCCAGGATGTTTTCGGCGGCCAATATGGCCGTCATCATCGCATGGTCCTGGTTGTTGTATTTGTGCATGCCGTTTCGGCCGATCAGGTGCAGGTTCGGGCAGGTCGCCTCAAGGTCCGTCCTGATCGTATCGACATGTTTCTGGTAGTGGTCGTCATAGACCGGATAGGCCTTTCTCTGGCGAACGACGGTCCCTTCGAGAATATCGTCCCGTGTCGCAAGGCCGAGCCTGACGAGTTCGCTGGTGGCGAGTTCGACCAGCGCCTCGTCAGCCGAAGCCCAGAGACCATCGCCCTCGAAACAGAAATACTCCAGCCCGTAACAATTCAGCGTCGGGTCGGGAACCATTTCCGGTGACCATGACTTGAAATTCTGGATTCGCCCGACCTTGACGCTCGGATCGTGGATGTAGATCCAGTTATCGTCGAACAGCGACCGGTCCTTGAGGATCAGCGCGACGGTGAGAAAATCGCGATATTTGAGCGCGTCCGCCGCCGCCAGCGTGTCGCCGTCCAGCCGCGGCTGGATCGCATGGCACAACTCACGCATGGGCATCGTCGAAATCACATGGGTCGCATGAAACGCGTGACGAGCGCCGGCCTGATCCTCGGCGACGACCGTCCATGACGCGTCGTCTTCCGGCGTGATGGTGACAACCTTCAGGCCTTTGCGGATTTCGCCGCCCTGGCGTTCGATCTTGGCCGCCGCCGCCTCCCAGAGCATTCCGGGGCCGCGCCGCGGATAGCGGAAACTGTCGATCAGGGTCTTGATGACCTGCTCACGCGGCTTTTTGCCCGATTGCGGGATGAGCGCGTGCTTGATGGCCTGCGACAGCGACAATCCCTTGATCCGCTGCGCCGCCCAGTCCGCCGAAATCTTGTTGCAGGCCATGCCCCAGACCTTTTCCGTGTAGGTAGTCGCCTGTGAACTATGTGATCTGGCGGTGGGCGAAGCCGAGGCTTGGTGAGCGGTTTGCGGCAGAGAGCCATACGACGAGGGCACAAAGAAGCCTGATCAGCCATCTGCGGAGGAGGCGTAGGT
>JAJZSY010000011.1 GCA_021849425.1 Pseudomonadota bacterium
TCTGCGCCGCGGTCGCGGACTGGCGGGTCGAGGCGCAGGGGCGGAAGATCAAGAAGACCGGCGCGCCGCCGGCGCTGGCGCTGGTGGAAAACCCCGACATTCTCGCGGAAGTCTCGCGGCTTGAGGGGCGGCGGCCGCGCCTTGTCGTAGGCTTCGCGGCGGAGACCGGCGATCTGGTCGCGCAGGCGACGGCGAAGCGGGCGCGCAAGGGGTGCGACTGGATCGTGGCCAATGACGTCGGCGCGGGAACCGGCATCATGGGTGGCGCCGAGAACGAGGTCGTGCTGATTACCGGCGGGGGTGCGGAGCCCTGGCCGCGCGCCGGGAAGGACGCGGTGGCGGAGCGACTTGCAGAGAGGATTTCAGGGATTTTCCAATGACGATTGCAGTTGCCGTGAAGCGGCTGGCGCATGGCGCCGGCCTGCCCTTGCCCGACTATGCCACCGCCGGATCGGCGGGGCTCGACCTGCTGGCGGCGGTGAGCAGCACCGTGCTGATCGCGCCGGGGACGCGGGCGCTGGTGCCGACCGGGCTCGCCATCGCGCTGCCGCCCGAGTTCGAGTTGCAGATCCGCCCGCGCTCGGGCCTCGCGCTCAAGCATGGGATCGTGATTCCGAACAGTCCGGGGACGATCGACAGCGATTATCGCGGCGAGATCCAGGTGATCGTGCTGAATGCCGGGCGCGAGGCGTTCGAGGTGACGCGGGGCATGCGGATCGCGCAGGCGGTGCTGGCACCGGTGTCGCGCCTGGTGTGGCAGGAGACCGACGATCTCGACCGGACCGCGCGCGAGGCGGGCGGGTTCGGCAGCACCGGCCTCGATTTCCCGATGGGGAACTAGCTCTCTAGGTCCGCCCTGCCCTGCGTGCGCGACCCGGTGAAGCGGGCGACGAGCGGGAAGAAAGCGGCATGGGGCAGCAGGCGCAGGATGCGCAGCGGGCGGGCCAGGCCCTCGGGGAAGGCGATGAGGAAGCGCCCGGCATCGAGCCCGCGCAGGATGGCGTGGGCGGCGGCGGCGGTTTCCATCAGGAAGGGCATCGGGAAGCGGTTCTGCGCGGTGAGCGGCGATTTCACGAAGCCGGGGCAGATCGCCGAGATCGCCACACCGTGGCGGTCGAGGTCGAATTTCAGGGCTTCGGCGGTCGCGATCAGCGCCGCCTTGGTCGCCGAATAGGAGACCGAGCCGGGCAGGCCGGCGAGGCCGGCGAGCGAGGACATCAGCGCGATCTGGCCGCGCTTGCGGGCGATCATCGCCGGCATCGCCAGTTCGAGCGCGTGCGCGGTGCCGAGCAGATTCAGCTCGACCTGGCGGCGCAGGCGGTCGGCGGTGAAGGTTTCCGCGGTATCGCGCTCATAGGTGCCGGCGTTGAGGATGGCGCGGGCGATCGGGCCGTCGCGGGTGATGGTGTTCACCGCCTCGCGCAGCGAGGCGGGATCGGTCACGTCGGCCGGCGCGACGATGATGCGGCTCGGATGGGTTTCGGCGAGGGCGCGAAGCTCGGCCTCGCGCCGTGCGGTGATGGCGACGCGCCAGCCCTGCGCCACATGCGCCTCGGCCAGGGCGCGGCCGATGCCGCTGGAGGCGCCGGTGATCCAGACGATGCCATCAGCGCTGGTGACGGGTTTCACACGCGGTCTCCGTGTTGCAGGCGGCGGCGCAGCAGGGCGGCGCGGTCGCGCAGGGCGTGGCGTTTGGACTCCGCCATCTTGTGCCACGTTCGCACCGGCATCGCCATGCGCGGATTGGCGGCGAAACGATCGGCGTGGCGGGCGATGAAATCCCAGTAGAGCGCGTTGAAGGGGCAGGCGCGCGGGCCGGTGGCGTCCTTCACGTCGTAATGGCAGCCCCCGCAGTAATCGCTCATGCGGGCGATATAGGCGCCGGAGGCGGCGTAGGGTTTCGAACCGACGATGCCGCCATCGGCGTGCAGCGCCATGCCGCGGGTGTTGGGCATTTCCACCCATTCATAGGCATCGGCGTAGACCGCGAGATACCAGCGATCGACCGCATCCGGGGCGATGCCGGCGAGGAGGGCGAAATTGCCGGTGACCATCAGGCGCTGGATGTGATGGGCGTAGGCGCGGCGCAGCGTCTGCCCGATCGCCTGGGCCATGCAGCGCATGTCGGTTTCGCCGGTCCAGTAGAAATCCGGCAGCGGAAGGTCGGCGCCGAGGGCATTCAGCGTCGCGTAGCCGGGCATGTGCCGCCAGTAGATGCCGCGGATGAACTCGCGCCAGCCGATTATCTGGCGGATGAAGCCCTCGACGGCGTTGAGCGGGGCGCGGCCGGCCGCGTATTCCGCCTCGGCGCGGCGGCAGAGATCGAGCGGGTCGAGCAGGCCGAGATTGAGCGGGACGGAGACCAGGGAATGGAACATGAAATCCTGGTCCGCCGCCATCGCGTCCTGCCAGTCGCCGAAGCCGGGGAGACGGCGGGCGAGGAAATCGGCGAAACCCGCCTCGGCGTCGCGCGCGGTGACCGGCCAGTCGAACCCATCGAGGCTGCCGTAATGAGTGGCGAAGCGGGCGGCGACGAGGGCGAGCACCTCGCGCGTTTCGTCCGCAGGCGGAAAGCGTTTCGCCGCGGGGGGCGCCAACCCGGCGGGCAGCGATTTGCGGTTCTCGGGGTCGTAGTTCCATTTGCCGCCGACCGGGTCGTCGCCCTCCATCAGGATGCGGTGGCGGCGGCGCATCTCGCGGTAGAAGAACTCCATGCGGAGCTGCTTTTTCGCGCCGGCCCAGGCGGCGAAATCGGCGCGGGAGCAGAGGAAGCGGGTGTCGTCGCGGATCTCGCAGGGGATGCCGGTCTGCGCCGCCCAGCCGCGCATGGCCTCGAGCACCCGGTATTCGCCCGGTTCGGTGGCGATGATGGCATCGGGCTTCAGCGCGGCGTAGGCGCGGGCGAGTTCGCCAGCGAGCGTACCGGTATTCGCCGGATCGTCGAGCGTGACGTAGCGGACGGCGACGCCGCGGGCGCGCAGGGCCCTGGCGAAATGGCGCATCGCCGCGAGGACGAGCGCGATCTTCTGCGGATGGTGCGGGACATAGGTGCATTCCCCCATCACCTCGGCCATCAGCACCGTGTCAGCGCCGGGGTCGAGGCCCGCGAGGGAGGCGATGGCGGGCGAGAGCTGGTCGCCCAGGATGACGCGGAGCTGGCCGGGCATCAGCCGAGGATCGGGCGGTAGGTGATGTGGCCGCGATGATGGAAATCGAGGCCGGACCAGGTGTTGGCCTGGTTGTAGAAGACCGCGAGGCGGATCGGGCCGGAGAGCTGGTAGCGCGAGGCGGTGACGCTGCCGGAGGGCATGGCGGGCAGGCGGAACCAGCCCTCGCGGGTGACGGTCGGCCGGTCGGCATGGCCGGTCTGCATGTTGATCATCGGGCCGTTCAGCATCGCCTTGTTCCAGTAGGTGAGCGGCAGGGCGTCGGGCGGGGCGGTATGCCGGGCGATGCGGTTGCCGGAGATGACGACGCCGGCATCGGTGCGCTCGACATCGAGACGGATGCGGGTGCCGTTGTTGTCGATCGCGCTGGTGGCGGACTGGAAGGCGCCGCGCTGCCAGTGTTCGACGATATGGGCGCGGTAGGTGAAGAGCGGGATGCCGATGAGGCCGACCTTGAGATCGACGTGGTTGTCGACCGTCAGGCGCGTGCCATCGACGAGGAAGCGCAGATGCTGGACGCCGACATGGCTGCCGTTGCGATAGACGTCGAACGCGAGGCTGCGGTGCCGCGGCAGCCTTGGCGGCTTCAGAATGACGCCGGCGGCCGCCGCGAGAACGCCGCGCCGGGCGATGGGGATGTCGGTCATCGGTCCTCCTTCACGGTGTTGCGGTTACGGGCGCGGGCGGCGAACGGATGCCGATCCACCGCAAGCGCAATGCTCCGTTGCGATAAATAGGGCCGCCGCTCTGGATCGCGAGGGCGGAGCCGCGCATAAACGGGCGCCCAACCCTGCCGCGAAAGAAAAACATGCACCAGCTCATCCTCATGCGCCATGCCAAAGCCGAGCCGGCCCGGGGCGACCAGGCCGATCATGACCGCGCGCTGAGCCCGGCGGGGCGGGCGGCGGCGCAGCGCATGCGCGCCCGGCTGCGGGAGCTGGCGATCGAGCCGGACGTGGTGCTGGTATCCTCGGCGCGGCGCACGCGCGAGACGCTGGACGGCGTTGCGTTCTGGGATGGGCAGCCGATCATCGACGTGGTCGACGGGCTCTACATGGCGCCGGCGGCGCGGATGCTGGAGATGCTGCGCGAGCTGCGCGAGACGATGCTGAGCGTGCTGGTGGTCGGCCATAATCCGGGGCTGCACGAGCTGGCGCTGATGCTGGCCGCCGGCGCGCAGGAGCGCGGCGCGGCGCATGCCCAGCTGGAGGAGGGATTTCCGACGATGCGGGCCGCCGAATTCCTGGTGCTGACCCCCTGGCGCGAGCTGAAGCCGAAAACGACGCGGTTGCAGCGGGTGATCGACCCGCCTCCCGCGAGTGCTGCATGAGTGTCATGTTGCAGGCGCGAAGGTTGCGCGATCACGCCCGAAGGATTTACAAAACAGTCACCCAGATCGATTAGTCTCGGCACCCGACCGGGAAGCGGATCAGGACGGTTCGACCGGACAGCAGAGGAATCTTGACCATGAGCAGCACGACCGAAGGCGCGCGCGCGACGCACGCGACGCTTACGATACCCGGAAGCGACAAGACGGCCGAACTCCCGCTCCTGACCGGCACGCTCGGCCCGCAGGTGGCCGATATCCGCAAGCTCCAGGCGCAGACCGGCATCTTCACCTTCGATCCCGGCTATGGCGAGACCGCCTCGTGCGAGAGCAAGATCACCTATATCGACGGCGATGAGGGGGTGCTGCTGTATCGCGGCTATCCGATCGATCAGCTCGCCGAGAAATCGACCTTTCTCGAGGTCGCGCATCTGCTGATGTTCGGCGAGCTGCCGACGGAAGCGGAGTTCGAGGCGTTCAACCGCGGCGTGACCATGCACACGATGCTGCACGAGCAGGTGCGCCGCTTCTTCGACGGGTTCCGGCGCGACGCGCACCCGATGGCGGTGCTGTGCGGCGTGGTCGGCGCGCTCTCGGCCTTCTATCCGGAGAGCGTGAACGTGAACGATCCGCGGGAGCGCGAGATCAGCGCGTTCCGGCTGATCGCCAAGATCCCGACGATCACCGCCTGGGCCTACAAGTATTCGACCGGCCAGCCCTTCATGTATCCGCGCAACGATCTCTCCTATGCGGAGAACTTCCTCTACATGATGAACGCGGTGCCGCCGGAGCCGTATCGGAAGAACCCGATTCTCGAACGGGCGATGGACCGCATCCTGATCCTGCACGCCGACCACGAGCAGAACGCCTCGACCTCGACCGTGCGGCTCGCCGGCTCGACCGGGGCCAACCCCTTCGCCTGCATCGCCGCCGGCATCGCCGCCCTCTGGGGCCCGGCGCATGGCGGCGCCAACGAGGCGGTGCTGAAGATGCTCGGCGAGATCGGCCACAAGGACAACATCCCGGCTTTCATCGCCGAGGTGAAGGACAAGAACAGCCACACCAAGCTGATGGGCTTCGGCCACCGGGTTTACAAGAACTTCGACCCGCGTGCGAAGATCATGCAGCAGACCTGCCACGAGGTGCTGGGCGAACTCGGGATCAAGCACGAGCCGTTGCTGGAACTGGCGATGGAGCTGGAAAAGATCGCGCTGGACGACGATTACTTCGTTTCGCGCAAGCTCTATCCGAACGTCGATTTCTATTCGGGCATCATCCTCAAGGCGATGGGATTCCCGACCACGATGTTCACCCCGCTCTTCGCCCTGGCGCGCACCACCGGCTGGATCAGCCAGTGGATGGAAATGATCGCCGACCCCTCGCAGCGGATCGGCCGGCCGCGCCAGCTCTATACCGGCGCAGCAAAGCGCGACTACGTCTCGATCGACCAGCGGGGCTGAGATGATGCGGGATGCGCGCCGGACGGGCGGCGCGCATCCCTGCCCTGCGTAAATTCACCGAACCCGATCTTCATATCGGATAAATCCGATCCATCTATCGTCGCATGACGATCGATGCCGATCATGAGCGCGCGCCGGACCTGGACGAGGGACTGAAAGCCCTGGTGCATCCGGTGCGGCGCGCCATTCTCGCCAAGCTCGCCGATCCCGAACGGCATTTCGCCGGGCAGGAGCATCCGCTCGCGCTCGGCGTCTGCGCGGGGGCGATCGAGCGGAGCTGTCCGCTGTCGCAATCGAGCATTTCGGCTCATCTCGCCGCGCTTCACGCGGCCGGCCTGGTCGAGACGCGGCGGGTCGGAACCTTCGTGTTCTACCGGCGCAATGACGGCGCGATCGCAGCGCTGATCGGGGGACTCGCGAAATCCCTTGGTCTGCCGGACCCCACTCCCTGAACTCGCAGCATCAACCTGAAAGGCTGATCAATGTCGAAACTGTTCGAACCCCTGCAGGCAGGCGCCTTCACCCTGCGCAACCGCATCGTCATGGCGCCGCTGACCCGCGCGCGCGCCGGCGAGGCGCGCCTGCCCAACGCGCTGATGGGGCAGTATTACGCGCAGCGCGCCGAGGCCGGGATGATTCTCTCCGAGGCGACCTCGGTGACGCCGATGGGCGTCGGCTATGCCGCCACACCGGGCCTGTGGTCCGACGAGCAGGTGGCGGGCTGGCGCATCGTCACCGAGGCGGTGCATCGCGAGGGCGGCATCATCCTGGCGCAGCTCTGGCATGTCGGGCGGATTTCCGACCCGATCTTCCTGAACGGCGAGCTGCCGGTGGCGCCGAGCCCGATCGCAGCCGCAGGGCATGTGAGCCTGGTGCGGCCGGAGCGCCCCTTCACCACGCCGCGCGCGCTGGAGACCGACGAGATTCCGGGCGTGATCGAAGCCTACCGGGTGGCGGCGCGGAACGCCAAGGCGGCCGGGTTCGACGGCGTGGAGGTGCATGGCGCGAACGGCTACCTGCTCGACCAGTTCCTGCAGGATTCGACCAACAAGCGCACCGACCGCTATGGCGGCTCGATCGAGAACCGCGCGCGGCTGCTGCTGGAGGTGACGGACGCGGTGATCGGCGTCTGGGGTGCGGACCGGGTGGGCGTGCATCTGGCACCGCGCGGCGACGCGCATTCGATGGGCGATTCCGACCGGCTGGCGCTGTTCACCCATGTCGCCACCGAGCTTGGCAAGCGCAAGATCGCCTTCATCGCGGCGCGCGAGCACAAGGCGGCGGACTGGATCGGGCCGCAGCTTAAGGCGGCGTTCGGCGGCGTGTATATCGCCAACGAGAAGTTCACCCGCGAGACCGCCGAGGCGGCGATCGAGGCGGGCGAGGTGGACGCGGTGGCGTTCGGCCAGCTCTATATCGCGAACCCGGACCTGGTGGCGCGCTTCCGCGACGGGCTGGCGCTGAACCCGCCCGATACCTCGACCTTCTACCAGGGCGGCGCCGAGGGCTATACCGACTACCCGACGGCCGCGAAGCAGAAGGCGGCCTGAACCGGCGGGCCGGGGCGGTTTCGCTCCGGCCCTCCCACAACATGAAGGCGAGGAGCGGGCGATGCGGTTTGCGGGCAGGAAAGTGGTGGTGATGGGCGGCAGCCGGGGAATCGGCCTCGCCATCGCGATGGGATTTGCCGCCGAGGGGGCCGCGGTCGCGATCTGCGCGCGCGGCGCCGAGGCGCTGGAGGTGGCGCGGCGGGAGATCGCCGGGCATGGCGAGGTGGTGTTCGCCGCCCCCTGCGATCTGGCCGATGCGGAACAGATCGCCCGCTTCGTGCCGGACGCCGCTGCCGCGATGGGTGGCATCGACATCCTCGTGAACAACGCCTCCGGCTTCGGGATGACCGATGACGAGGCGGGCTGGGCCGCCGCGATCGGGGTGGATGTGATGGCGGTGGTGCGGGCGAGCCATGCCGCCCTGCCCTTCCTCGAGGCCGCCGAGGGGGCCGCGATCGTCAATCTCGCCTCGATTTCCGGCCTGCGCGCCTCGACCCGCAGCCAGCCTTATGCGGCGGTGAAGGCGGCGGTGATCAACTACACGATGTCGCAGGCGGCGACGCTGGCGCCAAAGCGGATCCGGGTGAACGCGATCTCGCCCGGCTCGATCGCGTTTCCGGGCGGGCTGTGGGAGCAGCGCAAGACGACCAACCCGAAACTCTACGAGGCGACCCTCGCCTCGATCCCGTTCGGGCGGTTCGGCACGGCGGAGGAAATCGCCGAGGTGGCGATGTTCCTGGCCTCGCCGGCGGCGCGCTGGGTGACGGGGCAGAACATCGTCGTCGATGGCGGGCAGATGCTCTGACCAGCAATATCGTGTTCTGGCTCAGTAATCGAACTGGTAGGTCAGGCCGACCGACTCGCCGGGGCCGGAACTGCCGCCGCTGCCGCTGTTGGACTGCACCTCGGTTTTCAGCTTCAGGCCCTTGTAGAGATTGATCTCGACCTTGGCGCCGGTGCCACCGCCGGTGGCGGATTGCTGGGCGCCGACATAGACGCCGGGGGCGACGTAGCGGCCGGCATTGATCGTCGGCGCGCTGGTGCCGCCGCCGATCGAGAGCTGGTCGAGCCCGAGCGCCTTGCGCAGCCCGCCGACCACATCCGGCCCGCCGCCGCCGATTCCGGCGAGATCGGCCAGCGAGGCGGCGAGCGAGGCGGCCTGCAGCGCCGAGAGATTCTGCGAGCTGGTGCCATAGAGCAGATGCGCCAGCACCTCGTCCGACGGCAAGGACGGGAGGCTGGAGAGCGAAATCTTCGGCGCGCTCGCCGGGCCGGTGAGGGCCAGGGTTGAAACCGTGCCGTCAGAGGCGGTGCCGCTCACTTCAAGGTCGATCACCGGCATCATGCCGTTGCCGTTGAAGCGGACGGTGCCGCGGCTGAGATCGAGCGTCTTGCCGCCAAGATTGAAATAGCCGCGGATCAGGTGGAAGCCGCCGGCAGGCTGCGGCGCGGCGAGCGTGCCGCCGACATGCAGCCTGCCGCCGAGATTGGCGAACAGGCCCTTGCCGCGCACGAACACCTCGTTGCGGGCATCGACCGTGAGATCGAGCGCCACGGGCGGCGCGGGGGCGGCGGGCGGCGGCGGACGGGCGCCCTTGCGCCGGATGTCGAGCCTGACCACCGAGGGCGGCAGGCCCTGCGGGATCTGGATGTTCGCCGTCTCGATCGCGACGGTGCCGGCGAGCCTGGTGCCGGTGTCGATATCGCCGGTGAGGCTGAGCGCGCCGCCGAGGCGCTCGGTCAGGATGTCGCTCGCGATCGGGCTCGCGTGGTGGAAGGCGATCCGCAGATCGACCGGCATTGGCTTGGCGAGGCCGAAACTGCCGGAACCGTCGATCGTGCCGGCGCCGGCCTTGGCCGAGAGACGGTCGAGACGGAGGGTGCGGCCGGCGGCGGTGATCGTGGCGTCGATCGCCGAAAGGTCGAGCCCGCTGGCGATGTTCTGCACCCGGCCGCCGGCCAGGGTGAGCGTGCCCGCGGCGCGGGGCGCGGCCAGCGTGCCGGTGACGCGGAGATCGGGCGTCACCGTGCCGCCGACCGCGGTGCCGCCCGCGGCCGTGAGCGGGTCGAGAAGGTGGAGATTGGCGGTTCCGGTCAGGGCGAGGTCGATGGCTCCCGCGGCCGAGAGCGGCGCGGTGCCGGCGAGGGTGAGATCCGCCCGGTTGCCGAGGGAAAGGCGCGCGGTGCCGCGGGCGCTGCGGCCGAGCAGGGTTTCATGCGCGGTGAGATCGGCCGGCGGCAGCGAGGCGGCGGGGCCGGTGAGCAGGCGCATGGATGTCGCCGCGAGATCGACCGTGCCGCGCGGCGCGCGCGGTGTGCCGGTCAGCCGGGCGCGGGCGGTGACCATGCCGGAGGCGGCGAGGCGCGGGTCGGCGGCGCGAAGCAGGGAGGCCGAGAGATTGTCGAGCCGGAACGACAGGTCCATCGGGCCGGTGAGCGCGAGCGGGGCGGTGCCGTCGAGGCTGAGACGGGCGGAGCCCAGCGTTGCGGCGATGCTGCCGCGCAGGGCATGGCCGCGCAGGGTCTCGCGGGCGGCGAGAGTCGCGCGCGGGAGCTTCGCGCCGGGGCCGGACGCAAGGCCAAGCCCCCTGCCCCGCAGCGTGACCGTGCCGGCGGGGGCTGCGAGCGTGCCGGTGAGATGGGCGGTGGCGTCGAGCAGGCCGGTGACGGCGAGGCGCGGATCCGCGGCGCGGGCGATGCCGGCGGGGAGATTGGTAAGGTTCGCGGCGAGATCGAGCGACGGGCGGATGCCGCCATCGGCGGTAAGTCGCGCCGCACCGCCGAGCCCGCCCAGGGCGATTGCGAGATGACGGATCGAGCTGGTCGGGCCGGCGCTGATGATGGCGGGGCCGAGCAGGCGGGCGGTGACGCCGCGGGCGGCGGCGTCGAGTTTCGCGAGGCGAATGGTGCGGGTCTTGCCATCGAGTGTCGCGGCGAGATCGAGCCGCGCCGGCTTGCCGGCGAGGCGGGCGAAGCGTCCCGCGGCGGTGACGGCGAGAGCGGTCTCGCTGCCCTTTGCAGTGAGGGTGAGGTTGCCCGATGCCGCCTTGCTCGTGACACCGGTGAGGGTCGCGGTGGCGGCGATCGCGGGTGTTTGCGCGAGATGGTCGATCGTCGCGTCGATCCGCGCGGCGCGGAGGGTGGCGATGTCGCCATAGGCGAGATGGCTGGCGGTGAGCGCGATGGCGGCGGGCGCGCCGGAGCGATGGGTGAAATCGGCGGTGAGCGCGCCGGCGAGCTTCAGGTGCAGCAGCGGGGCGAGATCGGCGAGGCGCATCATGGCGAGGTGCAGCGCGCCGTCCGGCAGCAGGGCACCCGGCGCGCGGGTGATGCGGCCCTGCCCGCGCAGCGATTTCCAGGACAGGGTTTTCAGGTCGAGATCGAGAGCGCCGGCGGGGCTGCGGGCGAAGGTCGCGCCGAGCGAGAGCGGGGAGTCATAAAGCGCGCCGGCTCCCGTCAGTTTTCCTGTCGGCGCGTTGGGGAGATGGGTGGCGTCGATGGTGATGCGGAACGGGCCGGAGGGAACGCCCTTCGCGGTTACGAGACCGTCGATCGTGCCGCGCAGGGCGAGATCGTCCGGCGGGCCCGCGAGATCGATCGCCTCGGTGATCTGGCCGGCGAGAAGCGGATCGGCGAGGCCGAGGTCGGGCTGGGTGAACGTGCCCTTGAGGGCGACATGCGCGCGGGTGACGGTGCCGGCGAGATGCGCCTTCAGGGCGGCCATGTCGAGCGTCAGGCTGTGGATGGTGGCGGTGCGGTGCGCGAGGGTGAAATCGCCCGCGATTGTGGCGCGCTTGCCGACGAGGATGGGGACGGGTTTCGCCGCCTTCGTGATTTCCACCGTGTCGTCGACGTGAAGGTTGGTGACGCCGCCACGATGCTTCACGACGACGCGCAGGACGGTGCGGCCGCCGAGCGTCTGCCTGCCGAGGGCGGCATAGGGCGCGAGTTCGGGAATGGTGATGGTGAGATTGGCGCCGGGGGCGGTTGGCGAAAGGTCGACCGTGCCGGTGCCGCGCGCCTTGAGATCGCCGAGGGCGCTGGCGAAGTGGAGGGCGGCATGGTCGCGCGGGCCGGCGATGCTCAGCGAGAGATCGACCTTCTGCTTCGCGAGATCGGGCTGGCTGGCGATGCCGGCGAAGGCGGCGATGGGGCCGCCGGGCGGTTCGTGGACGGTGAGATGCGCGCCGACCTTGCTCGCATCGAGGCGCGCGGCGAGGCGGTAGGTGCCGGCGCCGTCGAGCGAGGTGGCGTCGAGCGTGGCGGCGATGTCGTCGGGCGATTTCGCCCGGGCCTGGCCGGTGATGTTGAGCGCGAGCTTGTGGCCGAGCACGGGTTTCGCGATCGCGAGGCGGCCGATGCCGAGATGGCGCAGGACCAGCGCGATTTTCGGGATGCCGCGCGCGGCGGATTGTTGCGGTTTCGGCTTCGCGGCGGCGGGGAGCGGCTGGCGCAGGATGTCGATGCGCTTCGCGGTGAGGTCGGTGATGTCGATGCTGCGGTGCAGGAGCGAAAATGGCGACCAGCGGAGCACGGCATCGTCGATGGTGAGCCACGCGCCCTTGCGGTCGGCGATCGCGATGCGCCTTGCGGCGATGTATGTCGGGAAATGCCCGGCGAGGCCGGTGATTTTGACCGTACCGCCGGAGAGCGCGTCGATCTCGTGGGCGGCGAGGGTGCGGCCGGCGCCGGTGTTCAGCGCGATGCCGAGCGCGAGGCCAGCGAGGACCGGCAGGGCGACCAGGATACCGGCGATCCAGAGGATGGGCTTGACGATCCGGCGCATCAGAAGGCCTGCCCGAGCCCGATATAGACCGCGACGGAGGCGCTGCCGGGCGCGCGGTTGAGCGGGACGCCGACATCGACGCGCAACGGGCCGATGCCGGTGTAGTAGAGCAGGCCGAGACCGGCGCCGATGCGCAGCGTGCCGGTGAAGGGCGTGCCGTTGGCCGAGACCTGGCCGGCATCGATGAAGGGGGCGAGGCCGAAATGCTTGCCGATGCGCTGGCGGAACTCGGTCTCCAGCGCGTCGATCGCGGTGCCGCCCTCGGGAATGCCATCGGGGAAGAGTGGCCCGACCGTCTGGTAGGTGAAGCCGCGCACGGTGCCGGTGCCGCCGGCGTAGAAGCGCTGGTCGGGCGGGATGCCGAATTGCGAGCCGCCGAAGATGCGGCCGAGCACGCCGTGCAGCGCCAGCACGCCGCGGCCGGGGGCTTCCAGATTGATGTAGGTGCTGCCGGTGAGTTCGGCGATGACGAAAGGCTGCGTGGCGGCGCCGAGCGACAGGCTCGGGGTGAGGCGAAGGGTGAGCTTCACGCCGCGCGTGGGATCGAGGAGCGAATTCGCGGTGTCGTAGGACAGGGTGACGGGAAGCTGAAGCAGACGGTAGGTGCGGCTTTCGCCCTCCTGGTTCACCTTCTCGAAGATGAAGCCGGCGCCGTAATCGAGCGTCAGATGCGGGCCGAGCGGGCGGGCGACGATGGCGCGACCGAGAAAGGCGGTGCGGCTATAGGCCGGCAGGTATTGCTTGAGCGCCTCGATCGTCGCGGCGATGGACTGGCCGGGACGGATGAAATCGGGCACGCGATAGGTCGCTTTCGCATCGTAGCCGGGAGCGACGATATAGGTGTGCTTGCCGAAGGTCGCGGTCTGGCTGCGGCCGCTGCCGGCGATGCCGGTGGCGCCGAGCGACAGGGTGAGGTTCTGCGCCGCGCCGAACAGGTCGCGGTCGGTCCAGGAGACATTGGCGTCGATGCCGAGATCGGAGGAGTAGGAGGCGCCGAGGGCGACGGTGTGGCGCTTGCGCTCGCGCACCGCGAAGGTGACGGGCACCTGGCCGGCGGGGTGCGGCGCGGCGGCCGTATGGGCGGTGACGGAGGAGAACACGCCGAGGCCGAGAAGCTGGTCGCGCGCCGCGTCGAGCGCCGTCTGGCTGTAGCGCTGGCCGGGCCTGAGCGCGATGTGCCGGGCCATGAAGCGGCGGCGCATCCGCCGCATGCCGGTGAAGGTGATGGCGCCGACATCGACGCGCGGACCCATCGTGACCGGATAGGTGACGGCGAGCGTGTGCGTCGCGTCATCGGCTTCGGCGATGGGCGGGGCGACCTTCGCGAAGGCATAGCCGAGATTGCGCAGCCGCGCCTCCAGCCGGGATGCCGCGCCGACGAGGGGGGACGCGGCGGCCGGATCGCCCGGATGCACGCCGAGCGCCGCGATCGCGGCGGGGTCGGTGAGGCCGGGCGTGCTGATGGCGCCGACATGGTAGAGCGGGCCCTGCGCGATCGCCACGCGCACGCGGGCGGGCGGGTTTGCCGGCGCCTGTCGCAGCAGGTCCGGCAGAGCGGGGTCGGACAGGGCATGACCGTCGATGGTGATGGTGATCGTGCCGGAATCGTAGCCCTCGCTTTCCAGCACGGTGCGGAACGTGTCGAGATCGGCGCGGGCGCGGGCGATCAGCGCGAAGGGGCCGACCGCGAGCTTGCGGCGGAGGGTTTCAAGGCTCGAACTCTGGCGGATCAGCGTGTCGAGCGGAGCGTTGCCGGTGGCGACGAAGGCGACGTCATAAGGTTGCGGCTCGGCGGCAAGGGCGGATGGCGCGGGAAGCAGCGCGCCGGCGGCGAGAGCGAGCCCGACGACAGGCGCAAAACCGGGCAGGATGCGTGACAGCTCACGCGTCGCGCTACGAAATTTCCGCTCCTCCATCATCGGATGAGATAGGGGCATCCGCACGGATGCGCCATGCCGCCAAACGAATAGCCGGCCTCACGATCTCGTGATTGCGACCATCAACCGCGCCGGGCCGGGGCGGCATGCGGGGCGGTGAAGCCGAGTGTCGCGAACGTGGCTTTCATGTGCGCCGGCAGCTCTGCTTCGACGCTGAGCCGGCCGCCGCGCGGATGCGGCAGAACCAGGCGGCGGGCATGCAGGTGAAGCTGGCGGGGGAACCCCTCAGCGAAGGCGAGGTGCTCGCCATAGGGAGCATCGCCCAGGATCGGCGTGCCGATCGCCGCGCAATGGGCACGCAGCTGGTGGGTGCGGCCGGTGAGCGGATGCAGTTCGAGCCAGGAGAATTTCCGCCCGGCATTGTCGAGGGTGCGGTAATCGGTGATCGCCTTCGCGGCGTCCTCGTCATCACGGTCGGCGGGGCGGGTGCGCGCGCCCTGCGCGCCGCCGATGCGGGCGAGCGGCAGGTCGATCTGGCCTTCCATCGGGATCGGCAGGCCGACGACGATGGCCCAGTAGGTCTTTTCCATGTCGCGGCCGCGGAAGGCGGCGGCGAGGCGGTTGGCGGCGAAGGCGTTGCGGGCGAGGACGAGCACGCCGGACGTGTCGCGATCGAGCCGGTGGACCAGGCGGGGGCGGTCGGCGGCGTCGAAACGGAGCGCGTCGAGCATGCCGTCGAGATGCCTGGCGATGCCCTTGCCGCCCTGCGTGGCGAGGCCGGCGGGCTTGTCGATCACCAGCACATCGGCGTCGCGGTGCAGGATGCGGGCGTTCAGCTCCTTGATGTCCCATTCATTGGCCGCGACCGTCTGGCGCGGCTTCGGCGCCGGGGTTTCGGGCACCGGCGGAATCCGCACGACTTGGCCGGCGGCGAGATGGGTCGAGGCCTCGGCGCGCTTGCCGTCCACCCTCACCTGCCCGGTGCGGCAGAATTTCTGGATCGCCCCCTGGGTGAGGCCGGGATGCAGGCTGCGGAGAAAGCGGTCGAGCCGCATGTCGGCCTGGTCGGGCTCGACGGTGACGATGCGGACGCTCATGCGCGGTCCTCCCTGAGTTTGGCCCAGTGCAGCAGGCGGCGCTTGATCTCCTGTTCGGCGCCGCGGCCGGCGGGGCGGTAGAAGGTTTCGCGGTTCATGCCGTCGGGGAAATAGGTCTGGCCGGAAAAGGCCTCTTCGCTGTCGTGATCGTATTCGTAGCCGGCGCCATAGCCGAGGTTTTTCATGAGTTTCGTGGGGGCGTTGAGGATATGGGCGGGCGGCGTCAGGCTGCCGGTGGCCTGGGCGGCGCGGCGGGCGGCGCCGAAGGCGCGGTAGGCGGCGTTCGATTTCGGCGCCGTCGCGAGGTAGAGCACGAGCTGGGCGATGGCAAGATCGCCCTCCGGGCTGCCGAGCCGCTCATAGGCCTCCCACGCGGCGATGGCCTGGGTGAGCGCGGCCGGATCGGCGAGGCCGATATCCTCGACGGCGAAGCGGGTCAGGCGGCGGGCGATGTAGCGCGGGTCCTCGCCGCCGGCGAGCATGCGGGCGTACCAGTAGAGCGCGGCGTCGGGGTCGGAGCCGCGCATCGATTTGTGCAGGGCGGAGATGAGGTTGTAGTGCTCCTCGCGATCGCGATCGTAGAGGGCGGCGCGGCGGGCGATGAGGGTGGCGAGCGCCGCTTCGTCGAGCGGTGCTGGCGGGTTCGCGGCGAAGAGCTGCTCGGCCATGTTGAGGATCGCGCGGCCATCGCCATCCGCCATCGCGCGGAGGGCGGCGCGGGCGGCGTCGGTAAGGGCCAGGTCGCGCGCCATCTCCGCTTCGGCGCGGCGGAGCAAGAGTTCCAGCGCGTCGTCGTCGAGGCGGCGGAGGACGAGCACCTGACAGCGGGAGAGCAGCGCGCCGTTGAGCTCGAAGGACGGGTTTTCGGTGGTCGCACCGACGAGGGTGATGGTTCCCTCCTCGACCACGGGCAGGAACCCGTCCTGCTGGGCGCGGTTGAAGCGGTGGATTTCATCGACGAAGAGCAGCGTGCGCGCGCCGGTGCGGCGGCGGCGGGCGGCTTCCTCGAAGACGCGCTTGAGATCGGCGACACCGGAGAACACGGCGGAGATCTGCACGAAGACGAGGCCGGCGCGGTCGGCGAGCAGGCGGGCGATGGTCGTCTTGCCGACGCCGGGCGGGCCCCAGAGGATGAGCGAGGCGAGGCTGCCGCGTTCGAGCATGCGGGTCAGCGTGCCGTCCGGCCCGACGAGATGCGGCTGACCGATCACCTCGGCGAGTGCGCGCGGGCGCAAGCGCTCGGCCAGCGGCACGGCGCCGCGCGGGGCGGCGGCAGGCGCGGGCGCGGCATCGCCGAAAAGATCGCCGTCGGGAGATGGGGTGCGGGCCATCCGGCCTCTATAGTTCAATCGCGCCGATAGAGCACGCGCAGCACGACGAACCAGTCATACCGCGGGTCGACGATCGTGCCGTCGCGGTGCAGGAGGGTGCCGCGCGCGGTGAGCGGGACATGGGTGAGTGCCACCGTGTCATCGACATTGCCGCCGATGATGGAAAGCTCGGTCGGCGTCGCGGCGACGACGATGGCGCAGTGCGCGGGGAAATATGCCCGGCGCGGCAGATCGGCATAGGTGATGTGGGCGGCGCTGGCGCGGCCGGCGCAGATGAGATCGCCGGGCGCGGGGGCGTGGGTCGCGGGATTTTCGGCGCGGAGTTCGGGCGGTTTCGCGCCGTGAGCGGTGGCGTCATGGGCGGCGCGCCAGGCGGCGTCGATATACTGCGCATGGTCGGGCGCGTAGGGGAAATCCGGGCCGGCGCCGGCCATCCGCATGACATAGGAAATGAAGGCGGCGGACCAGGCGTAGCGACCGTTCACCGCGCGCGGGAAGACGCGGCCCGCCGCATCGTGCTTGCCGGTCCAGCGGTCTTCGGGACGGCCGGCGTTCATGCCGATCCACCAGTAGAGCCCGACTTCCTGCCAGCCGGCATTGTCGCGCTCCTGCAACGCGGGGGGTGGCAATGCGGGGTCGTCATCGGCGGGGCCGTCGATGACGGGGCTGCCCCAGTAGCGCCACTCGCCCTCGGCAACGCCGATGGCGGCGCTGCGCGAGAACGCGGCATAGGGCTTGTTGGCGAAGGGCGGCGCGTGCGCGTCCGGCCGCATCGCGCAACCCGCAAGTGCTGCGAGCAGCGCGACGGGGCCGAGACGGCGTCGCGCCGCCGTGCTCACGCCGCCGTCTGGAGCGCCTGGTCGGGGAACATCGCGGCCAGCGCCGGCGCGCTCGCCGCACAGATGCCGCGCTCGGTGATCAGGCCGGAGACGAGACGCGCGGGGGTGACATCGAAAGCCGGGTTGGCGGCCGGGCTGTCCTTCGGGACGATGCGGACGGTCATCATCGCGCCATCGAGCGCGCGGCCGGTGATGGTGGTGACCTCGGCCGGCGCGCGTTCCTCGATCGGGATCGAGCCGAGCCCGTCGGTGATCGTCCAGTCGATCGTCGAGGAGGGCAGCGCCACGTAGAAGGGCACGCCGTTGTCGCGCGCGGCGAGCGCCTTGAGATAGGTGCCGATCTTGTTGGCGACATCGCCGGCGCGGGTGACGCGGTCGGTGCCGACAATGACCATGTCGACCGCGCCGCGCTGCATGAAATGGCCGCCGGCATTGTCGACGATCACGGTGTGCGGCACGCCGTGCTTGCCGAGTTCCCAGGCGGTGAGCGAGAAACCCTGGTTGCGCGGGCGGGTTTCATCGACGAGGACATGAACGTCGATGCCGGCATCGTGCGCCATGTAGATCGGCGCGAGCGCGGTGCCCCAGTCGACCGTCGCGATCCAGCCGGCATTGCAATGGGTGAGGATGTTGACCCGGTGGCCGGCCTGCGCGCGGGCGCGGATGAGGGCAAGGCCGTGCTCGCCGATGGCGCGGTTGGTCGCCACATCCTCGTCGCAGATCGCGGCGGCCTCGGCATAGGCGGCATCGGCGCGCTCGGCGGGGGGATGCGCGGCGAGGGTGCGCTGCATGCGCAGGAGCGCCCAGCGCAGATTGATCGCGGTCGGGCGCGTTGCGGCGAGCATGGGAATGACCGTCGCCAGCGCCTCGTCCGACGGGTCGGCGCGCATGGCGAGGGCGACGCCATAGGCGGCGGTGGCGCCGATCAGCGGGGCGCCGCGCACGAGCATCGCGCTGATCGCGTGGGCGACCTGCTCCGGCGTGGTCAGCCGCGGGATTTCGATGGCCCAGGGCAGCCTGGTCTGGTCGATGATGCGAACCGACCAGCGGTCGGATTCATCGATCCAGATCGAACGATAGGGTGTGCCGTCGATTTTCATCTCTCACCTCGAAACTGCGTCCGCCGATCTGGCGCGAGGCGGGCCGCCGCGTCAATCGCCGCGCGCGCATGGCGTGTTTCCGGGCGATGATTCCGCGCTTACGCGTTGGATGAGTGGCGCGCTTACGCGTTGGATGAGTGGCGCGCTTACGCGTTGGATGAGTGGCGCGCTTACGCGCGACGATGCAGCGCGCAGATGAGGGTGAAGAGGCGACGTGCGGTGTCGAAATCGAGCAGCACCTTGCCATCGAGCCGGGCCATCACGAGTTCGGCGCCCTCGTTGTGCAGGCCGCGGCGGCCCATGTCGATCGCCTGGATCCGCGCTTCGCGGCCTTCGGCGACGGCGGCGGCGTAGCTGTCGAGCAGCATCTGGTAATCGCGGATCATCGAGCGGAACGGGCCCGGAGCGAGGACGAGGGTTTGCAGCGTTTCGTCGGACTCGTCGCGAATGTCGAAGACGAGCCGGCCATCCTGCACCGAGAGATGCAGGATGGTCGCGGCGTCGGGATGCGTGGCGAGGGCGAAACGGTTGTCGGCCGCGAGATCGGCGATGGCCTGGTTGCGGTCGGCCTCCTGCATCGGCGAGAGCACGCCGCCGATCTCCTCGTCGAGCACGACACGTCGCAGACGGCCGCGGATGGCGGACGCGCCGTCAGCCATTGCCGGACGGCACCACCCTCGGCGCCGGGCGCAGCAGGTTGACCTTGAGCATGATCGCGAGCGTGGCACCCTTGATCGGCCGCATCATCAGCAGGATCAGCGCCAGGGTCAGCGGCACGAAGATGAACAGCGAGGCGACCCAGCTCATGCCGCCGTCATAGTCGGTGAAGACCATGAGCAGGATGACGATATGCAGCGCGATGACGAGGGTGAGATAGATCGGCGCGTCGTCGCACGGTACGCGGCCGAGCGGGGCGGCGCAGGACGCACATTCGCGCCGCACCTTGAGATAGCCCTCGAAGGCCGAGGCCTCGCCGCACGCCGGGCAGCGCATCGACAGACCGCGGCCAAGAGCGACGCCCCAGCCCGGCATGGCGACTTCGTGCTTCGTCCGCCCGCGCGGTGCAACCCAGGTGATATCGGTGTCGTCGGCCACGCTCGGATTTCCCATGGCAATGTCCGGAACAATCTCCAGACCTTGACATGATCGACCCGAAGCGACGCGGACGCAAGCCTTTCAGCGCCTCGGCAGAGTGGGAATGCGTGGAGCGCAGGACGGAACTCGCATGACGCTCGACAGTCAAGACGATGCGAAACCGCATCGCGTCATGGAAAAAACGCAAAAAATGGGCACAAGACAAGGAATTGCCGACGCTTTTTGTTGACATCGCATATTCATACGGCCGATAGCGGAAATTGCGTGCGCCGCGCGATTCGCGTCGCAGAACTGTCGAGAGCCGATCGGTCAAATCGAGTAACGCACGCGAAAGGGAAGGATGGACACTGGCCGCAATGCCGCGAAGCCAGGCCTCGAAACGACGGGAAGACTGCCTGCACGACGATGACAACCGCGATGGCGTCACCTCGACTAACCGGACATCAACGGACCCGCGCCGCAAAATCCAGCGAGGTTAGAGCAGCAGAGGCAACGCGGCCCCGCACAGGGCGATTGCGGCCTCCATCATTGTCAAGGGCATGGCTGACCGCGTTACCCGCAACCCCGAGCGAAGGAACAACCTCGTGACCAAGCAAACCGAACCGCGCGCCAAGGCCCTCGCCGTACGCGCCAGCACCAAGACAGCCACCGCGAAAACCGCCGCGAAAGCCAGGACCGCAACCGCCAAGGGCGCGGCCGCGAAACCGGCGACGAAGGCAAAGCCGAAGTCGATTCCTGCAAAGATCGCAACTCCGAAGGCGGTTGCGAAAAAATCCGCGGCAGCGCCGAAGACAGTGAAAAGCGCCGCCGCCAAGACGGCGCCAAAAGCGGCTTCCGCCGCGAAGGCGACCGCCGCCAAGGCTTCTGCCACGAAAGGGGCGGCGGTGAAGACCGCCAGCGCCAGGGCAGCCACCGCAAAGGCGGCTGCGGGGAAGACCACTGCGAAGGCGACCGCCACGAAGGCGGCATCGACGAAAACGGCTGCGACGAAGACGGCTGCGACGAAGACGGCCGCGGCGAAGACAAAGACCAAGACGGCAGCGGGCAAGGCCACGACCGCGAAAGCGGCGCCGAAGACGGCCGCCGCCAGTGCCAGGACGGCGGCGAAAAAATCCGCCCCCGCCAAGACCGCGACGAAGCCCGCCGCCGTGGCGAAAGCCGGAGCGAAGACAGGGGCGAAGACAGGGGCGAAGACAGGGGCGAAATCTGCCGCAAAAACCGCCGCCGGCAAGCCGGGCAGCGCGAAAGTCGCTGCGGCGAAGAGCGTGGTTGTGAAGGCGACGGCGGCGAAGCCGGCGCCGAAATCGGCCGCGAAGCCCGCGACGAAGACAGGCGGCAAGGCCGCCGCGCCAGCCAAGACGGTGAGCCGCACCGCGGCGACGACCCGGAAGACCGCGAATGGCAAACCGACCAGCGCCGCCCGCGCCTTGCCGGACCGGCGCGCCGCGAAGCCGGTTGTCGCACGGCCGTCGGCAGGACGCACCCGCAAGACCGAGCCCGCGACGCCGGCCGCCCCCCCGGCGCCGGACGTCACCCCGGACGGCGAGGATAGCGGGACCTGATAATTGTTGTTATCGATTGATGATAAATAAATATCGATAAATCACCGTATTCCGACCGGGTGAAACCATCCGGTCGGAATACGCGGTCGGCTTGCGGAATCAGCCTTTCGCGGCCATGCCGGCGCGTGACCGGTGGGAGGATGGGCAGGCGTCCTTCAGGATCGTGAGCGAGGTCAGCTTGCCGGTCATCACGAAATTGCCGAAATCGAGCCGCACATCACGCGAGACGCCGTTGGCGAAATAGCGCATTTGCGTGCGGAAATCCGGCTCGTCGTCCTTTTGGGTGCGAGGCCAGAAGCCGATATCCACCAAGGTCGAGGGCAGTTTCGAGAGTCCGGCGAAGCGGTCGCGCCGGGGCTGCCGGTGATCGAGAATGGCGACAAATGTGTGCTCGGCCCCGTGGCTCGACGTGCCATCGAACAATGGCGGGTCGATGCCCTGCTTGCCGGCCTCGGCGGCCTGCAGAATGGTGCGGGTGTGCGCCATTGGGAACAATGTTCCGGGCGGCAGTTTTTCGGTGCGCCCCTGCGGAACGAGATAGGTCACCTCGCCGCCCTTCGGGCCCATCACGGCGGTGCCCTGATCCTGCACCTTCATCGAGGTGCCGTTGCCCTGGCGGAGCATGAAGGTGAAGCGCCGACCATTCTTCGCCTCCCAGGTATCGTAGTCGCTGACAGTGCGGCTCAGCGTGCCGTCCTGGTTGCGGATCAGCAAGGTCATTTTCTGGCTGACCGTGTAGGCGCCGCAGGTGTTGCGGACGTCGAACACAAGGCGGCCGGTGGCGCCGGTGACGGAATGGCCGCGGACCTTGGAAAGCGTCAGCGTGTATCTGGCATTCTGCCCGACCAGATGGATGGGCGCGCCGGCTGAGGCAACGGCGGGAAGGGCAAGTGCGGCGAGCAGGGCCGCAACGGGCAGAGTTTTCATGGGCCGCGCCTCCGGCGGCCGCCGCGCCGCTTGTCGGGGTCGTAGCCGCCGCCGCCGGGGCCGAGCGGCTCGGGCGTGCGGTTGCGTGGCCGGCGCTGCGTTGCACTCGGCGCGGGCGGCGGCGTCAGCCCGAGATCGAGCGCCTCAAGCCGCTTGATCTCGTCGCGCAGGCGCGCCGCTTCCTCGAATTCCAGATCGGCCGCGGCGTTGCGCATCCGTTTCTCCAGTTCAGCGATGGTCGATTTCAGATCCTTGCCGACGAATTCGGTAGCACCGCTGTCGCGGATCGGTGCCACGGTAACGTAATCCTGTTCATACACCGAATGCATGATCTCGCCGATCTGCTTTTTCACGCTTTGCGGCGTGATGCCGTGCGCCGTGTTCCAGGCGGTCTGCTTGGCGCGGCGGCGCTCGGTTTCGTCGATCGCGTATTTCAGGCTGCGGGTCATCGTGTCGGCATACAGGATGACGCGGCCCTCGACATTGCGGGCGGCGCGGCCGATCGTCTGCACCAGCGAGGTGGCGGAGCGGAGGAAGCCTTCCTTGTCGGCATCGAGAATGGCGACGAGCATGCATTCGGGAATGTCGAGCCCCTCGCGCAGCAGGTTGATGCCGACCAGAACGTCGTAGGCGCCGAGCCGAAGATCGCGGATGATCTCGATGCGTTCGAGCGTGTCGACATCCGAATGCAGGTAGCGCACGCGGACACCGTTTTCGGTGAGGTATTCGGTCAGGTCCTCGGCCATGCGTTTGGTCAGCGTGGTGACCAGCACGCGGCCGCCGGCCTGCGAGGTGGCGCGGCATTCGGCGAGCAGATCGTCCACCTGATGCTCGACCGGGCAGACATCGATGACGGGATCGACCAGGCCGGTCGGGCGGATGACCTGCTCGGCGAAGACGCCGCCGGTGCGCTCCATCTCCCACGGGCCGGGGGTTGCGGAGACGAAGACGGTCTGCGGCCGAAAACGCTCCCACTCCTCGAATTTCAGCGGCCGGTTGTCGATGCAGGAGGGCAGGCGGAAGCCGAATTCCGAGAGGATCGACTTGCGCGCGAAGTCGCCCTTGAACATGCCGCCGATCTGCGGAACGGTGACATGGCTTTCATCGACGATGAGCAGCGCGTTATCCGGCAGGTATTCGAACAGGGTGGGCGGCGGATCGCCGGGATTGCGGCCGGAGAGGTAGCGCGAGTAGTTCTCGATTCCCTTGCAGGAACCTGTGGTTTCCATCATCTCGATGTCGAAGGTGGTGCGCTGCTGCAACCGCTCGGCTTCGAGCAGCTTGCCGGTTTCAGTGAAGTCGTGCAGCCGCTGCTGGAGTTCCACCTTGATCTTGCCGATCGCCTGGGTGAGCGTCGGGCGCGGGGTGACGTAGTGGCTGTTGGCGTAGATCGCGATCGCGGGCAGGTCAGCCACTTTTTCGCCGGTCAGCGGGTCGAATTCGGCGATGCTCTCGATCTCGTCGCCGAACAGGGTCACGCGCCAGGCGCGGTCTTCGTACTGGCTCGGGAAAATATCGACCGTTTCGCCGCGCAGGCGGAAGGTGCCGCGCTGGAAGGCGGCATCGTTGCGGCGGTATTGCAGTTCGACCAGCGCCTTGGCGAGGCGGTCGCGGTCGATCGAGCCGCCGACTTCGAGGCGGACGACCATCTGGCTGTAGGTCTCGACCGAGCCGATGCCGTAGATGCAGGAGACGGAGGCGACGATGATGACATCGCCGCGCTCGAGCAGCGCCTGGGTGGCGGCGTGGCGCATGCGGTCGATCGCCTCGTTGATCTGGGCGTCTTTTTCTATGTAGGTGTCGGTGCGGGGAACGTAGGCTTCGGGCTGATAGTAGTCGTAGTAGGAGACGAAGTATTCCACCGCGTTTTCCGGGAAGAACGACTTCATCTCGGCATAGAGCTGGGCGGCGAGGGTCTTGTTGGGCGCGAGGATGAGCGCCGGGCGCTGCACCTGCTCGATCACCTTCGCCATCGTGAAGGTCTTGCCGGAGCCGGTCACGCCGAGCAGGACCTGGTCGCGCTCGCCGTCCCGCACGCCGCGGACGAGATCGGCGATGGCGCCCGGCTGGTCGCCGGCGGGCGCGTAGTCGGAGACGACGCGCAGCGGCTTGTGCATCGGCCGCGCCCCCTGACGCTCGGGAATGAACGGCAGGCGGGGCGCGGCGATGGCGGTGGACATGCGGATGCGGTCCGGGTTCAGCCGTGCGGGGTCAGGACTTCTTCGACTCGACGAGATGCTTCATCTCGTCCATCGCCTCGGAGAAGCGCTTGTTCAGCGTCTCCACCGCATCGTGGCTGGAGCGCTGGATGAGATCGCCGAGATCGCGCATGTTGGCGACGGCGCTTTCATAGGCGTTCTTGAGCAGCTCGGCCTGTTTCGCCGCGCGATCCTGCGAGCCGGTCACGGAGGCGAGGCCGCGCAGCTCCTCGGAGAGTTCGGTCATGGTTTTCTGCATGATCTCCATGTGCCGGCGGGCGACCGCCTGGGCCCCCTCAAGGGCGACGCGATTGGCTTCCGACAGCGCCTCGAGATTGCGGCGATAGGCGGCGAGCACGACCTCGACATCCGCCATGGCGGGAAGCTTCATCGCGCTGAACGCCTTGGTGAAGTCGAAATCCGGCAGGAAGGATGGCATCGCGCCATGTTCGGCGCCGTGCTTGGATTTGGGGGATTCGGCCATGGAACGACTCCTCTCCTTGAGATGGGGCATCGATGAGCGGCAGATCGCGCTGCCGCCATAACTCTAGACCCGGCGCCACGGAATCGCGAGGGCTTATATGCCCTCCGCCGGGTCAGCCGAAAGGTCAGGCTCAGGGGTGAAGCTGGCATCGTCACCGGGGTCGGCGGCGAGCGGGCGGGTGCCGTTGAGCTGGAGGGCGGCCTGCTCGGCGCGGGTCAGGGCGGTGTCGAGGGCGGCCATCGTCGCCGAGAGATCCTCGCTGTCGTCACGCAGCCAGGCTCGCAAGGTCCAGGCCCAGACGGCGAGCAGCCCGCGCTTGCGCAGGGCGCCGCGCAGCCCGGCGGCGGAGACGCCGGCACCTTCCAGCATCCAGCCCATCGAGGCGAGATTGGCGCGGGCGAGCCAGCAGGCGAGCAGCGGGTCGGTCGGGACATGGCGCAGCAGGGCAATGACGCCGGCGCGATGCTGCTGGAGGAAATCGATGCGGCGCATGACGATGTCGAACAGCCGGTCGCGCACCGCGCCATCCGATGCCGCACCGTGCAGGGCGTGCATGTCGGCAAGCCGGCCGAAACGGGCGAGGATCATCCCGGTGCAGGCGAAACTGCGGCGGGCGCGATCAAGATCGAGCCCGCCATGCCGGGCGGCGGCGGCGGCGGTGACCCGGCGCCACCCCTGGCTGGCGCCGAGATCGAAGGCGGCGGCGACCAGATCCTGTTCGAAACGTTCCGTGCTGCTCATGGGTGCAGATGTAGGATGGCGGGGCCGTGCTGCCAACCGCCCTGCCCCGCCGGCAATGCCACGCTGCGGATCAGACCCGTTCGCTGATCGCGATCGCGGCGCGGCAGCCGGCGCGGATCGCCCCCGAGAGCAGGCGATAGAACGGCGCCTGCTCCGCCTCGTTGGCGAGGCCGATGTCGCGGTGTTCCAGCTCTTCCTGGCGGAAGGTCTCGATCGTCGCGGAAAGTTCGGGCTCGGCATCGCCCAGGCGGTCGCGCTGGGCGGCGTAATGCGCGTCGATGGTTTCCTCGACGGCGACGGTGCAGGCCATCGCGGCGCGCGGGCCCATCGCCGCGGTGGCGGCGCCGAGGGCGAAGCCGGCGATGCGCCAGAGCGGCAGCAGCGCGGTCGGGCGCACCCGGCGCTCGCCGACCAGGCGGGAGAACGTGTCGAGATGGACCTGCTCCTGCGCCTTCATGTGGCGCAGCGTGTCGCCATGGCGGCCGCGGCCGAGCACGGCGAGCTGGCCGGCATAGATCTGCTTGGCGCCGAACTCGCCGGCATGGTCGACCCGGATCATGCGGGCGATTTCCGCGCGCGGCGGACGATCGCCGGGGAGATAGTCGATGTCTGTGCTCATGCGTTGCTCCGTTTCTCACGGAAGATATGCGCGCTTGCCGCCAGCGCCACCACCAGCGACCAGATCAGGTCCATCGTCGCGAAGGACACCGGCAGGAAGGGGATGAGAAACACCGGCGCGTCGCACGAGGCGGAGGGGCGGAGCGGCAGGTTGGCGCCGAAGGACGGCGGCGGCGCGTTGCATTCCGGCAGCGGGCTCTTCCACCAGTGCTGCTCGGCGCCGACATGGACGAAGGCGATCGCCACGTTGACGAAGAGCGCGAGGGCGGCGAGGCCGATCAGCACCCGGGCCGGCAGGCGCGGCAGGATCGCCGCGAGGATCCCGAGGGCGGCGGCGATGCGCCAGGGCCAGCGCTCGATATAGCAGAGCGGGCACGGGATCATCCGCAGCACGTCCTGGGCGAAATAGGCGGTGCCGAGGGCGGCGAAGGCGGCAAGGGCGAGAAACAGGCCATAACGCCGGTGCGATGTCATGCTGCGGATATGCCGGAGGGGCTGGCGGCGCGCAATCCGGCGGGGCGCAGGCCGGGCATCACGATCAGTGGCGCCGGTGCCCCCGCCGGGCGGTTCATGCCTTTGGCAGGGCGGCGGCGGCCTCCATCACCGCCTTCGCATGACCGGGCACTTTCACGCCGCGCCAGGCCTTCGCGATGCGGCCATCGGCGCCGACCAGGAAGGTCGAGCGGTCGATGCCCATGTATTTGCGGCCATACATCGACTTCTCGACCCAGGCGCCGAAGGCCTCGACCACGGCGCCGGCTTCGTCGGAGGCCAGCGGGAAGGCGAGATCGTATTTGGCGGCGAATTTCTCCAGCGCCGGCATCTTGTCCTTGGAGACGCCGATCACGTCGATGCCGATGCCGCCGAGTGCCGGCAGCGCCTCCTGGAAGGCGCAGGCTTCCTTGGTGCAGCCGGGCGTGTCGGCCTTCGGGTAGAAATACAGGATGAAGGGCCGGCCCTTGTAGCCGGCCAGCGAAACGGTGCGCCCGCCGGTCGCGGGCAGGGTGAAATCCGGCGCGTGGTCGCCTTCGGCAACGCTCATGCTGTGTCTCCTCGTGGATTGGTGATGCCGCGCGGATCGCCGAGATGGCGCACGAAGGACGTGCGGACGACGGCGGCCTGCGCCTCCATCGTGGCGATGATCCCGTCGAAATCAAGCGCGCCGGCGGCGGCGAGAATGGGGGCTAGGGCTGATTTCGGAGATTCGGGGCGGGGATCGGCGAGGCCGGTGATGCGGCGCATGGCCTGCACGGCGCGATACCAGCGATCGGCCGCGGCGAGCGCGCCGGCCTCGTCGGGGGCGAGCGCGCCGCAGGCTTCGAGGGCCGCGAGCGCCTCGGCGGTGCGCTGGCGGAACCGCGCGGGCTGGCCGCGGAAATGGACGAGTTGCAGCGCCTCGGCGATGAAGCCGAGCTCCATCATGCCGCCGGCGCGGTGCTTGAGGTCGAACGGGCCGGCGGGCGGGGCGTCGCGCGCGAGGCGGGCGCGCATCGCCACCGTATCCGCGCGGGTGGTCGCGGGCGGGACATCGCGCGCGAGGGCGGCGCGGAGTTCGGCATCGACCACCGGCGCGAAACCGCGGGTGGCGGCGAGCACACGCGCGCGGGTCAGCGCCAGGCGTTCCCAGGTCCAGGCTTCCTCGGCGTGGTAGCGGCGGAAGGCGGCGCGCGAGACGGCGACCGGCCCCTTGTTGCCGGACGGGCGGAGCCGCATGTCGACCGCGTAGATCGCCCCCTCGGCGCCGGGAGCGGTGATGGCGGCGACCAGCGCGTGCGCGAGGCGCGAGAAATACTGGCTCGGCGGCAGGCGGGCGGCGGCGGCTTCGGGCGGGTGGTCGTAGATCAGCATCAGGTCGAGATCGGAGCCGGGCTGCATCTCGCGCGCGCCGACCCGCCCGAGCGCGACGATGGCGAAGCGCCCGCCCCGCACCCGGCCGTGGCGGGCGGCGAAATCTGCCATCACCCGGGGCAGCAGGGCGGCGAGCGCGGCATCGGCGAGATCGGTCCGCCAGGTCGAGGCCTGATCGGCGTCGATCCGGCGTTCCAGTGTCGCGACCGCGAGGTGGAATTCCTCGCGCCGGACGAAGCGGCGCAGCGTGTCGAGCGCGGTTTCGAGATCGGCGGCGTCGCGCAGCAGGCGGCGCAGCGCGGGGCCGGGACGGGTGAAGCGGGCGACCGGGGCGAGCAGCGCATCGAGCGCGCCGGGATGGGTGGCGAGATGATCGGCGAGCGGCGGCGCGGCGCCGAGAACGGTCGCCAGCCGGTCGAGCAGCGCGGGGTTGTGCTGGAACAGCGAGAGCAGGCTGACGCCGGCGCTCTGGCGTTCCAGCATCCGGTCGAACCGGCGGAAGGCGAGATCGGGATCGGGCTGGCCGCCGAGGGCGCGCAGCAGCGCCGGCAGGATGGAATCGAGCAGTTCGCGGGCGCGCGCGGTGCGCAGCGCCGGCAGCGTGCCGTTGCGCCAGAGCCGGAGCCTGACCGCGAGATGTTGCGGATCGGCGAAGCCGAGCGTCCGCGCCTGCGCGGCGAAGGCGGCGGGGGCGGCGCCGGACTCGCCGGGATCGGGCGCGCCATCCTCGTCGCGGCCCGGATCGGCGTCGAAGAAATCGGCGAAGAGGGCGTTCACCGTCTCGCAGAGCGCATCGAGCCAAGCTGCGAAGCGCGCGGCGTCCGGCATGTTCATGAAGGTGGCGAAGCGGGCGAGGCCGGCCTCGGTCTCGGGCAGGGTGTGGGTCTGGCGATCCTCGACCATTTGCAGCCGGTGCTCGATCTGGCGGAGCGCGCGATAGGCGGCGGCGAGGTCGCGCGCGGCGGCGCGCGGCAGGTGGCCAGCGGCGGCGAGCGCGCGCAGGGCCGGCAGCGTGGCCGGGATGCGCAGCGCCGGCTCGTGCCCGCCCCAGACCAGTTCCAGCGTCTGCACGATGAACTCGATTTCGCGAATGCCGCCGCGGCCGAGCTTGACGTCGCGCCCGGCGATGCGGCCCGGGGCGTCGCGGCGGCGCTGGTCGATCCGCCGCTTCATCTCGTGGATTTCGGCGACCGCGGCGAAATCGAGATTGCGGCGCCAGATGAAGGGGCGGATCTGCTCGAGGAAGGACGCGCCGAACGCGCGGTCGCCGGCGACCGGCCGGGCCTTGGAAAACGCGGCGCGCTCCCACGTGCGGCCCTGGCTTTCATAGTAGCTGAGGGCGGCGGCGAGGCTTATGACCGGCGGGGTGGCGGCGGGATCGGGGCGCAGGCGCAGATCGACGCGGAAGACCATGCCATCCGCATCGCGCTCGGTGAGCAGCGGGACGAGATCGCGCGCGAGACGCGCCATGGCGGATTGCGAATCGTCCCGGTAAACGGAAGATGAAGGATCGAACAGCAGCACGAGGTCGATATCGCTCGAATAGTTCAACTCGCGCGCGCCGAGCTTGCCCATGCCGAGCACAGCGAAGCGGCTCGCCCGTTCGGGATCGGCCGGATCGGGCAGGCTGATGGTGCCGCGCGCGTGCAGGTGGCGCAGCAGATGGCGCAGCGCGAGGCCGATACTGGCATCGGCAAGGTCGGACAGCGCGGCGGTCACCTGCTCGACGCTCCAGGCGCCGGAGAGATCGGCCAGCGCGATGGCCAGCGCGGCACGCCGCTTGGCCTCGCGCAGGGCACGGCCGATCGCGGCGCGGGTGGCGAGCGGGTCGGCATCGCGCAGCAGGGCCAGCGCCTCGGCCATCACGGCGCCGGCGCCCTCGGCGAGCACGCGCGGCGGGATGTCGGGTTCGCGCAGGGCGAGATGGGCGAGATGCGGGGCGTTGCCGCCGAGACAGTCGAGCAGGGCGCGGCCGGGTGCCGCATCGGCGAAATGTCGCGCGGCGGGGCCGATCGCGGCGAAGTCCGCCGCGAACGACGCGGCGGCGCGCGTATCGGCGGGCGGCGGAAATCCGGGGGCCGGCGGCAGGAACTCGTTCATGCGGCCGGGAGTGTTCGATGAGGCGGCGGCTGCGTCAAGCCGGGCGGGTCGCCGGGCATGTCGGCCATCACGGCGCGCGGCTGGCGGGCACGCTGGTGCTGGTTGTGCTGTTGCTGCTGGGGGTCGCGGCCTGGCGGCTCGGTCAGGGGCCGGTGGACCTGCCGCCGCTCGCCGCCCGGATCGGGGCGGCGGTGAGCGCCGCCGAGCCGGGACTGACCGTCACGGTGGGGCGCGCCGGGCTGGCCTGGGAAGGGTTCCGGCGCGGCGGCGCGCCGATCGACCTGCGCCTGGCCGACATTGTCATCCGCAACCGCTCGGGGGCGGTGACGGCGCGAATCTCGACGCTGCGGGTGCGGCTCGGCCTGGCCGCGCTCATTCGCGGCGCGATCGCGCCGGTCAGCATCGTCGCCCATCAACCCGCCATCGTGTTCCGCCCCGCCTTGCAGCCGGCGAGCGGGCTGGCGACGCCGCCGGTCGCGATCGGGGCGCTGCTGACCCTCATTTCGCAATCGCCGCGGACCGGCCGGCTCGATCTCGCCGATCTGCGGCGCATCCGCATCACCGGCGCGCATGTCGCCATCGAGGCGGCGGGCGCGTTGCCCGGGCTTGCGGCGAACGATGGCGCGCTGGTCTTCACCCGCCGAAAGGACGGGCGGATGAGCGGCACCGCGCGCGCCGATTTCCGCCATGGCGGCGAGACGATCCCGCTGGTTCTCACGATCGTCGGCGAGGCCGGCGCGGGGCGGGTGACGGCGCTGCTCGGGCCGTTCGATCCGGCGCGGCTGATCCTGCCCGGCAGCCCGTTCGCGGCGGTCGATCTGCCGGTGATGGTCGCGGCCTCGTGGCCGGTGGGGCGGTTCGGCACGCCGGAACTCGATCTCGGCGTGAGCGCTGGCGGCGGGAGCATCGCCGCGGGAACCGGGCAGGTGCCGCTCACCGGCCTGCAGGCCCACGCGGTAGCGACGCGGGACGAGGTGAATCTGCGCGGCGCGCGGATCGGTCTTGCCGGGGCGGGCGGCGCGGCGGGGCCGGTGGTGCGGCTGCACGGCCGCATCGCGCTGCGCGGCGCCCTGCCCGCCACGCTCGACGCGGCGATCGACCGCTTCGATGCCACCGACCTGCCGCGCGACTGGCCGCAGGGCGTGCTGGCGGATGCGCGGCGCTACGTCACCCGGCACATCACCGCCGGGGTGGCGCGGGATGGGCGGTTCCACGCCATGTTCGATCTCGCGACCGGCGCGCTCGCACCGGGGGCGGCAACCGGCAGCTTCGCCGCGCGCAATGTGCGGCTCGACTGGTTCCCCGGCGCGCCGCCGATGACGGGGCTGGCCGGAACGCTGCACTTCACCGCGGATGACGCGCTCGACATCGACGCGACGGCGGGCCGGCTCGGCGATCTCGCGCTGCGCGGGCACATGCGGATCACCACGCTCAGCCGGCACGACCAGACGGCGATCATCGACGCCCGTGCGGCCGGCGGGCTCGCCGATGCGCTGGCGCTGCTGCGCGCCCCGCCGCTCAGGCTGGCGGCGGGCAGGTTGCGGCTGGACAAGGCGAGCGGGCGGGTGTCGGCGCGGATCGAGGCGAAGGTGCCGCTGATCCGCCGGCTGGCCCTGGCCGATATCACGATCAGGGCAACGGCGGGGCTGGCGGCGCTGCATCTGCCGCTGCCCTTCGCCGGGCTCGCGCTCGAGGACGGCAGCGCGGCGCTGGAGGTCGATCCGCACCATCTGGCGCTGCATGGCAGCGGAAGCGTCGCGGCGACCGCGACGCGCTTCACCGCTTCCATGGCGCTGCCGGGCGGGCCGCTCACGCTGGTCGCGCAGGCGGACCCGACGCGGAAGGCGCTGGCGCGGCTCGGCATGCCGGTTGCGGCGTGGCGGGCGGGGGCGGCACCGCTCACCGTGACCTATCGCGACCGGGCGGGCGGCGGCGAGCTGGATATCGGCGCCGACCTGACCGGCACGACGCTCGCCGCGCCGGTCTTTGGCTGGCGCAAGGCGGCAGGGCAGCCCGGCCGGGCAACGCTGCGGATCGGGCTTGGCGGCGGCGCGTTCGGCGGGCTGGAATCGGCGCATCTGGAGGCGCCGGGCCTGCTGTTCGACGGGGTGCGGCAGGCCGGTGATCTGAGCATCGAGGCGGCGCGGCTCGGCGCGTTGCGGGGCAGCGGCACGCTGACGCCGCCGGCAGCGCCGGGCCGCCCGTGGCGGGTTTCGCTGGCCGGCGGAACGCTCGATCTCGCCGGGCTGGTCGCCCGCGCCCGCGCGCAGGCGGGCACCACCGCAGCACCCACCAACCCCGCGCCGCGCCCCGCACCGCGCCCCGCATCGCCCGGCCCGGCCTGGCAGCTGCGCGCGCGGTTCGCCCATCTGCGCCTGCATGCCGCACCGGCGCCGCTGGCGGGGGCGACGGAGATCACCGCGACGGGAGCCGGCGCCCGCCTCGCCGGGTTGGAGGCGACACTGGCGCAGGCGCCGCGCAAGTCCGCGCGGCTGAATTACCGCAGCACCGGCGGGATGACGCGAATCCGCCTCGACGCGCCGGATGCCGGCGCGCTGCTCGCGGCGGCGGGCGTGACCGGCGGGGTGAGACGCGGCACGCTGACGCTGGACGCGACGCGGCAAAACGGGCTGACGAAAGGGCGCCTCGGCATTGGCGATTTCCGGCTGACCGAGGCGCCGGTGATCGCGAAGGTGCTGCAGGCGCTGACCATTTACGGCATGCCGGCGGCGACGTCCGGCCCCGGCCTTGCGTTCACGAGGCTGGTCGCGCCGTTCACGATGAAAGGCCAGGTGGTGTCGCTCGGCGGGGCGCGGGCATGGTCGCCCTCGCTCGGGTTCACCGCCACGGGCCGGATCGATCTCGGGCAGAAGCGCTACGACCTCTCAGGCACGATCGTGCCCGCCTATGCGCTGAACACCCTGCCCGGCCGGATTCCGCTGATCGGCCGGCTGTTCAGCCCGGAGAAGGGCGGCGGGCTGTTCGCCGCGCGCTACACCGTGGACGGGCCGTTCGGATCGCCACGGGTGATGGTCAACCCGGTCTCGGCGCTGGCGCCGGGATTCATTCGCGACCTGTTCGGCATCGGGCCGCCCGAGCCGAAATCAAAGCCTTGACGCAAACGGCAGGAAGCATCCGCAAAGATTGACTTGCCGAACGGCGCCCCATAGATCATCCAACAGAGGACAGCGACGCGAAACGCCAAACCTGTGGAGTGACCATGAAGCTGCTGGTGCCTGTGAAGCGTGTGGTTGATTACAATGTGAAGGTCCGGGTGAAATCGGATGGCAGCGGGGTCGAACTCGCGGGCGTGAAGATGTCGATGAACCCGTTCGACGAGATCGCGGTCGAGGAAGCGGTGCGGCTCAAGGAGAAGGGCATCGCCAGCGAAATTGTCGCGGTGTCGATGGGCGTGACGGCCTGCCAGGAGACGATCCGCACGGCGCTGGCGATGGGAGCCGACCGCGGCATCCTGGTCGAGACCGACGCCGAGTTGCAGCCGCTCGCGGTGGCGAAGATGCTCAAGGCGCTGGCCGCGCGCGAACAGACTGATCTCGTGATCATGGGCAAGCAGGCGATCGATGACGACATGAACGCCACCGGGCAGATGCTCGCCGCCCTGCTCGGCTGGCCGCAGGGCACCTTCGCGAGCAAGGTGGCGATCGCCGATGGCACGGTGACGGTGACGCGCGAGGTGGATGGCGGGCTGGAGACGGTCGCGCTCAAGCTGCCGGCGGTGGTCACGGCGGATCTGCGGCTCAACGAGCCGCGCTACGCCTCGCTGCCGAACATCATGAAGGCGCGCAAGAAGCCGATCGAGACGGTGAAGCCGGAGGATCTCGGCGTCGACCCGGCACCGCGGCTGACCACGCTGAACGTGGCCGAGCCGCCGCAGCGCAAGGCCGGGGTGAAGGTCGGCTCGGTGGCCGAACTCGTCGAGAAACTGCGCAACGAAGCGAAGGTGATCTGATCATGGCTGAGGTTCTGGTTCTCATCGAGCACGATGGCGCGCATGTGAAGCAGCCGGCGCGCAGCGCGGTTGCGGCGGCGGCGAAGCTCGGCACGGTGCATGCGCTGGTCGCCGGCGACGGCGTAGGCGGCGCGGCTGCGGAAGCGGCGGCGATCGCCGGGGTGGACAAGGTGCTTGTCGCCGACAGCCCGGCGCTGGCGCACGCGCTGGCCGAGCCGCTGGCCGAGCTGATCGTCAAGCTTGCCGGCAATTACACGCATGTTCTCGCCGCCTCGACCGCGACCGGCAAGAACGTGATGCCGCGCGCCGCCGCCCTGCTCGACGTGCAGCCGATCAGCGACATCGCCGGTGTGGTGGATGCCGATACTTTCGTCCGCCCGATCTATGCCGGCAACGCGATGGCGACGGTGAAATCCGCCGACGCCAGGAAGCTGATCACCGTGCGGGCGGCGAGTTTCGATCCGGCCCCGGCCGAAGGCGGGACGGCGGCGATCGAGACGATCGAGGCCGGGGTGGATGCCGGCGGTTCGAGCTTCGTCGGCGCCGAGCTTTCCAAGAGCGAGCGGCCGGAGCTGACGGCGGCGCGGATCGTGATTTCCGGCGGGCGCGGCATGCAGAACGGCGAGAATTTCGGCAAGCTGCTCGATCCGGTCGCCGACCGGCTGGGTGCCGCGGTCGGCGCCTCGCGCGCGGCGGTCGATGCCGGGTTCGTGCCGAACGATTACCAGGTGGGGCAGACCGGCAAGATCGTCGCGCCGGATCTCTATATGGCGGTCGGCATTTCCGGCGCGATCCAGCATCTCGCGGGGATGAAGGATTCCAAGGTGATCGTCGCGATCAACAAGGACGAGGACGCGCCGATCTTCCAGGTCGCCGATTACGGCCTGGTGGGCGACCTGTTCACCGTGCTGCCGGAGTTGCAGAAGGAACTCGGCTGAACGCGCGGGTTTGAACGACATCAAGGCGCCGGGCGGCCATGGAGCATCATCCGATCAGATGGAGTCATCTGATCGGATAAAGAGGCTTTATTTATCAACATCATGATTGATTTTCCTAGTGTCCACTTTCAATCTGAAATCCATCGGATTTCAGATTCAGGACACTAGCGGCTAGCCCGGCCTCTATTTCGATCGGAAGGAAATGCAGATGGAGATCAAGACACTCGGCGTGCTCGGCGCGGGCGCGATGGGCAACGGCATCGCGCATGTCGCCGCCCTTTCCGGGCTCGATGTCGTGCTCGTCGACACCGCGCAGGCGGTTCTGGACAAGAGCATGGCGACCATGCGCAAGAACCTGGAACGCCAGGTGCAGAAGGGCACGATCGATGCCGCCGCGGAGGCCGCCGCGCTCGCCCGCGTCTCGCCCATGACCACGCATGACGCCTTTGCCAAATGCGACATGGTGATCGAGGCGGTGCCGGAGCGCGAGGAGATCAAGCGCGCGGTCTATGCGCAGGTGATCCCGCATCTCGCGCCGCACGCGATCCTCGCCTCGAACACCTCGTCGATCTCGATCACCAGGCTCGGGCGCGCCTCGGGAATCGCGGAGCGGTTCGTCGGCATGCATTTCTTCAACCCGGTGCCGATGATGAAGCTCGTCGAGGTGATACGCGGGCTGGAGACGGCGGATGCGACGGTTGCCGCCGTCGAGGATCTGGCGAAGCGGATGGGCAAGATCACCATCGGCGCACAGGACATGCCGGGCTTCATCGTCAACCGCATCCTGGTGCCGATGCTCAACGAGGCCGTGTTCGCGCTGCATGAGGGGATCGGCGACGTGGTGTCGATCGACAACGGCATGAAGCTCGGCGCCGGGCACCCGATGGGGCCGCTGACGCTGTGCGACCTGGTCGGGCTCGATGTCGCGCTGGAGGTGATGCGCGTGCTGCATGCCGGGCTCGGCGAGGACAAGTATCGCCCCTGCCCGCTCTTGGTGAACTATGTCGAGGCCGGCTGGCTCGGCCGCAAGACCGGGCGCGGCTTCTACGATTATTCGACCAACCCGCCGACGCCGACGCGCTGAAGCGGAATCGTCACGGAAAACCCGGCGCCGCGCGGCGCCGGGTTTTTGCGTTTCAGAGGCGCTGCTTCAGGATTTCCACTGGCTGAGCACGACGCTGGCGATGATCAGCGCGCCGCCGAGCACCTGGGCCGGGGCGAAGATCTCGCCGAAGGCGGCGCCGACGAGCCCAGCCCAGACCGGCTCCAGCGTGTAGATCAGCGTGGCCCGGTTGGCCGGAATGCTGCGCTGCGCCCAGTTCTGCGCGACCAGGACGAAGGCGGTGGCGAGGCCCATGCCGGTCATCGCCGCGAAGGGAAAGGCGTGGGTGGTGAGCATGATGCCGCCGCGCACCGCCTCGACGGCGAGGGAGATCACGCTGACGGTGACAAGCTGGACGATGGCGATGCGGCGCGGATCGGCGGTGAGCGCGCTGTGGCCGATCAGCACGATTTCGAAGGCCGCCCCCAGCGCGCCGGCGAGGGTGAGCCACTGGCCGCGGTCGAAGGCGAGCGAGAGCCCCGTGACGCCGGAGACGAGGACGAGGCCGGCGAAGGCGAGCGCGAGGCCGGCAATCGCGAACAGGCCGGGGCGGCGGCGGAAGATCAGGAATTCGAGCAGCGGGACCATCGGCACGTAGAGCGCGGTGAGAAACGCGGACTCGCCGCTCGCCACGGTGCGCAGCCCGTCCGCCTGCAGGCCATAGCCCAGGAACAGGACCAGGCCGATGGTGACGCCGCCGGCGACCTCCCGCCGGGTGAAGCTCGCCGGATGCGGGCGGGTGACCAGCACGACGGCGAGCGCCGCGACGCCGAAGCGCCAGCCGACAAAGGCGTAAGGCCCGATATAGGGCAGCGACAGGCGGGTGAGCAGGAACGTCCAACCCCAGATGACGGTCACCGACAGCAGGACCAGGACCGGGGCGTTCGGACGCGACAGGAAGCCGGAAACCGGCGATGAGGGGCGGGCGATATCGCTCATGCGCCATCATCAACGCGATCGGCGCGCGCGCGGCAAGCCCGCCCGGTCAGACGAGGCGCAGCCTGGCTTCAACGACATCCTCCTCGCCCTGGATATGGGCGATCGAGAAGCCGAGATGGCGGATGAAGGCGAGCATCGGGTGGTTGTCGGCCAGGACCTGGCCGACGAAGTCGACCACGCCCTCGTCGCGCGCCCAGTCGATCAGGTCGCCCATCAGGACCGAGCCGAGGCCAACGCCCTTCGCGCCGCTCTCGACGAGGATGGCGAACTCGCCCTCGGTGCCGTCGGTATCGGAGCGGACCAGGCGGGCGACGCCGACCGTCTCGCCGGTCGCGGTTTCGACCGCGATCAGGGCGAGTTCACGGCCGTAGTCGACCTCGGTGAGGCGGACCACCTGCTCGGGGGTGAGCTGGCGGACGGCGGAGAAGAAGCGGAAGCGGACATCCTCGGGCGTGAGGCGGGAGAACAGGCGCTGATGGGCGGCGGCGTCTTCCGGGCGGATCGGGCGGATCTGGAATCCCCTCCCCTTCAGCGTCAGCGCGTGGGCGAGATGGGCAGGATAGGGGGTGATCGGCAGTTTCGCGCGGCGTTCGCCGGGCGCGTGCAGGGTGATCCGCACATTGGCCGCCACCACCCCCGCGCCGGTGGCGAAAAGCGGATCGACCTCCAGGCGCTCGATTTCCGGCCAGTCGACCACGAGCTGGCTGATGCGGACCAGCGCGCCGGCGACGGCGGCGCGATCCGCCTCGTCGATGCCGCGGGCGGGGCGGAGCAGCGCGTTGCCGCCGGCGCGGCGGATCAGCCCCTCGGCGAGCTTCAGGTTGAGCGGCGGCAGATCGAAGGCGAGGCGCGAGGCGTCCGCCGCATCGCCGCCGCCGGGGCCGAAGCCGATGGTGGGACCGACGAAGGGCTGCTCGCCGACCAGGATGCGCAGTTCGCGCGCGCGGGGAAGCTGGCGCTGGACGAGGAAGCGCGCGCCCTCGGGGAAATCACCCCGGCGGCGCAGGCGGGCGGTGATCAGGGCGGCGGCGGCGCTGGCGGAGGCGGCATCCGGCAGGTCGAGCGAGACGCTGCCCTCGGGGCGGCGCTGCGCGAGATCGGGGTGGGACACCTTCACCACCACCGGAAAGCCGATCGACGAGGCCGCCGCCGCCACATCCTCCGCCGCATCGACGATGCGTGTTTCGGCGGTCTCGATGCCGTAGGCACGCAGGATGGCGAAGCCGGCATCCTGCGGCAGGGCGAGGCGGCCGCCATTGCGGGCGAGAGACAGGGCGGCGTGGACGGCGGCGCGGTCGGGGGCGACATCGAGCACGGCGGAGGGCGGCAGTTCGCGGGCGGCGGCGCGGATGGCGGCGTAACGGAGGAGGTCGCCAAACCCCTCGACCGCGCGTTCCGGCGTGGCGAAGGCGGCGACCCCGGCTTCGGCCAGGCGGCGGCGCTGCGGGGCGGCGGTGGTCTCGCCGAGCACGGCGGCCAGCAGCGGCGCCCTGATGCTGCCCGAACAGGCGATCAGCCCGGCGATCGCGGCATCGTCCGCCGGGCCGGACGGGGCGTGAATGACCAGCACGCCGCCCACCTCGGGGGAGGCGGCGAGCATGGCGGCGACATCGGCAAGGCGGGTGCCGGGCGCGTCCGGCAGGGCGATCGGGCCGGAGGCAGGCGGCATGTCGCCGAGCAGCAGGCCGAGAACCCGCCGGGTTTCGTCCGACAGCACGGCAAGCCCGATCCCGGCGGCGAGCGCCGTATCGGCGGCAAGGCGGCACGCGCCCTCGCTGTTGCCGAGAATGGCGAGGCGCTCGCCCTGGGCGGGGCGGGCGCGGGTAAGGGTTTCGGCGGCGGCGAGAAATTCGCCGAGGCTGGTGGTGAGCAGGACGCCGGCGCGGCGCAGCGCGGCCTCGAACCCGGCGAGCGCGATGCCGCTGGGATCGCCCAGCCGCGCGCCGGGGACGATGGCGACGATCGGGCGCAGGCGCGCCGCCGCGCGGGCGGCCGAGAGGAACAGCCGCGGATCGCGCAGCCCGGCGATTTCCATCAGGATCGGGCCGGTTCCAGGGTCGCGCGAGAGATGATCCAGCACCCGGCCGAAGCCGATATCCGCATTGCCGCCGATGCCGACGACATGGGAGAAGCCGATGCCGTTGGGCGCCGCCCAGTCGATCACCGCGCGGGCGAGCGCCGGGGACTGGCCGAGCAGCGCAACGCGGCCGGGCGGCGGCGGCATGTGGCTGCGCAGCGCGTTGAGCCGCGCGGCGGGTGCCGCGATGCCGAAGGAGCGCGGGCCGATGACCCGCACGCGGGCGGCGAGCGCCATCTCGCGCAGCCCTTCGACCGCGGCATAGACCACCGCCGCGCCGCGGACGCGGCCGGCGAGGCCGGCGATGACACCGGGAACCGCCTCCGGCGGATCGGCGACCAGGGCGAGATCGACACCCGCCTCATCCTCGCCGGGCCGGACGATGCGGCCGGGGAAGCCGCCCGCCACGAGCGAGTCGCCGAGGGCCTGGCCGACCGCTGTCTCCGCGCCCGAAAGCAGCACGGATTTCGGCGTGAACAGGGCTTCGGGGTCGAAGCGGTTGACGATGGAATAGCCCAGCGGCTTCATCGCGTCTCCTTCGGCCCGGGGGCCGGAAACAGGGCTGGCGCGCGCAAGGCACCCCGCGCGGCGCCGGCGCGACGTTCGGGATCGGCCGGGAGACTAGACCGATCCGCCGCCCGATGAAACCGCCCCTGCGGGCAGCGCCGGATCAGCCGATCGGATGGCGCGGGGCGCTCAGCTCGACGGGCCGATGATTTTCGGCGCCGGCAGGGCGGCGCCGCTGCCGACATAGGCCGGGTTGGCGTTGCGCACGCAGCTTGCGATCATGTCGCGGCGGGCGTGGATGCGGGCCAGGCGATCATAGGGCGCCGCGGCATCGGGCGTGCCCTGGAACGGGGTGGCGAACTGGTCGGTGCGGGAGAGATAGGCGTAGTCGTGCATCCGGTCATAGGCGTTCGCCTGCCGCGTGCAGGCGGCGATATCGGCCCGCTCGGCCGGCGAGGCGGGCGGCGGCGCGCCGAAGGTGCAGGCGGCAAGTGGCAGGCTCAGCAAGGCCAGGGTCAGGATCGGGCGCGGCATGGCGATTGTTCCTCGGAGTGGCACGGCAGCAGTTGCGCGCGCAGGGCGTTCTCGTCGAGAGCGCCCGTGTCGGTCAAGCCGGTGCGGGCGGCCGCGCCGAGCAGCGCGCCGTCGAGCTCGGCGGCGCCGCGGTCGAGCCGTACGAAACGCGCCGCCCACCCTCCCTGCGCGAGCAGGGCGACGAGGCCGAGCAACCGCAGGCAGACGGAGACGCCATGCGCCGTCGAGAGATCGGCAATGCGATCGACCGAGGAGGCCCAGACCCTGGCGTCGCGATCGCGCAGCACGACATCGGGGCCGCCGGCGAAGCGGAAGCCGCGGCGCGGCCCCTCGGCGCCGGCGCGGGCGGCGCGGTGCGCCGCTTCCCAGGCCTGTTCGAGATCGCGCTTCTGCACGCGCGGCAGCCGTGTCGGCGGCAGCGGCACGAGATGCAGCTCGGTGCCGTCGGCGGCGACGGCGCGGGGAATGGCGGGGGCCATGTCCCTCAGATGGCGATCCGCACGCCGAGTTCCACGACGCGGTCGGACGGGATCTTGAAGAATTCGGTGGCCGAGATCGCGTTGCGCAGCATGAACAGGAAGATCGCGCGGCGGATGAAGCCGAGCTTGGGGACGGTGGCGGCGACGATGGTTTCGCGGCCGAGGAAATAGCTGATCTGCATCGGGCTGAAGGGCAGGCCCCGCTCGCGCAGCAGGTCGAGCGCGCGGGGGATATTGGGGCTTTCCATGAACCCGAAGGAGAGCAGCACGCGATAGACCCCCTCGGAGAGTTCCTCGATCTTGGCGCGCCGCGCATCGCCCACGAAGGGAACGCCGGGATTGCGCACGGTCACGAACACCACGGTTTCGTGCAGCACCTTGTTATGCTTGAGGTTATGCAGCAGCGAGGACGGCGTGTATTCGGGATTGCCGGTCAGGAAGACCGCGACGCCGGGAACCCGGACGATGCGCGATTGCGGCAGCCGGCCGAGAAAGGAGGCGAGCGGCAGGCTGTCCTGCTGCCAGCGCTGGTGCAGCAGGGCGCGGCCGCGGCGCCAGGTGGTCATGATGGTGATGAGGCTGAAGCCGATGGCCAGCGGCACCCAGCCGCCCTCGAACACTTTCAGCACGTTGGAGCTGAAGAAGGCGAAATCGACCAGCCCGATCGCGCCGAAGACCAGCACGGTGCGGCGGAGCGGCCAGTTGAAGTGGCGGAAATAAACGAAGGCGGCCAGCGCGTTCGTCGACAGGAAGGTGCCGGTGACGGCGATGCCGTAGGCCGAGGCCAGCGCGGCGGAGGAGCGGAAGCCGAGCACCAGCAGCACGACGATGACGAGCAGGAAGCTGTTGACCGGCGGGACATAGATCTGCCCCTGCTCGGTCTCGTTGGTGTAGCGGATCGGCATGCGCGGGAGCAGGCCGAGCTGGGTGCTCTGCCGGGCAACCGAATAGGCGCCGGAGATCACGGCTTGACTGGCGATCACTGTCGCGACGGTCGCCAATATGACCATCGGCACCACCAGAGCATGCGGCAGCAGAAAGAAGAACGGGTTGCTCGCGGCGTGCGGTTCGCGGATGACGAGCGCTCCCTGGCCGAAATAGTTGAGCAGAAGGCAGGGCAGGACGAAGAACAGCCAGGACACGCGGATCGGCTTCGCGCCGAAATGCCCCATGTCGGCGTAGAGGGCTTCCGCGCCCGTCACCGCAAGGACGACCGAGCCGAGCGCAACGAAGGCGAGAAGATCGTGCCGCATGATGAACGCGGCGCCGTAGACAGGAACCAGCGCGCGCAAAACATTCGGGTGAATGAAGATCTGGTGAAGACCAAGCGCGCCGATCACCACGAACCAGATCACCATGATCGGGCCGAACGCTCCGCCCACCCGCGCCGTGCCGAACCGCTGGACGAAAAACAGCACAAGAATGACCGCGATGGCGATCGGGAGCACGAATTCCTTGAGCCCCGGGGAAACCACCTCCATGCCCTCGACGGCGGAAAGCACCGAGATGGCCGGGGTGATTGTCGCATCGCCGAAGAACAGGCCGGCACCGCAGATGCCGATGATGCCGATGATCCATTTCGTCCGGCCGGATTGGGTGACGCGCTGGGCGAGCGCCATCAGCGAGAGCGTGCCGCCCTCACCCTCGTTGTCGGCGCGCATGATCAGCAGGACATATTTGATGGTGACGGTTATGACCAACGCCCAGAAGATGAGCGAGAGCAGACCGAGGACGTCGGATTCCTGAAGTTTGTTGCCCGGGAAATATGATAGCGAGGCCTGCACCGCGTAGAGCGGCGAGGTGCCGATATCGCCATAGACGACACCGAGCACGCCGATCAGGCCGGCGAGACGGAGCTTCTCGCCGGGAGAGCCGTGCGGCGCGGCGGTTTCGCTCAAGCGGCGCTCCCGTCCCGGCCGCGACCGATCGGCGGTACCTCGCCGGTCATGCCGGCGAGCACCTCGGCGACATGGCGCACGGCGACGGGCTTGCCCTCGCGGGTCAGCCGGCCGGCCATGTTCAGCAGGCAGCCGAGATCGCCGGCGAGCAGCAGGTCCGCACCGGTGGACGCGATATCGGCCGCCTTGTCGGAGACCATGCGGGCCGAGATGTCGGGGTGCTTGACGCAGAACGTGCCGCCGAAGCCGCAGCAGACCTCGGGCGTGTCCATCTCGACGAGTTCAAGTCCCTCGACGCGGGAGAGCAGCGCACGCGGCTGCTCCTTGACGCCGAGTTCGCGCAGACCGGCGCAGGAATCGTGATAGGTGGCGCGCTGGGGAAGGGCGACATCGAGGCCGGAGAAGCCAATCACGTCGACCAGGAAGCTGGTGAGTTCGAAGGTTTTCGCCGCGATGGCGTCGGCCCTGAAGCGCAGGTCGGGGTCGGCCTCGAACAGGCCGGGCATGTGCTTGCGAAGCATGCCGGCGCAGGAGCCGGAGGGGGCGACGACATAATCGTAGCCGGCGAGCGCGGTAAGCAGGCCTTCGGCCAGGGCGCGGGCGGTTTCATGATCGCCCGAATTGTAGGCGGGCTGGCCGCAGCAGGTCTGCGCCCGTGGCACCTCGACCGTGCAGCCGGCCGTCTCGAGCAGGCGGATGGCGGCGAAGCCGACGCTCGGCCGGTAGAGATCGGCGAGGCAGGTGACGAACAGGGCGACGCGCGGGCGCGCCGCGGCGGCTTCACTCATGAGGACGCTCCCTTGGCGGATGACGATGTGGCGGCCTGCCGGGGCAGGAAGACGAAGATGCGGCCGGTTTCGGCCTCGGCGCTCGCCCGCGCCGCGGCCTCGCTGCCGAGACCGAAGAAGACTTGCAGCGCCGAGGTGCCGTGGGCGCCGACATCGACATCCTGCGCCGTGGTCAGGCGCGCGAGGGTCTTGGTGGCGATAAAGACGGGCGCGCCGAGCGGGATCGTCTTCGCGTCGACCGCGGCCGAGCCTTCCGGCGACAGCGGCACGCCCAGCGCGCCCGGCGTGCCGAGACCATCCGGCACGCCGCTTATGCGCTTGAAGAACACGTAGTTCTTGTTGGCGTCCATCAATCCGCGCGCGGCGGTGGGATGGGCGAGCAGCCAGGCGCGGATCGAGGCGATCGAGACCTGGTCCGGCTTGAGATATCCCTTCTCGACCATCAGCTTGCCGATCGGCGTGTAGACGCGGCCATTGGTGCCGTCGAACCCGAGATCGATCAGCGTGCCATCGGGCAGGCGCAGCCGGGCCGCGCCCTGGAGCTGGATCATGTAGGCATCCACCGGATTCTTCACCCAGGCCACGACCTTGGCGAGGCGGCGAATCGCGCCGCCCTCGATCTCGGCGCGGCTGTAATAGGGAACCATGGTGCCGTAGCGCAGCCGGCCGACGATGCGCCGCTTGCCCGTCGTGTCGCGGAAGGCGGCGAGATTGGCGTCGACCAGGTCGCGCGGGCGGGCATAGATCGGCACGACATAGCCGCGTTCGCGGATTTCCGAACCGGGATAGACCGGCTCGTAATAGCCGGTGATCCGGGTGGTGCCGGAGGCGGCATAGGGCACGAGCCAGGTCTGGAAGAAGCTCTGCGCCGCCGCCGCATCATCCGGCGGCACCGACTCGGCGGCGGCGCAGGCGTCGCGCCAGTCGCCGGCCTTGCCGCCGAGCGTGTCGGCGAGGCCGGCGCCGCCCAGCGCCTGGTCGACCGGCATGACCGAGATCACCTTGCAGGAACGCTGGAACGCCGGCAGGCCGGCGACAGCTTCATCCACGTTCCAGCCCGGCAGCGCGCTGTAGGCGACACGGGACAGGCCCCCGGCGGCGGTATCGGGTCCGCCGGGGCGCGGCAGGGCGCAACCGGCGAGCAGGAGGAGGGCGGCGAGGCACGCCGGGGCATGACGCGACATGATGGCGCGCATGGCTCAGCCGCTACGCGCCGCGGCGAGCCGCCATGTCGGGTCGGCGGCGCCGAGCTGCTTCTCGAAGGTCCAGAGATCCACGATCTCGGTCATCGACTCGGTGCCGGCGATCACCTGGCCCTGGCCGTCACGCGTGTAGTTCTGCTGGTCGGAGACGAAGCGCACGACGATGACCGCCTCGCCGCCGATGGTGTCGGCCTCGTCGATCGTGGTCTCGACGAGGCGGAGAATTTCGGTGTGCTGGGTTTCGCCGGCCGCGTTGCGCGCGTCGATCGCCTGCTCGAACGTGGCCAGCACGGACGGCGTCAGCAGCGATCGCAGCACGGCGACATTGCCGGCGGCGAAGGCGAGCACGATGCGGCGGAAACTGGCCTCGGCCATTTCGAGAAAGCGAGGCGGATCGAAACCCCGCTCCGCCTCGGCGATGCGGGCGAGAGCCTGGCCGACGACCGTATGCGGCGCTGGCAGCGGACGCGCGGGGCGGGGCGGCTCGGCGACGCCGTCGATGACCGGCGGCCCGGACTGACGCGCCGCGCCGCCGGCGGAGGGCTCGGCCATCGGCGGCCGCTCGAAGCCGGTGCGGCGGCCCAGCACGCTGCGCAGGCGCAGCGCGAGGAAGCCCGCGACCAGCGCGAGAAGAACGATATCAACGGGAAATCCGGTATGCATGACGACAACGACACCTGTTTATGCGGGCGGGCCCCTCCCCTCGTGATAGGCCGAGCGCGCCGCGCCCGCAACCGCGAGGCAGAGCGCGGCGGTTTGCCGAAGCCGCCGGCTCGGGCTATCGACAGCACCATGATTCTGCTTCGTCACGGCCAGAGCGAGTTCAACCTCCACTTCACGGCAACGCGGCAGGACCCGGGAATCGAGGATCCCGGCCTGACGGAGCAGGGGCACGCGCAGGCCGCCGCCGCCGCCGCGGAGCTGGCGGCACGCCCGCTGCGGCGGCTCATCGTCTCGCCTTACACGCGCGCCTTGCAGACGGCGGCGCCGATGCTCGCGCAACGCCGCCTCGATGTGGAGATCTCGCCGGATATCCGCGAGCGGTTCCACTTCACCTGCGATGTGGGCAGCCCGCCGGATCGCCTCGCCGCGCGGTTTCCGGATCACGACTTCACCCATCTGCCGCCGCGCTGGTGGCCGGAGCGGACGGAATCCGAAGCCGCCGTGATCGAACGCGCCAACCGCTTCCGCGCGGCGATGGCGGCGCGGCCGGACTGGCGGCAGACCATCGTGGTCAGCCATTGGGCCTTCATCCTCGCACTGACCGGACAGTCACTGACCAATGGAACGTGGATCGAGTATGATCCCGCCTCGCCGCCGCCGTCGTCGCTGACCTGGCGCCCCTGACCGCGGACCGGCGCCGGAGATCTTGAAACGTGCGCTGGACATCCAGATTTCTGCCGTCGAACAAACATTCATGCGCCAAGGCGGGCGCGGAAAGGCGGCGGGCGCGTGACGGGACGATCGGAGGCTGCCGCATGAGGCTGTTTCGCCTCGCCTCAGCCGCCCTGCTGCCGCTGGGTCTTGCCGGGTGCGCCGTCGGCCCGGCGTTTCACCCGCCGAAAACCCCGGTTCCGGCCCGGTTCGCCGCGGCGGCGGAGGCCAAACCGGCCTGGCCGAAACCGGGATGGTGGCGCCAGTTCGGTTCCCCGGAACTCGACCGGCTGGTGGCGGCGGCGAAGGCGCATAACTTCACCGTGATCGAGGCGATCGACCAGCTCGAGGCGGCCAACGCGCAGGCGCAGATTGCCGGCGCACCGCTGCTGCCGGCGATCACGGCCAGCGGCAACGGATCGTTTCAGCAGGCGCAGACGAGCACCCAGGCCGGGCTGCGGACGGTGGATACGCGCAGCTTTACCGCGACCTTCCAGGCCTCCTACCAGCTCGATTTCTGGGGCAGAAACGATGACGCGCTGCGCGCGGCGCAGGCGAACGCGGCGGCGGCGGCATTCAACGCGGCGACGGTGGCGCTGACCGCCGAGGCGTCGGTCGCCACCGTCTATTTCCAGGTGCTGGCGTATGAGGACCAGCTCGGCATCGCCCAGCGCAACCTCAAGGCCGCCGAGGGGCTGCTGGCGCAGCTGCGGGCGGAATTGAAGGCCGGCATCGTCGATGCGCCGAGCGTGGCGCAGCAGGCCGCGCTGGTCGCATCCGAGCGGGCTAACATTCCCAACCTCGTCTCGCAGCTGCGCCAGGAAGCGATCGGCCTTGGGATTCTCACCGGGCAGGCGCCAGAATTCCTCCGCGTCCATGGCGGCTCGCTCGGCGCGCTGCGCGTCCCGGCACTGGCGCCGGGGCTGCCGGCGGGCCTGCTGACGCGGCGGCCTGACATCGCGGCGGCGGAGGCCACGCTGATCGCCGCCAATGCCAATGTCCGCGGCGCGATCGCCGCGTTCTTTCCGTCGATCACGCTGACCGGCTCGGGCGGCTGGCAGAGCAAGGCGCTGAACCTGCTTTTCGCCCCCGGCTCGACGCTGATTTCGGCGGCCACCTCGATCGCCCAGCCGATTTTCGAGGGCGGCGCGCTGAGCGGACAGTTGCAGGTGAGCCGGGCGACCTATCGGGAAGATGTCGCGAAATACGAGCAGGCGGTGGTGCAGGCGTTCACCGATGTCGAGACCGCGATGACGGCGCTGCGCTACGCGACCGCGCAGGAAGCGTTGCAGCTTGTCGCCGTCGCCCGCGCCCGCGCGGCGCTGGACGGCGCTCAGGCGCAGCTCAGGGCCGGCGTGGTCGATATCGGCACGGTGCTGAACGCCGAGCAGACCCTGCTGTCGGACGAGACGACGCTGGTGACGGCGCGGCTGACCCGGCTCGATGCCGCGGTCAATCTTTACAAGGCGATGGGCGGCGGCTGGACGGCCGGTGCCGGCAAGGATCACTGACGATGGCGAAACGGCGCGGACGGATCATTTTCGGACTGGTGGCGCTCGCCCTAGCCGGCGCGGTGGCGTATCGGCTCGCGCACCGGGCGAAACCTCAGCGCCGCTTTGCCGCGACCGCGATCCCGGTGAAGGTGGCCAAGGCGACACGGCAGAACGTGCCGGTATATCTCGACGCGCTCGGCACCGTCGTCGCCTATCACACGGTGACGGTGCAGCCGATGATCACCGGCCCGCTCACCCGCATCCTGTTCACCCCGGGCCAGTTCGTGAAGACAGGTGACGTGCTGGCGGAGATCGACCCCGCACCCTATCGCGCGTCCCTCGACCAGGCGGAGGCGAAGCTCGCGCAGGACAAGGCGAGCCTGGCCAACGCGGAACAGCAGGCGCGGCAATACGCTTCGCTGGTCAGACAGAACTACACCTCGAAACTGCAGGCGGCGACGGCGCTTGCCACCGCCGCCGAGGACCGCGCGCTGGTCAAGCAGGACGAGGCCAGCATCGAGACCGACCGGATCAATCTCGGCTACACGCGGATCACCGCGCCGATTTCCGGGCGCACCGGAATCCTCCAGGTGAATGCCGGCAACATCGTCGGCCCCAACACGACCGGCGGCATCGTGGTGATCAACACGCTGCAGCCGATCTCGGTGCAGTTCAGCCTGCCGCAGCAGGACCTGCCGCAGATCGTCGGCGCGATGAAGCGCGGCAAGGTCGACCTGCTCGCGACCGAGGAAGGCGACCCGCAGACCGCGAAGGTGCTCGACCGCGGCACCCTCGCCGTGCTCGACAACACGGTGAACGCCAGCACCGGCACGCTGACGCTCAAGGGCACGTTCGCCAATCCCGATCTCACGCTCTGGCCGGGCGCTTATGTGAATGTCCGCACGCTGGTGCGGACGATCGGCGATGCGGTGACGGTGCCGCCGGTCGCGGTGCAGCAGGGGCCCGGGGGCAGCTTCGTGTTTCTCGTGAAACATCCGGCCAAACCCGGCGGCGCCTTCACCGTGGTGGACCGGACGGTGACGCTGGGCGTGCAGACGGCGAGCGATGTCGTCATCACCAGCGGACTGGCCCCCGGTGACGAGGTGGTGACCGAGGGCAATTCGCGCCTCAAGGGCGGATCGGCGATCAAGATCGTCACGGATACCGCCGGCAAGCCGTGAACATTTCCGCCCCGTTCATCGCCCGGCCGGTCGCGACGTCGCTGCTCGCGATCGCGTTGTTGCTGATCGGCGCGCTGGGGTATCGGGCGCTGCCGGTCTCCTCGCTGCCGCAGGTGGATTTTCCGACCATCCAGGTGGTCACGAAACTTCCCGGCGCCTCGCCGGACACCGCGTCGAAACTGCTGACCGCACCGCTGGAGCGGCAGTTCGGGCAGATCGCCGGGCTGGCGGCGATGAGCTCGATCTCGAGCCAGGGGACCAGCGCGATCACGCTGCGCTTCGACCTTTCGATGCCGATGACGACGGCGGCGCAGGACGTGCAGGCCGCGATCAACGCCGCCTCGGGCACACTGCCGCCGAACCTGCAATATCCGCCGACCTATTCCGAGGTGAACCCGGCGGACGCGCCGATCCTGACGCTGGCGCTGACCTCGCGCACGCTGCCGCTCGATGCGATTGCCGATGCGGCGCAGACCCGCCTGGTGCCCAAGCTCTCGCAGGTGAAGGGGGTGGGCAAGGTGACGGTCGAGGGCGGGCTGACCAGGGCGATCCGCATCGACGTGAACCCCGCCCGGCTCGCCGCCTATGGCGTGTCGCTCGAGGATGTGCGCAACGCCATCGCCAATGCCAACCAGTCCGGCGCCAAGGGCGCGCTGGATGGGCACAATCAGGCCTACACGATCGGCGCCAACGACCAGATCACGGTGCCGGCGCAGTATCGCGGCCTGATCATCGCCTATCGCAAGGGCGCGCCGGTGCGGCTTGCGGCGGTGGGGACGGTCGGCTCGGGCCTCGAGAACGACCTGCAAAGCGCCAGCTATGACGGCACGCCGGCGGTGGTGATCGACATCCAGCGTCAGCCGGGGGCGAACATCGTCAGCACGGTGGCGGATGTGCGGGCGGCGCTGGCGGGGCTGCGCGCGGCGATGCCGCCGGGGATCGATGTGAAGATCGCCGCCGACCGGACGGGGACGATCCGCGCCTCGGTGCGCGATGTGCAGATCACGCTGATCACCGCAGCGCTGCTCGTGGTGCTGGTGATCTTCCTGTTCCTGCCCAATCCGCGCGCGGTGCTGGTGCCGGCGGTGGCGCTGCCGCTCTCGATCATCGCGACCTTCGCGGTGATGAACGAGCTTGGCTTCCAGCTCGACAATCTTTCGCTGATGGCGCTCACCGTGGCCTCGGGCTTCGTGGTCGACGACGCGATCGTGATGATCGAGAACATCGTCCGCTTCATCGAGCAGGGGGAATCGCCGCTGCGGGCCGCCTATCTTGGCAGCGCGCAGATCGGCTTCACCATCGTCTCGCTCACCGTGTCGCTGGTTGCCGTGTTCATTCCGCTGCTGTTCATGCCCGGGGTGATCGGCCGGCTGTTCTCGGAATTCGCGGTGACGCTGTCGATCGCGGTGGTGATTTCGGCGGTGGTGTCACTCACGCTGACGCCGATGATGAGCGCGCGGCTGCTGCGCGGCGCCGAGGCCTCGCAGCCGGGGCGGATCGCGCGCGCGGCGGAGGCGGCGCTGGCGGGGCTGCGGGAGCGCTACCGCGCCGGCCTCGCGTGGAGCCTGCGTCACCAGCGGCTGATGCTCGCGACGTTCGGGGTGACGGTGGTGGCGACCGGCATCCTGTTCGCGATCATTCCCAAGGCCTTGCTGCCGCAGGAGGATACCGGCGCGATCGTCGCCGTGACCGAGGGGGCGCAGAGCGTTTCGCTCGCCGCGATGACCCGGCTGCAGGACCGCGCGATCCGCGCGATCCGCGCCGATCCGGCGGTCTCCGGCGTCACCTCGCTGCTCGGCTCCGGCCTGGCCAATCCGACGCCGAATACCGGCCGGCTCGGCATCACGCTCAAGCCGATCGGCCAGCGCGCCGCGATCGGCGCGGTGATGGCACGCTTGCAGGCGCGGCTTGCCGGGATTGCGGGGCTGCACGCCTACATGCAGCCGGTGCAGGACATCACGCTCACCTCGCGGGTCTCGCCCACGCAATATCAATACACGCTCACCGATGCCGACCAGGCGGAGCTTGACGCCTGGGCGCCGAAGATCCGCGCCGCCCTCGCCGCGCTGCCGCAGCTCACCGATCTTGCGAGCAACCAGCAGAACGAGGGGCTGGAGACCTATATCGACGTCAACCGGACCGCGGCGGCGCGGCTCGGCATTTCGATGGCGACGATCGAGGCGACGCTCTACGACGCGTACGGCCAGCGACAGGTCAGCACGATCTATGCGCAGAACGCGCAATATCGCGTCGTGCTCGGGGTCGATCCCGCCTATGCGCGCTCGCCGCAGGCGCTGGCCAGCCTTTACGTGCCGACCGGCAGCCTTTCGGCCAGCACATCGACCGCGTCGCTCGGCCCCGGCGGGTCGGTGAGCGGAACCGGCACCACGACCACGGGGGCTGCCGGCAGCACCGGCACGAGCGTTGCCGGCGAGGTGCCGCTGCTGGAGGTGGCGAAGATCGACCAGCGCTACGGCCCGCTCGCGATCACAAGGGAAGACCAGTTCCCCTCGGTCACGCTCAGCTTCAACCTCGCGAAGGGCGCGTCGCTCGGCACGGCCGAGGCGGCGATCGGCCGGGCGGAGCGGAACCTCGGCGTGCCGGATACGGTGAGCGGCCAGTTTTCGGGGGCGGCGGCCGCGTTCGAGACCTCGCTCGCGCAGGAGCCGTGGCTGATTTTCGCGGCGCTGGTCGTCATCTACATCGTGCTCGGCGTGCTTTATGAAAGCACGATCCATCCGGTGACGATCCTGTCCACCCTGCCCTCGGCCGGGATCGGTGCGCTGCTCGCGCTGATGCTGTTCGGCGCGGATTTCACCCTGGTGGCGCTGGTCGGCATCGTGCTGCTGATGGGCATCGTGAAGAAGAACGGCATCATCATGGTCGATTTCGCGATCGAGGCCGAGCGCACGCGGGGGGTGAGCCCGGAGGCGGCGATCACCGAGGCGGCGATCCTGCGGTTCCGCCCGATCATGATGACGACGATGGCGGCCCTGCTCGGCGCGGTGCCGCTGGTGCTGGAGGGCGGCGCGGGGGCGGAGCTGCGCGCGCCGCTCGGCATCACCATCATCGGCGGGTTGCTGGTCAGCCAGTTGCTCACGCTGTTCACCACCCCGGTGATCTATCTCGCGATGGACCGGCTGCGGCCGGCGCGGCGGGAAGCGCCAGCGGCGCAACCCGGCCCGGCGGACTAGGCGGTGAACGTCTCCTCGGTCTTCATCCGGCGGCCGATCGGCACGACGCTGCTCGCCCTCGGCATCCTGATCGCGGGTATCCTGTCCTATCTGAGGCTGCCGGTGGCACCGGTGCCGAGCATTCCGATTCCGGCCATCGTCGTTTTCGCCTCCGACCCGGGGGCCTCGCCGGCGGTGATGGCGAGCACCGTCGCGGCACCGCTGGAACACGCGCTCGGCACGATTCCGGGGCTGAACGACATCCGCTCGCAGAACTCGGTGGGGTCGACATCGGTGGTGGTGCTGTTCAATCCGGGACCGGATATCAGCGTCTATGCCCATGCGGTGCAGGCCGCGATCAACGCCGCCCTGCCCAACCTGCCCTCCTCGATGCCGCGGCGGCCCTATTACAAGGAATTCAACCCGGCCTCGCGCCCGGTGATGACGCTCGCGCTCACCTCGGAGACGATGAGCCTCGGGCAGATCTACAACGTTGCCGACACGGTGCTGGACCAGCGGCTGGCGCAGGTGCCGGGGGTGGCGCAGGTCGGCATTTATGGCGGCGGGTCGCCGGCGGTGCGGATCCGGCTGCATCCGCAGGCGCTCGCCGCCGCCGGGCTGACCGGCGCCGATGTCTACAACGCGGTGCGCAGCGCCAATGCCACGCAACCGCTCGGCGTCATCGAGGGGCCACACCGGGCCTGGACGCTGGTGGCCAACGGCCAGATCTCGGCCGCCGCGCAATATCGCGACATCGTGCTGAAATCGGCATCCGGCGCGCTGCTGCGCCTGTCAGATGTCGCCTCGGTCATCGATGGGGTCGCCAATACCCAGCTTTCCGCAACGGCGAATGGCAGGCCGGCGATCACCATCGAGATCACCAAGACCGCCGATGCGAATATCATCCGCACGGTGGAGGGGATCCGGAAACTGCTGCCGGACATCCGCACCTGGCTGCCGCCCTCGGTGAAGCTCTCGATCCTGAACGACCGCACGACGACGATCCGCGCAAGTGTCGCCGACATCCAGATCACGCTGCTCATCACCATTCTGCTGGTGCTGGTGGTGGTGACGCTGTTCATGCGCCGGCTGACCCCGACGATCGCCGCCGGCATCACCGTGCCGCTCTCGCTGGCCGGAACCGTGGCGGCGATGTGGGCGCTCGGCTTCACGCTCGACAATTTCTCGCTGCTCGCGCTGACCGTCTGCGTCGGCTTCGTGGTCGACGATGCGATCGTGATGATCGAAAACATCGTCACCCAGCACGAGCGGGGGCTGAGCGGCATCGAGGCCGCGCTGGTGGGGGCGCGGCAGATCGGCTTCACCGTCGTCTCGATCACCGCATCGCTCGTGGTCGTGTTCCTGCCGCTGACGCTGATGGGCGGCATCATCGGCGACCTGTTCTACGAATTCGCGATGACGCTTTCGATCGCGATCCTGATTTCGGGCGCGATCTCGCTGACGGTGACGCCGATGATCTGCGGGCGGTTCATGGGGCGGACGCCGAAAGCGGGGCGGGATTCGCGGCCGGCCCGCGCGATCGACCGGCTCTATCGCCGCAGCCTCGATGCCTATGCAAGCAGCCTCGACTGGGCGCTCGCGCATCGCTGGCTGATGCTGGCGAGCTTCGCGCTCACCGTGGCGCTCACCGTGTTTCTCTACATCAAGGTGCCCAAGGCGTTCATTCCCGAGCAGGATTCGGGGCTGATCATCGGCCATACGATCGCGCCGTCCGACGTGTCGTTCTCGCGGATGAAGCGGCTGGAGGGGCGCGTGGTCGCGACCATTCTCGCCAATCCGGCGGTCGAGGCGGTCAGCTCGCGGATCGGCGTGGCCAACGGATTTTCCACCGCCAACCGGGGCCACATGTTCATCCAGCTCAAGCCGCTGTCGCAGCGCAGCGCCTCGGCGCAGCAGGTACTGACGCAGCTGCAGGCGCGGCTGTCGCAAATTCCCGGCATCTCGACGACCATGTTCGTGGCGCAGGACCTGTTTTTCGGCGGCCAGTCGAATGGCGGGGAATACAGTTTCTCGATCGTCGATCCCTCGCTCGCGGGGCTGGCCGATGTCACCGCCGAGATCGAGCGCAAGCTGCGCACGCTGAAGCAGATCGGCAATGTCTCGACCGACCAGGACAAGGCGCAGACGCAGATCACCGTCGAGATCGACCGCAAGGCGGCGGCGCGGCTCGGCGTCTCGATCGCGGCGATCGACGACGCCTTGCAGAACGCCTTCGCGCAACGGCAGATTTCACGAATCTACGAGGCGCAGAACCAGTATTCCGTGGTCCTGAAAGTGCCGGAGGGGCTCGATCGCTCACCCTTGGATCTGCAGCACGTCTATGTTGCCGGCACCGGCGGGCCGGTGCCGATCGCCGCCGTCGCGCGTCTGGTGCGGGCGACGGCACCGCTCTCCGTCACCCATCTCGACGGGCTGCCCGCAGGGACGATCAGCTTCAACGTCGCCAAGGGGGCCGCGCTCGGCCAGGCGATCGCGGCGGTGAAACAGGCGATCGCGGAGCTGCCGCTGCCGGCCGCGGTGAAGATCAGCTTCGGCGGCAATGCGCGCTATTTCCTGCAATCGCTGAGCGCCGAGCCGCTGCTCATTCTCGCCGCGCTGGTGGCGATCTATATCGTGCTCGGCGTGCTCTATGAGAGCCTGGTGCAGCCGCTGACGATCCTCTCGACGCTGCCCTCCGCCGGCGTCGGCGCGCTGCTGGCGCTGCTGCTCACCGGCACGCCGCTCTCGGTCATCGGCATCATCGGTATTTTCCTGCTGATGGGGATCGTCAAGAAGAACGGCATCCTGCTGGTGGATTTCGCGCTGAACGCCGAGCGCGCGCACGGCATGACGCCGGCCGAGGCGATCCGCGCCGCCTGCCTCGAACGCTTCCGGCCGATCATGATGACAACGCTGGCCGCCGCCCTCGGCGCCCTGCCGCTGGCCTTCGCGGTCGGCACCGGCGAGCAGTTGCGCCGGCCGCTGGGCATCGCGGTGATCGGCGGGCTGATCGTCTGCCAGGCGCTGACGCTCTACACCACGCCGGTGATCTATCTCGCGGTCACCGGGTTCGGCCGGCGCCGGGCGCGGCGGCTGGCGACCATGCCGGCGGAATGAGGCACGATCAGCCGGCGATCTGCATCTCCCGCGCCTGTTCGAGCGGCCAGCGCGGCCGGCAGCGCACGGCGAGCGGGTCGGCCCCCTGCCCTGCGCGCAGGCGCTCGATCGCCGCCCAGGCGACCATGACCGCATTGTCGGTGCACAGGCGCAGCGGCGGCGCGGCGAGCGGCAGGCCGGCTTCGGCGGCGACGCTGGCCAGCGCGGCGCGCACCGCCTTGTTGGCGGCGACCCCGCCGGCGACGACGACCGCCGTCGCACCCGGCAGCATGGCGAGGGCGTGGCGCAGCCGGTCGGCCAGGGCGGCGACGACCGCATTCTGGAAGGCGCGGGCGAGATCGGCGGCGAAATCATGCGGCAATCCGCCGTCCGGCTGGCGGGCGACGAGCTGGGCTACGGCGGTCTTGAGGCCGGAGAAGGAAAAGTCGCAGCCCGGGCGGCCCAGCATGGGGCGCGGCAGGCTGAACTGCCCATCCCGCCCCTCGGCGGCGAGGCGCTCCAGCGCGGGGCCTCCGGGATAGGGCAGGCCGAGAAGTTTCGCCACCTTGTCGAACGCTTCGCCGGCGGCATCGTCAAGCGTGGTGCCGAGCCGGCGGTAGCGCCCCACCCCCTCGACCGCGATCAGCGCGGTGTGCCCGCCGGAGACGAGCAGCAGCAGATAGGGGAACTCCGGCGCGGCGGCGCCCGCATCCGGCAGGCGCGCGGTGAGCGCATGGGCTTCGAGATGATTGACCGCAAGAAAGGGCACGCCGGCGGCCAGCGCCATGCCGCGCGCGGTGTTGGCGCCGACGATGAGGCCGCCGATCAGGCCGGGCCCGGCGGTTGCAGCGATCGCGGCGAGGCCGGACGGCGCGGCGCCGGATGCGGCCAGCGCGCGACGGACCATGTCCGGCAAGAGGGCGAGATGCGCGCGGGCGGCGATTTCCGGCACCACGCCGCCGAAGGGGGCATGATCGGCGATCTGGCTGGCGACGAATTCGGCGCGGATCCGCCCCGCGCCGTCGAGCACGGCGCAGGCAGTCTCGTCGCACGAGCTTTCGATCCCGAGAACCAGGGAGTCGGGGCCGAACCCCGCGAAACTTGCGGCTTTTCTTTCCATCCCGTTCCTTTTAAGCAGAGGAGATGCACCAGGAAAGCTCGTCGGGCGGCAAGGTCGCCCCCCATTCCGGCCGCCGGCTGCCCCTGCGGGTTGGCACGCGCGGATCGCCGCTCGCCGTCCGGCAGACGGACATGTTCCTCGCCGCGCTGCGCGAGATCTGCCCCGCGCTCGGATTCGCGCCGGACGCCTTCGCCCCCGAGATCATCAGCACGACGGGCGACCGGGTGACCGACCGCCCGCTCGCCGAGATCGGCGGCAAGGGGTTGTTCGCCAAGGAAATCCACGAGGCGCTGCTGGACGGACGAATCGATTTCGCGGTGCACAGCCTGAAGGATCTGGAAACCACCCTGCCCGATGGCATCATCCTCGCCTGCACGATGAAGCGCGAGGACGCGCGCGATGCGCTGATCCTCGCCGACGGGCTCGGCGCGGCGAACGCGGGCGACATCTGGGCGAGCCTGCCGAAGGGCGCGCGGGTCGGCACCTCGTCGGTGCGGCGGCAGGCGCAGCTGCTGCATGCCCGGCCCGACCTGCAGATCGGCCTGCTGCGCGGCAATGTCCGCACCCGGCTGGATGCGGCGCGCAACGGCACGTTCGATGCGACGCTTCTCGCCCTCGCCGGGCTGCGACGTCTCGGCTTCGAGGAGGAAGTCAGTGCCGCGGTCGACCCGGACGCGATGGTGCCGGCCGCTTGCCAGGGAATCGTGGGCATCACCGTTCGCGCCGCGGATACGCGGCTCGCCGAGCTGCTCGCCGCGATCGAGAATCACGAGGCGAAGGCGGTTTCCAAGGCGGAGCGTGCGCTGCTCGCCGCGCTCGACGGCTCCTGCCGGACGCCGATCGGCGGATATGCGCGGCTGCTGCCGGATGGCAACCTGCATCTGACCGGACTCACGGCGCGGCCGGATGGCAGCTTCCTGCTCAAGCGCAGCGAGGTGGCGAACGCCGCCGACGCGGTGCGGCTGGGGGCGGAACTCGGCGCCTCGCTGCGGCGCGACAGCCCGGCCGACATCTTTCTTGACTGAAACGGGCGCAACCGATCCGCTCACCATATTGGTGACCCGCCCCGAACCGGGCGGCAGCGCCACCGCCGCCGCCCTGCGCGCGGCCGGGCATGTTCCGGTTCTCGCCCCCTGTCTCGAGATCGAGGCGCTGCCGGCAGCGCTGCCGGCGGTGATGGACGCCATCGTCGTTGCCAGCGCCCAGGCGCTGCCGGGATTGCCGCCAGCCCTGCGCGCCGTGAAGCTCTTCGCGGTAGGCGATGCCACCGCCGCGCGGGCGCGGGCCGCCGGGTTCATCTCGGTCGCCAGCGCCGCGGGAACGGCGCGGGATCTCGCGGCGCTGGTGGGCGCGCGGCTCGCGTCCGGCGCGCGGCTGCTGCTGGCCTGCGGCGCGGGGCACAGCACGGATCTCGCCGCCGACCTGCGCCGCCGCGGCTTCCGGGTGACGCGCCGCGTGGTCTATCGCTCGCGCCCGGCCCGGGAACTCGACGCGGCGGCGCGGGCGGCGCTGGAGGCCGGCGACGTCGACCGGGTGATGGTATTTTCGCCCGCGAGCGCGCGCAGTTTTGCAACCCTCGTCACCGCGGCCGGGCTCGACGGGGCGCTGGCCGGCGCGGTTGCCGTGGCGATCAGCCCGGCGGCGGCGGCCCCGCTCTCCCGCCTGCCGTTTCGCGAGATCCGCAGCGCGGTTTCGCCCGATCAGGATCACATGTTACCCTTGTTGCCATGAGCGAGCACGACCCGAATCACACCCCGCCCGAGTCCTCCGCCACCGCCGATCCGGCACCAGCCCCGGCGCCCGAGCCGCAGGCCGCCGAACCCGCTGCCACACCGGATGCGGCAGGCGCGTCCCGGCACCGGCGCAAGGCGATCGGCCTCGTGGCGGTCGCGATCCTGTTGCTTGCGGGCGGCGAGCTCTTCCTGTTCCGCGCCCAGCTCGGCGCGGCGGGACAATCGGCCCGGATCGACCAGCTCTCGACCCGGCTCGGCGCGCTGCGCGACCGCGTCGCGGCGCTGGAGCAGAAACTCGCCAGCGTTGCCACGGCGGCAGACAAGCCGGCGCCCGCCGCACCCGCCCCGGCCCTGCCCGCTGATCTCGCGGCACGGATCGGCAGGATCGAAACCAGCATCGCGGCGCTGTCGACCACCACCCTCGCCGATCATGCGGCGGTGACGCGGCTTCGCCAGCAGAGCGGCGACCTGCCGGCGCTGGTGACGAAGGCGAAAACCCTCGCCCTGATCGCGCAGGCCAGCCTGAACCTGCAGAACGGTCTGCCGCTTGGCGAGATTCCCGGCGCGCCGGCGGCCCTTGCGGTTTATGCCGCGGCGAAGCCGCCGACGCTTGCCGGGCTGAAGGCGAGCTTTGCGACCTATGCCGTGGCGGCGGCGCGCGAAGCGGGCGACGCGGCGGCGCAGGGCGGCTTCTGGCAGCAGGCGACCGCGCGGGTGGAAAGCCTCGTGACCTTGCGGCACGGCGACAAGGTGCTGGTCGGCAGCCTGGCGGAGGGCATTCTCGGCAAGGCGCGCGCGGCGCTGGCGCGGGACGATCTCGGCGCCGCGGTGAACGACCTCGCGAAGCTGCCGCCCAAGGCCGCATCGGCCATGAAGCCCTGGACGAATGAGGCGACCGGGTTGATCGCGGCACGGGCGGCGCTGGCCGCGATGGCGGAGAAAGCCTGATGCTGCGCGCCTTCCGCTTCGGCCTTGTGGCGATCGTCCTGCTCGGCATCGCCTGGTATCTCGCCAGCCTGCAGGGGCAGGTTACGGTGGAGATCGGCAGCTATGCCGCCAGCGCGTCGACGCCGGTGGCGATCCTGCTGCTGGCGCTTCTGGTCGCCGTGGCAATTCTGGCGCTGGGCCTGCTGCGCGGTGCGCTCGGCCTGCCCCGGCGCGTGGCGGCAAGACGCGGACGCGCGCGGCGTGATGCCGCCGACGCCGCCTCGCTGCGCGCACTCGCCGCGCTCGCCGCCGGCGATATCGGCGCGGCTTCTGGCCATGCGCGAACGGCGCGGCGCCACGCGCCCGATGCGCCATTGCCGCTTTACGTGAGCGCCGAAACGGCGCGGCAGAGCGGTGATGCGACGACGGCGGAGGCGCTCTTCGCTGACCTCGCCAAGCATGGCGACGCGGGGTTTCTCGGCTGGCGCGGCCTGCTGAGCGCGCGGCCGCTGCCGCAGGACGATCAGGATGGGCTCGCACTTGCCGCCGAGCGGGCGCGCAAGGCGGCGGCCTCCTATCCCAGTTCCGGCTGGCTGCGCGAGCAGCGCGTGCGGATCGCGCTGGGACAGGGGCGGTTCGGCGAGGCGGCACGGCTTGCGACCGACGCGCCGGCGCGCGCGGCGCTGGCCATCATGGCCTCGCGCGAGGCCGCCGGCGAGCCCCTCGCGATCGACTGGGCGCGAGAGGCGGTGCGCGCGGCGCCGGATCTGCCGGAAGCGTATCTCGCACTGTATCAGGCGCGGGAAAAGGCCGGCCAGACATGGCGGGCCAGGCGCGTGCTGAAGCGCGGGTGGCGAATCGCCCCGCACCCTGATCTTGGCGAGGCGTGGCTTGCCGGTGTGAACGCGCCGCTGGAGCGCGCCGCCGCGGCGGCGCGGCTCGCGGCGATCAATCCGGGCCACCCGGAGAGCGAGGCCCTGCTGGCGCGCACCGCCCGCGCGGCGAAGCTGACCGGTGAGGCCGAGCGGCACGAACGGCGGAGCGGCGGCAAGGGCGCCTGGATCTGCAAATCCTGCGAGACCGAACACGAGGCCTGGCAGCCGACATGCCGCAAATGCGCGGCCATCGGCTCGCTCGGCTGGATGCGGCACGAGGGCGCGGCGCCTACGCCTCCCCTGCTGCCGGCGCCGCAACCGGCGGGGTGATGCGCCGCCGCCGGGCCGGCGGGCCGCGCTCGACGCCGTAATGCAATGCCGCGGCGAGAAGAATCGAACCGGCGAGCGTCGCCCCCCCCCCAACACAGGCTGAACAGCGCGGGATCGCCGGCAAGCCTTGGGCCAAGCAGCAGCGCCAAAGCGCGGCCAAGTGGCTCGTTGACGAGGTAGAGCGGATAGGAAACCAGCCCAAGCCATAGAATCGGGCGGGCACCGAGGACGCGTGCCAGCGGCCGGAGCGGCCGCGAGGACGGCAAACGCTCTGCCGCGACCGCCACCGCCCAGCCGAGCGGCGGCAGGGCTTTTGCCACCCTGCCCCAGCCCGCGCCATGCGTGGCGCCGAGCGCCATGGCCACGATCAGCAGTATGACGAAAAAGCGTCCCGCCCGCTCTCCCGCGCCACCCCGCCAGAAGCGCGCGGCGGCGATGCCAAGCGCGAAATAGGCGGCCTGGTTCGGCAGAAACGCACGGCTGAAGCGCCAGGGCATCGGCAGGCAGCAAGCGTAGAGTCTGGCGAGGACCGCCAGCGCGACAAAGGCCAGGGACAGGCGCACAAGCGCGCGGTCACCGCCATCGAACCCGCACGCGAAGATGGCGATCACGGCATAGAATTGCCATTCGGTGGAGAGGCTCCAGGCCGGGCCGAGCAGGGCGAAGGGCGCATCGGGCAGCACCGCATGCGGCAGCGCGCCATGCACGAAGAGAAGATGGGCCAGGATTTCGAGGACGGGATGGCGCGGCGGGCCGGACGGCCAGATGGCCCGCGCCGGGGCGTTCGGCGCAATCCAGTTCATGGCGGCGTAGGGGGAGCCGGCGGCGAGCATCAGCAACGCCGCACCGGCCAGCACGACGAGATAGACCGGCAGCAGCCGCCGCGCCCGCGCCGCCAGAAACCGCCGCCGATCCCCGCCGAACCGCGCGAGGGATTGCACGATCACCAGCCCCGAGAGGGCAAAGAACAGATCGACCGCGGCAAGGCCGTGGCTGACGAACGCTTGCGCGAGACGCATGGCAAGTGGCGGCAATGGCAGGAACGGCACCAGGTGGCCCGCCGTCACATAGAGCGCGAGCAGACCGCGCAGACCGTCGAACCGGACCAGTCTGCCCATGCGACGGTCTGCCATGTTTTCGTCCTGCGCCACCATGGCGCGGACGATATAACAACTTCAGATTGTATTGAACAGGAAAATTACAGTCGGGGGCGGCCCAGCAACGCGTGATAGGCCACCAGCACGATCACCGCGCCGACCACGGAGACGAACAGGCTGTAGAGAAAGCCGCCGCCCGGGGCGAAGCCGAGCGTCATGAAGATCTGCCCGCCGACCAGCGCGCCGACAATGCCGAGCACCATGTCGAGAACCGGCCCCTTGCCGGCATTGTCGACGATATGGCTCGCGATCCAGCCGGCGATCAGGCCGAGAATGATGAAGCCGATCAGATGCATGGGCCGGTATCCTCCTGGTGGATGCGGTTCAGGACATGGGAGGCAGCGCGGGCGCGAACAAGCCCGCCGGTCAGCGCAGCTCGCCGGAGACGGGTTGCAGTCGGCGCGCTTCGATCCCTTGCCAGGCGAGCAACACGGGCACCGCGATGACGAGGTCGCGCGCGCGCCGCAACAGCGAGACCGAAAGCGCGATATCCGGCGGAATGCCGAACACGGCGCCGAGCAGCGTGTAGGCGGCCTCCTGCACGCCGAGGCGGCCGGGGATGAAGAAGCCGGTGGAGAGGATCGCGTGCAGCAGCGCCTCGATCACCAGGGCATCGCGGAGGGAGATGCTCTGCCCCAGCGCGCGGAAGGCGACGAAGGACGCGATGCCGGTGCCGAACCAGCAGAGCAGGTGCATCGACGAGGCGGCGACGAGCCGGCGGCGGCGGGCATAGATCGCATCCAGCGCCGATTGCAGCCGCCCGATCCCGATCGCGGCGGAATCGGCGGACTGGCCGGCGATCCGCATCGCGAGGCCGCGGAACAGGCGGCTCATGCCCTTCTGCATCAGCAGGAATGTCGCCCCGGCAGCGAAGGCGACGCCGAGCCCGATGCTCATCGGCAGGACCAGCGGGCTGTGCGGCACCAGCGCGATCAGCAGGACCACGCCGATGGCGACGAAAACGAGTTCGGCGAGGAATTCCAGCGTGACGTCCGCAAGGGTCGAGGCGGCGGCATCGGCGAAGGCCACGCCGCCGAGCGCGATCGCCCGGCCGCCGATCACGAAGCCGCCGACATGCGAGAAGGGCAGGAACTCGCCGGCCGAATCGCGCACCATCCGGCCCCAGTAGAGCAGCAGGAAGCTGCCGCCGTGGCGGCGGCGCAGCAGTAGCCGCCAGGCCAGGGCCAGCCCGGCGATGATCACCATCTGCACCCCGAGATAGGCGATGAACCCGGACAGGCTCACCCGTTCGAGCGCATGCGCGACATCGTCCCAGCCGAACCAGGCGATGGTGCCGGTGAACAGCAGCAGCCCGACAAGGCCGAAGACCGTGGGCCAGATACCAAGCCGGCGGATCACGCGCGCGGGCTCCGCGTGGAAGTCCGCGTGGAAGACTGGGCAGACGGTGATCGCAGCACTGGTTTCTCGCACTCCCGGCGGGACAATGATCGTCAGGTGGCGGCGATACGTGGACCGCCGGATTCCGCCCCCTTAGCAGATTATGGCGGATCGCGGTATCGCCTGCCGGTGCGGGCGGCACTTTGCCTCGGCGCGGCCGATCAAGTATGCCCACGGCAGGCTTTCTTTATGGCAGGCATGAGCAACGATTCTCTTCCCCCGTCCGGAACGGCCGCCCGCCCCGCCGCAGACGCGCCGGTTCTGGTGACCGGCGCCACCGGCTTTGTCGGCGCCGCCGTGGCAAGGACGCTCTCGCGGCAGGGGTTCCGGCTGCGGCTGCTGCATCGCGCGTCGAGCGACATGAGCAACCTTGCGCAGGTGCCAGGCGAACGGGTGGTCGGCGATCTCACCGACCCCGCATCGCTTGCCCGGGCGGTCGAGGGCTGCGCGCACGTGTTTCATGTGGCCGCGGATTATCGCCTCTACGTGCCCGATCCCGCGGCGATGCGGGCGGTGAACATCGACGGCACCATCGCGCTGTTCCGCGCGGCGCGCGCGGCCGGGGCGGGCCGCATGGTCTATACCAGCAGCGTCGCGGCGCTCGGCCTGACCGCGGATGGCAGCCCGGCCGACGAGACGACGCCGCATGCGGCGGAGGATCATGTCGGCCCCTACAAACGCTCGAAATACGAGGCAGAGCTGGCGGTGAAGCATCTCGTCGCCGAGGGGCTGGATATCGTGATCGTCAACCCGGCCGCTCCGGTCGGGCCGGGCGACATCAAGCCGACCCCGACCGGCCGCATGGTGCTCGACGCGGCCCGCGGCCACATGCCGGCCTATGTCGAGACCGGAATGAACATCGTGCATGTGGATGACGTGGCCGAGGGCCATCTGCTCGCGCTGGCGCACGGGCGGAGCGGCGAGAGCTACATCCTCGGCGGCGAGAACCTGATGCTCTCCGAGATCGGGCGGATGATCACCCGGCTGGCCGGCAAGCCGCCGCCGCGGGTGAAGCTGCCGATCGGCCCGCTGATGCCGATTGCCGCGATCATGGAAGCCTGGGCGCGGATCTCGGGTCACGAGCCGCTGATGACGCGCGACATGCTGACCATGGCGCGCAAGAGGATGTTCTATTCCTCGGACAAGGCGCGGCGCGAACTTGGCTACCGCGCCCGCCCGGCGGAGGCGGCGATGCGCGATGCCCTTGCCGATTTCTGCCGGCGCGGCAAGCTGCCGAGCCTCGCCTTCGACCCGGACGGGGCTTCCGCATGACCTTCCTCGCGGTGCTGTCGGTGCTGATCTGGATCTATCTCTACCTGCTGCACGGACAGTTCTGGCAGAGCGGGCCGGAACTCGCGCCAGCGCGACCGGCCGAGCCCGTTGCGGTGGACATCGTGGTGCCGGCGCGCGACGAGGCGGAGACGATCGCGGCGGTCGTGCGCTCGCTGCTGGCCCAGGAGTATGACGGACCGTTCCGGGTCATTCTGGTCGATGATGGCAGCGCCGATGGCACCGGCGAGATCGCGGCGCGGGCCGCGGAGGGCGATCCGCGCTTCGTGCTGCTGCGCGGCGGCGACAAGCCGGCCGGCTGGTCGGGCAAGCTCTGGGCGCTGGAGCAGGGCGTGGCACAAGGCACGGCGCCGGTGCTGCTGTTCACCGACGCCGATATCGTTCACGATCCGCGGCATCTGGCGACGCTGGCGGCCCGGCTGGCGAGGCCGGAGCGCGGCGCGCGGCTGGACATGGTTTCGGAAATGGTGCGGCTGAACTGCGAGAGTGCGGCCGAGCGCGCGCTGGTTCCCGCCTTCGTCTATTTCTTTCAGATGCTCTACCCGTTCGCGCGGGTGAACGACCCGCTCGATGGCACCGCCGCGGCGGCCGGCGGCACGGTGCTGATCCGGCGCGAGGCGCTGGAGCGGGCCGGCGGGCTTGCAGGGATGCGCGACGCGCTGATCGACGACGTGACGCTGGCGAGCCGGGTCAAGCGGGGCGGCGCCGTGTTCCTCGGCCATTCCGGTCTCGCCCGCTCGATCCGCCCCTATCCCCACCTTGCCGACATCCGGGCGATGATCTCCCGCACCGCCTTCACCCAGCTGCGCTATTCTGGGCTGCTGCTCGCCTTGACGCTGGTGGGCCTCGCGATCGTGTGGCTCGTGCCGCCGATCGCCCTCATCTTCGGCGACGAGGGTGCTGCGCTGTGCGGGCTGATCGCCTCGCTGCTCGCGGTGCTCAGCTACCAGCCGACGCTGCGGCGCTACGGCCGCGGCTGGTACTGGGCGCTGGCGCTGCCGCTGATCGCGCTGGTCTACATGGAGGCGACGTTGGCCTCGGCCCTGCGATACTGGCGGGGCACAGGTGCGGCCTGGAAGAACCGCGATTACGGTGCCGGCGCATGAGTGAAGCCGCGAGCATCGAGCAGGCCTCGGGCAAGGACCGGGGCGACGAGAATTTTCCGGTCGGCTCCTGGCTGATCCGCGCCGGGCTGCGCCGGCATGTGCATGCCTATTACGCCTTCGCGCGCAATGCCGACGACATCGCCGATCATCCCGATCTGGCACCGGCCGAAAAGATCGCCCGGCTCGACGCGATGGAGGCGGTGCTGGATGGCGATAATCCGGCGCGCTCCCCCTCGGCGGCGCGGCTGCGCGAGAGCCTGGCGGCGACGAAGGTCGATTCCGTCCATGCCCGTGAATTGCTCATCGCGTTCCGGCAGGATGCGACCAAGACGCGCTATGCGAGCTGGGACGAGCTGATGCAATATTGCCGCTATTCGGCGGCACCTGTCGGGCGCTACGTGCTCGACCTGCACGGCGAGAGCCGCCAGAGCTGGCCGGCCTCCGACGCGCTGTGCGCCAGCCTGCAGGTGCTCAATCACCTGCAGGATTGCGCGAAGGATTTCAACGCCCTCGACCGGTCATACATCCCCGGTGACTGGTTGCAGGCGGTTGGCCTCGCGGCGGATGCCGTCACCGCCGCAACGACGCCGGCGGCGCTGCGCTCGGTGTTCGATGCGATGCTGAAAAAAACGGCGGAACTGAACGCGACGGCGGCGCATCTGCCAGGCTTCGTGGTTGCGCGCGGCTTGCGGGTTGAGACGGCGATCATCGTCGGCCTTGCCCGCCGGCTGCATCGCCGGCTGTTGACCGAGGACCCGCTGGCCGGGCGGGTGAAACTGCGCCGGCGCGATGCCGCGGGCGCCGTGCTCGCCGGGCTGGCCAGGCTTGTGTGATGTTGCTGCTGTGATGTTCATGACGACCAGCGCCACCCGCTTCGCCGAGGATGCCGCCGCCGTGGCCGCCGCCACCCGTGCCGCCGGCACCTCGTTCTATCGCGGCATGAGCGTGCTGCCGGCGCCGCGCCGCACCGCGATGTACGCGATCTATACGTTTTGCCGGGTGGTGGACGACATCGCCGACGAGGAGGCGCCGCTCGCGGCGAAGCGCGACGGGCTCGATGCCTGGCGCCGGCGGATCGACGCGCTGCCCGAGGGCGGCGATGACGCGGTCACCCGCCTGCTGCGCGATGCCTCGCTGCGCTACGCGCTGCGGCGGGAGGATTTCCACGCGATCATCGACGGGATGGAGATGGATGCCGGCGCGCCGATCATCGCACCCGACATGGCCGTGCTCGATCTTTATTGCGACCGCGTGGCCTCGGCGGTGGGGCGGCTGTCGATCAGGGTGTTCGGCGAGGTTTCGGCCCAGGGCGACAGGGTCGCGCATCATCTCGGCCGGGCCCTGCAACTGACCAATATCCTGCGCGATGTCGGCGAGGATGCGGCGCGGGGGCGGATTTATCTGCCGCGCGAGGCGCTGGAGGCCGCAGGTGCGGCCGCCGATCCGGGAACGCTGCTGGCCGATCCGGGACTGAAGCGGGCAATGGCCGAGATCGCCGGTCTGGCGGAGCAGCATTTCGCCGAGGCCGACGCCGCGATGCGCGGCTGCGACCGCCGCGCGGTGCTGCCGGCGCGGATGATGGCGGACGCCTATCGGCCGCTGCTCGGCGTGATGCGCGAGGCCGGGTTCGCCCATCCCGAGCGGCGTCCCAGCCTGCCCGCCTGGCGCAAGCTGCGCCTGGCCGCTGAGCTTCTCATCCGGACCGACCGGCGCCGATGAGCTGCGTCCATGTGATCGGCGCCGGCATGGCGGGGCTCTCCGCCGCCACCGCCCTCGCCGCGCGCGGGCGGCAGGTCGTGCTCCACGAGGCGGCGAAATGGGCGGGCGGGCGTTGCCGTTCCTATCACGATACCGCTCTTGGCTGCCGCATCGACAACGGCAATCACCTGCTGCTGTCGGGCAACCGCGACACGATGGCCTATCTGCGCCGAATCGGCGCCGAGGACACGCTGACCGGGCCGGACCGCCCGCTGTTTCCCTTCATCGATCTCGCCTCGGGCGAAGCCTGGACGCTGCGGCTCAACCACGGAAAGCTGCCCTGGTGGGTGCTGCGCCGGAGCTGGCGCGTGCCGGGCACGGGCGCGCTCGACTATCTCGCGCTGCGGCGGTTGGAGCGCGCCGGGCGGGACGACCTCGTGGCCGGAATGCTGGGCGGGCTCGGCACGCTGTATGACCGGCTGCTCGAACCGCTGGCGATCGCAGCACTCAACACGAAGCCGGAGGCCGCCTCCGCCGCGCCGCTGGCGGCCGTGGTGCGGGAGAGCCTCGCGCGCGGCGGCGCCGCGACCATGCCGCGGATGCCGAAGGTCGGGCTTTCGGAAAGCTTCGTCGATCCCGCCCTCGCCTATCTGCGCACGCACGGCGCCGAATTGCGGTTTGGCGCGCGGGTGGCCGGGCTGACGGTGACGGATGGGCGGGTGAGCGGCCTGGCCGGCCCGAATGTGGATGAGATCGTCGGTGCGGAGGATGCGGTGATTCTGGCGACGCCGCCCTGGGTCGCGGCCGAGCTGCTGCCGGGGCTCACGGTGCCGCAGATGCACGAGGCGATCATCAACCTGCATTTCCGTGCCGGAATCGAACCCGGACCGGCGGGGCTCTATGGGCTGATCGGCGGCACCGCGGAATGGGTGTTCGAGAAATCCGAGGTCGTGTCGGTCACCATCAGCGCCGCCAATGACCGGCTCGGACAGGATACGGACGAGCTGGCCGCCGAGGTCTGGGCCGATCTCCGGCGCGGTTTCGGGTTGCCGCGGACGATCCCGCCCTATCGGGTGGTCAAGGAAAAGCGCGCAACCTTTGCCGCAACGCCCGCGCAACTCGCCCGGCGGCCCGAAGCGCGCACCGCTCTGGCCAACCTGATTCTCGCCGGCGATTATACCGCGACGGGCCTGCCCTCGACCATCGAAGGGGCGATCCGGTCGGGCGGCAGCGCGGCAAACGAGATCTGATCTCGATTTTCGAGTCCCAGGAAAGCCGAAAGCCCAGGGCCGACGCCGTACTGGCACCGCACTGCCGCAACATTCCGTTTCAGACGGAAAATCAGGGATTTGGCATTATTTCGATGCTATCTCGCAACGGTTTCATGGCGCGCCGACAGCTTTGCAAATCTGCAACACTCGGCATTCGTTAGTTCGGCGGCCCCGCGATCCGGTTATTTCCGCTTGACCGTCGGTGACTTAGGCGGAATGGTTGACATTAATTTGTAAGAGTCATGGCGCGCAAGAACAGCGCCGGCATCGGGAGGCAACGGGAAACGGCATGCGCGCCTGCGGCATGACTGATCGTCTGGGCAATCGTTCACGACTCGATCATGGGCCGGGCGCGATCGAGGCGAACCGGCGGATCATCGAGGAATTGCTGGAGCGCGAGCGCGATGCCGCCCATGGACGCGGCGATGCCGCTCATTTCGGAGACGACGATCTCGACATCCCGGTAGATCGCGGCGAGCGCATTGGCTTCCAGCGTTTCCATCGCCGCGGGCAACAGGAACGGCGCGAGTTGCGCGAGGCTGCCGCCGAGCACGATGCGGCGCGGGCTGATGATATTGATCAGGTTCGCAAGGCCGAGGCCGAGATGACGGCCGGCTTCGGCCATCACCGACCGCGCCACCGCATCGCCGGCCTCGCAGGCTTCGCGCGCGGCCGCAACATCGCAAGCGCGGTGGCCGCGGGCGGCAAGATCGCCCAGGATCGCGCGTTCGGAAACATAGGCCTCGAAGCAGCCGCGCGCGCCACAGCCGCACGGGCGCCCGCCCGGGACGATCTTCATGTGGCCGATTTCGCCGGCGAGCCCGTGCGGGCCGCGATAAAGCTCGCCCATCAGATAGAGCCCGCCGCCGATGCCGGACCGGCCCATGACATAGATGAAATCGGCAATGTCGCGACTGGCGCCGAACAGATGCTCGGCAAGGGCTGCGGCCTTCACGTCGTTCTCGACGCGGACGGGAACTTTCATCCGCGCGGTGAGCGTGCCGGCCAGGTCGAGATCCCGCCAGCCGATATTCGGCGCGAAGACGACGCGGCCGCCGGTGGTGACGAGCGCAGGCACCGCGACGCCGACCGCGAGCAGCATGCTGCGCGGGGCCCGGAGCGCGCGCAGGGCGGCGGTTATGCCGGCGCGCACAGCGGCGATCGCATCCTCGGGGGAGGTGCTGCCCGGCACGACGAGATCGGTGCAGGCGGCGCCATCGATCGTGGAGATCAGGATGCGGATGGCATCGGGCTCGACGCCGATGCCGGCCAGATAGCCGGCGCGCGGATCGAGACTGAGCGCGGTGGTCGGCCGACCGGCGCGGCCGGTCGGCGCCTCGGTATCGCGGCGGACGATCCCGCCCGATTCGAGATTGCTGATGATGATCGAGATGGTCGCGGGATCGATCCCCGAAATCTGCGAGAGCTTCTGCTGCGAGATGCCCGGATTCTGGCGGATCATGTGGAACAGCCGCGCCGAATTGATCCGCCGGACCAGTGCCGAATTGACGCGCGCCCGGGTCATTTCCCCTCCCCCGGCGGCCGGATCATCGCGCCCCGCCGGCCGCGAAACCGACGCCATGAATCTTTCTTGACATTGAAAACGCTCCTCTCTACTGGTTTCTTAAAGAGTAAAAATAATTCGTGCAAGCGAGACGCAGAGCGCACCGCACGAAGAACAGACGGGGACGAAACGATGCCGGTTGCGGCAACTGAACGACAGCATCGGGTTTGCGGACACCCGCGCGCGGCACAAGCCCGGCGCGCTTTCCACGCGGCATGGCCTGGCGCGGCCATCGCCTCTGTCCACCCGCCGCAGATGGCGAAGCGGCGGGCTGGATCCGCGCGCATGGCGCGGATTTCGCCAACAAAAAAATCTTTCAACATGGAGGTTCAACCATAATGCGAAACATCGGCAACCAGGCGGGCAGCGCCCCGGCCCGGTCCGCGACGCGGAAGCTGCGCCACGCCGCATGCGCCGCGGGCGTGATCAGCCTTTTCGGCCTCGCTCCGCTGGCGCACGCGCAAAGCCTGGGCGACGCGCTGCGGCAGACCACGTTCCAGGGCATGGTCGGCGCGATCCACTTCGACTATGGCAACAACGGTCACTCGACGAAGAGCACGCACTCCTTCGCGATCGGCGGCCATCTGATCGCCCATACCGGCTCGTTCGACGGGTTCAGCGTCGGCCTCGGCGGGTATACCGCACAGTCGCTCGGCCTCTACAGCAAGAACAACGCCGGTGACAAAGTTCACTACGATGGCGAACTCACCGGTTCGCATTACGGCATCCAGTCGTTCCGGCAGGCGTATCTGCAGTATCAGACGCCGAAAGTGGAAATCCGCTTCGGCCGTCAGCTGATCCAGACGCCGTATGCCAACCAGGATTACTACACGTTCAACCCGCGCGCCTTCATGGGCGTTGCCGGCGTTGTGAACGTGCTCGGCGACGGTTCGAACAAGGTCGATGCCGGCGCGCTCAGCCTCGATGGCAATCCGGCGGCGTTCAGCGTCTTCATGACGCGGATGTTCACCTATGAAAGCCGCTATGCAAGCTCCTTCGTTGCCAACAACCGCTATTCCGGCACCAAGCCGACCAACGGCTTCATCGCGATCGGCGCGCGGTATCACGGCAATGTCGGCTCGACCCAGCTGACGGCGCAGGCGTGGTATTACGATTTCTACCAGTACGCGCAGCTCCTTTATGGCCAGGTCGATCTCGTGCAGCCGCTCGCCAACGGCCAGGCCATCTTCGGCTCGGTGCAGGGGCTGACCGAGGGCAACTCGGCCGGCAATGCGTCGCGGATCGAGGCTTTCACCAGCAACAGCTCGAACTCGATCAATGCGCATCTGTACGGCGCCAAGCTTGGCTACTCGTTCGGCGACGGCAGCATCGCGCTCATCGGCAACTATGCTCCGACCGAATACAACTCGTTCCATCACGGCGGCGTGCTGCACCCCTATAACGACAATACCGGGACCAGCTTCACCGACACGATGCAGAACGGCGTTCCGAATCTCGGGCCGGGCTATGCGTACGGCATCACGTCCAACTACGACTTCCTCAACAAGAAGCTGAAGGTGGGCGTGACTTATGTGCGGTATCTCGTTCGCTACGGCTATGGCGGGGATGCGCAAAACTACACGAGCTATGCGGGCCCCTACAGCTTCCCGAATGCCAACTACATTCCGAACCAGCAGCTCTGGGCGCTCGACGCGAATGCGTCATACGATCTGTCCTCGATCCTCAAGGGGCTTTCGGTGGCGGAAGACACGGACGTGACCGTTGCGGAAAACCGGGCGGGCTATACCGGTACCGCGCATTACAACAACCCTTACTTCAGCAGCCGCTTCTACCTCGAATATAATTTCTGAGGTTTCCGGCCAAAACGACGCGCCCGGGTCAATGGCCCGGGCGCGTTTTCTTTTGCACGGCTCGGCAATGCCAATGCCGGATCAGACAGGCCCGGACGCAGGCCGGTTGCAGGAGGAAGAGGCACAATTAGCCGATCAGAGAAGTCCCTCCGATCGGGCGAGGCTCCAGGACGGCGCTTCAAAGATGCCGGCCGCGCTCCACCAGAAACTGCGCCGGCAGCACATTCGCGCCGACGAAGTGCAGCGTCATCAGGCGGCCGTTCCAGTAAGGACGGAAACACAAGGGCTGCTGCTTGCCCTTCAGGCTCCAGCATGCATCCTTCGGATTGACCGACTGGATGCCAGTCTCATCGACGACGTGCCCCTCGGGACTGACCACGCGCATGGTGAGTTGGCCGCCCGGCGCAACATAGATCGAGGTCCGCCCGCCATCCGCAAGCGGGCGATACAGCGTGTTGCCCAGGGTCAGATGCAGGAAGCCGATCTTGGTCAGCGGCTGGCCGTAATTCGAATAGCCGGTCCCAAGGCCGGGGCCGGCGGCCGGTGCCACCGCGCTGGCGGACGCCGCGGCACTTCCGGAGGCAGGCTGCGCGCCCGTTTGCAGGCCATGACCCGACATGCAGCCGCCCAGAGCCAGGGCGGGGATCAGCCACGCCAAATGCCGCAAGCCTCGCGCTCGCCCCGGCGCCGAAGCAGAACCGCTCCGTTCCGCCCGCATCGACTTCACTCTCATGCTGCTATCCGATCCGGCAGGTTATCGTCGAGTTGCGGATATACCGGCCAGGTCTCGCATCGGCCGCGGCGCCGGGCTTCAGTGAACAATATTCAGGCTCACATTGCCATCCGATATGGGATTGGGCGCCGATATCCGGCCAGGTACCACTTCATCCCAGAGCAGAACGCCATTGCCTCCCTTCGATTGCGCGGAGAGCGAGGGGGCAACCGATGGGATGCCCTGGGCGGTGGCCGAGGACATCTGTTGAACCGATAGCGGCGAAAGGGGCAGACCGATCTTCTGGATGGTCACCAATTCGACATGGCCGCCAGACCGCACCGCGCGCTCCGCGCCCTGCGCTCTTGCAAGTCCGGGGGCGAGGGCGCTGGCGGCTACCGCCACGCCGAGCCAGAAGCGAAGAGATCGCACCAGTGCGGATTTTCCAGGAAGAGGCCCTAAGCCTCCGTGCATTTTTTGCATGAGCGGGTTCCATCTCACCGTGGCAGCATGGCCTGCATTACATGGTTGGCCTGGGCGGCATTCAGAAGCTGGGTCTGCATTCCGCTGATGTCGATGTTCAGCGTGCGGGTCTGCTGGATGATCTGGCCATTCACCGGGTTCTGGATCAGCGTCGACATTCCCGAAGAACCGACGGTATTGGCGATCATCGTGTAGAGCTGATTACCCGAGACGCCACCGCCATTACCACCCGCCGGCGGAACGAAGCTTGTGAAGGTCGTGCCCGTGGGCGTCGAACTCTGCTTGTTGATGACGCCTGCAGGTTTGGCCGCATTAATGACATCACCGAACGATGAGACCCTCTGCGGAGTCTGGGAGGTGGACGTGTATCCCTGCCCATTCAGGACGCCGCTCACCATATCGGGTGAAGTCGAGCGGAAGGCGGGGGAAATCTGCTGGGTCAGATGGCTGATGTCGCCTGACAGGTTCTGCACGGCCTGCCCGTTGACGAGCGTCTGGATCGAGAAGCCGAAATCGATGCCGATGCCGCGATCATTGGGCAGCGAAAATCCGCCGCGCATCCGGGCAAGTATCGCATCCGGCACAATCGGCAAGCCATGTGAGGCAAAGCCGCCCGCGCCGGCGGAAACGGAAAAGCCCGGCGATCCCCCGCCGGGCGGACTGGCCGCGGCCGAAGCCCGGCCGATCGAGAGAGGCAGGACGCTGGCGGTACCCAGAAGCATGATCAGCATCGAGCGTGACATGACGCGCACCATTTCCCTAAAACGTGTTTTGCAGCTGCCAGCCATTGGCCGGCAGTCCGAGATCGCGAAGCTGGAAGTGAGCCAGAGACACCGGCGGCTGCGGCACGGCGTTCCAGACCGCCGGATTGTTGAAGGCGAGCCGCGCCTGCGGCAGATCTGACGTGATCGCGAAAAAAATGCCGCTCCACTGCTTCGCGAAGGTGGCAACCGGCTCGGCCCTCAGGCCGAGGCTGGGATCGGAGAGCAGCACCTCGCCATCGCGCACGCCGCGGACGAGAACGAAATGATGATACCCGTGATAATCTATGAGGACGATCGCCGGCACCCGAACCTCGCTCAGCTTCGCGAGGCTGGCCTTGAACCCGTTCGACGGGATGTGATGCCGGGCGAGATAGTTCTTCATGTCGAGCAGGGAAAAGCCAAGCCGGCGGATCTTTGCCTCGTCGCCATGCCGGTACATGCTTTTGAAAACCGTCTCCTCGCTGACCGGCACGTGATAGACATAGGTCAGAAGCGTCGCCAGCGCCGCGGAGCCGCAGGAAAAATCATATTTCTGATGGACCGTGCTGGTGAATTTCATATCCTGCCAGCTGCGCACGTGCATATGGGCGCCGCTGATCGCGGTGTTGGGCAAGGCGAACTGCAAGACATCGGCCCGGGCCTGGGTGGAGGCGAGACAGGCCGCCACAACCAGGGCGATGGCTCTGCCAAATCTGAAAATCGACCCGAACATCGCGCCTCGCCCCCCGATCGCGGCTTAGTGGTTGAGCGTGATGTTCACGACCGTCGAGGTCTGGAACAGCGCATTGCTACCGGTGTTCTGGATGACCGTGGTCAGCCCCTCGTTCCCGGAAATCGAGTTGGTGTTCGAGATCGCGCCGGTGGTGCCGGATGCCGAATTGCCAAAGGACGTTGCCTTCAGCTTGCTCATCGGAATGTCGCGCCCGTGAGATGCGGCAAGGGCGGAGGCGGAAACCGGCGTGCCGAACGGATTGCCGCCACCGGCGGCATATCCGGCAACCGGGACCGCGATGATTGACAGCGCGAGGATGTAGGTGGCTGGGATCTTTTTTGGCATGAAGGCCGCTCCTCAGGAGAATGCGTGCACATCGCGAGGATGTGCACGCCAGGCTCACACGCGGTGTTAGCGGACCGCAGCCACGGAAACCGAGTTCTGGATCAGGCTGTTGGCGCCCGTATTCTGCGAGGCCTGCAGCACGCCCTGCGCACCGTTGAACGAGCTGTCCATGCTCACCTTGGCCGAACCGTTGGCGAGGTTCGCGGTATTGCAGTAGACGCCGCCATTCGTGTTGGCGTTGGCGACAGCGCCGGCGAGGGCGTCGGAGCTCGCCGCAACCAGCTTGACCGTTCCGATCGCGGCCGAATTCTGCATCAGGCTGTTCGCGCCGGAGTTCTGGTTCACGTTGACCACGCCGTTCACACGGTCGAAGGACTTGGTGATGGTCGAGGAGGCATTGGCGCTGTGCTCACGGGCGTAGTTGCCGGCGACGGCACCCTTATTGTCCGCATCGGCGAGCGAACCGGCGAGGGTCAAGGCGGTGCCGCTTACCGGGTTGACCGCCGCAACGGCCGCCGAGTTCTGCAGCAGGCTGTTGTTGCCGGCGTTCTGGTTCAGCTGGGCGACACCATTGAAGCCCTCGTAGGAGTTGCCGACCGTGGCGGTCTGGGTCACGCTGCCATCGTCACGGTCCCAGGAGCTGCGCGGGCCGATCTCATCCTCGTTGCCCATCACGCCGCCATAATTGCCCGCACCGGCAACCGCGAGACCGAGGCCGACCGTGTAGCTCTTGCCCTCCGGGTTGTGGACATAGGCGAGCGCCAGGGAGTTCTGCAGCTGGCTGTTGGCGCCGGCATTCTGCGCCTGGTTCGAAACGCCCTTGGCGCCCGAATTGTAGGAATTGGTCAGGCTGGCGCTGTTGGTCTGGCGGCCCATGTTCGCTTCGTTGCCGGCGACAGTGCCGCTATTGGCCGCAGAGGCCCAGGCAACGAACGCGTCGAAAGTGATCGGCGCCGGCGAATGGTTGTTGTGCTTACCCTGATGCGACCCACCGTCATCGCCGTTACGGGCGAAAGCAATAACCGGAGTCACCGCGAGGATGGAAAGGGCCGCGCCCATCAGAAGAACTTTACGCATGACAATAAATCTCCACTTCCCTAAGGGTTGGCTGCGCCATTTCCTTTGACGAAGCCCTTGTTTCATTCATTACAGACTGATGTTTTTCAAATCTGTCTGTGCATCTTGTTAAGCAATTGGCATGCCAACTGGATTTGGTTTTATTATATTGTTTGTTTTCAATGATTTTATGATTTCTGGAAGTATTAAAAATATCGAATACAATTATTTATGATTTCATGTGACGTATTGCGTTACGTTTTCGCCGTCTGCTCGGCGTAACATTCGCGATCCTCTTCGCGGCATTCGTTACGAATATCCTGGATCATCTGGTCGAGCTTGAACCGCTCGATCAGGCGATAGATCGTCATCCGCGAAATGCCGAGATTTTCCGCCGCTTCGGTCAGGTTGCCGCCGCACTGGCGGATCATGTCGACCAGCTCTCCGCGGCGCTCGGCGGCGGAGCGACGCCGCTCGGTCCGCGGCCGCCGCACCGTGTCGTTCGCCGGACGCGGCGCCGGCTGCACCGCCGGAGGTGAAGGCACCAGTTCCGGCACAAACCCGTCTTCGAGATCGCCCGCATCGATCGTGTCGTCGTCACAAACGACGACCGCCCGCTGAACCACCGCCATCAACTCGCGGATATTGCCCGGCCAGCCGTAGGACAGCAGGCGCCGCTGCGCCGCCTCGGTGAAATTCATCTCGCCCCGCCCCATCTCGCCGGCGAATTTGCGCAGGAAAAACAGGGCAAGGGTCAGAATGTCATGCCCACGTTCCCGCAGCGGCGGGCTGTGGATGGTCAGCACCTTGAGGCGGAAGAACAGATCGCTTCGGAACGTTCCGGCATCGATCAGGCTGGTGAAATCGACATTCGTTGCCGAAACGATCCGCACATCGACCGGAATCTGGTCGACGCCGCCAACCAGCTGGATGGTCTTTTCCTGCAGGACCCGCAGCAGGTATCCCTGCATGTCCGCCGGCAGATGACCGACCTCGTCCAGAAACAGCGTGCCGCCCTGCGCGGCCTCGATGATGCCTTTCTTGCGGGTCGCCGCGCCGGTGAACGCGCCTTTTTCATAGCCGAACAATTCCGAGGCGATCAGCGTCGGCGGAATGGCGGCGCAGTTGATCACACGAAACGGGCCCCGCGCACGCGGCGAACGATCGTGAATCGCATGGGCGATGAGTTCCTTGCCCGTTCCGGTTTCACCCGTGATCAGGACCGGCGCATCGCTCGCCGCATATTTGCGGATCAGGTTGAAGATCGTGCGGATTTGCGGGCTGTCACCGACGATGCACCGCTCCGAACCGGAGCGGAGTACCGCAGCAATCTTGGCCTCATCGACATCTCTTTGTGCATCGCTTCGGCCGACCACGCCGGAAGCGTATGAGCCGCGATAGGCGCTGACCGGAAGTCTCTCAGAGCATCCCGAACGTATCATTAAAAAGATTCTCCGGTCCCAAATTTTATGTTTATCACGCGGAAATCTTAATAATTAACCGTAACCCATTACGCAACACATTTTATACGTGTGTTACAAATCATGAAATAACTTTTAGTAGAATTTTCATGTATTTGTATATCGTTTATCGGAATATAACTTAAGGAAAATATTCTGGAAATCATACAATTCTTGGTTGTGTGACGTTGAGGTGACGCCGCAAGATTGTCGAAGGCGGCAATGCTGAGCACCGCGACAGATCGGACAAAACCATGAAAATTGTTTTAAATCAGTACTCTGTGAGAAAATTGGAATGGCACTAAAATTGCTTAATGAAAATTTAGAATAGCAATCTCAATTTTTATCCGAGCCTGCCACTGGCAGGACAAGACAAGGCGAGGCGAACAATGAAACAAAAAACAAGAATTATATTTGGAGTATCATCGGCTTTGATTTTCAGCGTGGCGGCGCGCGCTGGGAATCAGTCCATCGAGAGCTATATAAATCTTGCCGCTGCTCAGAATAATGCGCGCTCGATTCGGAATTTTTCGAATGATGGCGGCGTCAATATCGCCGGACAGTGGCATTTCATCGCCTCTGCCGTGTCGAACCGATCGTTCGACGAGAGCGCCGGGATTGGAACCAGCAGCCAGAATGCCGGCGCGAACAGCGTCCTGCAGAACTCCGTCTCGGTCGCATACATCTCTTCCTGCGGGCTCTGCATCGGCCCCGGGATTGGCAGACGCGGGGTGGTGATCGGCGCGGCCAGCAACATGGCGATTTCAGCCGGGAATCATGATTACCCCGGATACGGTCAGGCAAGCCCGGCATCCTCCGGCGGACAGCCCGGCAATAATGGCGGATCGGGGAGTAACGGCGGGACCAGCGGTGGGACCGGCGGCGGAACCGGATCGGGGACCAGCGGCGGGACCGGCGGCGGAACCGGCGGCGGAACGGGAAGTGGTACGCCGGCCAGTTTCGGCCTGACCGCGCAGGGGAGCGATCCCTTCGCCACCGTCAGCCAGTCGTTCAACAATGATGTCGGCATCTTCACCATCAACCAGAACGGTGGCGCCAACAGCACGGTCCAGACAGCGACAGCCGTGGCAGCGCTCGACACCGCGGGTTCGATCGGCGCGGCGGAGGCCGCGGCAAAGGCGCAGAATTCAGCGCGTTCGCGGCAAAACACCTCGTACAGCATCGACACCCCGACAACCTCGACCGTGCAGAGCAGCATGGATCATTCGACCGGCGTGCTTGGTCTCGCCCAGAATACCGGGTCGAACGCGGTCGTGCAGAACGCCGCTGCGGTCACGGCAATCAGCGCGCGGGTTGCCCCTGCCAGCGCACTGGCCCTGGCCGCGGCTTCATCGTTCAATCAGGCATCGCTCAGCGGAAACTATGCCTCTTCGATCGGGCAGACGAACGCGGTGTCGATGGACCAGAGCTATAACGGGACGAGCGGTATTCTGATGGCTGCCCAGAATGCCGGAGCGAACTCGATCGTGCAGAACAGCGTGTCGGTCGCGTCGATCCGCCCGTAAGGGGCGCATGGCTAGAGCATCATCCGATCGGATTAGTCATCTGATCGGATAAAGATGCTCTGGTTATCAATATCATAGGGCACTTTCCGGATCCGGCGGGGTCCGGAAAGCCGCCCTCAGTCATGGCCGGCACTCGCCCTGCCATGAAGCGCGGCGACTGAGCAGCGCCAGCACGGCAAACGCGCAGGCCAGAAGGGCTGCACCGAGGGCGGCGCCCGCGTAGATGTCCCCGCGATCGGTCAGGGCGAAAACCTCGACCGGCGCCGTCACCCATTGCGGCGGATACAGCATGATCGACGCGCCCAGCTCTCCCATCGACAGGGCGAAGCCGAGCGAAAGCGCCGCCAGGATCTGCGGCAGAAGCAACGGCAGCGTTATCGTGATGAGAACCCGCGACCGCGTCGCGCCGAGCGACCCGGCGATCTCTTCAAGGTTTTGCGGCAGAAGCTCAAGGCCCGCACCGATCGTTGCATAGGCATAGGCCATGACCAGGACGACATGGGCGAGGATGACCAGAATCGCCGTTCCGTTCAGCAGAATCGGCTTGCGGCTGAAGGCGATCAGCAGGGCGAGGCCGATCGTCGACGAGGGCAGCGCGACCGGCAGGAAATAGAGCGTGTCGAGCGCGCGGCGGAGGGAACGCGGCAGGCCGCGCGCCGCCAGCGCCCCGCCACCCCCGAGCAGCAGCGCGCCGGCTGAGGCCAGCAACCCGGTTGCAACACTGTGCAGCAGGGCGGCGCCCTGATCTCCCGACGCCAATGCACGCATATGATGAAGTGTCAGGCGCGAAGGCAGCACTCCATTCCATTGCGCGGTGAAAGCGGCCAGCAACAGCAGAAGCAGGGGCAGGCCGAACACACCCCCGAACAGCGCCGCCACGGCAAGGCGGGCCCACCGCTTCGTCGTCGGCAGGAACACCAGCTGGCTCATGAGGCCAGCCACGCGCCGAGCCGGGTAATGCCGAGGCGGTAGAGCGCAAAGACGGCAAGCGAGAGACCAGCGTCGCAGACCGCGATGATGCTCGCCCCCGCATAGTTGAATTGCTGCACCGCATCGCCATAGATCAGCATCGGCAGGGTGATGACATTCTTTGCCCCCATCACCAGCATGATGCCGAATTCATTCAATGTCAGCAGCAGGCAGAGTCCGCCACCCGCCAGCAGGGACGGAAGCAGTGCCGGGACAACGACGCGACGGACCACGCCGATCGGCCCCTCGCCGAGACCGCTCGCCATTTCGAGCAGCGCGGGATCGAGCGACTGGAACCCGGCGAGCAGCGGACGCAGCACGAAAGGCGTATAGAACGTCACCTCCGCCAGGACGACACCCCAGAACCCGTAGAGAAAACTCGCCGACTGACGTGAACCGTCGAGCAGCGGCGCAAGCAGCGCCGTCATCAGGCCGGCGTTTCCGTAGAGAAACGTGAGGGAAAGCGCGATCAGAAACGAGGGAAAGGAAAGATAGGCGTCCACCAGCCGGCCAAGGGACGCCGCACCGCGGAACGGCGCCAGGTTGAGAAGCAATGCCAGGACAAACCCCAGCAGAAGACACAAGATCGTCGCGGTCAGGGCGATCCGCAGCGTGTGGCCGAGTGCGCTTGCAAAGACCCGGGAGCTGATGACCTGCAGTGCCGGCGCGAGGCTCCAGCCCTTTGCCCCGCGGAAGGCGGCGGTGATCATCAACCCAAGCGGATAGAGCAACAGAAGGAAAACCGCCGCGAGGAACGGCACCAGTGTGATGGCGCGCCGCCATCGCCGGCCGGCGCCTGGCCCGGTGCCGTTCATGCCTCCGCAACCAGGCAGGCGCGGCCGGGATCGAAGCCGAGCGTCACCATGGCCCCGACCGCCGGAGCGCCCTGCCCTGCCGGCAGATCGATCCTGAGCGGGTGCGCTCCCGCCACGGCCTGGACGCGCTGCACCGGCCCCATCCACTGCACGCCGGTGATCCGCGCTGCAATCCGGTTCGGGCCGGTTGCGCCGATTTCGATCGCATGCGGGCGCAGACAGAGCAGCGGACGCGGAGCCGGGCTTCCCGATGCGGTCCTGACCGTCAGGTGCTGTCCGTCGAAATTCACCACCGCGAGATCGCGATGGCAGGCTTCGAGACGGACCGGGAGCAGATTTGCCTGGCCGAAAAATTCCGCGGCGTATCGATGTTCGGGCGTTTCGTAGAGGCTGCGCGGAGTCCCGCACGCGGCAATCCGGCCCTCGCGCATCAGCACGATCCGGTCGCCAAGCGCGATGGCCTCGCCCTGATCGTGCGTGACATAAACGATGGCCAGTTCAGGCAGTCTGGCATGAAGGCTGCGAAGTTCATCCAGCAGCCCGGCACGCAAGGGCGCATCGAGGGCGGAGAGCGGTTCGTCGAGCAGCAGGACCGGCGGGCGAATCGCCAGCGCGCGGGCAATCGCGACGCGCTGCTGCTGACCGCCGGAAAGTTCGCGCGGATAACGGCCGGCAAAACCAGCCATGCCGACGAGATCGAGACAGGCGGCAACACGCTCGGCAATCTCCGGCTTCGGCAGGCGACGCGCGTTGAGACCGAAGCCGACATTGGCGGCCACCGTCAGATGCGGAAACAACGCGTAATTCTGCACGACCATGCCAAGCCCGCGGGCATGGGGCGGCAGCGCGGTGACATCGCGCCCGGCCAGCATGATCCGCCCCGAAGTCGGCGGCACGAAGCCGGCAATCGCGCGGAGGATGGTGGATTTGCCCGACCCGGACGGGCCGAGCAGCACCTTGACTTCGCCCGGCGCCACAGACAGCGAAACGCGATCGAGCGCCACCGCCCCTCGATACCGCACCGTCACGGTATCGAGGGCGATGGACGCCGTCAGCGAAGTGTCGGGATCAGCGTCGCGCAATGCCTGGTCCCATCTGGCCCGTCACGCCGCGCGCGGCCGGCACCGGTCTCAACTGCCGGTGACGCGATGCCAACGGGCGATGTTGGCATCGAGCCCGCCCAGAACCCCGGTCCAGTCCGGCGACCAGACATCGACACCGTGCATGATCCCGGCCAGCGCCTCGGCCGTCTTGCCACGCGCCGGAACATCGCTCCGCACCGGAAAGCCGCGGGCGACATCATAGACGGAGTCCTGCGCCTCGCGACCCAGCAGGAAGTCGATCAGCCTCGCCGCCGCGGCGGCGTGCGGCGCATTCTTCACAAGGGCGATATCGTAGGGGATCGGCATGGTGATGCGGCGGCCGCCATGCGCCGGGAAGAAGATGCCGAGATGCGGGTATTGCCGCATCTGGGCGAAATTCATCTGCACATCGCCATTCGCCACGAGGATTTCGCCCTTGTCGACGAGCCCGGCAAGGCGCCCGGTCGAGGCCGACGGTCCCAGATTGTTGGCCTGGAGCTTGCGCAGATAGGCAAACCCCTGATCCGCGCCGCCCATCGCCTGGATGATCTCAAGCATCACCGCGGTGCCGTCACCGGCCTGGCCGGGGGTTGAATACTGCAGCCGGTTTTTCAGGCCCGGCGCGAGCAGCGCGGCGTAGGTCGCCGGCGGCGCCTTCAGTTCTGCCGTGTTGTAGATCCAGCAGGCATAGTTGTTGACCAGCGGGAACCAGAGATCGCGGGCGCTGCGGGTGGAAGCCGGAATGACGCCGAGAGACGATGGCTTCATCGGCGCCAGCACACCGAGAGATGCCGCCTTCTGCATGAAGGGCGGCAGGGTCACCAGCACATCCGCCTGCGGATTGGACCGTTCGGCGAGCACACGGTTGACCACCACGCCCGAGCCCGCCTCGACATACCGCACCGCGATGCCGGTTTTTTTGGTGAAGGCGGCAAAGACGGTGTCAAACCAGTTGGGTTTGCCATCCTTCAGGCCATCGGCCGAATACACGGTGACGACGCCGCTGGCGCGGGCGGCGCGCGTGGCCGCCACGCTCGCCAAAGCGGCGGAGCCGGCCAGCGCGGTGCGGCGCGAAACGCCGGTTCGGATCGGGGTCGGGATTGGCATCTTGAACTCCGCTTTTGCGTGTTTGCGGGTTCATAACAGGCATCACGCCAGGGGGGCCGATCAAGCGCGTCCGTGTTATCGTTTCGTGATACCCACAAAAGGCTAGGCACCGAGACGAACGGGTTGGCATTGGCCATGCCATGCGTGGTAGAGGCGCTGCCGATGGCAGAAGCTGAAATCATGCGGCGCGGGGCGTCAGAGGGCGGGCGGCGCGACCTTCTGTTCGATGTCACCCGGCTTGCCGGCCGGCTGCTCGAAGGCAAGCGGCCGACGGGGATAGACCGGGTTAGCCTTGCCTATCTGCGCCATTTCGGGACCGGGGCGATGGCGCTGGTGAGGCACCGGGGGCGCTGGGTGCAGATTCGCGAACAGGCGGCGATGCGCCTTTTCGGCGCCCTGCTCGGCGAGCCGGGAGCGGCGGCGCGAGTGGTACGCACGCTCGTCGCGCAGCACTTTCTCGCGCCGCGCCGGATCAGGCCGGGTTCGATGCTGTTCAATACCGGCCATAGCGGGCTGGACGAGGTTTCCTATGGCGCCATGGTCCAGCGCTTCGGGCTGCGGCCGGTCTATTTCCTGCACGACCTGATCCCGATCACCCATCCCGAATATTGCCGGCCTGGCGAGACCGCGCGCCATGAAATGCGGCTTGCAACCATGATCGAGACCGGGGCGGGGCTGGCGGTGAACTCCGAGGTCACGGCGCGCGATCTTGCACGTTACGCGGAGGGGCGGAACCTGCGGATGCCGCCGCTCGTGGTCGCCCCGCTGGGCACCGAACCGCTTAAACTGCCGGCGGCAGCGCCGCAGGAGACCGCTCCCTATTTCGTGATGCTGGGCACGATCGAGCCACGCAAGAATCACCTCGCGATGCTGCATCTGTGGCGCCGGATGCTGGAGACGACCCGCGCGGAGACGGTTCCCTCGCTCGTGATCATCGGTCAGCGCGGATGGGAGTGCGAGCAGGTGATCGACCTGCTGGAGCGCTGCGTCGTGCTGCGCGGCAAGGTCCGCGAGCTGAACGGCTGCGATGATGACACGCTGGCCACTTGGCTTGCCGGGGCGCGGGCATTGCTGTTTCCCTCCTTCGTCGAGGGGTTCGGCATGCCGCTGGCCGAAGCCCTCGCCCTCGGCGTTCCGGCGATTGCCAGCGACCTTCCGGTGTTCCGCGAAGTGGCCGGTGATATTCCGGACTATCTCGACCCGCTGGATGGTCCGGCCTGGCAACGCCTGATCCTCGATTACGCGATGCCAGACAGCGCGGCGCGCGGCGCGCAGATGACGCGGCTGCGACATTATGCCGCGCCGGACTGGGCCGGTCATTTCCGAATCGTCGGCGATTTCCTTGACCGGCTCGGCACGGGACAACCGGCATGAACCCGCCGCCCGCGCTTCTGTCTGACTGGCCGGACATCGTTACCGTTCATGGCTTCCCGCGATGGAAGTGGCGCTATGTGCGCCGCTGCCTGCCTGGCCGCAGGCTGAAATTCGTCGGCGCCGATGCCGGGGCGCCCGAGGCGGGCGGCCTGCTGCTCTGGGGCATGGCGCCGGTGCCGGCGGGGACGAGGGCGAATCTGCCGGTCGCGCGCATGGAGGATGGGTTTCTCCGCTCGGTGGGCCTTGGCGCCGAACTGACCCGGCCGCTCTCCTGGGTCATCGACCGGCGCGGCCTCTATTACGATTCGTCCCGGCCATCGGATCTCGAGGAGCTGCTCGAAGGCTGGGCCATGCCGGAAGCGTTGCGGGAGCGGGCCGCGGCGCTGCGACAGGGCGTGCTGCGGGCGGGGCTTACGAAATACAATCTCGCGGGCCCGCAATGGCAGCGGCCGGCGGGGACGCGGGAGGTGGTTCTGGTGCCCGGGCAGGTGGAAAGCGATGCGTCGCTGGCGTTCGGCGCGCCGGGACTGCGATCGAATATCGGGCTTTTGCAGGCCGTGCGGGCCGCGAAACCGGACGCCTATCTGGTCTACAAGCCGCACCCGGACGTGGTGGCACGGCTGCGGCGCGCGGGGATCGCGGAATCCCGCGCCGCGGAAATCGCCGACGAGGTGATGACCGACAGCCCGATGCAGAACGTGCTCGAATCGGTGGATGAGGTTCATGTGATGACCTCCCTCGCCGGCTTCGAAGCCCTGTTGCGCGGCCTGAAGGTGGTTTGTCATGGCCAGCCCTTCTACGCCGGCTGGGGGCTGACGGAAGACAAGCTGCCGATCCCGCGCCGGACGCGCCGGCTCAGCCTCGACGAGCTCGTGGCCGGCGCGCTGATCCTCTACCCCGTCTATATCGGCGCCACGTCACCGATCGAACCCGAGGATGCGCTGGCCGAACTCGCATCCTGGAAGTCGCGCGAGGCCGGCACAAAACGCCCATTTCAGGAACTCTATCGCGCCCTGCTGCGCCTCTTTATCGGGGTGCGCTGAGTCGATTCCGACAAGGCAGATTCTGGCCACCGGGCAGCGAATTTGCCCCTTTATTGCGCCGGACAAACGTGACAAAGGATTACATGGCAGTAGTACTTAAGGTGGGATGGGCGTGGCGAACCGGCGGTTGCGGGCGGAAATTTACCAGCGGATCGCGGATGTTCCCGGACAAATCTGGGACGACCTCATCGCCGGCTCACATGAAACCTTAAGCCGCACGTTCTGGAGCGTTCTGGAAGCCTCGGGCCTTAACGATTTCGAGTATCGCTATGTGCTGTTCTTCGATGAGCAGGGACAGGTGTCAACGGCGGATCAAAACCAGGCCGGCGTGGCGGCGTAAAAACCAGCCACTGGATTGTGACGTGACGGATATGAGAACGGCCCCTGCAGGGGCCGTTCTCATATCCGCAGCCTGCTTGGCGGTGGGTATCAGCTGTCGTTGATTTCGCCGGTCTCTGGATCATGAGGCAGGTCGTCACCGGCCTTTTCGATACCCTTCCGGCGCCGGGCGCGGGATTGCTTCAGGCGGTAGCTTTCGCCGTTCATCTCCAGGATCTGGACGTGGTGCGTGAGACGGTCGAGTAGCGCGCCGGTCAGCCGTTCGGCGCCAAAGACGCTCGTCCAATCCTCGAAGGGCAGGTTCGAGGTGACGATGGTTGAGCCGCGCTCGTGCCGCTGGCTGAATACCTCGAACAGCAATTCTGCACCGGTCTGCGACAACGGCACGTAACCCAGTTCATCGATGATCAGGAGTTTGAGACTGGCAAGCTGCGCCTGCAGTCTCAGCAAACGGCGCTCGTCCCGTGCCTCCATCAGCTGGTGCACCAGGCCAGCCGCCGTCATGAACCCCACGGACAGTCCGCGCTGGCAGGCCGCCAGACCAAGAGCCAGAGCGACATGCGTCTTGCCGGTGCCGG
>JAJZSY010000037.1 GCA_021849425.1 Pseudomonadota bacterium
CGACGGGTGGCAGAGCCTCGGAGAGCCACCCGCCTCAATGCCTCTTGATCTCGTCGCCTGACCTCGTCATGCTCCCCAAACCGGAGACGCCGCCAAAGGCAATTTCCACATCGTTCGCGACGCTATCCCCGCCTGGGTGGATGACTTCAAGGCCTTCCTGATGCGCGGCAACGTGGTCGACCTGGCCGTCGCCGTGGTCATCGGCGCCGCCTTCTCGAATATCGTCAAGAGTTTCGTCGCCGACATCATCAACCCGGTCATCGGCCTGCTGACCGGCGGGGTCGATTTCTCGAACCATTTCGTCACGCTCAAGGGCGCGGTCGAACCCACCCTCGCCGCGGCGAAGAAGGCCGGCGCGGTCACGCTGAACTACGGCGCCTTCATCAACACACTGTTCAATTTCCTCATCGTCGGCTTCGCGATCTTCTGGATGGTCCGTCTGATCACCAAGCTGCACAAGGCACCGGAAGCGGCCCCCGCCGCTCCGCCCGCGCCGACACCGACCGAACACCTCCTCAGCGAAATTCGCGACCTGCTGAAGGATCGCAGCGCGACCTGACCAATGACGCGATCCGAAGCCAATTCGGATCGCGTTTCGATGACCATGCGCGCCGTTGCTGAAGTGCGCGTCGGGAACCCGAGCATGATCCGTTCACGCCGCAAATGGTCCCACGCGCAGCACGCCGGCGGTCTGTCCGCACGGACACACCGAGCAAAGGCGTCCGGCCAGATTGGGCGATCTGGCCGGACCGGACAGTACTCTCAGAACTTCGCGGTCAGACCAGCGATGAACTGCCGCGGCGCGCCCGGCTGGACCAGGATCGCGTTGGCGGTGTTCGTGCCGAGCGTATTCGTGCCGAAATAGCCGCCTTGTGTAATGTATCCGTTGTCGTTGTATTTGGTGTCGAAGAGATTGTTGATGTTGAAGGATAGCTCCAGCACCTTGATGCCCCGGGAGAGACTTTTCGGAACCGGGATGTTCGCCGTGATGGAGAGGTTGGCAACATTGAACCCCGACAGCTTGCGCGACGAAACGTTGTTGGTGTTGTTGTTGAAGTAGTGCTGCGAGCCTGTGTATTGATCGAGGAAGCCGAGGGTCACCAGAGTCGAGCCCACGAAGGTGCGGTAGTTCAGGCCGAAATTCAGCAGCATGCTCGGATTATAGGCGATCGGCTCGTTGTGATAGACGATGCCGCCGGTTTCGTATTGCAGATATTTATTGTTGTCGAAGCTCGCATTGACGAAGCCGCGCCAGTGGAAGTTCGGCTCGACCGAGGCATCGAGCTGCACGCCCTGCAGGCGCGCATTCGCCGCCGCCAGTGAGGAGCTGACGATGTTCGCGTGATAGATCGAGATCGCCTCGTCGGTCAGCGTATCGTTGAAGTAGTTCAGATTCAGCGTCGCGTGATGCAAATAGGGCACGTGATTGCTGAACAGCTTGAGGCCGATTTCGTAGTCGCGCGCCTGGATCGGCTTCACGATCGACAGGTTGACCGGGTTTTGCTGATTGGCACCGAACACGTTGTCGGTCGGGTTCTGGTACGAGATCGCCATGCTGCCGTATAACGCGGCCCAGGGGACCGGCTCGTAGCGTAGCCCGATCGAGGGCTCGGCGCGGACGAAGGTTCTCGAGGCATCCCCGGCGCCTATGGCATTCGTGCCGCCGAGAGGAAGATCGTTGTGGAAATCGGTGTGGTAGGACACCTCGGCGATGCCCGGCGTGATCGAGAACCCCTTGAACGGGTGGATCGTGTCTTGCAGGAAGGCATTGGCGTAGGTGGTGTAAAGCGTGAAGCGCTGGATCTGCGCCGGGTTCTGCTGCGTCGATCCATTGCCAAGATAATTATATCCGTCGTAGGGCGAGAAATACCGCTCGTAGATCACATAGCCGCCGAACTTGATGTCGTTATAGGGCAGGTGATAATCAAAATAGAGATTGTCGCCATACTGATTTGTGGTTGGGAAATAATATTCAGTGTTAGCATTTGGCACATAAGCTGTACCTGAAAGCGGCGAATTCGTGCCGTAATTGGTAACACGATAGTGGACGCGATGACCCCAGCGATACCAGAGATTGTTGTGGAAGGTCATGTCCTTCGACAGTGCGATCGACATCTTGCTGTAGAGGATGGTGTCGCGCACCTGCAACTGCTTGAACCAGATATCCGGCGTGCCGGTGCCGTAGAACCCTGTTGTCTGCTGGCTGAACAGCGGCGAGCCGGAATAGCCGGTCACCGTGACGCCGGGGATCGGCGTCAGCGGAATGAAATTCGGGCGCGGCGCGTATTCGACGTTGTTGTCGTTATAGACGGCGAAGCTGAGCGAGCCGTTGGAAAAATCCTTGACAAGCTTGGCATAGATCGCGTGCGACTGGGCCGGCCAGCTATAATGCCCGACCGAGGTTCCGCCCCAGTAGCTCTTCGCACCGGCATAGCCGCCGCCGATGACACCGCTCCAGCCGTCATATTCGCCGGTGTCGAAGATGAAATGGAGGTTTTCCGTCTGCTGGCTGCCATAGGCGACGCCGACCTGATAATGCGCGTGCTTCGTCGGCTGGACGGGAACATAGTTGATGGTGCCGCCGACCGAGTCGAACCAGCGCGTATCCGGATTGCCCGGGCCGTAAATGACGTTGATGCCGCTGAAGAGCTGGGTGATGGGGATCTCGTTCGAATCCCACTGGCCGTTATGCGAAATCGTGTTGTTCATCGGAATGCCGTCGAACAGCACCGTGAGACCGTTGCGCTCGGCATCGCCATTCGTCGACGACCAGCCGACCTTCGAGCCGCGCAGCTGGATCTGATAGCGCGCGGTGTCGGAATTGCCGCCATAGCCACGGATCTGCACGCCGGGCGCCGCCGAAAGCGCACCGGCCGCACTGGTCGAAGGGCCGAGCGCCTGGATGTCCTGCCGGCTGACAACAGCCTGCGACTGCGCGGATTTGAAGATCTTCTTCTTGGTGAGCTTGACGCTCGATTTGCCCAGATGTGTATAATATTTCGTTGTTGCCGTTGCCGAAACCTGCCCGGCACTGACGGTCTGGGCGTGAGCGTGCGGCATGAGCGCGATAACACTGGCGCCCGCCAACAAGCCGGCGCGCAATGTCGAACTAACGGAAACGATGTGGGATAATTTCATTATCCGGCTCTCTCCCAGAGATAAACGCGGACCACGACACTGATCATGTCGCGGTTTCCAACCAAGCGGTGAACGACACGCCCGCACTTAGAAGGTCAGTTACGTTCCGTCACGTTAAGGTTTGAAGTCATTCATCTGGGTCAGGTAACAATATGGAGCGGACCAACCGGGAATTCTGTTCATTTTATTCCGGAAAATCAGGGAGCGCTGCGATATATGAAATTGATTCTCTACAAAAGATCGAAAATTTGATTTTATATTGGAGAATTTTTTGTTATATTTTTGTTACAAAACCATTGGACGCGACTTGTCTTCCGGACCTCAGGGCCAAAACTCTGGAGCAAAAATTATCATGATGATTTCATCACATTGAAACAAACCGCAACATCCGCAATTTATCTGCGAGAAAGAAAAAATCTGCCTGCTTTTTCGGATTGGTGTTTCGCCAACGGTCTGCACCCTGATTGACACCGGTCATTTCGTTCCGGATACAGGATCGTCTGATGTCGCGGTATGAAAACTTCGTGTCAGATGATCGGCCGTGCGCTGTCCGCCGCGTCCAATCCGGCATCATCCTTCGATCACAGGAGCCTGAAACTATGAAACGCTTTATCGCTGGCGCGATCTTTGCCACCGTGCTGGCTGGCACCGGTTTCGCGCATGCCAATACGGTCGCTACCGGCAAGGCTCTTTACATGGCTCATTGCAGCGGCTGCCATCGTGCCAACGGCGCCGGGGGCGTACATTTCGGCAAGGCCGTTTCCGCAAATCTGCGGGCGCCTGGCCTTGAAACCACCTATCATCACAGCACGAAGCTGCTGGTTCGCGCCATCCTCGACGCGCGGGATGAGGACGGCGATCGGCTCGATCAGCCCATGCCCGCGTGGAAGGGCCGCCTGACCAAAGTACAGGCGCTGGACATCATCGCGTATCTCAAGACCTTGCATTCCTGAAACCGGTCAGACGCCGACCGCAGTCAGCGGCCGAATGACAGACCATTCGGCCTGACGACACCGGCAAATCCACCCAGTCCCCTTTCCACACTCACTGGTTGGAAAGGGGATTTCATTTTCATCGACGGTCAGCGTTCCTGTTTCAGCGTCACGCGATCACCCGCGACAAAACCATGGCCAACAGAGGGTTTGCGCGAGCCTGCTGAAGCCGTCAGAATTCAGCCCAGGCTTCCTCGGTATTTTCGGAAGCGGCGACAACACTGGCCGGCACGGCGGGACGTTTCCTTGTTGTGGTCACTGGCCGGGAAGACGGGGGGCGCGGCGATGCCGGCGCCGAAACCGGCCCGCCGAGCTTGAACTGCGCAACCCGCTCGGCGAGATGCTGGGCTTCTCCCATCAGTCCGCGCGTCGCCGCGGTTGTCTGCTCCGCCATCGCCGCATTCTGCTGCGTCATCTGGTCCATGTGGCCAACCGCCGTATTGACTTGGTCGAGTCCGGCCGCCTGTTCCTTCGCCGCTTCCGCGATTTCGGCGATCAGCCCGCTCATCGTGCCAACCTCGGCCAAAATCCCGAGCATCGCCTGCTCGGTGTTGCTGACGAGTTTCACGCCGGTCGTCACTTCATGATCCGACTTGCCGATCAGCGCCTTGATTTCCTTCGCGGCATCAGCCGAGCGCTGGGCCAGGGCACGGACCTCGGTCGCGACCACGGCGAAGCCCCTGCCGGCATCTCCCGCGCGCGCCGCCTCAACCCCGGCATTCAGCGCCAGGAGGTTGGTCTGGAATGCGATCTCGTCGATAACGCCGAGAATATCGGAAATCTGCCTTGTCGACGCCTCGATCGCGCTCATTGCGGCGACGGCCTCGCGCATCACTGTGCCCGAGGTTTCGGCGCGTTCCCGCGCGGTGAGGGTCACCTGATGCGCCTCGGCGCTGCTGGTGGCGGTGCGGTTGAGCGTTGCAGTGAGTTCGTTGATCGCGGCGGCGCTCTGCTCAAGGCTGGCGGCCTGCTGCTCGGTGCGGCCGGAAAGATTGTCAGTGGCCTCGGTAATCTCCGTCGAGACCATGGAGATTTTCTGCGCGGCCTCGGCGATCGCGCGGGTCGTCTCGCGCAGGCGATTGACCGCCATGTTGAAATCCTGCCGCAGTTGCTCATGCACGCCGGCGAAGGGCTTGGTGAGCTGCGTGGTCAGATCGCCGTTCGACAGGCCGGCGAGTCCCTGGGCGAGTTCCTTGACCACGAACAGCTGCTGCGCGGCGGCTTCGGCCTTTTCCGCCTCGCTTCGGGCACGCTCCGCCTCTTCTCGCTCGCGCATGGCGGCCGCTTCCTGTTCCAGGCTCAGGGTCTTCCGGGCATTTTCCTGAAAGACCGCGACGGAGCGCGCCATGTCGCCGATTTCGTCGCGACGGCCGACCTCGACCTCGACATCGAGATCGCCGCGCATCAGCCGCATCATGGTGCCGCCGAGGGCGCGCAGCGGCCCGGTAACGCCGCGGCGAATGATGATCTGGGCGATCGACATTACCATGATGAAGCCGACAATCAGGCTGATGAAGGTAACGATGATCGTATGTCGGGTTTCCTGCGACATCTGCGCAAGGCGGGCGCTGGTCAGCCTGTCCATCCTGGTGCGCTCGGCGATCATGTCCGCCGTGAGGGACGGCAGCGACGCGATGCAGTTGGTCAGCAGGCGCTCGCGGGTCGGGAGATCGGTCAATACATCCGTACTGCCATTCACCGGCGGCGTCGCCGCGACACAGCTCTGCTGCGCCAGGGCATTGCCGCGCCGCTTGAAGGCTTCCAGCGTTCCGCGCTCGGACGGCAGGGCCTTGATGGCGCCGTCAAGCATCGTGTTGAAGAACGCCACCGACTGCCGGGCCCCCTCGCCTGCCTTGTCGTAGGTATTCGGCGTCGTGGCCAGCGCCTGCCACTCAAGATCGACCACGAAGGTCTGGATGGCGCGGTTGGCGAGAATTTCGAGCACCTCGGCGCGGGCCACGGTTTTGGTGATCGCTTCGGCGTTGCGATCGATCCGGGCGATGGCAAGGCTGGAATAGATGCCGGCCGCGAGGGCGAAGACGGCAAACAGAGCAAGAACGAGGTTGAATTTGAGGGATATGGACAGCGAGCGCATGCGATCTTCCATTCGTCATCATCGGCCTGCGCACCCCGGCGGACACAGGCCGTTACTCATAGAGATCACCTGCGGCATGGTTCGTGGTCTCCTTCCGTCCGCCGCAATACCGGGACGTTCAAAGTTATATCCCATGCACATGTTTAGAATTGATTAGCGCCTTTCGGGTGCCAGCCGCTCTCGCCCCTACCCATCCAGGTTCAGCAGCGAGATGATCCGCGCCGCAAGGGCGGCCGGGTCGGGTGCTGCGATACGTTGCTCGACGATCAGCGCGGCAAGGCCATGAACGATCGACCAGGCGGCGAGCGTGACGGCGGCGGCATTCGCAGGCCCGACGCGCTGCGCGACGCGATCGGCCAGCACCGCAAACGCGCCGTGCCGGGCCGGGGGCCCGGCGCTCATATTCCGCTTTGCATGGACGCCGCTGAACATCAGCCGGAACAGATCCGGATGGGCCACGGCGAATTCGACATAGGCGACTCCCTGCCGGCAGAGCGCAACCCGGTGATCGGGATCGGTATCGGCGGCGCGGAGATCCGCTTCGAGCAGGCCAAAGCCGTGATCGGCAATCGCGGCCAGCAGGGCGTTCTTGTCCGCGAAATGACGATAGGACGCGGTAGGGGAAACGCCCGCGGCGCGCGACGCAGCACGCAGGGTAAGGCCGGCCACCCCCTCGTCGCGGAGCAGGATCGCGCCCGCCTCGATCAGGCTCTGACGCAGGTCGCCATGGTGATATTTTGAAGTTGACATCGTTAACATTTGCATGAGATGTTGACATTGTAAACATGAAATTGCGCTCCGGGCGCGACGACAAGACTCGCCAATCGGGGCAGATGACCCCGACCGGCCAATCACCCTATCAGGAGCGGGATTATGATGACCCAGGCTGAAATCGCGGACCTGTCGGCGTATCCCGATCTGGTCGTTGTCTTGCTGGGAATGAAAGTCAGGAAACTCGCCGGCCTGCGCACGCTGTTCGGCGTCGGCCGGCCGATCGGGGCGATGGCGCGACTGGGCCCGGACGGGCTGCTGCACCACGAGACATTCCTGTGGCGCATCAACCATGTCGGCATACGGCAATACTGGCGCGATCTGGAGTCGCTCGAACGCTTCACCCGCAGCGAGCCGCACAGGCTTTGGTGGCGCGCGTTCAGCGCCGATACCGGCGGGACCGGGATATGGCATGAGGCCTATCAGCGCGGCGGCGGGATGGAGGGAATCTATCTCGATCTGGACCTTAAGACGGGGTTCGGCGCGTTCGCTCCCCTGAAGACGCGCGACCGCGACACTGCGTCGTCGCGCCAGCGCCTGACCGGGCGTCCCTGATGTGAATGGAGCCGGATATCGAATTCGGGCCGGGCATCGCACGATCGCAATTCTGCCCGTGGCTCCGGACACGATCAGGCGAGCGAGGAAAGGTTTTGCCGCCGCCGGGTGTAACCTTTGGGGAATTCGAACATATCTGGGAGAGGCGAATGCGATTGGCGCATGCGCGGCCCCATTACGGAAGCAGTCAGAATGAAACTCAAAGCCTCCATGCTCACGCTCGGCACCGCAATCAGCCTTGGCGGGCTCGTCGCCGCCACCGTTCCGACCCCGGCTTTCGCGGCCTGCTCGGGGAAGATGTCGAATTGCGGGGGCAAGAAGACCAGCCAGAAGGGCGGGCAGCAGAAGCCGGCGCACGCCATGAAAAAAGGGTGTTGCGGCAGCAAGTGACAACCACCTTCCCCTGAGAGCGGATGCATGGCGGCCGGTACGATGCTCCGGCCGCCGGCAGACGGCACGGGAGGAGATATGCAACCGGCGACAGCGGCGAGCTGAGGACCCCGTGACATTCAAGGACAAGGCCGCGGCGGCCGTGGAACTCGTCGCCGCGTTGGGCGAGATCGAATCTTCGGGCCGAAACCTGGTGACCGCCCTGCTGGGGACCGCGCCGTTCGTCGAATTCGAGCATTATCCTCCCGATGACGTTCGCGATCCGGTGACCGGGGCGCAGTATTACTTCCATGCCCATCGCGGGCGGATCGAAAGCGGGCATATCCACTGCTTCCTGCGCCGGAAGAGCAAGGCGGGGATGACGCATGTGCTTGCCATCGGCCTCGATGATCATGGCCGCCCCTGCAGGATGTTCACCACCAATCTCTGGGTCACGAATGACGATTATGTGAAGGCGGAGCGCCTGATCACGCAATTGCACCGCATGGCCTGGCGGGATGCACCGGGGGATGCCGGCATCAACAAGGCGCTCGGCGCGCTGTTCAGGCTTTATCGCCCGCAGATCGCGGCGCTGCTGCGCCGGCGGGACCGGCGGCTTGCCCGGCACGCGGCGCGGATCGCGCCGCTTGACCCCAAGACCGACGAAAGGCTGGAAATTCTCAGCTCCATGCGGATCGACCTGCCCGCCACGCTGGCGCGGCTGCGCGATCGGCTGGAACCGATGCCGGGCGGCTGAGCCCGCAGCCGGCGGCGTTCAGGACGGCCCGCTCGCGCGCAGGGGATTGAAGAACGCCAGAATATCCTCCGCCAACAGGTCCGGCTGCTCCATCGCGGCGAAGTGCCCTCCCCGCTTCATCACGGTCCAGCGCCTGATATCGGTGAAGACGCGAGCGGCCACCGAACGCGGCGGGCGCAGGATTTCATGCGGAAATTCGGCGTAGCCCATCGGCACGTCGATCGTGGTGCCGGGCGGCTGGATGACGCTGCCATGGGCGCGGGCATAATAAGGCCAGAAGGATGACCCGATGGCGCCGGTGAACCAGTAGAGCGAGATGTTCGCGAGCATGCGGTCGCGATCGATCGCGCGCTCGATGACGCCGCCGCAGTCCGACCAGGTGCGGAATTTTTCCACCATCCACGCGGCAAGTCCGGCCGGCGAATCGACCAGCGCGAAAGCCAGAGTTTGCGGCTTGGTGCCCTGAATGCTGGTGTAGGCGGTCTCCTCCCGCGTCCAGTCGTCGAGGCTGTCGAGATAGCGGTTTTCCTCGTCGGTATTGTCGGGCGATGCGGAAATCGCGTTGCGGGTGGCCATGAGATAGTTCAGGTGTATTCCCAGCAGGCGTTCCGGATACACGACGGCAAGCCGGCTGGCGACTCCCGAACCCCAATCGCCGCCCTGCGCGCCGAACCGCTCGTAGCCGAGCACATCAGTCATCAGATGCGCGAGGATGTCGGCCATTCCGGGAACGCCGTGGCGCTGCTGGCCCGGCCGGAACGAGAGGGTGAAGCCAGGCAGCGACGGCGCCACCACCGTGCAGGCATCGGCGGGGTCGCCGCCGAACCGGGCGGGATCGGTAAGGCGGGGAATGATGTCGAGAAACTCGAAGACAGATCCGGGCCAGCCATGCATCAGCAGGAGCGGCATTGGCGAAGGGCCGCGGCCTTCCACATGCAGAAAATGCAGCGGCGCGCCGGCAATCTCGACGCGGAACTGCGCGAAGCCGTTGAGCGCGGCTTCCTGTGCGCGCCAGTCGAACCGGGTTTCCCAATAGGTCGCGAGTTCGCGCAGATAGCCGACATCGGCGCCGTATGCCCAGGGCGCTCCGGGCGCTTCGTCGGGCAACCGGGTGAGCTGGAGCCGCTGGCGCAACGCGCCGAGCGCGGTCTCGGGAACGTTCAGGCGAAATGGCTCAGGTCCCGCGATCATCTATCCCCCATCCTTAATCCGGGCACAGTCGCCGTGCAGAGCCGGCGCCGGAGCGTGAAACCATAGCATCATCCGATCAGATGGAGTCATCTGGTCGGATAAAGATGCTTTTTATCAATACCATAGAGCAACGAGGCACGAAACCTTGCACGGATCGGCGCGCCAGGCGCGCAATCAGATTTTCGCGCTGAAGTTGCATATCACAAAATTGCCGCGGCATGACTGCTCTATTGCAGCACCCCCCGCCATCCCGATCAGTCCGCCGGCAACACCATGAACCACCGTATTTTCCGTTTGCGTGAATCCTTAAAGCGCTCTAATTATCGTTAATAATACTATCAACAATCGTTCACTAATTGAGAACTTTTTAACTTTTCTATATTTAAATCCCGTCGAGATCACATGAACACAACATTCCCGCCACGCCGCAAGATTTTTTTACGACGTCACTACCTGTTTGGCCTGCCACCACGTTTTCTGCTGGCCACAGGTCTGGCGCTGATCATCCTTCCGTTCTTTTCCTGATCGGGACCAACGCGACCTGTCTTTGACACGCCTCCGGCAGCGGCTCAGTGTGAGCGGCACCAGATTTCAGTCCGGAGTGTTGCCATGGCCATAAATTCAAGGCAGTTCCGCATCCAGCCCAGCGTGCCAATCGACCTGTCGTCCTGGCCGACCGCCATCGATCCGCTGTTCGATTCGAAAGGCGCGTATCGCAACGAGCTGGACGATCACGTCAAGCGGCTCAGCGAAATGCAGCAATTGCTTTACGCCTCGAACCGCCACGCCGTGCTGATCATTTTCCAGGCGATGGACGCGGCCGGCAAGGATGGCGCAATCAAGCACGTGATGTCCGGCGTGAACCCGCAGGGCTGCCAGGTCTTCAGCTTCAAGCATCCGAGTGCCGTGGAACTCCAGCACGACTTCCTCTGGCGCACGACGCGCAACCTGCCCGAACGCGGGCGGATTGGCATCTTCAACCGCTCCTATTACGAGGAGGTGCTGATCGCGCGCGTACACCCCGAAATCCTCGCCAACGAAGGCGTGCCCGAGCCGCCGAAGGAGGTTAGCTCGATCTGGGATCACCGCTACCGCTCGATCAACGATCTCGAACGCCACCTCTCCGGAAACGGCACGAAAATTGTCAAGATCTTCCTGCACATCTCGAAGGAGGAGCAACTGCGCCGGCTGATCGACCGGATCGACGATCCCTCGAAGAACTGGAAATTCAGCACCGCCGATGTCGAGGAACGGAAATTCTGGAACGACTACATGGCCGCGTATCAGGACTGCCTGAACGCGACCAGCACGGTCGATTCTCCCTGGTACGCGGTGCCGGCGGACGACAAGCGCAACGCCCGCCTGATCATCTCGAACATCCTGCTGGAGACCATGCAGGAGCTCGACATGAACTATCCCAAAGTCAGCGGCAAGCGGAAGAAGGAACTCGCCCGCATCCGCGAGGATCTCGCGAAATCCTGACGTGTCGTCAGGCTTTCTTACGCTCGCCGCCCAGATAGGCGGCCTGCACCTCAGGCGAGGTGAGCAGCGTCTTCGCATCGTCCTCGATGACGACGCGGCCAACCTCCAGAACATAGCCGCGATCGGCGAGTTTAAGCGCGCTGCGGGCGTTCTGCTCGACGATGAGGATGGTGACGCCGCTATCGGCGATCTCGCGCAGGGTGCGGAAAATGCCCTGGACGATGATCGGCGCGAGGCCGAGGCTCGGCTCGTCGAGCAGCAGCAGGCGCGGCTTGGCCATCAGCGCCCGGCCGATCGCCAGCATCTGCTGCTCGCCGCCGGACATCGTGCCGGCGAGCTGGCTGCGGCGCTCGGCGAGGCGGGGGAACATCTCCAGCACGAAGTCGAGCGAGCCGGCGACCTCGCCCGCCGGGCGGGTGAAGGCGCCGAGGCGGAGATTCTCCATCACGCTCAGCGTGCCGAACACCCGCCGCCCCTCGGGCGACTGCGCGATGCCGAGGCGGACGATCCGGTCCGCCCCCAGGCGGGTGATGTCGGTTCCATCGAAGACGACCGACCCGCCGCGCGGCGACAGCAGCCCCGAGATCGTGCGCATCAGCGTGGTCTTGCCGGCGCCATTGGCACCGAGAATGGCCACGATCTCGCGCGATTCCACCCGCAGCGAGACGCCCTTCAGCGCCTCGATCTGACCGTAATTGACCTTGAGATCGGCGATTTCGAGCAGGCTCACGATACGCCCTCCTCCTCGTCGTCATCGCGCCCGAGATAGGCCTCGATCACCTGCGCGTCGTTGCGGATGTCGTCCGGCCCGCCCTCGGCGATCTTCTGGCCGAAATTGATCACCACGATCTTGTCGGCGACGCTCATCACCACGTTCATGTCGTGCTCGACCAGCAGCACGGTGATGCCGCTGTCGCGGATGCCGAAGATCGTCTCGCTGAGCGCGGCCGACTCATTGTCGTTCAGGCCGGCGGCCGGCTCGTCGAGAATGATCATCTTGGGATCGGCCGCCAGCGTGCGGGCCAGCTCGACGCGGCGCTGCACGCCATAGGGCAGCGAGATCGCGCGGTCATGCGCGAACTGGTCGAGATCGAGCCGGCGCAGGATCTCGTGCGCGCGGTCGGCAAGCGCCACCTCCTCGCGCCGCTGCGACGGCAGGCTGAGCAGCCCCTGCCACCATTGCTGGCGCACCCGCAGGTGGCAGCCGGCGCGAACGTTTTCCAGCACCGACATTTCGGGAAACAGCCTGATGGTCTGGAAGGTCCGCATGATGCCGGCGGCGGCGACGAGATGCGGGCGGCGGGCGGTGATGTCCTGCCCCTCGAAGCTGATGCTGCCCTCGGTCGGCCGGTAGACACCGGTGATCATGTTGAACACGGTCGTCTTGCCGGCGCCGTTCGGCCCGATCAGGGCGACGATCTGCCCCTTGTCGACGGTGAAGGAGAGCTTGTCGACCGCGCGCAGCCCGCCGAAGCGGATGCCGACCCCCTGGAGTTCCAGCAGCGCGCTCATGCCCGCGCCCCCCGCCGCGGCCACAGGCCCTGCGGGCGCAGCACCATCACCAGGATCATCGCGAAGCCGAAGACCAGGTAGCGGTATTGCGCGAAGTCGCGGAAGACCTGGGGCAGCACGAACATCAGCGCGGTGCCGAGCAGCACGCCGGGAATCGAGCCCTGGCCGCCGACGATGACGATGGCGAACAGCGTCACCGATTCGGTGAACTTGAAGGAGGACGGGCTGACCGTGGAGAGCTGCACCGCAAACAGCGTGCCGGCGAGGCCGGCGAGCCCGGCGCCGATGGCGAAGGCGAGCGTCTTCACCTTGCGCGGATTGACACCGATCGTCGTCGCGGCGAGTTCGTCCTGCTTGAGATAGCGCAGCGCGCGACCGAATTCCGAGCCGTCGAGATTGCGCATCAGCACGAGCACGATGCCGAGCACCACCCAGTCGAGCCAGTACATCGCGCTCTGGCTCTCGATCTGCAGACCAAACAGCGAGGGCACGCCGATGCCGGTGATGCCGTCCGACCCGCCGGTGAGGCCGAACAGGTCGTTCTGCATCGCCAGCACGAAGATTGCGTTGAAACCGATGCTGGCGACCAGCAGGTAGTCACCGCGCAGGCGGATCAGCGGGGCGGCAAGCAGGGCGCCGAACGCAGCCGCGAGCAGGATGGCGAAGGGGATGGTCAGGAAGATCGGCCAGTTGAAGGTGACGTTCAGGATCGCCGTGACATAGGCGCCGATGCCGAAATAGACGGCGTGCCCCATGTCGAACATGCCGGCGCGGCCGAGGATGATGTCTTCGGACAGGGCGACGATGCCATAGATCGCGAAGATCGCGGCGACGGAGACCCAGGCGCTGTTCAGCGCGAGCGGCAGGAACAGGCCGAGGATCCAGACGGCGATGCCGACATTGCGGGTTGCGGTTGCGCTCATCACACCTTCTCCGCGACGCGTTCGCCCAGAATTCCCGAAGGCCGCACCAGCAGGATTCCGATCAGCAGCGCGAAGGTGATCGCATCCTGCCAGGAGCTGGAGAGGTAGCCGGCGGCGAAGGCGTTGAAGAGGCCGAGCAGAATGCCGCCGAGCATCGCCCCCGGGATGTTGCCGATGCCGCCGAGTATGGCGGCGATAAAGGCGTAAAGCCCGTAGGTCCAGCCCATGGTGAAATAGACTTCGCGATAATAGACGCCGACGAACAGCCCGCCCACCGCGCCGAGCGCCGGGCCGATGATGAAGACGCTGGCGATCACGCGGTTGACGTTGATGCCCATCAGTCGGGCGGCGTCCTGGTCGATCGCCGCGGCGCGGATCGCGGTGCCGAAGCGGGTGTGGTTCACGAACAGATAAAGCGCCGCCATCAGAACGAAGGAGACAACAATGATCATCACCTGCACGAAGCTGATCGAGGCGCCCGCGATGTGAAACGTGATCGCCGGCAGCAGGCCGGAGGGAAATACGCTGACCTGGGGACTCCAGATCAGCATGATTCCGTTCTCGATCAGCAGCGATGCGCCAAGCGCCGAAACCACGGCGGCGAGGCGGTCCGCCTTGCGCAGCGGCCGATAGGCGGCGAGTTCGAGCACGACGCCGGCGACCGCCACCACCACGACCGCCGCGACGAAGGCGAACACCAGCAGGGCGGCGCCGGGATGGCCGGCACCGCCGAGCGAGGTAAGGAAGGTCAGGCCGATGAAGGCGCCGAGGATGCAGAGATCGCCATGGGCGAAGTTGATCAGGCGCATCACGCCATAGACCATCGTGTAGCCCAGCGCGATGAGCGCGTAGATGCCTCCGACCGTCAGGCCGTTGAAGACCTGCTGGATGAACGTTCCCATGGCGATGCCTCCTCCGCGCGCGATCGGGTCGTCAGCCGGCCTTGGGGGCCGGGTAGACGATCGTGTAGCTCCCGTCGGCATTCACCTCGAAGGCGGTGAACGGGCTGCCGACGCGCTTGCCCTTGGCGTTCCAGCGGAACTGGCCGGTCAGGCCATCGAAGCTCTTCATGTTGTGCAGGTAATGTTCGAGCTTCGCCGGCTTGACGCTCTTGGTCTGCTCGATCGCCTGCATCACCGCGCGCATGCCATCGGCATTGGTGAGGGTGAACACCGAAGGCGGGCTCTGGTGATATTTCGCCTTGTAGGCGGCGACGAAGGCCTTGGCGGCGGGATAGGGAAGCTGTTCCGGGCCGGGGACGTTGACGATGATGGCGCCCTTTGCCGCTGATCCGGCGATCTTGCCGAAGGCGACGTTCTGGTTGGCGTCACCGCCGACAAAGGCCGCGTTGATGCCGAGCTGGGCCATCTGCGCCTTGATCAGCCCGCCATCCGAGTAATAGCCGGAGAAATAGATCGCGTCCGGCTTCAGCGCCTTCAGCTTGGTCAGCACCGGGGTAAAATTCTGCGAGCCGGCGGAGATGAAGGACTTGTCGATCACCTTGCCATGGTCGGCCTTGATGTTCTGGATCACCGCATCGGCGAGGCCGGTGGCGAAGCTCGAATGGTCGGTCAGCACCGCGATGCGCTTGAAGTGGCGGGCATCGACCATGTAGTGCGCGGTGAATTTCGCCTCGGCGCTGTTGGGCGCCGCGTTGCCGAACCAGGTCTTGTAGCCGCGCGCGAGCAGCTTGTTGCTGGTGCCGTCCGAGGTCTGGATAACGTTCGAGCGCGCATAGATCGGCTCGGCCGCGAGGGCGGCGCCGCTGGTGTAGGAGCCGACCACGGCAATCACGCCATCATTGACCAGCTGGCGCGCGCAGATGGCGGCTTGGGAGGCCTTGCCTTCATCGTCGCAGGCCTTGACCTCGATCTTGCGGCCGAGCAGGCCGCCCTTGGCGTTCTGCTGCTCGGCCAGCAGCTTCACGGCCTTTTCGATGCCCTGCCCCTCATCGGCATAGGCGCCGGTGATGGGCGCCTGCACGCCAATCTTGATCGGCCCAGAGGCGGCATGGCTGACAACGGTGGCGGCCACCAGTGCGATTGCCGATGCCAGCCCGATCCCCGTTTTATGTTCCATCGCGATCTCCTTGCGTCATACGACTGCCCAAGCCTGTCGCAACCGCGCCCGCATTGCAACCTTTTGCGGACGAAGTAAAACACCATGAATGATCGGTCGCTGCGGAAAAAGGCCGGAAATCTTATTACAATTCCTGCTATCGATCTGCCCGATCTCTCTGGCATCATATAATTTTGATCTGTATTTTTTAAATAAAAACGAAAAATATTCGTCCCATGACTGCCCTGCCCGCTCGCAGAATCGAAACGAATTTCGATTTCAGAAATTCATCGGCAGCCACGGCGCCATCTTCACCAGCGCCGTCGAGTTGATCACGCTTGCCCATCACGCGCTCGACCGGCGGGTTTTCGCCGAGAGTGCGGTCCGCGTCGCGCTGTGGCCGGCCGGCCGGAAACCTGGCGCTGCGGCATGCCCGACCTGCTCGGGCCTGTGGCGCAACATCCGAACGGGCTCGTGACAAAAAGGCCCGACCAAGCGTCTCGCCTGGTCGGGCCTCTGCAGTCACGAACCGCGCCCTATCGAGTGGCCTGGGCGCGGTCCAAAAGTTCGAGCGTCAGCCGCGAGCCGCCATACGGCTGCCGGTAATGACAGGATATGACAGCGTGCTCGCAACGGTAATCTCTACGTCCCTGCCCCGCACCAGATCAGCCGGGATCACTGCGGCGCCATTGGTCCACCGACCGTTGGCCTCCACATCATGCCAGCCTTCCGCAAGGCGGGGATGATCGAGCGCGATCAGTTCATCCCCGGCCTTCAGCGCGCCGATCTTGACACCCAGCTCGCGGCGATCGCGCGGATCGGCGGTCAGTTCTCCAGGGACAGCAACACGGGATGCGATCACCACGCTGCCGTCAGCACGATAGATTGTTGCGATGTCGGCCTCGGACGTCATCTCGATCCCGGCCCGGTCGAGAATCCGCGCCCGGACCCGCTCGACGACCGCGCCATGGTCGGCAAACGGCGCGCAGCTGCGTGTCTCGCGCAAGGTCTGCGCGAAATCCGGATGCAGGATGAGCGCCTGGCCGCCATTCTCGAATGCGGCGCGGTTTCCGGTTTCGAGGTAGCTTTCCGCCGCCATCCCCTCGGCGAGCAGCACCGCGTGGAACGGCAGTTCAACATGGAAGTAGGTCACCTCGCGCATCTCAATTTGCCGGATTGTTACGCCGTTGACCAGGATCTTGGCCGGGATCAGCAAGCCATCGAGATAGAAAGCGTGATCCGGAGACACAACCAGATCCCGCGCGGGCACACCCTCCGCGATGGCGTGCGCGGAAATGACGATCGGCTGCACCGTTTCCGGCCGCGGATGGCGCGTCAGATCGATGGTACGGCGCCCAAGCCAGACGACCGGCGCCGTGCCGCCATCATGCAGAATGACGGTTTCTCCGGCTGAAAGATTTTCCACCGGCACCGGGCCGCGCGCCGTCGCGATAAGCGTCCCTTCGGCAAAACACGGGTTGTTCGGGCTGGAGCTGGCGCCTTGGTCCAGGGTCAGGCCGGCGCCGCCGGGAACGATGGTCGGATTATAGATCTGGCCGCCGCTCGAGACAGTAACCGTTTGCGTGGCATAACCGCTGTTGAAGAACGTGTCCCCGATCGACTCGCCGCCCGAGGAAATCGTCACCGGGTCCGAATTCAGCAGGTTGCCGCTGGTCACGCCACCCGAGTTTACATAGAGAGTACCGTGAGTGAGGATCGAGTTCAGCAGTTCGCCGCCGCTATTCACGCTGACCGTGTTGCCGCCGTTTTGAGCCGGCGTGTTCAGGCCGGAAACAACAGCACCAGACTCCACAATCAGCGTCGTGTTCGCGCCAAGCGCGATCGGACCATTATATGTGGTGGCGCCGCTCTGATAGACCGTACCTGTTCCGGTGCTTACCGCCGACCAGGTGCCGCCGGAGAGGATCGGCACATTGTTCTGCGCATTGCCCGATTTGTCGAGAAATCCACCGACGACATTGGTCCCCGCATTGGTGACCGAACTGATCAGACCACCCGCCGTCGCGGTATTGTTCGAGGCCGTCGCACCGGAACTGATAACCAGATATCCACCGCTCGTAACCGTGGCGCCGGAAATGGTGGCCCCGCTCTGAACCGTCGGGCCATCGCTGTTGGTGAAACCGCTGCTGGCGACGTTGATATAGGTGTCGTTGATCGACGAACCGCCGGACGCAATCGTTTCCAGATTGGAGTTGAGCACGTTGCCGCTGGTAACGCCGCCAGAGGAAACATTCAGGATGCCGTTGATCAGCACCGAGCTGAGCAGCGTTCCGCCGGCGCTGACATTCACGGTATTATTGCCGGTGTAAGGCGCCGGGGTCAGCAGGCCGGAGACAACAGCGCCGCTCGAGATATTCAGCGTCGCACCCGCATCAAGCGCGACCCTGCCCGTGTAGGTGGTGCTTCCGCTCTCATAAACCGTTCCGGAACCGGTGCTCACCGCCGACCAGGTGCCCGATAGAACCGGCACATTGGTGACTTGGCCACCATTGATATCGACGAACCCCCCGACGACATTGGTCCCCGAGTTGGTGATCGAACTGATGAAGCCGCCCACCGTTGCCGTATTGTTCGAAGCGTTCGCACCGGAACTGATAACCAGATATCCACCGCTCGCAACCGTGGCGCCGGAAATGGTGGCCCCGCTCTGAACCGTCGGACCATTGGCGTCGTTGACGCCGCTCCCCGAGATATTCGCGTAGATGTCGTTGATCGACGAACCGCCGGACGAAATCGTTTCGGCGTTTGAGTTCAGCACGTTGCCGCTGGTAACGCCGCCCGAAGAAACGTTGAGAAAACCATTGATCAGCACCGAGCTGAGCAGCTCGCCGCCGGCGCTGACATTCACGGTATTGTTGCCGTTGTAAGGCGCCGGGGTCAGCAGGCCGGAAACAACAGCGCCGCTCAAGATATTCAAAGTGGCGCCTGGTTCGAGAGCAACCTGCCCCGAATAGGTGGTGCTTCCGCTCTGATAGACTGTTCCGGAGCCGGTGCTCACCGCCGACCAGGTGCCGCCGGAAAGGATCGGCACGTTGGTAACGGTACCTGAACGATAGTCGAAGCCGCCCGAGACCGCGTTTCCGGAACTGACAAATCCACCGACCCCCGCGATATTGTTCGACAAGGTCGCGCCAGTGTTGGCGGACAGAACGCCGCCGCTGACCGCGGTGTTGCTGGTCGCTGTGGCGCCGGGCTGGACGTTGACCGTGGCGCCGCTGGAAATGACCGAGTCAAGAACCGTGCCACCCTGCGAGACGGTCGCGTTAGTGGCGCTCGTGAGGACCGAGCTAAGCAGTTCGCCCCCGGAGGACACATTGATCGCCGCATTGGCGCCGCTCGAAACCGTCAGCCCGGAGACAATCGCGCCATTCTGAATATCCAGCGTTGCGTTGCCCAATACCACAGGACCGCTGACCGTCGTGCTGCCGCTGGTATAGACGGTCGCGCCACCGGAATTCACCGCCGACCACGCAAAATATCCGGTCAACACTGTTGGCACCGGCATGTAGGGCTGATCGATAATTGCACCGGTCTGGTAATTCGCCATTGCGCCGGCACTGACGAATGTGCCTGATACAATGCCACCGGAGGAAACGTTGACCTGCCCGTTAGTGCCGGTCACGGTGTTGTCGAGGCTGGCACCGCCCGCGTATACCTGCAGGTTGGCCCCGTTGAGAACGGAGCTTTCCACCACGCCGCCACTCGAAATTTGAATTTGTGCGCCCGTGCCTGAATTGGTCAGCCCGCTGACAACCGCGCCCTCTTCAACGACGAGCGTCATATTCCCGTCAAGAACGACGGCACCGGTAACGGTTGCGCCATTGCTGAGAAACTGAAGCGTACCGTTGGAATTTACCGCGGACCAGGTCCCACTCAAATTTGTCGTCATGTTCAATTCCTTTTCAGAAAACAGTGGTTATTCAATATTCAGAAGCGGCTCGATAATTTTGACCACCTGATCCGCGGTGATCAGACGCGTGCATTCAAACTGCCGTGATGTGTTTGCATGCCGTGGACACCAGAAAAAATCGTTATGATCGAACATTTCCCGCGGATCGTTCCAGCATGAATTGCAGGCATGCCAGTTGATGACGCGGTATGGTGTTTCGAACTCGTTGGTGGGGTGCGTGAACCCCGAAATCATCACCACGGGAGTCTCCATGGCCCAGGCAAGCCAGGACAGGCCGGAACTCAGCCCGACGAAAAATGCGGCATGCTTCAGCCAGCGGGCGCGCTCGGCCAGCGGGCGGTCACCCGTCTCGTCTTCGGCGCCGTGCGGTATCCGGTTCCACACATACCCGACCCCGTTCACTGGCTTCTGGTCGATACAGATGACCCGGTAACCGCGCGCCTTGATATGGCGGACGACCTCCAGCCACCCCGTGGGATTGTTCCAGTATTTGCACTGAGCCGAACTCTGCACCGCGATGCAGACATAGGGCTCCTCGATCGGTCTCGTATCATCCTCAAGCGCAATCCGCGGCCGGATTTCCACCGGATCGACGCCCAGGATGTAAGCTGCCGTCTTGTGCAGGCCGACATGGCGGAAATCGGTCGGTTGCATGGTGTTTTCGGCGTCGGTGAAAAACAGCCCCATATGGTAATTCGCATAGGCCCGGCTCATGACGTTTTCGGCTTCGAGCTGCGCGGTGGTCATCAGACGAAGCTCCGGATAGGTTGCCTCGAACAGGGGAATGAGAACTGGCGACAGAACACACGTGACTTTTGCCTTGCTCGTCTCGGCAAAACGCGAAACATAGGGGAACCAGGCAAAAACATCCCCAATGGTTCCAACCGGGATCTGCACGACAACGTCGCGGTCCCGAAGATCAAGCACATGTTCGAAGACAAGCTCGATATCGCCCGAATCGCTACGCCGCTCGATCTTGATTTCAAAACGAACAAAATACCTCTTTTTTGACTTTAGAACGCCAGTCTTGATCTCATTCTGATAAACAATAAGTCCGGAATCAACGTCCTTCAGAGTGACAAACCATACGCCGCCTTCACGCTCAGGCAGATATACACGCGCCCCATCAAGAAAATCATAAAGAATACCTTGCGGCGCTTCCCACACCGGCATTTCCGGCGGCACAACATAAACCGAACTCAACAAAACAATCCTCTACCGATTCAATATTCGTGGCAGTTGATGCCGTTTGAATGAGATTTTTCATGGGGAAGAGACTTTTTCTCCTGTAAGCAGGCTCGCCTAATTACCTCTCCAAAATATGCAGTCCATCTACAGGCCATTGAAATAAATCTGAAAATTGCAGCGCCACGGCGACGCCGGAGCCCTGAACTCGTTACGTTGGTTATACAGGGGATAATAACGTTCCGTCAATTAATACAATCGGTATATAATGTTTTAATTTATTTTAAAAAATTATTTTAACGATATACCCCAATATTAAAAACAATTGATAAGTTATTATGTAAAAAAAACACAACTAATATCTTTATT